>CALWPQ010000027.1 GCA_944383465.1 uncultured Clostridia bacterium
ATGAAGCGGTCAAAAGTGAGGACGGAAGCCGGGAACAGGAAGTGGAAATCTTCTACCGCTTTATCGGCAAAATCGAATGACACATCTTGAGATACCCAACAATATCTTTAACTAAGGGAAACGGGACAGGGGAAACCAGAAATTGATAATGTAGTGAAATTGACAGAACTCTATCATGTAAGTGCGGATTATATTCTGTTAGGCACTGAAAAGCAAATAATTGTTCCGGCTCCAGAAAAGAAAGAATTGAGTCACGAATACAAAAAAGCAATAGGCATAATTTTCATATTAGCAGCAACGGCAATCATTACAGTACTATTTATTACTGCGCTTGAACTTTTGGCAAGGTTTGGATTCTAAAAGGAGAATAATATGGGAATAATGAAGAGAATCAAGAAATTGTTTTCCGCTCATCATAATTGCAATTATGATGAGCGGATGTGTTTATGCGGACAATAAAAGTTGGAATGCTATGACTCCCGAAGAGCAGGCAGAAGTACGACAGTCTGTTGATGATGTACAAAACGATTTAGAAGCAAGTTTTTCAGATAGTAGTCCAGACGGCAAATTTTCACGATATATTCTGTATAAGATGGAACAAGCGATTGAAAGTGAAGATTAAATAAATGAAACAGTAAAATCAATCAGGATAGTCAATGGCAAGCTGAACGGGTTTAACCCGCCATTGACAGCCCCGCCTGTTTTTTTTCGCAATTGGGGCATAGCACCAGCATTCCTGCTGTCAAATTTCTAAGTTTTGGCTATTTCCAGAGAATCGGCCACGCAAAAATCATTGAAATTTTGAGAGGTATCATTATCGGGTATACCGAAATTTGTTTAAATTGAAAATTATCACCGAAAATTTTTTATTTGATATTGATTTTTTTATAAATTTAGGATATACTATTTTCGACATATGACGGAAACGTAATTTTAAAATACGGGGGATGTGTAATAATGGCAAGACCGAGTAAGTGCAGAAGAATATGTTCAGAGCCGGCTTACGATAGCTTTGCTCCCGGCGGGATATGCTGCGGAGACAAAACCATTCTTACTGTGGACGAATACGAGGTGATTCGTTTAATCGATCTTCATAAGCTTACGCATGAGCAGTGTGCAAAGCAGATGGACATCTCGCGAACCACTGTAACTGAAATTTATGAAGCGGCGCGTGAGAAGATAGCGGACAGTATTGTCAATGGAAAAAAGCTTGTGATTTCCGGTGGAAATTACAGACTTTGCGACGGATCGGCTGCCGATTATTGTCAAAAATTTTGCAGAAAAATAAAGAGTACAGGTGCAAAGACGCCTGTAAGGACGAAAGGAGCAAATACTATGAGAATTGCGGTAACTTATGAAAACGGAGAGATATTTCAGCACTTTGGGCACACTGAACAGTTTAAGATTTACGATATAACGGATGGAAAAATCACAGACGAGCAGATAATAAATACAAACGGCAGCGGCCACGGAGCGCTTGCGGGACTGCTCACAGAGATAGGTGCAGATGTCATTATCTGCGGAGGCATCGGAAGCGGTGCCAAGAGTGCAATTGCGGAAGCGGGTATAAAGCTCTACGGAGGTGTTTCCGGCAATGCGGATGCTGCTGTAAAAGCGCTGATGTCTGATTCTCTTGATTACAATCCTGATGTACACTGTGACCATCACGACCACGCGCACGGTCACGAATGCGGAAATAGCGGGCACAGCTGCCACAGTCATAATGACGGCGGACACTGCGGCGAAGACAAGCACGGATGCGCGGGAAACGGCGGTCATTGCCATTAAAAATATATCAGTAAGAAATATGGAAAAAACAGCTTATACACTAATCCGCAGCCAAAGAAAAACACTCTCACTTTTAATCAGAAGCGATGGAGCTCTTATTGCAAGAGCTCCGCTTTATATGCCGATTAAAGAAATAGAAGCGTTTATAGAAAAGAAAAAAGAGTGGATTGATGCAAAGCAGTATGAAGCAAAATTGCATAGTCAAAAATACAAAAAAATAACGGCGGAGCCAGGAGCTATGCTCCCTTATTTGGGACGAATGCGTAAAATTATAAAGTGTGAAACAGATAAAGTATATTTAAAGGGCACAGAACTTTTTATTAGCAGCAGCGCAGGTGCTGACGATCTAATAAAATGGCTGAAAGAATCGGCACTTGCACTTTTCAAGAAACGTACCGATGCCTTTGCGGAGATTATGAATACAAACTATGCGAGCGTAAAGATATCAAACGCCAAAACACGCTGGGGTTCGTGCAGCGGCAGTAACAGTATCAATTTTTCGTGGCGCCTTGTTATGTGCCCGCCTGAAATTATAGATTATGTCGTAGTTCACGAGCTGGCGCATACAATACATAAAAACCACAGCCGTGAATTCTGGAATGAGGTCGGAGCATTTATACCCGATTATAAAATAAGAAGAAAACAGCTCAAAGAATACTCCGGACTTATGGATATAATATAAAAATCAATTAAAATTACAGTTATATCGCAGGTTAGAATTTCATAAAACGGGTATTACATATTTATAACTTTTTAGGAGGGTATGAAATGAGCGCAATTTTTGAGAGAATAAGCATAAGAAAGTATGAGAAAAAATCTGTCAGCGATGAAATGATCAAGAAAATCATAGAAGCTGGGTGCGCTGCGCCGTCAGCTGGCAATCAGCAGCCCTGGCAGTTTTATGTTGTAAAAAATAATGAAATCCTTGAAAAACTTTCACATGTACATCAGTGGGCAGGGCCGGTGGCCGAGGCAGATTTCGCTATAGTGCCTTGTTATAAAAACGAAGGACTTTGGGCTCAGGAATTTGCGCATGTTGATATGGCCGCATGCACGGAAAATATGCTGCTTGAGATTACGGAGCTCGGTCTTGGCGCAGTATGGATAGGTATAGCTCCGGATGAGGCAAGAACAAAATTAGTGAACGACATTCTTTCACTGCCGAAAGATCTTTCATCGTTTGCCATTATTCCTGTTGGGTATCCTGCGGAAAGCCATGCACAAGAAAGCAGATACGATGAAGCGCGCATTCATTTTATATAATTTTCTTAAAACAAATGGTATAAAACATTAAAAAAAGGAAGACCGTCATTCATTTTCCGGTCTTCCGTTTTTTGCTTGCAATATGTTAGCTCAGATCTTGCATATTTAAAGAAGCGAGATAGTTTATAAGTATTTCCGTCTGCTCGAGCATATCATCCTTCGTAAGGCCGAAGCCGACGATATTCATTTCAGGATTTCGCTTTGCCGCTTCCGAGCAGGCTGTTTCATCAAAGATCCTTACCTTGCGGGATTCTTTTCCAGTGATTTCCTTAATTTGTACATCAATTGCGTCTATAAGCTCATTAGAGGCTGTTATATATCCATTTTCAAGCGTTTCCGCTTCGGAATATGATTCACTGTCCGTTTCTGTCCTGTTTTCCCATACAGGTACACCGCTTTTTACGCTGTAAGAGATATCGCAAAGGCCGCAGATAGTATCAAACTCTGAATTCATTTCACTGAGAACTGCGCTGCTTTTGCTTGAGGCGCATATTTCTATCTCGAGGTTACCGCTTGTCGTTCTTATCTTTCCTACATTGGCAATCGCGATAACTTCACCGGCGTCATCCTTAAGATATGTGCCGTCTATACAGGTGTAAAGAAAACTTATGAGATTGGCGGTATCTTCGTACGAAATCACTTTATCGGGAGTTTCAACTTCGGTAAAATTAAAGAAATATTCGCTGTCATCTGCACCGTACATATGGTCAAATTCCTCTTTGGCTGCATTTATGCTTCTGGTAATTTTACTGATATCGTTTTGATTGACGAGAATGACGCAAGATACTCTGTGAGGATATGTGTCGGCTGAATCACCGCCGTTGAAACCGGCAACCTCAAGGAGTATATTACTGCTCTTTGCGCGTGCAAGTATATCACCGATATATGTTATCGGATTTTTATGAAGATAAGTATCAGCAGACTTTATATCATCCGGCACGTAAACCGATATTTCATATGCCTTTGTATATGAAGGTGCTTCCCATTCAAGCTCATGCGTTATACTGTAATATTCATTTCCTGCGCTTCCGACGAGCAGTTCGCTTTTTTCATACCAGTCGAGACTTATAAAATTGTCGATATTTTGCAGATGGGAGCGGCTTATTTTTGCAATACCGTCAGGAGATGAAGTGAAGATAACACGCAAAAATCCGTGCTGTGAACTCTCGCTTATTATATATGAAGCTATGCTTACGGAGAGGGAGGTATGCTCTGGATTTTCGAGATCTATTGTACACTGAAACGCTGTGGATTCTGCATCTTCATATCCCGGTGTCGCATCAGACGACATTATTACATTTGAACTTGAGTCCTTTAGCGCTTTAATGCCGGAGCTGTCCGCCCACTCCAAAATATAATCGGATACATCGCTTACATCATCTGCCGCACATATAGCTTCATAAATTTCATCGTAATGTGTGTGAATATATGTATCTATCTGTTCTTCTGTATCATCACTGCATGCGAAGAGCGAGAAGATAAACACCG
The DNA here is from genome assembly GCA_944383465.1 of uncultured Clostridia bacterium. Lineage (GTDB taxonomy): Bacteria > Bacillota > Clostridia > Peptostreptococcales > Anaerovoracaceae > QAKD01. Next base: position 4,540 of record CALWPQ010000027.1, read on the forward strand.
CCGCTATAATAAATGAAATAATTCTTTTCATATTTATTGTACCTCATATTTCAAAGTATTTTTAATGATAACATAATACTAAAAAAAATTATATATATTTATCGAAAAATTCATCATAACTTCAAGAATTATTAAAGATTGACTAATTAAATATTATGTAAAATAAAATGTAAATTTAATACTTTTTTACAATATATAAACTATATAAAATTATGAACTAAAAAAATTTTTTTGTTTATAATATGCTAAACGCTTTTGTTTTTAAGGTCTGCGGGAAAAGGTAAAAAATGGTCATAAAAAAAGGTAAAAATTTGTCTTGCTTTATGCCTGTAAAAGTTGTATATTGAATAGTGCATAGCACGCAAGGCATACAATATCTTGTGTATCAATGTTAAAAGCAAAGAGGAGGATGAAATTATGGACAGTATAAAGAAAATTGTCAAAAGAGACGGAAGAGAGGTTTATTTTAATATAGATAAAATTGCTGAAGCAATTTTCAAAGCTGCCCAAGTACTCGGCGGAAATGATCGTGATATGGCAAAATATCTCGCAAGACAGGTAGAGCTTTATCTGCTTGAAGTATGCCACAACGAGACACCTACGGTAGAGCAGATACAGGATGCGGTTGAAAAAATACTTATTGAAAACGGCCACGCCCGTACGGCCAAGGAATTTATACTCTACAGAGCTGAGCGTACGCGCGTAAGAGAGATGAATACTCGCCTTATGAAAATATATGAGGATCTTACTTTTAAAGAGGCGAAAGATAACGAAATTAAGCGTGAAAATGCCAACATAGATGGAAATACGGCGATGGGCACGATGCTTAAGTACGGTTCAGAGGGTGCAAAGGAGTTTTATAAGATGTATGTCTTAAACCCGGCGCACTCAAAGGCACACGAAGAAGGCGACATTCATATTCACGACCTGGATTTTCTCACGCTTACGATGACTTGCTGCCAGATAGACCTTGTAAAGCTCTTAAAGGGAGGCTTTTCTACCGGACACGGCCATCTGAGAGAACCTAACGATATCGAAAGCTATTCAGCGCTCGCCTGCATTGCCATCCAGTCCAATCAGAACGACCAGCACGGAGGTCAGTCCGTACCTAACTTTGATTACGGAATGGCGCCCGGCGTAAGAAAGACATACAAAAAGCTTTACTGGACAAATCTCGGAAAAATGCTTGATTTTCTGCATGATATAGAAAACGGAACCGATATTGTAAAAGAATTCGGTAAAAAGATAGAAGAAGAGCACGGAGTATATCCATGCATGGCGTGGGATAACAATTATAAAGAGCTTGAGCTTAACGAGCTTAAAAAGCTCGTTTCAGAAGAAGACGCGCTTCGCATGCAGGACAGAGCGACAAAATTTGCCGATAAAGAAATAAGAAGAAAAACTTATCAGGCTATGGAAGCACTCGTGCATAATTTGAACACAATGCACTCAAGAGCCGGCGCACAGGTGCCTTTCAGCTCGATAAATTACGGTACCGACACATCGCCCGAAGGAAGACTCGTGATGGAAAGCGTAATGCTCGCTACGGAAGCAGGTCTCGGAAACGGCGAAACACCTATATTTCCGATACAGATATTCAAAGTAAAGGAAGGCATAAGCTACAATCCAGGAGACCCGAACTACGATCTCTTTAAGCTTGCCTGCAAGGTTTCGGCAAAACGTCTTTTCCCGAACTTCTCGTTTATTGACGCGCCGTTCAACCTTCAATATTATAAAGAGGGAGACTACGATACGGAAGTTGCGTATATGGGATGCCGTACACGTGTAATTGGCAATGTATACGATCCTGAGAGGCAAGTTGTCTCCGGCAGAGGAAATCTCAGCTTTACATCCATAAATCTGCCTCGCATAGCCATAAAATCCAATGGAAATCTTGAGATATTCTTTGAAAACCTCGACAGGATGATAGATCTCGCGATGGATCAGCTTTACGAGAGATACAGAATACAGGCGGCAAAGAAAGTGAGGAACTTTCCATTTCTTATGGGACAGGGCGTATGGATTGATTCAGACAAGCTCGGACCTGACGATACTATCGAAGAGATAATCAAACACGGTACGCTCTCGATTGGCTTTATCGGCCTTGCAGAATGTCTTAAAGCACTTATCGGAAGGCACCACGGCGAGTCAAAAGAGGCGCAGACGCTCGGTCTTGAAATTATAGGCTACATGAGAAAAAGAATGGATGATAAATCCAAGGAAACAGGACTTAACTGGACACTTTTGGCAACTCCTGCTGAAGGCCTTTCGGGCAGATTCGTGAGGATAGACAAGCAAAAATACGGTATAATAGAAGGCGTAACGGACAGAGATTATTATACAAATAGTTTCCATATTCCTGTATATTACAATATCGGAGCGTTTGACAAAATTAAACTGGAAGCGCCGTATCATGCGCTTACAAATGCCGGCCACATCTCATATGTAGAGCTTGACGGCGATCCGCTTAAAAACCTCGATGCTTTTGAAAAAATCGTAAGATGCATGAAAGAATCGGGAATCGGATACGGATCCATTAACCACCCGGTTGACAGGGATCCGGTATGCGGATTTACAGGCATTATCGATAACGAATGTCCGCACTGCGGCAGAAAAGAGTTTGAAGATGGTGAAGGCTTTGAGAGAATAAGGAGAATAACGGGATATCTTGTAGGTACTATGGATCACTGGAACAGCGCGAAAACAGCAGAGGAAGCCGATCGCGTAAAGCACGGTGTGCGCGAAGAAATTTAAGATTTTAAAGCCTGATGCGTGAGAACTCAAAGGAGTTTTACAATGAACGAAAGTGAAGCAAAAACAATAAGAATAGCGGGCGTATACCGGGAGTCTATAGTCGACGGCCCTGGCATCAGATTTTCGATTTTCAGTCAGGGCTGCAGACACAACTGTGAGGGCTGCCACAATCCGGAGACGCACGATTTTAAAGGCGGCTATGACTGCGATATTGATAAGATAGTGGAGGAAATCCTCAAAAATCCGCTGCTCGACGGTGTTACATTTACAGGCGGCGATCCGATGTTTCAAACCGAAGGTTTTTATCTGCTTGCAAAGAAGATAAAAGAAAAAAGAAACGATTTGAACATACTCATATATACGGGATATACCTATGAAGAGCTTCTTGAGATATCGAAGGAAGATGAGTATGCGGAAAAGCTTCTTGAGCTCACAGATTATCTTATAGACGGCAGATTTGTGCTTGCTGAAAGAGACCTTTCTCTTCTTTTCCGCGGCAGCAGTAATCAACGCTTTATAGATATGAATAAAACACGAAAGCGCGGCGCGATTGTACTTTATGACGAATAATTAGAGCCTTAGTTTTTGATTTTTTCAGATATTTTGCCGATACTGTAAAAAAATACTTGCACAGATAAGAACGTTTATGATATAATGACGTTTGTTCGGGTAAAATCGAATTGATAGAGAATAAATGCTAAATGCTTACGATAATAAAGGAGGTGCGGTAAATGTCAAGAAAATGTGAAATTTGCGGTAAAGGTCAGGTTTCAGGAAACACTGTTTCTCACTCAAACAGACATACGAGAAGAAAATGGAACGCTAATATTCAGACTGTAAGAGTAAAGGAAGCTAACGGCACAGTAAGAAAAGCTAATGTTTGTACAAGATGCTTAAGATCAAATAAAATAAACCGTGCCATTTAACAGTAAATATGCTGACTAAAGCGGTATCTTTAAGGATACCGCTGTTTTATTTTTTATTGCTTTTAAAAATAAAAACGAACGATTGGAATGTATAAAGCGTTCGTTTTTGAATTTTTTAATATGTTATAAATCGGACGGCTTCGGTCTGTGATTATATCCCCAAATGCAGAGCACGTCCATAATTGGTATGAGCGAGCGGCCTTTTTCCGAAAGGCTGTACTCCACTTTAGGCGGTATCTGTGAGTATTCCTTTCTTGTTATGAGGCCATCAGCTTCAAGCTCTTTAAGCTGAACGCTCAGAGTCTTGTATGTTATATTACCGATAGATCTTTGCAGTGCATTGTAGCGTATAGTACCGTTTCTGTGAATAGCATAAAGTATTATCATCTTCCATTTGCCGCCGATGAGACTGAGGGTGTAGAGAAAGCAGCTTTCATCGCAGCCCTCATAAAGATCTTTGCCGGTATTTGTCTTATTCTCAATATCTTTCATAGATACCTTCCTTTGCGATAGTATGTGTTAAAATAGTAAGTGTCACATTTCTTTTTATTATTATATACTTTTTGGTTTGCGTATTCAAGCATTTAATTGCTCATCTCAGGAGCTTCACGCCGCAAACTATGAAGACAATACCGAGAAGCACTATCCACGCTTGTACCGGCAGGAAAAAGGCGCATATTGTTATAAGACCGAATACGATGAGCACGAAACCCATTTCTTTAAATTTTTTATAATCACAGCCCGTTTTTTTTGGCTTGCAGTTCTTTCCCATAATAAATCACCCCGTTTATAATATGCTAAGTATTGAAAATTGTTTTAAAATATTTTTTCGTGTGCTAAAATATATAATGATGAAAGCTTATAGATTTTTAAAACTTACTAATAATGAGAGTAAATATAATGTATGACAAAAAAAATGAAATAGGAACAATATCGGTCGGTAAGAGTGTTCTTGCAAATATAGTTGCCGATGCCGTAAAGGCATTTGACGGCAGGCTCGTTCTCTGCAACGCTAAAGGCAAAGTGAGTCCAATAGACAGTATGAGTGTCTATTTCCTCGATATAGACAGACTTGGCAGTAAAACTAAAATAAAAGTCTATGTGCTCGTACGCTTTGGCGCAGGTATTAAGCAGACGACAAATCAGCTTATTGAGCTTGTAAATCGCCGTTTAGATGAGCTTATAGGGAGCGATTGTGCTGAGATATCAGTCGTAATAAAAGGTGTATTTTCAAAAAATGCTGGAAAAAGAAACATTGAGGTTAAAAAACAATGAATTTTGAGAGCAGCGTTACGGAAATAAAAGGAATAGGTCAAAAAAAAGCCGAACTTCTCAAAAAACTCGATATAGAAACCGTTTCCGATCTCATCAATTACTATCCGAGAAGTTATCAGGACAGGCGTTTTATTACGCCCATAGCAAATCTCGTGCCGGGAAATACATATCTTGTCCGTGCGTATGTGATAAATATAGTGAACAATAAATTCGGATATGGTAAGAAAAAAACGCTTAAAATAACAGCGGACGATGGCAGCGGCCGTATGGAAATCGTTTTTTTTAACGCCGGATTTATGGCAAACGCTTTTAAAGCGGGCGAGGAATATCTGTTTTACGGGCGCGCATCCTCAGGCTATGGAAACAGGCTGCAGATGACGCATCCCGAATTCTCTCTTGCTGCAAGTGATGCGCTTCGCGGTATCATTCCAGTGTATCCGCTGACTGATGGCATAAGTCAAAACGAAATGAGGAAATGGCAGCGCAGCGCAAGTAAATATGCGGAAAATGTTAAAGAATTTTTGCCGCCAGAGATAATTGCGCGCAACAATCTTTGTTCATACTCCTATGCGCTTTCAAACATTCATTTTCCGCAGGATGAGCAGAAATTCAAGGAAGCGAGATACAGACTCGTATTCGACGAAATGCTATGCTTGCAAACCGGACTTTTTGCTATAAAAAATGGCGGTGCCGGCAAGAATAAAGGTATAGCGTTTGATAAAAAAATAAAAGTGGATGATTATATAAATTCACTGCCATACCCGCTTACACGCGCGCAGCAAAATGCAGTCCGTGAAATAATGACAGATATGGAAAGCGAAAACGCCATGAGCCGCCTCGTGCAAGGCGATGTAGGCTCCGGAAAAACAGTCGTTGCTGAAATAGCTATGTACAAGGCCGTTAAATGCGGCTTTCAGGCGGTTTTGATGGCACCGACGGAAATACTTGCAAGGCAGCATTTTGAAAATATAAAAAAGCGTTTTGCGCATTTTGGCATCAATACCGGATTTCTTTCGGGCAGCGTAACAAAAGCGCAGCGCACAGAAACCCTTAAGATGATAAAATCGGGAGAATTTGATGTCATAATCGGCACTCACGCCATTATTCAGCCCGATGTTCATTTTAAAAAGCTCGGCCTTGTAATAACGGATGAACAGCACCGGTTCGGCGTAAACCACAGGACACTGCTCGGACAGAAAGGTAAAAATCCGGATCAAATGGTAATGACGGCTACGCCTATTCCGCGCACGCTGGCCGTTATACTCTACGGCGACCTCGATATTTCCGTAATAGATGAGCTGCCGCCGGGACGGCAGGCAATTACAACAAAGGCTATCGGTAAGGATAAACGCATCGACGCTTACCGTTTTGTAAAAGGACAGATAGATAAAGGCCGGCAGGCCTATGTCGTGGCACCTCTAATCGAGGATTCGGATGCCATAAACGTGCGCTCGGCAGAATCAATATACAGTGAGCTTTTGCGGCTTTTCCGCGGATATACGGTTGCGCTTCTTCACGGTAATATGAAGCAGAAGGAAAAAGACGATATAATGGAGCGCTTTGCGGCAGGCAAAATCGATATTCTCGTATCTACTGTAGTAATAGAAGTGGGAATAAATGTTCAGAACGCTTCCGTTATGGTCATAGAAAATTCGGAACGCTTTGGGCTCGCGCAGCTTCATCAGCTTAGAGGCCGCGTCGGACGCGGCAATTATAAATCTTACTGCATTCTCATAAATGATAGTGAGACGGAGGTGGCGGCACAGCGCGCGGAAATTATGGTCAGCACGGCTGATGGCTTTGTTATTGCAGAAAAGGATCTTGAAATCAGAGGTCCCGGCGAATTTTTCGGTACGAGACAGCACGGTGTACCGGATCTTAAAATCGCCAATCTTGTCAAGCATATAGATATGCTCGAAACTGTTAAGGAAGAAGCTCTGGCAGTGATTACTGAAGATCCGCTGCTTGAAAGCGCAAAGTATGCACCTCTGAGAGAAAGGATAATTAAAACATTTAAATCAAATCTTGATTTAAAAATGTAGCTGAAGGTGCCAAAACAAGGCAGGAGATGCTAATTATTTCAAAGAATACTTTTTTGCCTCAGGACAACAATAATAACATAACAGGAGGTGAGAAAGAAATGACATTACAGGACAAGATGAACACTAATGCTAAGCCAGCATTAAAGAATCTTAAAACTGAAATTGCCAACGAACTCGGTCTTGCAAACTATGACACTATGGATAAGGGAAATCTCAGTGCAAGACAGAATGGTTATGTAGGCGGCTATATGACTAAGAAGTTAGTCGAGATGGCTGAACAGCAGTTATCAGGTAGATAAGAAAATTTGGATAGTGAGAGAAAGTCTGCAAGTGGTTTTGCAGGCTTTTTCTTTTTCGCTTTTAATGGTATAATAAATATATTAAATAAATTCATATTGCATAAATCTTGTGTACAAGCCAAAAATATGTTACACTTTATTGCGGCAAATCGTTGCTTTATGAATTTATTGCGGAGGAAATTATGCGCATTATCACGGGAGAATATAAAGGCAGGCGCCTCGAATCGCCAAAGGATAACAGCATACGGCCGACGACGGATAAGGTTAAAGAAGCCATATTTTCAATTATAGCCTTCGACCTTCCCGGTGCTGTGTGTGTGGATTTATTCGCCGGTACCGGTAATCTTGGGCTTGAAGCGCTGTCGCGCGGAGCATCCCGCTGCTATTTCGGAGACAAGAGCAGAGAAAGCATTGCTCTTGTCAGAAAAAATATAAATATGTGCGGTGCGCAGGAGAAATCCATAGTCATAGCAGGAGGATATCAAAAAGTTCTCGCATCAATAAATGAAAAAGCCGATATATTTTTTCTCGACCCTCCTTACAGGGATGGCCTTATGGAAGACTGCATTTATCTCATTTCAGAACACGATCTTTTAGCGGAGGGCGGTCTCATCATAGCGGAGCACGGCAAAGACGAAAGGCTTCCTGATGAAATCTCAGGCTTTTCCAAGATAAAAGAAAGAAAATACGGAAAAATCATTATCAGCATATATAGTTGATATTTTTATTTAAATTTGATAAAATTATTATCAGTATTTATCGGAGGAACTTGACTGATGACAAAAAAAGCCTTATATGCCGGCTCATTTGATCCTATGACATACGGACATCTCGATATAATAGAAAGAGCTTCTAAAATATGTGATGAGCTCACTGTAGGTGTAATTTACAATTTGTATAAGGGGCCGTTTTTTACACTTGAAGAACGCGTAAACACCATAAAAGAAACAGTATCTCACATAACAAATGTAAGCGTGGATTCGTTTTCGGGTCTGCTCGCAAACTATGTAAACGAAAATAAATTCGATATTGTTGTACGCGGCCTTAGGGCGACGACCGACTTCGAATATGAAATACAGATGGCGCAGGTAAATGCAGGGCTTTACAGCGGAAATACAGAAACGATTTTTCTTATGACGAATCCGAAGTATTCGTTCATAAGTTCAAGCGCAGTGAGAGAGCTTTATGCTTTTAACGCTGATATTGCAAAGTATGTTCCGCAGACTGTAATGCGTTATATGAAGGAGAAAACGATTAGGGAGGAAAAAAGATGAAGGTACTCGAATTACTTGACGAAATTGAAGAAATAGTCGATACTGCGGCAGGATTTCCACTAACAGGAAAGATTATGGTAGACGCAGAAGAAATACTTGAGATCGTAAAGGAAATAAGAGTGGAGCTTCCTGATGAAATTCAGCAGGCTCAGTGGATTAAAGATGAAAGGCAGCGAATTCTCGACGAAGCCAAGCGCGAATACGATACTGTTATCCGCGACGCACAGAAGCAGGCAGAGGCACTCATAGAAAACGATGATATCACGGTAAAGGCTAAGAGACGCGCAGAAGAGATTATGAGCATCGCTGAAGCGAACTGCAAACAGCTCAAGATGAGTACATTCGACTATGTCGACAGCATTCTTTACAATTTTCAGAATAAAATGGAACAGCTTAACGTTACGTATTTTCAGGAAATGTTTGAAAAACTTGAAAGCACATTCGGCGGCATTAACGCCACGCTTGCCGCTAACAGAGAAGAAATTAAGGATATGGCGTTTAAAGTGCAGAACGAAGACCTTTAATTAAAGTACAAATATGTTTTCATATATCCATAGCAGATGAATATTATCTACTATGGATATTTTTAATGGACGGACAAAACATACAAATATAGCGCTTTTTGCCGCACTTGCCGGGTGCATATTTATGGTTGTGCTTCCCGATATAGCACTGCTTTCAGCTCAGAAAGGCATAGTGCTTTGGGCTGGAAGTATTCTTCCGGCGCTGCTTCCTTTTTTCATATGCGTGGGATTTATGAATTCGCTGGGAATAACCGAATATCTCCCCCGCGGGCTTTTTGTATTTACGATGAGCGTTCTCGCCGGCTATCCTATGGGAGCGAGAATTATCGGCGATATGGTGAGACGCGGTGAGATTGACCTATATACAGCTCGCCGGCTCATAAGCTTTTGCAGCACATCAGGCCCGACTTTTCTTCTCGGAGCGGTAGGAACGGGAATGCTCGGTTCGCATGAAGCGGGCATTATAATTGCGCTATCACACTATGCAGGAGCGCTTATGACCGGTGCTTTGTTCTGCGGAGCGCTGCGTTTGCTGCCATTTTCCAGAGCTAAAGGCAAAACAGTGCGCAATCTTAAAGAATACAGAAAATCAGGCGCAAAAGCATCCACTTCATCTAAATTTAAAAGCTCGCAGCAGGATATATTTTCACTTTTCACAGATTCCATCCTCGGTGCCCTTAAATCGCTGGGAATAGTGCTTTCATATATCGTGATGTTTATGTTTATAACTGATCTCGTGCAGTTTTCCGGTATTTTGAACATATTTCACGAGCCGTATGCCAAAGCCGTGTTCAAAGGTCTTTTTGAAATGACGGTAGGTTGCTCAGCAGTGAGCAAAACTCTCATCAGCCTCAATTTTAAAACTGTGCTCGCATCATTTCTCGTATCTTTCGGTGGTATTTCCGTAATAGGTCAGTCGCTTTCGATGCTTGCGGGAAGCGGTGTCGGCACTCCGTATTTTATATCGGTTAAGCTTTGTCACGGATTTTCAGCAGCCTTAATTGCCTCGGTTTTGCTGCATTTTATCACACTTTAATTTGTAATATTGTATTTTTTGACTTTTGTAAAATTTAGTGGTAAAATTATTTATCAACGAACAAATTCATAGGAGGGGATATTATGAAGGCACTTTTGCTTAACGGAAGTCCAAGAAAAGGAAATATTTTCGCTGCGCTCGGGGCGATAGAAGAAGGCCTCGAAACAATAAACGGACTTGAAGTAGAAAATATAAGATTACAGGAAATGAATATCGCTCCGTGTATGGGCTGCGATGCCTGCAAAGGCAACGGCGGCAGCTGCATTATCGGTGACGATGGAAACGATATAATTGAAAAGCTTTATGAAGCCGATATACTCATATTCGGCACGCCTGTATACTGGTGGGGTATGACCGCACAGCTCAAAATAGTGCTTGACAGAATGTATTCCAAGAGCGAGGGCAAACTCGGCGATAAGAAGATAGGCTATGTAATAATCGGCGGCGATGACACGAGCAATATCCAGTACGAGCTCATCTCAAAGCAGTTTGATTCGATAGCTAAATACCTCGACTGGAAAGTTGTATTTGCAGAAAAATATTCGGCATACGGAAAGGATGAGATCGCAGATAATCAAGAAAAAATGGATTATTTCCGAGAACTCGGCAAAAACTTTAAATAATTAAGATAAAAAATAGGAAGCGCGGTAACAAAAGAAATGACTGCAGTAGGAATAATAGCTGAATACAATCCGTTTCACAACGGGCATAAATATCATCTTGAAAAGAGCCTTGAACTTACAGGTGCTGATGTTGCCGTCGCTGTAATGAGCGGTAATTTTACGCAGAGAGGAGAGCCGTCTTGTGCCGATAAATGGACGCGGGCTGAGATGGCATTAAAAGGCGGGGTCGACATTGTCTTTGAGTTGCCGTTTGCCTATGCTGTCAACAGCGCTGAATATTTTGCCAAAGGAGCAGTTCGCCTTTTAAACGGACTCGGCTTAATCGATTTCATCTCTTTTGGAAGCGAAGAAGGCTGTATCGAAAGACTGTCCTTTACTGCAGGAATACTCGCAGACGAAAACGCTGAGTTTAAAAGCGCGCTTAAAGAAAACCTTCGCACAGGTATCTCGTACCCTAAAGCCCGTGCGAAGGCTTTATCTGTTTTTTTGGATGAAAAAAGCGCGGCGGACGATGCGCAAAACGACTTTTTAAAAAGCTCTAATAACATTCTATCTATAGAATACCTGAAGCAGCTTATGCGCACAAATTCCGCAATAAAACCTATAACTGTGAAGAGAACGGGCGGAAGCAACGCTGAATTTCTTGCGCAAAGACTTCCTGACAAAATCTACACCGAACAGAATAAAACTAATATATCAAGTGCCTCGGCAATTCGCGCTGCACTCGCGGAAAATCTTAATTTTACTCGTATAGAGCCGTTTGTTCCCGAAAGCACAATAGAGATTTTGAAATCATTTGATAGCGATATTAACTTAATATTTAATAAATTTTACGAACTTGTGCTGTATAAGATTATAACTTCACCGCCTTCTGCAATTGCAGAGATCTTAGCAGTGAGTGAGGGTATAGAAAACAGGCTTATAGAAGCGGCGCGCATGTCATCTGATATGGACACGCTCGTTTCTTCCGCTGTATCTAAACGCTATACAGAAACGCGCATGCGCCGCATTTTGGCACAGCTCGCAATCGGACTTACGAAAAGCGATTTTGAAATCATAGACGGAGAAGGTGCTATGTATGGCCGCGTACTCGGATTTTCCGAGAAAGGGGCACTTTTCTTAAAAGAAATCAAAAAAAGCGGTAAATGTAAAATTCCCATTATAACCAATGTAAACAAAGACAGGCTCGAAAAAGAAACGGACAGGATGCTTTTATCATATGATTTAATCGCTGCTGATGTTTACAATCTGATATGCGGAAAGGTAATTTACGATTATTCAGACTATGTAAGAATGCCTTATTTTCAAAAGTAAATGCAAATTTTTTCTTTTTCTCTTGAAAAACCGCTGGATTCAAGTATAATGATAATATTAGGGTTATTATAAAATTTATGGAGGATATAAATAAAATGAAAGTTTTGGTAATCAACTGCGGCAGTTCTTCATTGAAATATCAGGTGCTTGATATGACAACGGAAGTACTTCTCTGCAAAGGTCTTGTAGAAAGAATCGGAATGGATGGTTCCGTTATTACACATGAAAAAATCGGAATGGACAAGTTTAAGCTTGAGACTCCGATGAAGAGCCATAAGGAAGCAATAGGGCATGTACTCGATGCTGTTATCGACAGCGAGCACGGTGTTGTTAAGTCGATGGATGAAATCGGAGCTGTAGGTCACAGAGTAGTGCATGCAGGTGAAAAGTTTGCATCCTCCGTTCTCATTACAGAGGATGTAAAAAGAGCTCTTACAGAATGTATAGAGCTTGCGCCGCTTCACAATCCGCCTAACCTTCTCGGTATCGATGCCTGCGAACAGCTGATGCCGAATACTCCGATGGTAGGTGTATTTGATACGGCGTTCCATCAGACAATGCCTCCTGAATCATATATTTACGCACTTCCATATGAATATTACACAAAGCATGGTATCAGAAGATACGGTTTCCACGGAACGAGCCATAAGTATGTTGCGGAAAGAGCGGCGGAAATTCTCAATGTAGATATCGAAGATTTGAAGCTCATCACCTGCCACCTCGGAAACGGAGCTTCCGTATCCGCTATCAAGCGCGGCAAGTGCATTGATACATCAATGGGCTTCACACCTCTCGAAGGTCTTGTAATGGGTACTCGCTGCGGCGATATCGACCCTGCCATCGTAACATTTATCAGGGAAAAGGAGCACTTAAAGCAGGGTGAAGCCAACGAAATCTTAAATAAGAAGTCGGGCGTACTCGGTATTTCCGGAGTATCAAGCGACTTCAGAGACATAGAAGAGGCGGCTGCTGAAGGAAATGAAAGAGCACAGCTTGCGCTCAAGGTATTCGCACATAAGGTAAGATTCTACATCGGAGCTTACATAGCAGAGATGAACGGTGTAGATGCTATCGTATTTACGGCAGGTCTCGGTGAAAACGGCATCGCAATGAGAGATATCATCTGCAACGATCTCGGCAACCTCGGTATCAAGCTTGACCTCGTAAAGAACAGAGTAAGAGGTAAGGAAACTATCATTTCGAGAGACGACTCCAAGGTAAAGGTACTCCTGATTCCTACAAACGAAGAGCTCATGATTGCAAGAGATACTTACAATATTGTAAAAAAATTAAAATAATTTGTTGACAAACAGGCAGTTTTTATATATAATTTAGAGGTTGCGTTAGTAAATTATTTTAATTATATCATATAAAGAGCAATGTAAGGAGGTGTAGAAATGGCAGTTCCAAAGAGGAAAACATCAAAGGCCAGAAGGGACAAGAGAAGATCCCCGAATATGAAGATGACAGCACCGGGAGTATCAATTTGCCCACAGTGTCATGAGCCTAAGCTTCCGCATAGAGTTTGCCCGAATTGCAATTACTACGATGGTAAGGAAATCGTAAGCGCAGAAGCATAAATCCATTTAAAATAAAATAAAGATCTTCGGGGCAGGGTGAAATTCCCTACCGGTGGTTAAAGCCCACGAGCCATTTGGTTGATTCGGTGAGATTCCGAAGCCGACGGTACAGTCCGGATGAAAGAAGATTGCAGAACGCATTTCAACGGTATATTATTATATTGATAAGCTACCGATGATTTGCGCAAAACGGCGATTGCTCCGGATTGTTTTACACTCCGGAGTTTTTATTTGCAAAATATACTGATAAAGAAGTTCTGTACTGACGCGTCATGCGTCAGCATATAACCTTAAAACCCCGAGCTTAACAGCTGGGGTTTTTTGTTTTTGGAGGTGGTTATTTTAATGAATGACCGAGAATATATGAAAAAAGCGCTCACGCTTGCCGAAAACGGCTGCGGTTTAGTTTCACCCAATCCGATGGTCGGAGCTGTAATTGTAAAGAATGGACGGATAATAGGAGAGGGCTGGCACCATAAATACGGAGAACTGCACGCTGAGCGAAACGCGCTGGCTTCTTGCATAGAACCGCCGGAAGGCGCCGCAATGTATGTAACGCTTGAGCCTTGCTGTCATTATGGCAAGCAGCCGCCATGCACAGATGCCATTATAAAAGCTGGTATCAGCCGCGTAGTCATAGGCTCCTACGACCCTAATCCGCTTGTAGCGGGGAATGGTATAAAGATATTGCGTGAGCACGGTATAGAAGTCACGGAAAATGTTTTAAGAGATGAGTGCGATAGACTAAATGAAGTATTTATGTATTATATAAAAACGAAAAAACCGTTTGTCATAATGAAATATGCGATGACAATGGATGGTAAAATTGCCTGCTTTACAGGAGAATCCAAATGGATTACGGGCGATGCTGCATTAAATCACGTGCAGAAAGGAAGACACAGGTACAGTGCGATTATGGCCGGAGTAGGTACGGTAATTGCGGATGATCCGCTGCTTACTTGTCGTCTTTCCGGCGGAAAAAATCCACTGCGCATTATATGCGATACTCAGCTCAGAACGCCGCTGGCATCAAGTATAGTGATGAGCGCGCGCGATGTGCCGACGGTTATAGCTACCTGCTGCCGCGATACTGAGAAACAAAAACTATATGAAGATATGGGCTGCCGTATTTTAACAGTCGGTGCAAGAAACGGGCATATAGATCTTTACGAACTCACAGAAAAGCTCGGAAAAGAGGAAATAGACAGTATTCTGCTCGAGGGCGGAGGCACACTCAACTGGTCGGCTCTCGAAGCCGGTATTGTCAATAAGGTTCAGGCATATATTGCGCCTAAAATCTTTGGCGGCAAGAACGCTAAGACGCCGGTAGAAGGCGCTGGTATTCCCTCTCCGGGAAACGCATTTCTTCTTAAAAACAGCAGAATAATTAAGCTTGGATGCGATCTTCTTATCGAAAGCGAGGTGATATCCGATGTTCACAGGCATAGTTGAAGAAATAGGCACTGTTGAAGAAATAAAAAGCGGACGCAGTTCTGCCGTAATTATGATAAAGGCTGACAAGGTTTTGGAAGATACCAAAATTGGTGACAGTATAGCTGTAAACGGCATTTGTCTGACGGTCATATCTGTCGGCAGCGGCTGTTTTTCGGCAGATGTAATGCATGAGACGCTTAACCGCTCTTCACTTGCGAAACTTTCACGCGGAAGTCTTGTGAATCTCGAGCGCGCTATGGCGGCAGACGGCCGCTTCGGCGGACATATAGTTTCTGGGCACGCAGATGGAACAGGCCTCATAACTGACGTGAGGCGTGACGATACGGCAGTATGGTATACAGTAAAAGCTGCACCTGAAATAATGCGCTATATTGTCGAGAAGGGCTCGATTACGATAGATGGCATCAGTCTCACGGTAGCCCGCGTATCGGAAAGCGATTTCGCTGTTTCAGCAATTCCGCACACGGTAGCGGAAACGGTGCTGAAAAAACGCCGCAAAGGCGATATCGTAAATCTCGAAACGGATATTATCGGAAAGTATGTTGAAAAACTGATGTTCAGCAGAGGGGAAAATACAGATAAAGGTACACACACGAAAACGCAAAGTTTAATAACAAAGGACTTTTTAACAAAATATGGGTTTTAGGAGGAAATAGTATGGGACAGTTTAATGCAATCGAGGAAGCTCTCGACGATTTAAGGCAGGGAAAAATCATTCTTGTAACGGATGATCCGGACCGTGAAAACGAAGGCGACTTTATATGCGCAGCGCAATTTGCCACTACGGAAAACATCAACTTTATGGCTACTCACGGCAAAGGACTTATCTGTATGCCGATGTCAGCGGAATATGTAGAGAAGCTTAAGATTCCGCAAATGGTAAGCACGAACACCGACAACCACGAAACAGCGTTTACCGTATCTATAGACCACGTTTCAACTTCCACAGGCATTTCCGCGGCGGAGCGCTCTGTTACTGCACTTGCGTGTGTTGCTGACGATGCCAAACCGGATGATTTCAGACGGCCGGGACATATGTTTCCGCTTCTCGCTAAGAAAAACGGCGTGCTCGAAAGAAACGGACACACAGAAGCGACAGTAGATCTCTGCCGCCTTGCAGGCCTTAAGGAATGCGGTCTGTGCTGTGAAATAATGAAAGAAGACGGTACGATGATGCGCACTCCTGAACTTGCAGCATTAGCTGCAAAGTGGGATATGAAGTTTATTACCATAAAAGATCTGCAAAATTATCGTAAATGTCACGAAAAACTTGTAGAGCAAGTAGCTGTTGTAAATATGCCGACCAAATATGGAGATTTTAAAGCCTGCGGCTTTGTAAACAAGCTCAACGGAGAGCATCATGTAGCGCTTGTAAAGGGCGATATTGGAGACGGAAAAGACGTGCTTTGCCGCGTGCATTCGGAGTGTCTTACCGGAGATACCTTCGGTTCGCTGCGCTGTGACTGCGGGCAGCAGTTTGCCTCTGCAATGACGCAGATAGAAAAAGAAGGGCGTGGCATACTTCTCTATATGCGTCAAGAAGGACGCGGCATCGGCCTCATAAACAAGCTGCGTGCATATGAGCTTCAGGAGCAGGGAATGGATACGCTTGAGGCAAATATTGCTCTCGGTTTTGCAGGGGACGAACGCGAATATTATATCGGCGCCCAAATACTGCGCGAGCTCGGAGTGAAAAGTATGCGCCTGCTCACGAATAATCCCGATAAAGTATATCAGCTTTCCGAATTTGGTCTTGAAATTACAAAACGCGTACCTATTCAGATGGACGCAAACGACCACGATTTATTTTATTTAAGGACCAAGCAGGAGCGAATGGGGCATATATTAAAATACTAAATATATTTATTGGAGAAAAATATTGACAAAATGAAAGGAGAAATATTATGAAAACATTTGAAGGGAAATTAGTATTGAAAGAAATAAAAATCGGCATTGTCGCGGCGCGCTTTAACGAATTCATCACTTCCAAGCTTCTTTCAGGCGCTGTGGACGGACTAATCCGCCACGATGTAAAAGAAGAAAATATACATGTGGCGTGGGTGCCGGGTGCTTTTGAAATTCCGCTCATCGCCTCTAAAATGGCATCAAGCGGCAACTACGATGCAGTCATCTGTCTCGGTGCTGTTATACGCGGCGCGACCACGCACTACGACTATGTATGCAGCGAAGTATCAAAAGGTATCGCTCAGGTTTCACTTGCAAGCGGTATCCCCGTTATGTTCGGTGTACTTACAACCGAAAACATAGAGCAGGCTATTGAAAGAGCCGGCACAAAGGCAGGAAACAAGGGGTATGACTGTGCGTTAGGAGCGATAGAAATGGTAAATCTTATCCGCGCAATTGAAAACTAAGAACACCCGCAGATTTATAAAAGCTTCTTAACTATACAAATTTCAGCCAATCATTCTGATAAAAGCAAAACAGCCGAGAAGAGATTCATAAATCTAATCCGGCTGTTTTGTTTTTCAAGGAGTTTTCTCGAAAGAGTTCCGCTTTTTAAACCCTTTAGAATTTGAATTCAGTATTTATATACTTTCATCAATTACACCGTATTCGCGCAGAGCGCACATAATTTTATAAAGGGATTTGTTATCTGGGTCGCAGAGAGGAAGTCTGTATTCGCGCTTTATTTTTCCCATTATGTTAAGCGCTGCTTTTATAGGAATAGGATTTACCTCGCAGAACATCGCATCTATTAAATGCTTCATTTCTATCTGCATACGACGCGCTTCCTCGACATCGCCGTTTAAGTATGCGTTTGTCATACGTTGCATATCCTTGGGAATTATATTTCCCGTAGTCGTGATAACACCGAGTCCTCCCATAGACATAAGAGGAACGGTACTTTCATCATTTCCCGAATACATTGCAAAATCATCCGATATATAGCGCGATATTTCAACAACCTGAGCTATGTTGCCGCTCGCTTCCTTGATGCCGCAGATATTAGGATGCTTTGAAATTTCGCTGACAACAGCTGGCGAAATATTTACTCCCGTGCGTCCCGGTACGGAGTAGGCAATAAGCGGAATATCAACAGCATCGGCAATCGTCTCAAAGTGCTTTATGAGTCCGCTGTCACTGCATTTGTTGTAGTACGGCGTCACTATGAGAAGTCCGTCTGCACCTTCATCAGCAAGTGCCTTTGAAAGTTCGGATGCATGCGCTGTATCATTGCTTCCCGCACCCGCTATTACAGGAACACGGCCTCCTACTTTTTCTACTGTAAATTTTACCACAGATTTTTGCTCTTCATCCGACAGAGTGGAGGCCTCTCCGGTGGTGCCGCAGCTTACAAGTGCGTCGATACCCTCGTTTATTTGCCACTCTATCAGATTTTCCAATGAGTCGTAGTCCACCTGGCCCTCGCTGAACGGAGTGACAAGAGCGGTGGCAGCGCCTTTGAATAATATCATATAAAACCTCCTATACGAAACCTAAGTCTTATATGTAGTATATTCATAGGCAATGAATCTTGTTACAGCGGAAGTATACCATTTTAAAAAGATGATTTCGTGCATTCACACTGCACTGCATTTTATGATATAATAATCATAAGCGATATTATATGTCGCAAATGTACAAAATTTTGATATGTTATCAGCGAAAACTATTGTCGAAATCATTTTTTTGTGATAATATACATATTTAGTACAAAATTTATTGTTTAATCACACAAACAGGAGGTGCGGTAGAGAAAGCTCATAGCAGGAAAGCGGGCTGACTCTGAAAAACGATATGGACAAGAAACTGAGAGTAGGAATTTTAGGCGGTACGGGAATGGTAGGACAGAGATTTATTTCTCTCCTTGAAAATCACCCGTGGTATGAGGTGGTGACGATTGCGGCGAGCGAAAGAAGCGCTGGAAAAACATACGAAGAAGCGGTAAATGGACGCTGGAAGCTCGAAACACCTATGCCGGAGGCTGTTAAGAATATAAAGGTGATGAATGTCAACGAAGTGGAAAAAGTAGCGGCAACCGTGGACTTCGTATTCAGCGCTGTTGATATGTCTAAAGATGAAATAAAAGCTATAGAAGAAGCGTACGCAAAGACGGAAACGCCGGTTGTTTCAAACAACAGCGCGCATAGATGGACTCCTGATGTGCCTATGGTAATTCCGGAAATCAATGCCGAGCACTTCGCTGTAATAGAATCGCAGAAGAAGAGACTCGGTACAGAGCGCGGCTTCATCGCAGTAAAACCGAACTGCTCCATTCAGAGCTATGTGCCTATGCTCAATGCATGGAAGGAATTTGAACCTTACGAGGTGGTCGTAACTACTTATCAGGCCATATCAGGTGCGGGCAAGACTTTTAAAGATTGGCCGGAAATGGTTGAAAACATCATTCCGTACATCGGCGGCGAGGAAGAAAAGAGTGAAAAAGAACCTCTCCGCATATGGGGCCATATCGAAAACGGCGTAATTGTACCGGCAGAAAACCCGAAAATTACCTGCCAGTGTATCCGAGTACCAGTACTTAACGGTCATACGGCAGCGGCATTTGTAAAATTTAAGAAAAAACCGACAAAAGAGCAGCTTATAGAAAAGCTCAATTCATACAAAGGTCTTCCGCAGGAAAAAGAACTTCCGAGCGCACCTAAACAGTTCATAACCTATATTGAAGATGATAACAGACCTCAGGTTAAGCTCGATGTTGATATAGAGCGTGGTATGGGTGTAACAGCAGGCAGAATAAGGGAAGACGAACTCGGCCTCTACGATTTCAAATTTGTCGGCCTTTCGCACAACACTGTAAGAGGCGCTGCGGGCGGAGCTGTTCTCTGTGCGGAAGCTCTTACAGCGCTTGGCTACATTGCCGCAAAGTAGCTAAAGTTCAAAGTAAATCTCAAAGCTTTTTATAATTAAGGTAAAATTAAAAGCATTATATAAATTATGCCTTCTATATTATAGATTATAGGAGGCATATTTTTATATTTTATTTCCAAAATTTAAAGAATTGTGGTATACTGTAATATGTATTTTTATGTTACAAAATAGGGGGATAGGCAATGACATTTTTTGAAGCAATCATACTGGGACTGACACAGGGATTATCGGAATTTCTTCCGATTTCAAGTTCGGGACATCTGGCTCTTCTTCAATATTTTTTTGGTATAGAGGGAGAAAGCGTACTTGCATTTGCAGTGCTTCTTCATCTCGGCACGCTCATATCTGTTTTTATCGTTTACAGAAAGGATATCTGGGCACTCATAGTCGAGCTTTTTATGGTATTTAAAGATATATTTACGGGAAAAGGTCTTAGGATTAATGCCAATCCGACAAGAAGACTCGGGTTTATGATAATTGTTGCGACAATACCGACAGGGCTTATCGGCATATTATTCAACGATTTGTTCGCCTCTATGTACTCATCGCTCCTTTCCATAGGAATAGGACTCATATTTACAGGTACTATTCTCTGGCTTGCCGAAAGAATCAATGCAGGTACAAAGACGGTCAGTGAAATGAAATTCGGACATGCGTTTTTCGTAGGAGTTATGCAGGGCATTGCTATTTGTCCCGGAGTATCGCGTTCAGGCTCTACGCTTGTTGGCAGTCTCTTTTCGGGGCTCAACAGAGAATTCGGCGTAAAATTTGCTTTTCTCATTTCTATACCTTCAATACTCGGTTCGGTAATACTCGAAGCGCCGGCCGCTTTTGAGCAGGGGGCGGATATGTCGTTTGTGCTTCCGATTTTAACGGGGGTCATCGTAAGCGCTTTTTCCGGTCTTATAGCCATCAAAGCTATGATAAAGCTGGTAACAGGAAAAAGACTCTGGTATTTTTCAATTTATACCTGGATAGTCGGTGCTGCGGTAGTACTTTATTCGATATTTGGAGCTTAACGCAGAATAAATTTTAAATTAGATATATAAATCGGTTTATTATTTTTAAAAAGGTGTTTTATGGCAGAAGAAAAAAGAAAGCCCGGAAGACCTCCGGGGTCAAAAAATAAGACAAGCTCAAGCTCCGAAAAAAGCAGCAGCGCTTCAGGTAAGAGCAGTAAAAAAACGGGAGCCAAGACAGGTAAGAACCCGGTAAAGCCTGAAAAACCTATAAAAGTGGGCAGCAGGGTAAGAGACGAAATCTGGGCAATAATTATAATTGCACTCGGGGTATTTCTTATAATTGCAGTTCAGACAAGTGCGGCGGGCGCTTTCGGAGAGATACTTCACAAATTTTTTCTCGGAAGCTTCGGTGTTTTTGCATATGTGCTTCCTTATTATCTTATCGTATACGGCGCGCTTCTGTTTCTCGACAGGGCAGCGCATATTTCAGGCAAATCGGCTGTATTTATGCTGATAATATTCCTGATGCTTACGCTTCTCAATTCAGTAAGGTTTATAGATACTGAAACATTTACAATGACGTTTAAATATATAACCGCTCTCTTTGACGGCGGCGTCAAAGCTGAAAACGGCGGTCTTTTTGGTATGTTCATCGGTACGCTTATCGCCAAGGCAATAGGAAAGCCAGGGCTTATAATATTTTCAGTAGTGGTGATTATCGTGCTTCTGCTTCTTGTGCTCAACACGCCAGTTTCACAGTTCTTTGAAAAGCTTAAGATAAAGCGTGCAGAGAAGCAGGCGTCAAGAATTGCGGCATATGAAGAAGCGCAGAGACTTGCAGAAGAAGAAAGTCTGAGACTCGGTGCTGCAAAAGCTCAAATTTCTGAAGATAGCGATTATGAAAAAACACCTATAAAGCAGTCAAATACGGATAGGCCTGAATTTCCAGTGAAAACCGATAAAACTCTCAAAGGCGTCTCACTTTCAGATACAAAAAATCGAGAGCAGCGCGAGAGCAAGGAAATGCCTAAAAAATTTGCAGCGGAGTATGAAACCTCTTATGTTCCAGGCAGAATGAGCGAAGGCCAAGTGAACATAATGAATTATATGAAAGACGATACGCTTTTCGGGACTTCCGCGGGTGAAAACGGCGTCAGCTACGGACTGGTCGAAGAGGAGCCGAAGCCAGATGTCAAAATTATCGACAGCGGAAATGCTAATCAGGTATATGAACTTTCAGGCGCAGAAAACAATCTTTCAGGAGCTGCGGATGGTTCTTTTTTTGCTAACTATGAATCTGAAATTCTCGGTAGCAGCACAGAGAAAGAAAAACATACGCCCACAGCGCCAATTGCGGCTGATGCAGCTATTGATACAGTGCCAAGCGCAAATGCAGCAGCAAGTTTAGCTGCAGGTCAAAACAACGCTCAAACTCCGGCCTACGGTACGGAGAAAAAGTTGACAAAAAAGGAAGCTGAAACCGCAATGCTTACGGCGGAAGAACTCAGTCTGAACGCAGATTCGCCGAAAAAAGCTTATGAATTTCCACCGCTTGAACTTCTGCATCAGAGTAAAGCAGACAAAAACGTAAATTCAGGTACAGATCTTGCCGCCAAAGCACAGAAGCTCGAGAATACGCTCAAAAATTTTCATGTAGACGCACGTGTAATACAGGTGACCAAAGGGCCTGCTGTTACGAGATATGAAATACAGCCGGCTATTGGCGTTAAGGTTTCGAGCATTACACGCCTCTCGGATGATATAGCACTAAATCTCGAAGCCAAGAGCATCAGAATAGAAGCGCCTATTCCGGGCAAAGCTGCCGTCGGTATAGAAGTCGAAAACGACAATATAAATATGGTAACGCTGCGCGAAATAATAGGTTCGCGCGAATTTAAAGAAGCCAAATCAAAGATATCATTCGCTGTCGGCAAAGATATTTCCGGCTCCGCAATAGTCGGCGATCTTAAAGGAATGCCGCATCTTCTCATTGCCGGGTCAACGGGTTCGGGAAAATCTGTATGCATAAACAGCATTATCCTCAGCATACTTTACAAAGCTAAGCCTGAGGAAGTAAAACTCGTCCTTATAGATCCTAAGGTCGTAGAGCTTGGCAATTACAACGGTATACCGCACCTTCTTATACCAGTCGTAACGGAGCCTTCAAAGGCAGCCGCAGCACTCAACTGGGCAGTTGCCGAAATGACCGAAAGATACAAAAAATTCGCAGAAGAAGGCGCGCGCGATCTTGAATCGTATAACAACACTATGCGAAAAAAAGGCGAGCCTGATCAGGTTATGCCGCAAGTTGTCATCATTATAGATGAGCTTGCCGACCTTATGATGGCGGCGCCGTCACAGGTCGAGGAATCAATCTGTCGTCTCGCACAGATGGCAAGAGCAGCAGGAATGCACCTCATAGTAGCTACGCAAAGGCCATCTGTTGATGTCGTGACCGGCCTTATCAAGGCGAACATACCGTCAAGAATAGCGTTTGCTGTATCATCTCAGGTAGATTCGCGGACAATACTCGATATGGGAGGAGCAGAAAAACTTGTCGGCAAAGGTGATATGCTTTATAATCCGCTTGGGCTCGGAAAACCGATAAGAGTGCAGGGAAGCTTCGTATCTGACGATGAGGTGCATGATGTAATAGAATTTATAAAGGCCCAGTCAGAAGGAGCAGCGTATGCGGGTGATGTCATAGATACGATAGAAAATGCGGGTGCATCAGCAGTTTCGGGAGCGCAGGATGAGGACAGCGACGAACTGCTTTCCGACGCTGTAGCGCTTGTCGTTCACAGCGGACAGGCTTCCGTATCTATGCTGCAGCGGCGCTTTCGCATTGGCTATAACAGAGCAGCCCGTATTATAGATATGATGGAAGCGCGCGGCATAGTAGGACCGCCTGAAGGCTCAAAGCCGCGTCAGGTACTGCTTACAGAAGTAGAGCTGTACGCAATGCAAAACGGAGATAAAGATGAGCAAAATCAAGATAGCGATAATTATACAGAGGAAGAAATATAATGAAAATTTTTATTGAAACACTCGGCTGCCCGAAGAACTTCAACGATTCAGAATTTGCGCTCGGCATACTCGAACGTGCAGGACATAAAGAAGCAGAGCGCGCTGAAGATGCAGACCTTATACTCGTAAATACCTGTGGTTTCATAAATGATGCCAAAAAAGAATCAATCGCTAAAATATTTGAAATGGCAGAAATAGCCGGAGAAAACAAAATTCTTGCAATTTCAGGCTGCCTTTCAGAACGGTACAAGGACGAACTTTACAAAGAAATGCCCGAAGTTGATATCTTTATCGGCGTAAACGATTACGACAGGCTTCCGGCACTTATAGAAGCAGCTGCAAAAGATAAAGAAGGTCAAAAGCTCAGTTTCAGATCGGAGTACTGCGATTTTAATGAGCCGAGTCTGCGTAAAATTCCTGAAAATCCTTATACAGCTACGATAAAAATAGCGGAGGGCTGCAATAATATCTGCACTTACTGCATAATTCCGCATATCCGCGGAAAATACAGAAGCAGAAAGATAGAAGAGATTACAGAAGAGGCAAAGCGCCTCGCCTCTTCTGGTACAAAAGAGCTCATAATAATAGCACAGGACACGACATACTATGGTATGGATATATACGGAAGACTTGCTCTTCCGGAGCTTTTAAAAGAGCTTTGCAAAATTGATGGCATACGCTGGATAAGACTTATGTACTGCTACGAGGATAAAATCACGGATGAACTCATAGATACGATGGCCAGCGAAGAAAAAATATGCCATTACATAGATATACCTATTCAGCATTCGTCCGACAGAATACTTAAAGCTATGAATAGAAAGTCTACAAAAACAAGTATTATGTCAACTATGTCTAAGCTCAGAGCAAAAATGCCTGATATAAATATCAGAACTACGCTCATTACCGGTTTTCCGGGAGAAACAGAAGAAGATTTTGACGAGCTTTACAACTTTGTCAGCGAAATGAAGTTTGAACGGCTCGGAATTTTTGCCTATTCCCGTGAAGAAGGCACCCCTGCTGACAAAATGAAAGGACACATAAGGCAGGATATAAAAGAAAAACGCAGAGACAGTATAATGTTGATGCAGACGGAAATTTCTCTTTCTAAAAACCGCGAGAAAATCGGCAAGACTATTGAAGTTATCGTTGACGGAAAAGACGACGACGGCAGCTATTACGGCAGAAGCAGTTACGATGCGCCGGAAATCGACAACGCTGTGCTCTTTACTTCAGAAAAAGAGCTGCACGAGGGCGATTTTATAAATGTAAAGATTACCGATGCTTTTGACTACGATCTTGTAGGTGAGGCTCTGTAAATCAGTATAACTTCAAAAAAGATATTTATAATATCAATATTGACAGGAGATATGTTTTATGAATTTACCTAACAAACTTACAATTATAAGAGTGATCGCGGTGCCTTTTTTCGTGGCATTATACATGCTTGGCTATAATATCGCGGCATTTGTTCTTTTCATAGCGGCGTCATTCACAGATATGCTCGATGGCAAAATCGCGAGGAAATACAACCTTGTCACAAACTTTGGCAAAATTATGGATCCGCTTGCGGATAAAATCCTCGTTTATTCCGCATTTTGCCTGATGGTAGCTGACGGCACTGTGCAGGGCTGGATGCTCATTGTAATACTTGCAAGGGAATTTACAATTGCCGGTATGAGAACGGTTGCCGCATCAGACGGCATCGTTATAGCTGCGGGAATGAGCGGAAAGATAAAGACTGTTCTGCAAATGATAGCCGTACCTCTTCTTATTCTCGGCGACTTTCCGCATGAGTATGTTCCGTATGCTGCCAATGTATTTCTTTGGGCTTCTTTGATTATGACCGTATATTCCGGGATAGAATATATCTGGCAGAACCGCAAAGTTTTCTCGATGTAAAAGGAGGTAATTATATATGAAAACAGCCATTTTATCAGTAGGCACGGAAATTCTGTTCGGACAGATTGTAAATACGAATACCGTATATCTGTCGCAGCAGCTCAATATGCTTGGATTTGATGTTATGTATCACTACACGGTCGGCGACAACACAACCAGATTGAAAGAAATGATAGAATATATCTTCCACGACTGTGATCTCATAATAACTACAGGTGGTCTCGGACCGACTCAGGATGATCTCACAAAGGAAACTGTATGCGAGGCGTTAAACGATAAGCTTGTGGAAAACGCTGCTGCTATGGACAATCTCAAAGCACATTTTCAGCATTCCGTAATGACAGAAAACAACCTCAAGCAGGCTTATCTTCCTTCGCGTGCCGTTATGTTCAGAAATGATACAGGAACAGCACCGGGCTTTGCTCTTGAAGATAATGGAAAAATGGTGATATGTATGCCCGGACCTCCTAAAGAGATGACAAAAATGTTTGAAGGCTATGTCAGACCTTTTCTCGAAAAGATGCAGGACAGCGTTATATTTTATAAAACAGTGAGGACTATCGGTTCAGAAGAATCGAGAATGGAAACAGAGCTTCTTGACCTCATAGACACTCAGACTGACCCGACTCTTGCGACATATGCCAAAGAAACGGGCTGTACAGTACGCATAGCTTCAAAGCGAAAAACGATAGAAGAAGCTGAGGCCGCAGTAGACGAGATGGTGGAAAAAGTGCTGGACCGCATAGGCGATTACGTTTACAGCACTGATGATGAGGATATAGAGCAGGTAATAGCAAAAAAACTCCTTGAGAAAGGCGTTACGATATCGTCGGCAGAGAGCTGCACGGCAGGGCTGTTTTCAGCAACTCTTGCCAATGTTCCGGGAATATCGAAAGTATTTGAAAGAGGCATAGCAACATACAGCAACCAGGCAAAAATCGACGAGCTTGGCGTAAAGCAAGAGACACTCGAAAAATACGGAGCTGTAAGCGCGGAAACTGCCCTGGAAATGGCAAAAGGCCTTGCTGAAAAAACGGGAAGCGATATCTGTCTTTCCGTTACCGGCATAGCAGGTCCGGACGGCGGTACTTCTGAAAAACCTGTAGGGCTTATATATGTGGCTGCAAATTACAGCGATAAGGCAGCAGGAAAGAGCGGCAGCGACAGAAACGAAACCGTCATAGAATATAAAAGAAATACGGCTAACAGAGACTGGAACAGAAGATTTTCCGTATTAAGAATGATGGAGCTCGCTAATAAAATACTTGACGGTAAAATTGAGATAAAGTAAATTGCAGCAAAGATAATTATTATTCTGCTCGATTGCAGCCGAATCCGATATATCGGATTCGGTATTTTCTTTTTATAAAATACTTTTTTCTATTTGCATTAAGTGGAAAAATATGGTATTATAAATTTATCCCCAAGTAAATCTAATTTTCTCTTGACTATAAGTTGTTTATCGGGTATTATTTATTAGAGAACAAATGTTCACATTTGAATCGGAGGTACATAAAGTGGCTGTAAATAAAAATGATAATAAAAATGCTATCGGCGACAGAGAGAAAGCTCTCGAAGAAGCTCTGCTGCAAATAGAAAAGCAATTCGGAAAAGGAGCTGTAATGAAGCTCGGCGATAGCGGTGCCAAAATGAACATAGAAGCTATATCTACAGGCTCCATAAGTCTCGATATCGCAACAGGTATCGGAGGAGTTCCCAAAGGAAGAATCATAGAAATATTCGGACCGGAGTCATCCGGTAAGACAACATTGACACTTCACATAATCGCGGAAGCGCAGAAAAATGGCGGCAAAGCGGCATTTATAGATGCAGAGCATGCCCTTGACCCGGAATACGCAAGAAACCTCGGCGTAAACATAGACGAGCTTCTCGTATCTCAGCCCGATACGGGAGAGCAGGCGCTCGAAATATGTGAAATGCTCGTGCGCTCCGGCGCTCTTGATGTGGTTGTTGTAGATTCCGTCGCTGCGCTTGTGCCAAAAGCAGAAATACAGGGCGAAATGGGTGATAGCCATGTAGGCCTTCACGCAAGGCTTATGTCACAGGCTTTAAGAAAGCTCACAGGTGCGATCAACAAATCAAATGCAGCTGTAATCTTTATAAATCAGCTTCGTGAAAAAGTCGGAGTTATTTACGGCAACCCTGAAGTTACGACAGGCGGGCGGGCGCTCAAGTTCTATGCGAGTATGCGTATAGATGTAAGGCGAGTAGAATCTATAAAATCGGGGGATACGATACTCGGCAACAGAACAAAGGCTAAAATTGTGAAAAATAAAGTTTCACCTCCATTTAAACAGGCTGAATTTGACATAATGTACGGACAGGGAATTTCAAAAGAAGGTGACATACTCGATGCAGCGACTGACGCTAAAATTATCGACAAAGCAGGCTCATGGTACAGCTTCCGCGGTGAGAGAATAGGACAGGGAAGAGAGAATGTTAAGGATTTTCTGCGCAGCAATCCCGATATTATGGAAGAAATTCATTCGCTTCTCCTCGAAACGCTTAAAAAGCCACAGGAAGCGCCAGACAGTGAGCCTGAGCTCATTGCTGACGAAGACGGCGTAATCATCGAATAAAAAAATATTTGACTTTTAATATTTTTTATAGTATTATATGAATGTTGAGCCGCTCATAACGGGTTTTTTGAAGTGCTTTTAAGCCACCCCAAATGGCGAGACTGGTTAGAGGAGGAAAATAAAAAATGTACGCAGTAATTGAAACAGGCGGCAAGCAGTACAGAGTACAGGAAGGCGATGTTATCACAATCGAAAAGCTTCCTGTAGAAGCAGACAGCAAGATTGAATTCGACAAAGTGCTCGTACTCGGCGAAGGCGCAGATATCAATGTAGGAGCTCCTTATATTGACGGAGCTAAAGTTTTCGGCAGTGTAGTTGAAAACGGTAAAGGACAGAAAGTTATCATTTTCAAGTACAAGTCCAAGAAAGATTACAGAAAAAAGCAGGGGCACAGACAGCCATATACAATGGTTAAAATTACAGGTGTAGGCAAGGATGAACCTGCAAATAAGTCCGCTGATCCTAAGGCAGAAGCTGTCAGCAAAGCAGTTCCGGCTGAAGAGGCTAAAGAAACAAAGTCTCCTTCGATTAAGTCGATGAAAAAAGATGAGCTCATTGCTTTTGCTAAGGAACACAACATTGCGATTGATGAGAAGGCGACAAAGCCTGTAATTATCGAAGCGATTGAAGCAGCACTTAAATAGTAACCGTAGCTAATTGTTTGATATAAAAAAGGAGGTGCACCGATATGGCATCAAAGAAAGGTGTAGGAAGTTCAAAGAACGGCCGCGATTCCGAAAGTAAACGCCTCGGCGTTAAGACAGGCGACGGTCAGTTTGTAAGTGCCGGAAGCATTCTTGTAAGGCAGAGAGGAACTAAATTCCATCCGGGAAATAATGTTATGAAGGGTGGAGACGATACTCTTTTCGCTACAATCGAAGGAACTGTAAAGTTCGAGAGATATGACAAGAAAAGAAAACAGGTAAGCGTATATCCTAAGGAAGCTTAAGATTGCATCATAGCCCTCCGGTGATAAAATACCGGAGGGTTTTATTATTTATTTATAAATCTGATATTCTGCGCAAACAATAAATGTGCAGTTATAATCCGAAAAGGAGGCATTCTATGTTTGTAGACAGAGCAAAAATATATATAAAGAGCGGCAAAGGTGGCAATGGCTGTGTTTCTTTTAGGAGAGAGCCATTTGTACCAGAAGGCGGCCCTGACGGCGGCGACGGCGGTAAAGGCGGCGATATTATATTTGTAGCTGACGAGGGTATGCGTACGCTTATGGACTTTCGTTACAAAAAAAAATATGAAGCTGAAAACGGTCAGGACGGAATGAAAAAGAAGAAATTCGGTAAAAACGGCAGTGACCTCATAATAAAAGTGCCCGCAGGCACGATGATCATAGATGAGGAAACAGGGCTGCTTATGAAGGACCTTGTAAAGCATGGAGAGCGTTTTGTAGCAGCCAAGGGCGGCAAGGGCGGCAAGGGTAATGTAAATTTCAAAAATTCCGTAAGACAGGCACCTAATTTTGCGGAGGCAGGCGGCTTTGCCAAAGAAAGGAATGTCATCCTTGAAATGAAGCTTATCGCGGATGTGGGTCTTGTAGGATTTCCTAATGTAGGAAAATCTACGCTTCTTTCCGTATCCACCAAAGCAAACCCTAAAATAGCGAACTATCATTTCACAACTATTACACCTAACCTCGGCGTCGTAGATATATTTGACAACGGTTTTGTGATGGCGGATATAGCAGGCATCATAGAAGGCGCGCACGAAGGTGCAGGTCTCGGACATTTTTTCCTCAAGCATATAGAACGCACGAAATTGCTGATACATGTAATAGATGTATCGGGAAGCGAGGGCAGAAATCCTATCGAGGATTTTGAAAAGATAAACAGCGAGCTTGCTCTTTACAATCCGAGACTGGCGAAAAAACCGCAGATAGTAGCGGCAAATAAAATAGATATGATCGATATGAATGATCCATCATATATTGAATTTAAAGAATATATCGAAGCTAAAGGCATCAAGGTTTTCCCAATATCCGCTCCTATAAACGAAGGTGTACGTGAACTTCTCGGTGAAGCTGCCGCGATGCTCGATCAAATAGCACGCGAGCCGCAGGAAGATGGAGCATATGAGCTCTTTGACTTTGAAAGAGATGATAATGATCCTGATTACAGAACGGTATACGCGGATATGGACGGCGACGTATATGTTTTGTCGGGAAAACAGCTCATTAAAATCTTCAATTCAACCAATTTCAACGATATGGGCTCTCTTAGATACCTTTATAAATATATAGAAAAGAGCGGTGCCATAGATAAACTCATCGAAATGGGACTCGACGAGGGTGATATCATACGAATTGCAGATTACGAGTTTGAATATTATCCTGAATAGTTAATTTTTAGATGTGCATTTGTGGTTTTAAACAATTAAAATAATGTATACATTATTTTAATTGTTTAATTTACAAAAAATACTTGTTTTTTTATTCTGAACAATGTATAATATTAAAATCTCAAAGATACTTTGGGTTTCCCAAAGTATTTTTATTTGAGGGCAGGGGCAAGAATTTTTTAATCAAAAGGAGGACCAATATGAAACCTAACCCTAAGTTTTTATCTTTTTATTATGAAACTATGGCAGAGTTTCCAGACATCAAACTCGATCCGAAAAAAACAGCTCTGTTAATCGTAGATATGCAGAATGAATTTATCCTGAGAGACTTCGGCGAAGCGCTGCAGTTTAAAGAAGCAGGAGAGTGGGAAAGATGGATTCCGTTCCACGACAGACTCGATGATATCACTATTCCGGCCTGCAAAAAGCTTCTCGATTACTTCCGCCAAAACGATATGTACGTAACATTCGGAAGGATTGCATGCCTTCTCGAAAATGGCGAAGACAGGTGTATGGTACAAAAGTCTGAGGGCTGGAATGGCATGCTGCTTCCTGTAAATTCAAAGAATGCTGCTATGATAGACGAGCTGGCACCGCTTGATAACGAGATAGTTGTCAACAAGACAACGGACAGCGTAGTAACAGGTACAAATTATGTTCGTCTTATGAAAAATATCGGTATTGAAACAATCGTCGTTTGCGGTATCGTAACGGATCAGTGTGTCGCAAGTACAGTGCGCGATCTTGCCGATAATGATTTTCAGGTAATCTGTGTGGAGGATGGCTGTGCTGCCCCTGATATGACACTCCACGACACTGAACTCAAGATTATGAATATAATTTACTGCAATGTGCTTTCTTCCGACGAAACTATCGAAGTTATCGAAAACAACAAGAAATAATGAAATTTGACAAAGAAGATTTATAAATACCGGAAAGGAAGACTACATATAATGGAACAACAACAGTTAAAGAAGAGTTTAAATTTGCCGCAGGTAATAACGCTTGCCGCAGGCGGTATGATTGCAGCTTGGATGGTGGAAATTAAGTACTGGTTTGAACTCACCGGGACAGGCTCGTTTTTAGCGCTTATAGTCTGCGCAATTTTTGTTTTGCCTCTCTGCTTCATATATGCAGAAATGACAACCACAATGCCGTATGCAGGCGGTGAAAATATTTGGATTACAAATGCATTTGGCTGGAATGCAGGCTGGCTTTGCGTCTGGTTTGTGCTTCTTCTCTATGTTATGGCAATGCCTACGGTTTCGTTTGGTATTGCAGGTATGGTAAGTTATCTCTATCCTGTAACGGATGTACAGGTAAAAATTATTGCCGCGGCAATACTTGTAGTTTGGTTTTTTCTTACTAACTACGAACTCAAATTCATTGCTAAGCTCCAGAGTATACTTTTCTGGACAACGCTTGCTGTATCACTTGCAGCATCACTGATTTTTATTTTCAGCGGAGCGTGGAGCTTTGAAAACTTTAAGAGCAACCTGATGCCAAACGGTTTTTCAGGATTTTCCGCAGCTATAGCGCTTCTCATAATGAAGTTCATCGGCTTTGATATGATACCGCAGCTTTCCGAAGAAACTACATTCCCGAAAAAAGATATGTGGAAGGCGTTTGTCGGTTCGCTTGGATTTACTGTAATCATCTACGCTATGGCCGTTATTGGCGTCGGCGGTATCGTTTCGCAGGAATGGGTACTTCAGACTGATATTGTAGACCCGCGCGTTGCAGATATAATAGATATGCACTGGCTTGGTGTGGCAATTGTTATAATGGGTACCGGTACTTGCCTGACGACGCTTTCAGGCTTTTGGATTTCGGCTTCACGTACATTCTTCGGTGCGGCTAAGCAGGGACAGTTTACCAAGAAGCTGACTAAGCTCAATAAGCACGGACAGCCGGTGCTCGCAAATTTCATCGTTGGTATTCTCTCGATTTACTTCACGGTGTTTGCACCGAGCGCTTGGGTTGATTACATATATACGATTTACAGCGTAAATGCCGGCGTCGTATATCTCATGGTATCGCTCGCGTTCCTGCGCCTGCGGCAGAAGCACCCTGAATGGGAACGTCCATACAAGCTCAAGGCTCCGTGGTTCTTTGGTACAGTTGGCGTCGTATTCTGCATTTATGTAATCTACGTAGCTCTTTCAGCTATGAATATGAACGCTTGGATTGTACTTCTCATATATCTCGCTTTAGGCGTAATGTTTTGGGCTTATGCAAAGATAATGCAGAAGAAAAATCCGGAAGAATGGAAGGTGATAATCACATCGCCAGATACGGAAATGCAGGCTAAATAAACAACAAAGAACTAATCCGGCGCAAAACGCGCCGGATTTTTTAATTTTTGCTAATTTTCTATAAGTCAATTCTGTACGATGAAACTTTTCCGATATAGTTTATTTCGTCGAAGCTTTCGATTATAAAAATCTCACTCATTCTGTCATCGGGAATGAGAATAATTTTGCCTTTTTCAAAATATACCCGCCTCAGCACTGCCTGCTTTTTTCCAAACGGGTAAAATGCTATGATATCCCGCGGCTTTAAAAGCTCCGTGCGGGTAGGTGTTATCTGTATAAAAGAGTGAATTGGTATAGTCGGTGACATAGCCGGATCTCCGAGGAAGAGAGTCGTCATATTCTTGTCCTCGACAGCACCTCCTGATTCGAGCGTAAGCTGCTTTACGAATTCCGCAGATATGTCAATTTTACCGTCTTTCATATATTTTGATGACATTTCTATCGTCGAGAGTATATCGAGTTGTTTGAGATATGCTTTTGCTTCATCTGCCATTCTGCCGTCATTAGAAAGCTTGTAAAGTGACTCGAGCATCGCCTTATTGAGCTCGGATGAGGCAAGCATATACTGCTTTATCACCTCAGGTGCTTTTTCTATATAACCCTGAAAAATGAGCTTGGCCTCATCGTGAGAATTGCACACTTTCGCAAGTATCATCGAAACCTCAGGAGTTGGAGGCGGAAGCTTTCCATTCTTTAATTGTGATATGTATGACGGCGTAATACTGAGATCGAGATCTGCACATCGTTTCGAGATCTGCCGCAATGATAAATTGCTTTCCGCAATAATTGCATCGAGCATTTCTGCATAATTCAAGTCTTTCACCTCCGCTTGTTCGTACACGTATACATTATGTAGTATTTTTAGTGTTAAGTATATACTTTACTATACCATTGATTGTTTTTGCCGTCAATTACTATAAAAGAAAAAGCATAATATATTTTCACAGTAATAAAATTATATATCAGCTATGTACAAATGAAAGGAGCGCTATATGAAAAATAGAAATATAATGTATCAGAGTATCATATGCTTATGTTTTGCCTGTGGGTTTATGCTTTTATCATCGAGTGAACGGCCTGCGGCTGTTTCGGCTGCTGCTTTTATAAGCAAACATCTCGAACGCGAGTACAGCATAAGCGAGATTAAGGAATTTAACGAAAATGTGAAAGAAACTGTAAAAAGCATTCCGTCTTCAATGGCGAAGGCAGCTGAAACTCTTGGGCCGAACGTTCGTTACGGTGAACCTATAGATGAAGAGCCCTCTTCCGCAACAGCAATGGTATACGCTGTTGCCGGCGGAACGGTGCGCGAGGTAGGAACAAACGAGGATATTGGAAATTACATAATTATAAGCCACGGCAGCAGCGCCGAAAGCATATACGGCAACCTTGCGAATATCAGAGTATCGGCAAACGAGCGTGTGAAGAAAGGTGAGATAATCGGCGGCTACAGCACTGATTCAAAAAAGGATTTTTATTATACTCTTAATTCTTTTGATTAGTGTACTCATTTGTGATAAAATGGCAGTATGGATATTAAATACGAATTGGACAAGCTGCTCAAGCTTGTGGAAAAACCGGCCAGATACATAGGCCGCGAAATGGGTGAAATAGTGAAAGATAAAGAAACGGTCGATTGCCGTTTCTGTTTTGCGTTCCCTGACACATATGAAATAGGAATGTCATATATGGGACTTCAAATTTTGTATTATGTCGTAAACAAGGAGGAAAACTTAAGCTGTGAACGCATCTTCGCGCCGGGGCTCGATATGGAAGAGCTGATGCGCGCGCGAAATATACCTCTTTTCACACTCGAAACAAAGACGCCTATAGCCGAAATGGATATGATAGGTTTTACGCTTCAATACGAGATGTCGTTTACCAACATTTTAAATATGCTCGATCTCGGAGGCATTCCGCTGCTTGCATCGGAGCGCAGCGATGATATGCCGCTCATATGTGCTGGCGGACCATGCGCATGTAATCCAGAGCCTCTTGCCGATTTCATTGATTTCTTTATGATAGGAGACGGTGAAGAACTGCTCCCAGAAATGATAAAACGCTGGGGCGAATTTAAGAAAACGGGTGGGAGCAAGGAAGATTTTCTAAAATCAACATGCGGTATCACGGGTATCTATGTACCGAAATTTTACGAACCTGTGTATAATGAGGACGGCACTGTAAAAGAAATAAAAAAACTTTACAGTGACGCACCGGACACTGTAAAAAGATGTATCATCGACGATATCGATCATGCATTTTTTCCAAAAGAAATACTCGTACCGCTGATCGAAACCGTACATGAC
This sequence comes from uncultured Clostridia bacterium, assembly GCA_944383465.1. Classification (GTDB taxonomy): domain Bacteria; phylum Bacillota; class Clostridia; order Peptostreptococcales; family Anaerovoracaceae; genus QAKD01. The sequence goes on from CALWPQ010000027.1 coordinate 39,960, forward strand.
AGAGCAGTTGTCGAAACTATGCGCGGCTGTACCCGCGGATGCAGATTCTGTCAGGCAGGTATGATATACCGTCCTATACGTGAAAGAAGTGCAGAGACTGCTGAAGATATCGCTCTCAGTCAGCTTGCTTACTCAGGAAACGATGAACTTTCACTGCTTTCACTTTCGACGAGCGATTATTCCGAATTCAAACCGCTCATACTGAGACTAATAGATAAATGCAGAGAAGAAAATTTCTCGATTTCGCTGCCTTCGCTCAGACTTGATAATTTTTCATTTACTGTGCTTGAAGAGCTGCAGGAAGGTCGTAGATCGGGACTTACATTCGCACCCGAAGCGGGAACGCAGAGACTGCGTGATGTGATAAACAAAAACATAACGGAAGATGACATCTACGGAGCTGTTAGAAAAGCGCTTGAGCTCGGCTGGAGCAGCGTCAAACTCTATTTTATGATGGGACTTCCAACAGAAACATATGAGGATTTGGATGGAATTGCCGAGATCTCAAAAAATATAAGAGAGCTTTTCTTTGAAGTGACAGGCGGCAAAGGAGCTGGCAGGTTTAAGGTGACAGCGAGTGTAGCAAACTTTGTGCCCAAGCCTCACACACCTTTCCAATGGGAGCCGCAGGACAGTCCGGAAAGCTTCAATAAAAAACACCTCTATCTGCGTGGCAAGATGAAGATAAAAGGTGTCACATTTAATTACCACGATACTTTGACCTCGAGCTACGAAGCTCTCTTTGCCCGCGGAGACAGAAAAACAGGGAAGGCACTTTTCGCCGCTTTTAAGCACGGATGTAAGTTTGACGGGTGGACAGAACACTTCGACCCTAAAAAGTGGCAAGAGGCCTTAAAAGAGGCTGATATCGACATTTCATTTTATACCGAGAGACGCAGATCTGAACTTGAGATCTTCCCTTGGGATGTCATAGATATGGGTGTAAGCAAGGAGTTCCTTCTGCGCGAAAAGAAACGTGCCGAGCAGGCGCTTACTACGCCTGACTGCCGATATGGATGCGTAGGCTGCGGTATCAGCAAACTCACGGACTGCCCGTTTGGAGGTGTGCTTGCAAATGAATAGGAAATTTATAATATTTTTTGAAAAGAGCGGCTATATAAAATATATTTCACACCTTGATATGATGAGACTTTTTAATCGCGTTATAAGAAAGTGCAGCATCAAGCTCGCATATTCTCAGGGTTTTAATCCACACCCTAAAATGAGCTTTGCGCTGCCGCTTGCGCTCGGATATACTGGCAAAAATGAAATTCTCGAAATAGAAACGGCAGAAGATTACAAAACAGCGTTCATCCTTTCCAGCCTGAACAGAGCAATGCCGGATGGCATAAGCATCAAAGATGTCCAAGAAGATAGAGGCGAACGCGGAAACAAAACTATCGCTTCCGCAGTATATGCAGGTGAATACATTGCGGAAATACCGCTTGTCGATGATGCTTCTGCTAAACTCGGCAATATAACTAAAAAGACAGCGGCATTCTTATCTCAGCCTATTATAGTTGCAGAAAAGCTGCAAAGAAAGACGGGAAAAATATTGGAAATAGATATAAAACCGCTTATAGATACTTTAACTGCCGTTATAATTGACAATAAATTTATTATGACAACTATAGTTGCGCAGGGAAGTACAGCAACGCTCAGTCCCGAACTCCTGCTGACAGTGTTTTGTAAATTTATAGGCCTTGATTTTGAGAGAAGTGAAGTTGAAATGACTCGCACGCAGATTTTATATCATTAGTATCTTTTCTTATGATATGTACTGCATACGAAATTATTACAATTATTTTCCAATTATATATTGACATATTATACCTTTAAATGTAAAATATAGTAAAATATTATTTACTAAAGGAGTACAAATATGTCAGGGATTTTGGGAAAATTAAAAGAAAATTTAGCGTTTACTTGGAAGCATGACAAGCAGTTTTTCATAAAAACTGCACTGATTGTGCTCGTATTTATTGTAGTTTTCATCTCGTTCATCATAAATCGCTTTGATGTGCAAGAAAAAAACACCGCAGAAAGTGATGACACTCTATTTCACGATGAAGGCATTCTTATATCAAACGAACCTTTTCATGCGCAGGAAAGCGCCGCAGGTATTTCCGCAGGTGCCGGACTTATGAAAAATGAAAATAATGAAGAGATAGCGGACGTGATTATGTACGTAGATGTATCGGGCGCTGTATGCTTGCCGGGAGTATACATGCTTCCAGAAGGAAGCCGTGTATTTGAAGCTATAGAAAAAGCAGGCGGTCTTGCAAACAATGCTGAAACGGCAAATATAAATCTCGCTTCCAAACTCATAGATGGTGACAAACTGTACATACCGACAGAAACTGAAGTAAAAACAGGCGTGCAAAGCGGCGGCATCATAACAGAAAAAATCTCAGCTTCAAACGGCAAAGGCTCGTCCTCTCAGGGAAAAAATACATCTGCTCAGAATGACTTTTCCGGTAAAGGAATAATAAATATTAACACCGCAGACGCAGATCTTCTCACGGAAATTTCGGGAATAGGGCCGTCTACAGCACAGAAAATAATAGATTACCGCACAAATCACGGATATTTTAAGTCTGTGAACGAGCTTCTCAACGTTAGCGGTATCGGTGAAAAAACTCTCGCAAAAATTAAAGACAGATTGTGCGTATAAGGCGTATAATAATTAAATTTGTATGAAAGCGCCGCAAATTACCCATAATAAGCAAAAGAGGTGATTTTATGGGTAACAGATATTTATTCGGAAAACCGAAAAGAACAGGCGCAAGAAACGCAGTCATAGCATCGGCAGTCGTTGCCGCCGTTGCTTTTGGAGTTTTTATGAATCTTTCAGATGAAGAAGTACAGGATAATACAAATCTAATTGCAAATGCAGGCGCACCTGTTCAAGATAAAGATACAGATGAAAATAATGCTGACGAAAGAAATAGCGACAAAATCGAAAAAGAGGACAAAAATGATGTGGTAACGAAAGGCGAAGAAGCATATTATCTTTTGAAAGAAGCAGAAGGACAGATCGAGCTCTATTACTATGATGAAAACGGAAAGGAGAAGTTTATCCGTATGACGGATATTCCGTTTTCTCTCATATCAAATTCCGATCAGGAGCTTTTCAGACAGGGTGTAGTCGTGAAAAGCGAAAGTGAACTCGATAGTATTTTGCAGGATTTTGAAAGTTAAGGGGGATTTAAATGAAGGTCTTTACAAATCTTAAAAGGGCCGGAATTGTTTTTGTTTGCCTTACGGCCGCGGTCGTATTTGGCTGTTTCGTAACAAAAAGTGAAACAGCAAGCGAAGCTGCAGTACCCGTTATGAGTGAAAGAGTGCTCGTGCCCGGCGGCAACAGCGTAGGCGTCAGAATGGATGTAAAAGGAGTGCTTATAGTCGGTCTTGAAGAAATTGATACAAAAGATGGAAATACTGTTAATCCCGGTCTCGATGCCGGGCTTGAAATAGGTGATACGATACTCGAAATAAATGGAAAAAAAGTATATAAAGCAAGTGAAGTACAGGAATTAGTAAATGAAGTTAAAGATACAGTAAAACTGAAAGTGCAGCGTAAGGACAGAAGTCTTAATATAGAACTTTCACCCGTTGTTGCTGAGGACGACGGACTTTATAAGCTCGGCGTATGGATAAAGGACAAAACAGCCGGCATAGGTACGCTTACATTTTACGACCCGGAGACAAAAAAGTTTGGTGCGCTCGGTCACGGAATAACAGATATAGAAACAGGGACAGTTCTCAGCGTCAACGAAGGCGAACTTCTCAATTCAAGAGTCGAATCCGTAAAAGAAGGGAAAGTGGGCACTCCAGGCGAAATACACGGTATATTTTACGAGGCGGAAGCTCCGCTCGGGGCGCTTGATAAGAATACAAAATTCGGCATCTTTGGCAGTCTCTACAATGATGTAGATTCCGGACTCTATTCAAAGCCGCTCGTCGCCGCCACACAGCAGCAAATAGAAGAAGGGCCTGCTTATATATTGACGACGATTTCAGGAGACAAAATAGAAAAATTCGATGTTGAAATAGAAAGGCTTACGCCGCAGACCACACCCGATACTAAAAGTATGATAATAAGAGTGACTGACAAAGATCTGCTCGAAAGAACGGGAGGTATCGTCCAAGGTATGAGCGGCAGCCCGATTATACAAAATGATCGCATAATTGGTGCCGTTACGCATGTCTTTGTCAACAATCCCGAAAAGGGTTATGGCATTTATATAGAATGGATGCTGTCGGAATGTGATTCAAAATAAATTGTATATGTCGAATACTGTCAAAACAGGACGTAATTTTGTGGCAATATACAGTTGAAAGCCCTCTGTAATTTTTTTAAACTTATAGTATATTTAAAAAAGTACGCGTGACCTTTATGCATTACAAAGGGGTCTTTTGCGGGGGAGGGATAAAATGAATAAAATACGTCTTGGCATTGCCGATGACAATAAGGATTTCTGCGATATTCTCATAGATTTTTTCAATGCTCAGGAGAATATTGAAATTGTATTTGTAGCTCACGACGGAATGGAAACGCTATCGTGTGTCGAAAAATATTTGCCGGAAATACTTATTCTCGATATGATAATGCCGCATCTTGACGGACTTGGGGTTCTTGAGTCGCTCAACAGCAGCGATATACCCGTACATCCAAAAATCATAATGCTGTCCGCAGTAGGGCAAGAGAGTATCACACAAAAAGCTATAGACTTTGGAGCAGAATACTATGTCGTAAAACCATTCAGCCTCGAAATACTGTTAAAAAGAATCCGGCAGCTTTCTGGAAACGAAGAGCAGTTTTGCAAAAATACGGGAAACAAAAACAGACAAAATGTCGGATATACGAAAAACAGCGATCTTGAAATCGACATTACAAATATGATACACGAAATAGGCGTTCCCGCTCACATAAAAGGTTATCAGTATCTGCGAGACGCAATATCTATGGTCGTCGACGATATGGATATGCTGTCGGCTGTAACAAAAGAGCTTTATCCCGCCATCGCCAAAAGAAATAAAACTACGCCGAGCAGAGTTGAACGTGCAATAAGACACGCTATCGAAGTTGCCTGGAATCGTGGTAAAATCGAAACCATAAACAACTTATTTGGATATACTGTTGCAGAAGACAAAGGCAAGCCTACAAACAGCGAATTCATTGCTATAGTCGCAGATAAATTAAGATTAGAAAGGAAATAAAAAACTATATGATTACTCAGGAAATGATCGACCGAATAAACGAACTTTCTCGCAAAGAAAAAAGCGAAGGCCTTAGCACTGATGAAAGAATTGAACAGCAAAAATTAAGGAGAGCATACATAGACGCGTTCAAAGAGAATCTCAAAGCGCAACTCGATAACATAATAGTAGTAGATGAAGAGGGAAATCCGGCTGCGCGTAAGAATTAGTCGAAAAAAAGAGAAATAAAAATCTATTCAAAGGCAGGAATTTACAAGTTTCTTGCCCTTTTTATTTTACAATATTTTCGGGAGGTATAATTATATGATGACTTTCAGAAAATATTACAATTTACTTTTCGTACCGGCAATGCTTATTATATTTCTGACTTTCTTCTCAGGATTTGCGGTAAAGAGCGAAAGTGAAGAAATAAAGTATCTGCTGCGCGAACGGACGCGTATTTTGCAGGACTGCTACTATGGGCTTATAGATGCGGAAAGTGCAGAAGATGAGCTTGCCGGTATTGAAACATATCCTATTCTCAGTGAAGATATAAAGGGTCTTCGCGAATGGGAAGGCACGGAAGTGGATATCGTTGAAAAAATGATATTCACCTCACTTGAAAAGAAGCACAGCATTCTCGGAAGTGAAACGTACCGTGCAGAAATATGCTGGGAAGTCTCGGGGCTCGGAGAGGATTACACTATGACAGGCGGTTACTATATTGTCGTAAAAAACGACGGCGGCAAATTACTTTTATCGAATTTTACACCTATTGATTAAAAATTTGTTTAAACATAAGTATATTTTGGTATAATATTAAGTGATATTTTAAGAAAAACAAAGGAGCACACTATGCGACAAGTATATTTGGACTATTCGGCCACAACACCGGTAAAAAAAGAAGTTTTGGATGCAATGCTTCCTTATTTTACGGAGCATTTCGGCAATCCGTCGAGCATCTACGGAATAGGGCTTGAATCTAAGGACGCCATCACGAATGCGAGAACTCAGGTTGCAAAACTGATAAATGCCGATCCCGCAGAGGTGTTTTTCGACGCCGGCGGTACGGAAAGCGACAACTGGGCTGTTTTCGGTATCGCAGATGCTCTTAAAGATAAGGGAAATCACATAATAACTACCAAAATAGAGCATCATGCTATGCTGCATTCATGTGAATTTCTCGAAAAACACGGTTATGACGTTACTTACCTTGGTATAGGCCCCGACGGAAGGATAAAGCTTGACGAGCTTGAAGCTGCGATAACGGACAAAACTATCTTAATCAGCGTAATGATGGTTAACAACGAAATCGGCACGATTCAGCCGATAAAAGAAATTGGAGCTATTGCTAAAAAGCATGGCATTGTTTTCCACACAGATGCTGTACAGGCTCTTGGAAATGTTCCTATCGATGTCAAGGATATGGGCATAGACCTTATGTCGATGTCCTCTCACAAGATTTATGGACCTAAGGGCATCGGCGCTCTTTATATAAGGCGCGGAGTTAAGATTTCAAATTATCTTCACGGAGGAGCTCAGGAAAATAAGAGAAGAGCCGGTACGGAAAATCTGCCGGGTATTATCGGCTTCGGAAAAGCGGCTGAGCTTGCAGGAGAAAATTTTGCAGAGCATGTAAAACACTGCAGTGAGCTCAGAAACTATTTAATAGATGAAGTTCTAAAGAGAATTCCCAATGTAAAGGTAAACGGAAGTATGGAATACAGACATCCGGGCAATGCAAATCTTACATTTGAGTATATTGAGGGAGAAGCAATGCTTCTTATGCTCGATGCAAAAGGTATCTCGGTATCGACGGGATCCGCCTGCTCCTCGACATCGCTTGTTCCGTCTCATGTACTTTCAGCGCTTGGTATTCCTGTTGAGCAGATTCACGGTACTCTGCGCTTTACAATAGGCGATTTTACTACTAAGGAAGATATTGACTATGTTGTCGAATGCCTGTCTGAAATAGTTGGAACATTAAGGGGCGTTTCATCTGTAAATTCAAAGAAAGGTTGGTAGCGATAAATGGCACTGTATAACGATAAAGTAATGGATCATTTTATGAATCCGAGAAATGTTGGAGAAATCGAAAATCCGGACGGTTCCGGTACATACGGAAGTCCCGTATGCGGTGATATGATGATGATTACAATCAAAGTTGACAATGATGTAATCACAGATGCAAAGTTTAAAACATTCGGCTGCGGAAGCGCAATCGCTTCATCGAGTATGGCAACAGAAATGATCATAGGAAAGACAATAGATGAGGCTCTTGCTATCACAAACAAAGATATCGTTGACGAGCTTGGCGGACTTCCTGCTATTAAGCTCCACTGTTCTGTGCTCGCCGATCACGCAATTAAGTGCGCTATCTATGATTATGCACAGAAGAACGGTAAGACTTATGCAGGTCTTGAGGGCTTTGATCCGAATGCAGATGATGACGATGAAGAAGCTATCGAACAATAATTTGCTTTTTGTAGAATGAATGCCGAACAGAAAATGAAAAACAATAAAATAGTTTTAGGCATGAGCGGCGGTGTAGACAGTACAACCGCTGCTTTGTTATTGCTTGAAAGAGGTTATGATGTGTACGGAATGTATTTTAACATACATGAAACCGGTTTCGGCGGGCGTGAAGAGGCGCGTGCGGCACTGCGCGAAGCGTACAAAGCCTATGAAAACAGTATCATGAAATGTGAGCATCACTTTTCAGAAGACAAGTTTATATATAAGGATGCGTCGCATGAGTTCCGAGATATCGTCATTTCTGATTTTTGTCTTGAATACAAGCACGGCAGAACGCCAAACCCTTGTGTAATATGCAATCCAGATATCAAATTCCGCCTGCTTACGGAAACTGCAGACGCTTTGGGCGCGCCGTACGTAGCGACAGGGCACTACGCAAAAACGGTATACGACGAAGCGCGCGGAGCACACTTTATAGCGGCTACGGCAAGTAAAAAAGATCAGTCGTATATGCTCTACAGACTGCCGCAGGAAATCATATCGCGCCTGATATTTCCTTTGGCCGAATTTGCCGAAAAAGAATCCGTGCGAAATATTGCGCGGAAAAACGGTCTTTCGTCCGCTGAAAAATCAGACAGTCAGGAAATATGCTTTATAGATAACAGCGTAGATTATGTCGATTTTATAAAAAACTTCAATGGAGACAGCGAAGATAAAACGGGAATAGAAGAGGGCAATTTTATCAATGCAGAAGGAAAAGTATTGGGCAGGCACAAAGGTCTTGTAAATTATACGATAGGACAGAGAAAAGGCCTCGGCATTGCGCTCGGCTATCCCGCGTTCATAACTGAAATAGACTGCGAGAATAACACCGTAACACTCGGAAAAAACGAAACTCTTTTTAAAACTGAAGCTATCATCTGCGATTTGTTTTTTACGGAGACGGGAAACGCAGAACTGCCTTGCGGAATAGAAAAAAGAAATTTGAGCGCAAAGGTCAGATACGCTGCGCCGAGAGCCGCGGTAAAAATCGTTTCAGCTTCTGACAAAAAATACGAAAAAGTCCAGAGCGCTGACAGTAGCAGCACTGTACTGAAAATTATATTTGATGCGCCGCAGCGGGCAATGACTCCCGGACAGTCGCTCGTCATATATGATGATGACGGCGATAAAGTTATCGGCGGCGGCAGAATCCTTAAAGCGCTGTAAAGCGCTTTTATATTTTTAAAAGAATAAATGCCTAAAGCATTATAATGGCTCTCTCGGGACAGACGGGAGCGCAGTAGCCGCAGGTGAGGCACAGGCTGTGATTTATTTCCGCCTGTCCCGTTTCTTTATTCAGCGATATCGCTTTTGAAGTGCAGCGCTTGACGCACGCGCCGCAGCCCTCGCAGTCGCCTTTGTCTATATGCATACGCTTTTTTGAAACATCGGGTGCGTAATCACTTCTCATTCGGCCTTCGAGATAAGTGCAGATATCGTCGACTTCGTGCTTTTTTCCGAAACCAATCATCATTGCATCTATGCCTCTAAGCCCGTACACATAGTCGAGTGCCTTTTTATAGCTTCCGGTAAGATTGCCTCCTCCGAAGGCTTTCATACCAAGCACGCCTTTTCCTGCTTTCGCGCACTTAGCTATAGCAGCTGCCATTTCTTCTGCCGTACCGAAACCATCTCCTTTTCTGATACCGAGCCCGCGAAAGTTTATGAGAGGGAAAACGATATCAACCTCCGACATACGCGATACTTCTTCGCATACCTCTATATGATGAGTCGATATTCCCACGGCCTTTATAATACCTTTTTCACGCAGATCAAGAAGCGCCTCGAGCGCGCCCCTTCTAAATGGAAGCTCCCAAAGGCCTCTTACCTCATGGAGCATAAAGATTTCTATTATATCGCGGTCAAGCGCCTTTCTCGCGTCATCGACAGCAGTCATCATCCATTCACGCGTATTTGCCATAGATTTGCTCGAAATTACAAGATTATCGCTTTTTCCTTTAAAAGCCTTGGCCATATATCTGTATGTATTGTAATATTCAGCTGTATCAAACAGGTTTATTCCCTTTGTTATTGCATATGATATAAGTTCGCTTCCTTCATCCTCCGCGAGATTTAGCTGCGTTTCACCCATTGTAAGTACGCCGAAGCCGACCTTTGAAATTTCAATTCCAGTATTTCCCAAAAATATTTTTTCCATTTTATGCTCCTTGCTAAAAAGTTCTTTGCTGCATGTCTTTAATTTTAACATAAAAACACGTACAGCAGGGCAAAATAATCACAAAAATAAAGAAAAGGAGATTTTGAAATATGGACATCGGAAAAAGCGCACTCGCAATAGGTATTCTGGGCGGACTTGCTGGAGCTGCAGCATATATGATGACTCCGCACAAGAGTCATTCTGAGCTCGAAAAGGGTATGAGGAAAGCAGCAGACGAGCTTTCGGGAGTATCAAAAGAGCTGGGAAAAGCTATAAAATCCATAGGCGAAACGATAAGCTAAATTATAAAGCGGGGAGGGAATATTTCCTTTCCCGTTTTTTTACATTTTTTTCTTTTAAACGATTCTTTTATATGATATAATTAAAAAATAAGCTATGCCTGTAATTTTAGGAGGACATACATATGGAAAAATTAGGATTAAATGAGATCAGAGAGAAGTTTTTAAGTTTCTACCAGAGTAAGGAACATTACAGAATAAACAGTTTTTCACTCGTGCCGCCCGCCGATGACAAGAGTCTTCTTTTAATAAACAGCGGTATGGCTCCGCTGAAGCCGTATTTCGCAGGAACAGAAGTACCGCCGTCAAAGAGGGTTACTACTTGTCAAAAATGTATAAGAACAGGCGATATCGAAAATGTAGGTATTACGGCGAGACACGGAACTTTTTTTGAAATGCTCGGAAATTTCTCTTTCGGAGATTATTTTAAGGAGCAGTCTCTTACCTGGGGGCTCGAGTTTATCACGGATGTGCTCCATATGCCTTTCGATAAAATTTGGGCTACCGTATATGAAGATGACGATGAAGCAGTTGAGATCTGGAAAAAGCTCGGACTGCCTGAAGAGCGCATAGTAAGGCTTGGAAGAGAAGATAATTTCTGGGAAATTGGTCTCGGACCCTGCGGCCCATGTTCAGAAATTTACTTTGACAGAGGGCCTGAATACGGCTGCGGCAAGCCTGACTGCAAACCGGGCTGCGACTGCGATAGATATCTTGAATTCTGGAATCATGTATTCACACAGTTTTCAAAGGAGGAAAACGGTGAATACAGCAATCTCGAAAACAAAAATATAGATACAGGTATGGGACTCGAAAGAATTGCCTGCATAATGCAGGGCGTTGATTCTATATTCGACATCGATACTATAAGAGCTGTGCTCGATGAGGTGACTAAGAAAGCTGGAGTCGAATACTGCGACGGAAAAGCTAAGACAGATGTTTCCATTCGTCTCATTACAGATCACGTACGCTCGGTAACATTTATGATTGGCGACGGCATTATTCCTTCAAATGAAGGCCGCGGCTATGTTTTAAGAAGGCTTTTAAGGCGAGCTGCGCGTCATGGCAAAATACTCGGCATAAAGGGTCCTTTCCTCGCAGACATCTCCAAGAAGGTTATAGAGACATCGGGCGAAGCTTATCCTGAGCTTGTTGAAAAGAGCGACTATATCTTCAAAATTCTCTCGATAGAAGAAGAGAAGTTCGCTTCTACAATAGACCAGGGCACAGTAATAATAAATGAATATATAGATGAGCTTAAAGCAAATTCTAAAACGGTGCTTTCTGGTGACAAAGTATTCAAACTCTACGATACATTTGGCTTCCCGATTGAGCTAACACAGGAAATACTCGAAGAAAACGGCTGTACTGCGGATGTAGACGGATTTAACGAAAATATGCAGCATCAGAAAGAGCAGGCAAGAGCCGCAAGACGAGAGGGTGAAGAAGCGGGCTGGAAGGAATCTGTAGGTCAGGGACTTTCACTTAACGCTACAGAATTTATTGGCTATGAAACTCTCTCAGGAACCGGCAAGGTTGAAGCTATATTTATCGCTGGAACTCCAAGCGATAGCATAAACGAAGGGGAAACGGGCAGAATAGCTCTTGATAGAACACCTTTCTATGCAGAAAGCGGCGGACAGGCCTCAGACCTCGGAAAAATATATGGTGATAACGGCTTTGAAGCCGATGTACTCGAAGTTACAAAGCTGCAAAATGTATTTATCCACAGAATAGATGTTGTTAAAGGAACACTTAATGTTGATGATAATGTAAAACTTGAAGTATGCGTTACCAATAGAAATGCAACAGCAAGAAACCATACGGCAACACATCTTCTTCATAAGGCACTCAAAACTGTACTCGGTGAACATGTAGCACAAGCTGGCTCAAGCGTAGAAGCTGATAGTCTCAGATTTGACTTCACGCACTTTGAAGCTATATCTGACGCACAGCTCAGAGAGGTTGAAAAGATTGTAAATAACGAAATTATGAAATTCATACCTGTAACGACAGATATTATGTCTATGGAGGAAGCTTCTAAAAGCGGTGCTACAGCTCTGTTCGGTGAAAAGTATGGAAATGAAGTAAGAGTTGTTTCTGTGGGAGATTTTTCCAAAGAACTCTGCGGCGGAACTCATGTAGCAAATTCAGGTCAGATAGGTGCGTTTAAGATTCTCTCCGAAAACGGAGTTGCTGCAGGGGTGAGAAGAATAACGGCTATCACTGGCACGGGCATTCTCGATATGGCAACTGATGAGGAAAATGTTATAAAGTCCGCATCTGAGCTTCTTAAGACAAATACTTCGCTTCTTCTTGAAAAAATAACGGCTATGAATGAAGAGCTTAAGAGTACCAAGAAAGAGCTCTCTGAACTCAAAAAAGCCGAAATGAACAGTGCTGCTGGCGAAATAATAGCAGAAGCCGAAACAATAAACGGCGTAAAGTTTATCACCAAGAAATTTGAGGGCGCAAGCATAGACGATATGCGCACGATTTCAGATGATGTAAAGAAGAAAAACAAGGGTGTCGTAATGGTATTTGCTGCAGTAAACGCAGACAGGGTAACATTTATAGTTTCCGTGACAGATGATCTTCTCGACAAGGGTTATCATGCAGGCAATATGATTAAACAAATTGCTGCGGCGGCGGGCGGCGGCGGCGGCGGCAAAGCTGATATGGCACAGGCTGGAGCGAAAGACCCTTCAAAAATCGCAGCTGCATTTGAAATAGCAAAATCGCTGATAAAATAATATTACAGATATGTTAAATAACGCAAAAGCAGTTGTACTTTTTTATGGAGGTGTGTATAATTTAGTTAGGCTAAAGAAAGGAGAGCGGAAAGTTGGAAAGAAACACTATTATGTTTAATGCCGCAGACAAAGGCGAGCTTAAAACAACCGAAGATATACTCAAAACAGTTTACGATGCTTTGGATGAAAAAGGCTACAATGCCATCGACCAGATGGTAGGTTATATACTTTCAGGCGATCCTTCATACATCACGAGTCATAACAACGCAAGAAATGTTATAAGACATATAGAACGCGACGATTTGGTAGAAGAATTGCTGAGAGCATTTCTTAAAAAATAAGTAAAAATACATTAAAGCGGACTAATTGTCCGCTTTATTTTTTGTATATTAAGAGCAGAAAATAATTATAGAATACGAAAATAAATAACATATAGGAGAGAAAATTCAAATGAGAAAAATTGCACTTGATGTAGGTGACAAAACTATAGGCGTTGCCGTAAGCGACGAGCTAATGCTCACGGCACAGGGTGTTACCACTATAGAAAGAATCGGTATAAGAAAAGACTGCGGCAGGGTTATCGATTACATAAAAGAATACTGCTGCGATACGGTTGTTGTCGGTCTGCCGCTTAAGCTCGACGGCACAGATAGCCCGCAGACAAAAAAGGTTCGTGAATTTGCAGAAATGCTCGCTAACAAAATGCGCAGCTCCGGAATGGCAGATATCAAAATCGTATTTCAAGACGAGCGCCTTACAACAGTAATGGCCGAAAAAGTTCTTATTGAAGCCGACATGCGCAGAAACAAGCGCAAGGAAGTAATTGATAAACAGGCTGCAGTTATTATACTACAGAGCTATCTTGAAACTGTAAGGTAATTAATAACTAAAGCTGTTGAAGAGGGAACTTTGATTCTTGTTTTAAAGCTTACAACTATTCCTAAAATCGCAAT
>CALWPQ010000028.1 GCA_944383465.1 uncultured Clostridia bacterium
AGAATATACAGGAATATCGAATAAAGTTATTTTCATATTATTCTCCTAAAAATAATGATAAGATAATTATATCACATATATTTTACAAAGAAAAATAAGGATACATTAATTTTAGTTCTATAAAAAATCCGAAAAAATTCCTACATACTATATATAGCAGATTTCAGAACTGTACACGAACAGTACAAAATGCTCTTGTACTGTTGTAATTCAGCCGTTTATGTGATGCACTTTCTGTTCAATGTTTAGGAAGCAAATGCGATATGATAAAGTTAAGAAAAGAGCTGCCGTTTTATAGGCAGCTCTTTTCTATTTGTACCATATGACAATTTATATGAGCTTTTAAAGGTTTTCTTTGAGGTATTCTTCCATTATCTGTACAGAAGCGGAGGCACCGATACGGTCGGCACCCGCAGCTATCATTTCTTTGCAGGCGGCATAACTTCTGATGCCGCCGGAAGCTTTTATCTGCGCGAGGTTGCCGACTGTTCTGCGCATAAGCTCTATATGACGGGCTTCGGCACCGCCCCCGGCAAAGCCCGTTGAAGTTTTTACAAATTCAGCGCCGGCTGATACGGATAGCTCGCAGGCTTTGATGATTTCATCGTCAGTGAGAAGGCAGGTTTCGATTATGACTTTTACAATAGCGTCGTAATCATCAGCGCAGCTGACAACACCAGCAATATCGTCTATGACATAATCGTAGCGGCCCTCCTTGAGCGCGCCCACATTTATCACCATATCTATTTCCGACGCGCCGTTTGCACAGCAATCATTTGTTTCTAAGACCTTAACCTCAGGCGATACAGCACCGAGAGGAAATCCTATTACGGCGGCCACCTTTACATCGCTGTCCGAAAGCTCGCCTGCGGCAAGCTTTACATAGCAGCCGTTCACACACACCGAATAAAAATCGTGCTTGCGCGCTTCGGCGCAGAGCTTTTTTATATCGCTCGATGTGGCTTCGGGCTTGAGGCAGGTATGATCAAAATATTTGTTAAACGGTTTCATATTTAGCTCTCCTTTTTTAATAGCGGCTTGTTATTTAAAAATGCCGAACACTGATTATAATAGACGCTCGGCATTGATTATTGATAGATTTTAATATGCGAGCACAAGAAGTATCTGATCTTCGATAAGATAGAAATCGTAGAGCTTGCTCTCGCGGAAATCAGAGATATCGCTTTTGTGGAGTGCGTAGTCTCCGTTTACAGCTGCAATAAATTCACTCGGCGGAAGTATTTTTGGCTCCGTTTCGCCGTCAGCTTTATATGTCGTTCTCGCTTCATCTGGCATATGTGTTATATAGGCCTTGTTTTTGTCAGCGATGTAATAGCCGTTTTCATAATTCGCATCTTCGACATATTCTTTTGCGTGAATGACTATTTCGTCGACGGAAGAACCGTCATCGCTCATTTTGATATCAATTGTTCCGAATACATGCTCGGCACCGTCGCGCAGAAGCTGCTCGGAATACTCTCCCTTGAGATAGCTTATCGTGATTTCAGGCTCGTCTATAGTGCTGCCGCTTTGATTGGATGAACACGATAAAAGCAATGACGACGTCAAAATAAATATGAGAAAAGTGACTAAAACTGTTCTGATTTTCATAGCATTTCCCCCTTTTTATAACACTCCAACCTAATAATATCATAGATTTGCCGAATACAAAGCTTAAAATCTGAAATGTAACGAAAATGTAAGAATGAGCATATATTATGAATGTGAAGGAATATGACCTGTATCTTTGTACATAGCGAAATAAAATTCGCTATTATTCTTGAAAAAGAAAGGTTGATATGACTATGGCAAAAGTATCATGTGTACGCAGCGGAGGTCCTAAGCTCTGCAGCGTATGCGGACCGAATGTTAATACCGAAGATGTGCTGTTCAGCGCACGCGAGGCCAATTTGGTATATATGGATAAGGTTTATTCCTACAACAAGGCCACGGCCTGCCCGATACTGCACGCAATAGCGCCTGACACTGACTGGACTACAGAACTTGTGCTCGAAAGCGTCAAGGATGACTGCGACTGTGATTGCGGCTGCGGCAATGGCTGCAGCGGAAACAGCGGCTGTGGATGCGGCTGCGGCGGCAGGTCATCGAGAAGAGGCTGCTGCTGTTGCAACTGCGACAGCGGATGTACGCTGACATCGGAAGCGGTATTTAATATTACGAGAAGCTATGTGCTCGTACAGAGCCTTGCGCTCGAAGATGACACACTTACAGAAGACAATGTTACTGTGGATGGCGTAGCTGTCGATACGCTGACAAAAGTAGGCAACAAGTATACTGCGACAACGGATAATCTCGTAAATGAGACTGGAAGAGAAAGATGCAGAGAGCTCGGACTTCCATCAAAGCATTTCTTCCTCATCACGGGAGCAGGTCCTTGGCAGCTTACGGCGGTAATCGTTCTCGAAGGAACGGTAAATACAGCCGGCAGAACTTGCTGCTTCCAGGCAAAGTTTAGAACGACAACGCCAATTACGGTGGACGACACCTCGACACTTGCAATTCCGAAACTCGCGCTTCCTTGCAGTGTAAACGGTGTAAGTCCGACGATAAACTTCAGTTTCGGCGGTATAGTATATGTGCTCAATCCGACAATTACGGCAACTTGCACGGATGATAACTGCACACTTGCACTTTCAGGCTCGCTCGCAGTACAGCCTCAGGTGAATGCAGAGGTAGTTAGAAGAACGCTCTTCTGTGTGGATGCCTGCGAAGGTATGCTGCCTTGCGATGGAACAGAAGCTGCATACGAGCTCGATACAGACGACGACTGCACTTGGCCGCCAGCTCCGGCCTGCAGATGCGGTACGGCACCGACACCGTCGAACGATCCGGATATCTGCGATACTTCGATAGTGTGCGATTTTGATAATGACAACAGGCCTTGCAACTGTGTCGGCGGTGAGCAGGATGAGAGATCGCGGCCGCCAAGACCGGGCGGAAACGGCGGCGTTCAGTGGAACGGCTGCAATGGTTGCAGCGGTTGGTAAAACGCTGAGAAGTTCTAAGACCTATTTGCCGTATAAAGGCCGGCAAAACTTGGAAATAATTGGCTAATAGCACATTTTGAAGCGAACCTCTGTTCACGCACAATATGTTGTGGACAGAGGTTTTTATTCATAAAAATAAGCACAAAATATATATAAAAAATGGATTATAAACCCAAAAAAATAATCAAAATGGTTGAAAAGTGGAGAGAAGTGGTTTATAGTGGAATTACGATATTTTGGATGGGAGCAATCTTCTATGTTTATGGGTAAATATCAAAACTCAATAGACGCAAAGAACAGGATGATCGTACCTTCTAAGTACAGGGAAGAGCTTGGATACAAGTGCGTACTTACGAAAGGTATCGACAAGTGTCTTTATATTTACCCAATGAGCGAATGGGAGCGTTTTATGACTAAGCTTTCTGCACTTCCATCATCGGATATGAACGCGCGCGCTTTTGTAAGACATTTTTATGCCAACGCGGTGGAATGCGAAGTGGATAGACAGGGAAGACTCACTATTCCGCAGGAGCTTCGTGACTACGCAGGCATAGACAAAGAACTTGTTACAATAGGAATTCTGGACAAGATAGAAATCTGGAGCAGAGCTGAGTGGGAAAATGCCGAAGACGGTCCGCAGCTCGCGCCGGAAGACATAGCTCAGAAGATGGCAGAGTACGGCATATAGGCGGTGAGCATTATGGAATTCAGGCATACATCGGTACTCCTCAGCGAATGCATTGACAGTCTTAATATAAAGCCGGACGGTATATATGTAGACGGAACACTCGGCGGCGGCGGACACGCTGCGGCGATATGCGAAAAGCTGTCGCAAAGCGGCCTTCTCATAGGTATAGATCGCGACAGGGATGCGCTTTACGCGGCGCAAAAGAGGCTTGAGCCGTATAAATGCAGAAAACTGTTTGTACAGAGCAATTATTCCGATATAAAAAACGTGCTGCATGAAAATGATATAGAAAAAATAGACGGAGCAACACTTGATCTTGGAGTTTCATCGTTTCAGCTTGACAACAAAGAGCGGGGCTTCTCATATATGCAGAAAGCTCCTCTCGATATGCGGATGAACAGAGACGATAACCTCAGCGCTTACGATGTAGTCAACGGTTATGGAGAAAAAGAGCTTGCGGAAATAATAAGAAAATACGGTGAGGAAAAATGGGCTGCGCGCATCGCCTCTTTCATAATAAAGGAAAGAAAGGACAAGCCCATAGAGAATACGGAAGAGCTCGTAGAAATAATTAAGCGGGCGATACCGGCTTCCGCAAGGAGAGACGGACCCCATCCTGCCAAGCGCACATTTCAGGCTATAAGAATAGAAGTAAACGATGAACTCGGACAGCTTGAAAGAGCAGCGGAAGAATTTTGTGATGTGCTTGCGCTTGGCGGCAGATTTGCCGTAATAACCTTTCATTCACTCGAAGACAGGATAATCAAGGAAACATTTGCAAGAAGAGCGAACCCGTGCATATGTCCAAAGGACTTTCCAGTATGCGTATGCGGCAGAATTGCTGATATAAGGAAAGTCACCGGCAAACCTATAGTGCCAACGTCCGAAGAAACGGAGAAAAATCCGCGGGCACGGAGTGCAAAACTCAGAGTGGCCGAAAAAATACGATAAAGATAAAGAGGTAAGACAAATATGATACCGGCAGAACAATGGTATGAATATCAGGAATCTTATAAAAAATACGGATTTGATATGAAGCCGCGTGAAACAAAAGTAAATAAGCAAAAACCGAAAGCAGTTATTTCGGCGAAAGACAAGACAAGACTTATTATGCTCATAGTATTTCTTGGAACCCTCTGCATCGGCATAATAGTATCGACAGCATATGCGGCCAAATTGCAGTACGACATAAACACGATACTAAATGAAAACAATATATTGCAGGGTGAAATAGATAATTTAAATGTAGCTATTAAAAAGGAAAGCAATATAGCAATTATAGAAGAAAAAGCGACAAGCGAACTTGGAATGATATATCCGCAGGGGAGCCAGATAGTTCGCCTCGGAGAGAAGAAAGTAGAGGTAAGTGATTTTGCAATGACGCTCAAGGAGCAGGCATATAATTAGAAACTGCAAAATATATTATTTTAAGCATTATAACTGCATATAGAAAGGGGCTGCCGGATAACTGAATTATGAAGTAATTAAGATTTCCGGCTTTTGTTTTTAATATGACACCTAACAGGATTAAGAAAAGACTCATAATAGGCTTTACGTTAGTGTGCGTTTTGATGTCAGCGCTGTTCGTAAAGGTAGGCTATATACAAGTAGTGCACGGTGCGGAATATTCCAAGCTTGCAGTTGAGCAGCAGACGAAGGATATGCCTATATCGGCAAAGCGCGGCAGCATACTTGACAGAAATGGAGAAGAGCTTGCGTCAAGCGCTGTATGTTATTCGGTGTGGGCGAGACCTGCACAGGTGAAAAGCGGAAATACAGACGAGCAAAAAGAGATAAGCGTGAACAAATGCGTAGATACGCTTGCAGAAATACTCGGTATGGATAAAGAAGAAGTGAGAACGCTCGTTACAAAGGAACAGTCGCTTGTAAAGGTGGCAAAATACCTCGACAAGGAGACGGCAGATAAGGTAAGAGACGCTGATATTTACGGCATAGAAATAGCCGAAGACGTGAAGAGACATTATCCTCTCGGCGATTTTGCCTCGCAGCTTTTAGGCAGCGTTACGGACGACAATAACGGACTTGCGGGTATAGAGCTGAGATATAATCAGTATCTTTCAGGAATTTCCGGAAGATGGATAAAGAACACTGACAGAAACGGCAATAGACTTTCATATGGAGTAGAAAAATATTATCAGGCTGAAGACGGGCTTAATGTAGTCCTGACAATAGATGAAATAATACAGCATTATGCGGAAAAATCCATTGATACAGTGCAGCAGGCTACAGATGCTGATAAGGTAATGTGCCTTATAATGGATCCAAAAACGGGAGATATACTGGCAATGGCAATAACGCCAGGCTACGATCCAAACGACCCGCGTGTGCCGCTCGACGAAAATGAGGCCGCTTATTTGGATACTTTGACAGACGAAGAAAAGCTCGAGTACTGGAATCAGATGTGGAGAAATCCTATAGTCAGCGATGTATACGAACCGGGTTCGACATCGAAGCTGCTGACGACAGCGATGGCGCTCGAAGAAGGCGTCACATCATTAGACGATAGATTTACCTGCACACATTCATATAATGTAAGCGGCACGATACTTAACTGCTGGAAGAGTACGCCGCATGGCAATCAAAATCTGGTGGAAGCGGTGGGAAATTCCTGCAATCCGGTATTCATACAGCTTGCGCAGAGAATAGGAATACAGAAATTCTACGATTATCTCGAACTTTTCGGAATGACGGAGAGAACGGGCATAGATTATCCCGGAGAAGCGTATCCTATTATTCAGAATATAAATACGGCAGGACCTGTAGGACTTGCAACTATGTCGTACGGACAGGGAATCGCAGTAAATATGGTGCAGCAGCTGACAGCTATATGCTCGCTTGGAAATGGCGGCAAACTCATGCAGCCGCGGCTCGTAAAAGCGCTCACTGACTCTGACGGCAATATAGTGCAGGAATTCGATACGGTTGAAGTGCGGCAGGTGGTTTCCGAAAAGACAGCTTCGGAAATGTGTCTCATAATGGAATCCGTAGTATCTGAAGGCGGAGGCGGCACGGCGAAGATACCGGGCTATCGTATAGGTGGTAAGACCGGTACTGCCAACAAGGCGGCGGCAGGCGGCTACAGCGAAGAAACGTATTCTTCGTTTGTCGGTATGGCGCCGATGGATGATCCGCAAATAGCGATACTCGTGGTAGTGGATAACCCGAAAGGTACTAAGTTCGGAAGCCAGACAGCAGCTCCGGGCGCTAAAATGATACTCGAAGATACACTGAGATATTTGCAGATAATGCCTGAATATACACAGGAAGAGCTCGACCAGATAAACAGCAAGATGAGCGTAGTGCCGGATGTGACGAATACGGCGTTCAGTACTGCGATAGGAATTCTTGGCGGTGCATCTCTCAATTATGTAATATCACCAGCCGTTACGGAAGCTGATAATGAGAGCGATTTCACGATAGTCGATCAATATCCGAAAGCCGGTGAAAAGCTCGAAACGGGAGGTACAGTATACATATATAGGGAGTGACGTATGTGATTTGGATTTTTGGGATTACGGGAACAAACGGCAAGACAACGACAGCGTATATGACTGCGGATATATTAAAGAGATCCGGAAAGGAATGTGCGCTCATAGGCACTGTAACACATAAGATAGGAAATAAGACGTACGAGGCGATAAATACGACGCCGGGAAAAGAAACGCTCAGAGAATATATAAAAGAAGCAGAGACACAGAATATAGATACTATGGTAATGGAAGTTTCTTCGCATGCGCTATCTCAGGGCAGGGCGGACGATGTACCGATAAAATACGCAGCTTTTATGAATTTGACGCGCGATCATCTCGATTACCATAAAAGCATGGAGGAATATTATTTAACAAAAAAGAAATTATTTGATTTTAAAACGCTCGATGCGGCAATAATCAATATTGATGATGTTTACGGACGGCGTCTTTTTTCAGAGCTTAAGGAAGAAAGGAAAGATATTCGGTTTTTTACAATTTCAATAGGCGGTGATGCCGATTTTACGGCGTTTATCAAAAAAGAAGGCTTTTGGGGCAGCGAGTTTGATGTCAGGAAAAGAACAAAGGCCTCCGATGAAGACGAAATTACGGAAAAATTTTCACTTATGAGACCGGGCAGGCATCATATATACGATGCGCTGGCAGCGCTGGCACTCACTTTCGCATACGGCGGAAGAGATGAGATAGGTATAGCGAGAGAGGCATTAGCAGAGTTTGCGGGCGCGCCGGGCAGATTTGAGATAATAACAAACGAAAATAGCAGTATTGCGGCAATATGCGATTATGCGCATACGCCTGACGCACTTGAAAACCTGCTTATGACGGTAAAAGAGGTGCGGGATACGGATGAAAATATGAGACACGGCAGGATAATAACGGTGTTTGGCTGCGGCGGAGACAGAGACAGAGGCAAACGTCCCGTAATGGGAAAGATTGCCGGTCAGCTTTCAGACTATACGATAATAACGAGCGATAATCCCAGGAGTGAGGATCCTCTCGATATAATAGCTGAAATTGAAGAGGGAATATATGGAACGCACGGTGAATACACCGTGATAACTGACAGACGAAGCGCGCTCGCAAAAGCGGCGGCTCTCGCTCGGCCTGGTGATATTATAGTCGCCGCCGGCAAAGGTCACGAAACATATCAGATAATAGCAGGTCAAAAAAAGCATTTTGACGATAGGGAAATATTGAGGGAGCTGTTATGAAAAAGCTTACAGTAGAAGAGATAAGAAAAGCCGCAGCGGGCGAGCTTATAACGGGGAACGACGAAAGCATCATCTCGGGAATCGAGATGGACTCGCGCGTGATAAAAGCAGGAGACTGCTTTTTTGCGCTTACAGGTGAGAGGTCGGACGGCAACGATTACGCGCTGCCGGCTTTTGAAAACGGCGCGGTATGTGCCGTAATGACAGATAGAAAAAAGGCGGGAGAACTTGCAGAAAGATTTCCTGATAGGGCCGTAATACTTGTAGATAATGCCGAAGAAGCGCTGCTTGCGCTCGCCAAGTACTATATGCAGAAATTCGATATTATAAAAATAGCGGTGACGGGCAGCAATGGCAAGACGACAACTAAGGATATGATACATGCGATTATGTCCGTAAAATATAAAACGCATAAGACGCCGGTGAACAGAAACAACTTGATAGGCTTGCCGCTTACTGTACTCAGTCTCGATGAGGATGCGGAAGCTGCCGTGTTTGAGATGGGTATGGATATTGCCGGCGAAATACACAGGATGGCAGAAATAGTAAAACCCGATATTGCTGTCATTACAAATGTCGGCGTGTCGCATATTGAAAGACTTGGAAGCCGTGAGGATATACTGGCAGCCAAACTTGAAATCACGGATTTTCTTAAAGAGGATGATACGCTTATAATATGGGACGGCGGAGATGTGCTCACGAGAAAGAGCGCTGAGGGAAATTACAGACTGCTGAGCGCAGGAAATGACGGAAGAAGCGATTTTATAATATCGGATGTTGTAAACAAGGGTGAGGATGGAATGGAATTTTCACTTGAATACAACGGTGAAATGGAGAAATTCAAGCTTGGAGTTCCAGGTGAACATAATGTTATAAACGCTTCGCTGGCGATAGCGGCAGCGAGCCTTGCGGGAGTAGCGAAAGAAGAGGCGAAAAAAGGTCTTTTAAATCTCAAAGCCGCAGAAAAAAGAATGAATATAAGGGGAGCGCACGGGATCAAAGTAATAGATGATACATACAACGCCAGTCCTCCGGCGGTACGCGCTGCCATAGATGTGCTCATAAGCACGAAGGGCGTAAGAAAGATCGCTGTACTCGGCGATATGCTCGACCTTGGTTCTAAAAGCTGCGATTATCACAGAGAAGTAGGCAAATATGCAGGAGAACGCGGAGTTGAAGTGCTGATTGGCATAGGTCAGATGTCTCGCTTTACCTGCGAAGGCGCAGCAGAGTATCTGGAAAAAGAAAATGTAAGGCACTTTGATAAAAAGGAAGATTTTCTTAAGATTATGAGTGATATCGTAAAATCGGGCGATGTTATTCTCGTTAAAGGGTCAAGGGGAATGGCGATGGAAACAGTTGTGAAAAAAATCTTAGAGTAAGGAATAAAAGGTAATAGCATGGGTTATGTTCAGATAGGATTCGTAATAATTATGGCATTTCTTGTAGGTGTCACCTTTACAAGCCTTCTGATACCGATACTGCAAAAGAAGCATGCGGGTCAGAACATAAGGGAGGACGGACCGCAGTCGCATATGAAAAAAGCAGGCACGCCAAGTATGGGAGGCCTTGCTATTATATCTGCGGCAATGTTCATATTTATATTCACGGTGTGGACGCGGCATAGCTTCGGCAGCGAGTTTGTCGTTATAAGCACAGCGTTTTTACTGTTCGGTGCACTCGGATTTCTCGACGATTATGAGAAGGTTGCCAAACATCAGAATCTCGGGCTCAGAGCCTGGCAGAAACTCGTGCTGCAAATAATAATAAGTGTAGGCATAGCCTGGTATATGGCCAACTTCTCCATCACGGGAACGGTCGTATATATACCGTTTGTGGGCGAATATATAGATTTTGGTATATGGTATATACCTTTCATTGCCTTTGTAATAGTAGCGATGTCCAATAGCGTAAATCTTACGGACGGACTCGATGGGCTCGCATCAGGAGTTACCGCTATTGTTGCGCTTTTCTTTGCGGTAGCGGCGTCGGCGTTCATGTTTGAAATACCGATGCTATTCTGCGCTGCACTCTGCGGCGCCTGTCTCGGGTTCCTTGTTTTCAACAAAAATCCGGCGAAGATATTTATGGGAGATACTGGTTCGATGGCTCTCGGAGGCGGACTTGCGACAGCTGCGATAGTTATGAATATGACCTTGCTTCTTCCTGTTGCGGGATTTGTATATGTAGCCGAGGCTTTGTCGGTTATCATTCAGGTAGTATCATTTAAAACGACAGGCAAGAGAGTTTTTAAAATGGCTCCTCTTCACCACCATTTTGAGCTTTGCGGACTTGGTGAAAAAACAGTTGTGGCTCTGTTCTGGGCAGCAGCGCTGGCGTGCTGTGTATGCGGACTCGCTGCACTTTAGATATATACGTGAGTAAAAAGAGGTAATGAATATGAATAATATGGAAAATAAACGCGTATTAGTAGTAGGAATGGGAAAATCGGGCATAGCTGCGACTCAGGCTATGACGGCGCTCGGCGCTGATGTTACAGTACAGGACAGCAAGAGTGAAAGCGAGATAGACGCGCATCTTGTAAGCTTTCTTAAAGGCAGAAACGTCAAGTGCTGTTTCGGTTTTGAGCCTGAAGATATGGGCGCTTTCGATATGATAATATTGAGCCCAGGTGTGCCGCCTGAGCTTCCTTTTATAGAAGAAGGCAAGAAAAAGGGCGCTGAGATCGTCGGGGAGCTTGAACTTGCATATAGGCTCGGACACGGAAAATATGCGGCTATTACAGGTACAAACGGAAAGACGACGACAACGACGCTTACAGGTGAAATATTTAAGGCAGCCAAGAGAAAGACATATGTTGTAGGAAATATCGGCATTGCTGTAATATCGGCGGCGATATCAGCGGAAGAGGATGCCTGGCTGGTGACGGAGACGAGCAGCTTCCAGCTTGAAACGACAAAGAAATTTAAACCCGAAATTTCGGCGATATTAAATCTGACTCCCGACCATTTAAACCGGCATAAGACTATGGAAAATTATGGCCTTGCCAAGGCAAAAATAATGGAAAATCAAGATGAAAGCCAGTATGCGGTTATAAACTATGACGATAAAACAGTGCGTGAGCTTGCAAAGCATACAAAAGCGAAGCTCGTACCGTTTTCAAGACTTGAAGAGCTCAATTTTGGAGCGTTTGTACGAGATGGCCGTATCGTGATAAAGGACGAGGAAGGAGAGATTTATGACATCTGCGGTGTGTCTGAACTCAGAATACCGGGCACGCACAATTTGGAAAATGTATTGGCGGCGGCGGCAATATCGTTCTTTGCCGGAATTGACGCAGATACTATAGGAAACGCAGTGCGCGCATTTACAGGCGTGGAACACAGGATCGAGTATGTGGGTACAGTTGACGGAGTTCGCTTTGTCAACGACTCCAAGGGTACAAATCCGGATTCTTCGATAAAGGCTGTGCAGGCGATAGACGGAAACATAATACTCATAGCCGGCGGATACGATAAGGGCTCTGATTACAAGGAGTTTATAGAGTCCTTCGACGGCAGAGTAAAGTATATGATGCTTCTCGGAAAGACAGCACCGAAAATAAAGAAGCAGGCAGAAGAGCTTGGCTTTGCAAACTGTATTATGTGCAAGGATATGGAAGAATGTGTAAATGAAGCCTATAAGCTTGCGGAAAAGGGAGATACGGTGCTTCTTTCTCCGGCATGCGCAAGCTGGGATATGTATACCTGCTTTGAGCAGAGAGGCGAGCACTTTAAAAATTGCGTATACAGACTCGGAGCATAAGCAGGCAAATAAATTATCGGCAAGAGGGGAATAATGGCAGAACGCAAAAAGAGAAGTTTAAAAAATGTGAATATGAAGCCGGGTGACTTTATGCTCGTAATCCTGACGCTTGCGCTCGTGATCTTTGGGGTCATAATGGTGTTCAGCGCCAGTTATTACCATTCAATAAACGAATACGGCGATCAGTATCACTATCTAAAGAGAGATGTGATATGGGCAGGTTCGGGACTTGTTATAATGCTCTTCCTTGCAACTGTGGATTATAGAATATACGAGAAGCTTGCAAAACCGATAATGATTGTGAGCATCATTATGCTCGTGCTCATTTTCACGCCGCTTGGAGTTACGCGTAACAATGCGACGCGCTGGATAGGCGTATGGAAAATAACCTTTATGCCGGGAGAATTTGCTAAAATAGCAGCCATCATATTCGTGGCCTGGTATCTTTCGCGCGACAAGGACAGAATACGCTCTTTTAAAGAAGGGGTACTGCCGCTGGTGACGTTATGTCTTGTGTATGCGGGGCTCATAATAAAACAGCCTAACCTTTCGACGGCGCTTACAGTGTGCGGTATTATCGTAGGTATGATGTTTGTAGCCGGGCTGCAGTGGAGGTATATTGCGGGAATTATAGGTGCCGGTGTGGCCGGAGTGCTCACGCTTGTATTTATGGCGCCGGAGAGCGAGTGGATGAAGCGTATCACGAGCTTTCTCGATCCGTTTGCCGATAAGCTCGGCGACGGCTATCAGGTAGTACAGGGGCTTCTGGCGCTCGGTACGGGGGGACTTTTCGGTACGGGACTCGGCCGCGGCATACAGAAAAATCTTTACCTTCCAGAGCCGCAGAATGACTTTATACTTTCGATCATAGGCGAAGAACTCGGGTATATAGGGATAATGGCGCTGATGATTGTATATCTGCTCCTCATATGGCGCGGAATACATATTTCCGTGAATGCGAGCGATACCTTCGGCAGCCTGCTGGCAGCCGGTATTACGATAATGATAGCGCTGCAAGTGCTGATGAATATTGCGGTAGTAACATCGAGTATGCCGCCGACGGGAGTCACGCTTCCCTTCATTTCTTACGGCGGCAACGCGCTGTGGCTTTTTATGGGGTCTATAGGGATACTTCTTAATATTTCGCGGCATGCGCCGCGGTAGGAGGCTGCTATGAAAGTGATAATGACAGGCGGCGGAACGGGGGGCCATATATATCCCGCTATCGCCATAGCTGATAAAATAAAAAGTAAAAATCCCGATGCGGAGATACTGTTCGTCGGGACAAAGCGCGGACTCGAATGCGAACTTGTACCAAAAAATGGTTATGATATAGAGTTTATAACGGTAAGCGGATTTAACAGGAAGAATCTCATTAAAAACGTGAAGACGCTGCGCGATCTTGCAGAGGGCAGCCGCGAGTCAAAACGCATACTTAAGAAATTTAAACCTGATGTTGTAATCGGTACGGGAGGCTATGTATGCGGCCCTATTATGCGCACTGCGGCTAAGATGAATATACCGACATATATACATGAGCAGAACGCCTTTCCGGGCGTTACAAATAAGCTGCTTGAAAAATCGGCGAAGAAAGTATTCATCGCCTTCCCTGCGGCAGCGGAGCATTTCCATCACAAGGACAAGCTCGTTGTAACGGGTAATCCAGTGAGAAGAAATTTCTTTAAGGCCGAAAAGACGCAAGCGCGGAAGGAACTTGATATACCTGAAGATGTCTTTGTACTGATGTCATTCGGCGGCAGCCGCGGCGCAGAGAAGATAAATGAGGTGATGCTGGATGCGCTCCCTGACTTTGCGGAAAAAAGAAATCTCTTTACGGTGTTTGTCACGGGCAGGTATTACATTGAGTCAGTAAAAAAAGAGATATGTGAACGAGACATAACGCTCGGGAAAAATGTCAGACTGCTTGAATATATAGATAATATGGATAAATACATCGCCGCCTGCGACCTTGTTGTCAGCAGAGCAGGAGCATTAACGGTGTCGGAAATAACGGTCTGCGGCAGAGCCTCCGTGCTCGTGCCGTCGCCGAATGTGACGGGCAACCATCAGTATTACAATGCCAAGGCTGTAGCAGATGCGGGAGGTGCGATACTTGTAGAAGATAAGGACTTTACGGCCGAAGTGCTTAAAGAAAATGTATATAAACTTATGAATGACAGAAAAATGCTTGCAGAACTTGAACATGAAAGCAAGAATGCGGCGCCGGGAGATGCAGCTGAGATAATATATAATGAAGTTTTTAAGTAGCAGCAAAGTATCTTCGCACATATTATGAATATGAAACATAATATATCTGCGGAGGTGTAACCTTGGAGCAATATAAAATAAAGGGCGGCAGGAGGATAGAAGGCAGCATTGATGCGTGCGGATCAAAAAACGCAGCGCTGCCGATACTTGCCGCTTCAATTCTCACAGGGGAAGAGTGTCTTATAGAAAGATGTCCGGCGATATCTGATGTAAATAAGATGAAATACATAATCGAAAGCATAGGAGGGCGGATAAAAGAAGAAGACGGCGGGCTCTTGGTAGACAGCTCTTTTCTCGGAAGTACAGAGGTGCCGCGTGATCTCATGCAGAGTATGAGATCATCCGTATTTATGGCAGGACCGCTTATTTCGCGCCTTGGGAGAGCTGAGATATACAGACCCGGAGGCTGCCGCATAGGTATGCGTCCTATAGATATGCACATTTCGGTGTTTGAAGCGTTTGGAGCGAAAATAAGAAGCGAGGATGAAAAGATAGTGTGCGAAGCACCGCCGGGAGGACTTAAAGGAGCTGAAATAAAGCTTCCGTTTCCAAGCGTAGGGGCTACGGAAAATGCTGTCTGTACGGCGGTGCTGGCGGAGGGCAGTACCGTGATACGCGGAGCGGCATGCGAGCCTGAAATAGAAGATCTGGCGACCTTTCTTAAAAGCTGCGGCGCTGAAATAGAAGGCGCAGGCAGCAGTGTGATAAAAATAAAGGGTGTAAAGAGGCTTTCCGGTACGCGTCATAAGGTGATAAGCGACAGAATAGAGGGCGGTACGCTGATGCTTGCCGCGGCGGTGACACGAGGCAGCCTGTTTCTCCGAGGCGGTGTTTTCGCGCATATGGAATCGTTTCTTATGGCTCTCAGCCTCTGCGGATGCAGTGTGACGGTTTATAATGACGGTATCGAAGTGAAAGCACAAAATAGACTTTCCAGTCTGGAAAAGCTTGCGACTGCACCGCATCCCGGATTTCCGACTGATATGCAGCCGCAGATGATGGCAGCACTTGCAACAGCTGACGGAGAATCGCGCATAGAAGAGAACATTTTCGAAAATAGATTCGGCGCAGCAAAAGAGCTAAATAAAATGGGCGCGCACATTGAAATTTACGGTAAAAATGCTATAATAAAAGGAGTACGCTGTTTAGAAGGAAAAGACACAGAAGCTTCTGATCTGAGAGGCGGCGCGGCGCTTGTGATTGCGGCACTTGCGGCAGAAGGAGAAAGCAATGTAGGCGGCATAAAGCATATAGAAAGAGGGTACAGCGGGCTCGATGAGCGGTTAAGGAGCCTGGGGGCAGATATAGAAAGAACCTGATAAAATACATATATACGTTAAGAGGACTTGGTGAGAATGGCAGAAGATAAAAAGGTGAAAAAGAAGAAAAAGAGAAAAAAGAAAAATTACCTGCTGCGCATATTTATGTTTGCAGTTATTTGCGCCGCGCTTTATTTTCTGCTTAATTTATCGTTTTTTGATGTTGCAAAGATAACAGTTAAAAATAATAATTACTATACGGCAGAACAGATCATAGAAAAAGGCGGCGTGAAGACAGGCGAAAATATATTTTTTGAAAGCAGGACGGGAAGGATCAAGAGTGCGCTTCTCGAGGATGCATATATAAAAAATGTCAAGGTTTCGCGCAGACTGCCTTCGACTATCGTAATAGATGTTGAGGAAAGGACTGAAGCGGCGGCGGTAAAATACGGAGATATATATATCATACTTGATGAGTCGGGGCTGGTGCTGCGTCACAGCGAGGTGGAGCCTAAGCTCACTTTGCTTGAGGGGCTGACCTTGAAGAGCATTGAGCCGGGCAAGGCGCTGGAAGCGGAAGAGAATTATATGCTGTCAGATACGCTCGAAATCTTAAGAATGATGAAAGAAAGTGAAGTATACTTCAAAAGCATAGATTTATCAGGTGTGATGATAAAAGCATATATATACGATAATCTCATATGCAGCGGCACACCTGAAGCTGTAGCACAGAATCTCGAAAACGGCGGTTTGCAGCAGGTGCTCTACGATCTTTACAGTCAGGGAGTGGAACGCGGCACAATAACGGTGAATTCAGACGGTACATGTGCGTTTAATGCGGCGATAGATTAGGGAGAAAGGGGAAAGATACGCAGGATGAAGAAGTACATTGGGATAGCAGTA
Organism: uncultured Clostridia bacterium; assembly: GCA_944383465.1. GTDB lineage: Bacteria > Bacillota > Clostridia > Peptostreptococcales > Anaerovoracaceae > QAKD01. Next base: position 16,612 of record CALWPQ010000028.1, read on the forward strand.
TCGGGACTGCTTGCGATAGCAGTGGGAATGGTGCTGGCAGTACAGATGAGCAGCACGGCGGGGAGCGATCAGGGAGGGCTTGTGCCGTACAGCAAGCTCAAGGACTACGAAGTGGCGCTGTCGGAGGCGAGAAACGAAAAAGAAGATGCCCTCGAAGAGCTGACGCTCCTGCAGGAGAGACTGCAGACGATAGAAAGAGAGATGTCTGCGGAAGATGCCGTGTTAGACGGGCTTCTTTCCGAGACGGAAAAATACAGACTTATAACCGGGGCTGTCGACGTACACGGTCCGGGAATCATTATAACCATAAAGGATCCTGTCGTTACAGACGAATACCAGGATGATATAAGCATCATCACGTATCATTACGAGGAACTCTTAAGCCTGGTGAATAAACTCAAAGAAGCGGGTGCGGAAGCAATTTCCATAAACGACCACAGGATAGTACAGACGACTGAGATATCGCTCGCGGGACAGAACATAAACATCAACGGAAGCGCTACAGCGCCTCCGTATTACATCAAAGCGATAGGAAATCCGACAACGATGGAAAATGCTATTTCAATAAGAGGCGGCATTGTGGAGACGCTCAAAAAGAACTATAATCTTACAGTTGATATTTCAACAGATGAGGACTTGGTTATACCAAGATATAATGGTGTAATTACATTCAGATATGCAAAGCCGGTGACGGAAAGCGAAGAGGAGTAGGCCGGTATGAATAAAAGAAATGTATCGGCTTTCGCTGTTGCGCTTGTCATAGGAATAATGTTTGTTGTTCAGGCGAGAGCAAGCGGCGGCGAAAAAATATACACATCGAGAAAAGCAGTGACCGATTGTGAAACTATGATTGCGAGTGAGCAAGCTACAACAGAAAATATAAAGGAGCAGATTAAGGAAGCAGAATTGCTGCTTGCCGAGTACGAAAACGATAAATTTAACGAAGAGGAAAATGTAGTTGAAAGCAATATAAGAGATGAGTGGACGAAATACAGCATCCTTGCCGGTGCATGCGATGTCAAAGGACCGGGAGTAGAGATTACAGTAGACGACGGCAAGCGCGACCTTTATGCGGGTGAAGATATAAATAATCTGCTCGTGCATGATATAGACATACTTATGATAATAAACGAACTTAAGCATTCAGGGGCGGAAGCGATATCGGTAAACGGGCAGCGCATAGTAGACAGCACGTCTATTAACTGTTCCGGCTGGACTGTGAGGATAAACGGGCAGACATATGCAAGGCCGTTTGTTATAAAAGCAATAGGAAATGGCAGAAGAATGGTGGCAAATCTGCTTTCGGAAAACGGATATGGAACCTCGCTTCGCGAGTGGGGCGTTATCTTTACAGTGGAGATTGCGGACGAGATTGAAATAGCAGCTTATAGTGGAAGTGAAAACTTTGTATATGCTAAGGAAAAAGGAGAAGAGAAGGAATGATAATAGCGATATTTTTTGGGCTTATTGCGGGACTCATAGCGGGGTTTGCACTGAATATAACATATCCTACCGAATATTCGTTTTATGTGACAATGGCTCTTCTTGCGGCGCTCGATTCGCTCATAGGCGCGGCGCGCGCGCATCTTGAGGATAAGTATAACGGTATAATATTTATCACAGGATTTTTATGCAACGCGGTGCTGGCGGGGCTGCTTACACTGGCGGGAGATAAGCTGGGAATACCGCTTTATTATGCAGCGATTTTTGTTTTTGGCGGCAGACTGTTTAATAATCTGGCGGTTATAAGGAGGCTCTGCATAGATAAAATTTTGGAGAAAAAAGACAAAATATAGTGTTTTTTTGTATGAATTGCTATGGCCATACCACTACAAATATGGTATAATAAATTGAATGCTTTATTTATATGAAGGGAGTTATCGATGTTACAATTTGAGATAAATGATACAAGTTCCGCTCAGATAAAGGTAATCGGTGTAGGCGGAGGCGGCTGCAACGCAGTAAACCGCATGATAGAGGCCGGAATGAAGGGCGTTACTTTTATGGCAATAAATACGGACAAGCAGGCTCTTGCGGGAGCTAAGGCTGAGACAAAACTGCAGATAGGAGAGAAGCTGACTAAAGGTCTCGGAGCGGGAGGCAATCCGGAAGTAGGACAGAAATCGGCGGAAGAAAATCTCGATGATCTGGCGAAGTTTATGAACGGAGCGGATATGGTCTTTATTACAGCCGGTATGGGAGGCGGTACAGGTACAGGAGCAGCACCGATCATTGCGAAGGCAGCCAAAGATCAGGGAATACTTACTGTAGGCGTTGTGACAAAGCCTTTCGGATTTGAAGGCTCCAAGAGAAGAAACCATGCAGATCTCGGAATAAAGTTCTTAAAAAAATATGTCGATTCTCTTGTAGTAGTACCTAACGACAAGCTGCTTCAGGTAGCCGATAAGAATATGACTATGATACAGGCGTTTAATATGGCCGATGAGGTGCTCAAGCAGGGTGTGCAGGGCATATCGGATCTGATCGCGGAAGCAGGAATGATAAATCTCGACTTTGCCGATGTAAAGACGGTAATGAGCGACAGAGGCATCGCGCATATGGGTGTAGGGCGCGGAAAGGGCGAAGACAGAGTCACTGAAGCAGTGAAGTCTGCTATCGAAAGTCCGCTTCTCGAAACATCTATTGCAGGTGCGAAGGCTGTGCTTCTCAATATTACAGGCGGATACGACCTCGGAATGCTCGAAGTCAACGAAGCCGCAGACCAGATCGAAAAGGCCGCGGACAAGGATGCTATTGTAATATTTGGTACTTCTGTAAAAGAAGATATGCAGGATGAAATCGTAATTACGGTAATTGCAACAGGTTTTGAAGACAGGCCGAAGAGCGCGGGCGATATATTTATAAACGAAAGACCGGAAGCGTCGTCGGAAAACGGTCAGCAGGAAGAAAAGGATTCCAAGGAAAATGAAGCAGAAGCGCCGGCCGAGGCTGGAGTCGATGCCTTCGGCAAGAGCTATACTACCGATTTTGAAATACCGGATTTTCTTAAAGGAACTAAATAAATAAGTTTGTTTGCTAATAAAAACAGCCGGTTGATAAGACCGGCTGCTTTGTGTATATGGAAATGAAGACAATTTATTCAACGGACAACAAAATATACAAATTATGTAAAGAGCTAACAGTAAAGAAATACAGGGACAGGCTGGCGAAATACATAATTGAGGGTGAAAATCTCGTGGAAGAAGCCGTGAAGTCGGGAGTCTCTCCGGAATATATTATTATCAGGGAAGACTATGAAGGAAATGCACTGCGCTTTGCCAGCGCTGCGAAAGAGAACGTTTATTTTTCGCGGCAGCTGTTTGCGGAAGCGGCGCAGACGGAGACGAGCCAGGGCATTATGGCGGTTGTTGGAAAAACGGAACTGGCGGCCGATGAGTTTTATGCGCGTTTGGGCAGCAAAAATATACTTGTGCTCGACAGACTGCAGGATCCGGGAAACATAGGCACGATGCTGAGAACGGCGGAGGCCGCGGGTTACGGAGGCGTCATTGCGATTAAAGGTACGGGGGATATATATTCCCCAAAGGCTGTACGCGCAGCGGCGGGATCAGTCTTTAGGATGCCTGTGCTGCAGGGGGAGGAGACTTCCGAATCAGCCAGGCGTATCAAAGAAACAGGAAGGCGAATAGCAGCGACTGCGATGGATGGTGCGGTTATCTATTATGAGGCCAATCTCAAAGAAAATATTGCACTCGTTATCGGCAATGAAGGAAACGGTATCAGCGATGAATTTCTTGCGCTTTCCGATGTCAGGGTAAGTATACCGATGAACGGATATGTGGAATCGCTTAACGCGGCAGTTGCGGCGGCGATACTGATGTATGAAAATATGAGAAAATAATATATAAAAAATATACATAAATAAAGGTGGTAGAAAATATGCGGACAGAATTACAAAGAATTTTAGCAGAAGCAAGAGAGCAGCTTGCGAATGCGGATACTGTGGAAGCCTGCGAAGAAATAAGAATAAGGCTTCTTGGCAAGAAGGGAGCTCTTACGGAAATTTTGAGAGGTATGGGCAAGCTTTCGCCGGAAGAAAAGAAGACTATGGGTCAGGCTGCAAACAGCGTCAAAGCGGAGATAGAAGCGCTGCTTGAAGAAAAGCTATCGGCGGCCAAGGCGGCTATGCAAAGTGCGAAACTTAAGGCGGAAAAAATAGATGTTACGGAGCCGGGAAAGAAATTTGAACTTGGCGCCAAGCATCCGATAACACTGACGATACAGGAAATAACGAACGTATTCAAGGCTATGGGTTACAGCATCGTTGAGGGTCCTGAGGTTGAAACCGTATGGTTCAATTTTGATGCGCTCAATTCTCCGAAAAACCATCCGTCGAGAGATATGACCGATACATTCTATTTCTCGCAGGATAAACTTCTGAGAACGCATACCTCGCCTGTTGAAGTGAGAACGATGCTCGCGCAGGATCTCCCTATAAAGGTAGTAGTGCCTGGACGCTGTTTCCGTTCCGATACTCCCGACGCTACGCATTCGCCGATGTTCCATCAGGTAGAGGGTCTCGTAGTTGACGAGGGCATCACGATGGCAGACTTAAAGGGCACGCTTGACACCTTCGCCAAGCTGATGTTCGGCTCGGATGTAAAGACTAAGCTGAGACCGAGCCACTTCCCGTTTACAGAGCCTTCGGCAGAGCTCGATGTATCGTGCTTTAAGTGCGGCGGTAAGGGCTGCAACGTATGCAAGGGCAGCGGCTGGATAGAGATACTCGGCTGCGGACTCACTCACCCGCATGTGCTTCAGGCAGGCGGTATCGACAGCGAAAAGTACAGCGGCTTTGCTTTCGGTATGGGAGTGGAGCGAGTAGCGATGCTCAAGTACGGTGTTGAAGATATCAGGCTTTTCTATGAAAACGATATGCGTTTCATAGAGGAATTCAAATAGGAGGAGGCGCGGATAATGTTAGTACCTGTAAAATGGATAAAAGATTATGTTGATATAGATGCAAACGCCGAAGAATACGGCGATACTATGACTATGGCGGGCATTACGCTTGAGACTGTACGTTATTTCGGGAAAGAGACGGAAAAGGTGGTAGTCGGAAAAATTGAAAAGATAGAAAAGCACCCTGACGCCGATAAGCTCGTAGTATGTAAGGTAGATGTGGGTGCAGGCGCTCCTATTCAGATAGTGACGGGCGCGGACAACATCTTTGAAGGCGCATATGTGCCTGTCGTGCTCGACGGCGGACGCGTGCCGGGACCTCTTCACGGGCACGAAAAGGAAGAAGGAGGCAGCGTTATAAAAGCAGGAAAGCTGCGCGGTGTGGAATCTGACGGAATGCTCTGCGGACCGCAGGAACTCGGCTGGGATGATAAGGTGGCTCCTTATATATCGAAGGACGGTATCTGGATTCTGCCGGAAGCATTTACGCCGGGAACGGATCTCGTTACGGCGCTTGAGCTCGATACGGCCGTTGTGGATCTCGATGTTACACCTAACAGACCGGACTGGCTTTCTATGCTCGCGATAGCGAAGGAAACGAAAGCCGCATACGGAAAGCCGATAGAGCTGCCTGACACGAGAGTACAGGAAAAAGCCGGAAGTGCAGGCGGACCGCCGAACTCGATAAGATTTGCGCAGCAGAAAAAGCCGAGTATGTCGGACTATGTGACGATAGATATACGCGACACAAGATGCAGACGCTATGTGGCGCGCGCGATCACAGATATAAAGATCGAGCAGTCGCCGTGGTGGCTGCAGGAAAGGCTCATGCTGGCAGGCATGCGCCCAATCAACAACATCGTCGACATCGCCAACTTTGTAATGCTCGAATACGGCCAGCCGATGCACACTTTCGACGCGGAGGATATAGCGGGCAAGAAGATAATAGTTGACGCCAGCAAGCCGGGCGACAAGTTCACGACGCTCGACGGCAAGGAAAGGGAGCTGCCTGCAGGCACGCTGATGATAAACGACGGCGAAAAGGCAGTCGGCATCGCGGGCATAATGGGAGGACTCAATTCGGAGGTTAAAGATACGACCAAGACGATAGTCCTCGAGTCGGCCAACTTCGACGCGGACACCATCAGGCTTTCGTCAAAGGAAATGACTCTGCGCACGGAGGCTTCCAACAGATATTCGAGAGGGATAGACCCTAACATCTGTCTTGAAGCGGCAAACCGCTTCTGCCATCTCGTTGAGCAGATCGGTGCGGGTAAGGTGGTGCCGGGAGCTATCGACATCTATCCGGAAGAGGCCAAGCCTATCGTGTGCGATGTGAGAGTATCGCGCATAAACAAGCTCAACGGCATCAATATTTCCAGAGAAGAAATGGTAAAATATCTCGAAGCGCTCGATATGAAGGTTGAAGATACAGGCGATCCTGATGTTATGCGCGTAACGCCGCCGACAGTGAGACTCGATATGAAAGAGGAGATAGATTACGCGGAGGAGATAGCGCGTATGTACGGCTACGATAATATTCCGCTGACGCTGCCGAAGATGAACACGCAGTCAACCGTGTCAAGAAGCTGGCAGATAAGAGAGCTTGCGCGCGGCATAATGACATCGCTCGGCGCAAACGAGATACAGACATATTCATTCGTAAGCCCAAGGAGCGTTGATATGCTCGGACTTGACGATGATACATGGGAAAAGAATTTCCTGACGCTCTTAAATCCTCTCGGCGAGGAAACTTCGGTGATGAGAACGGTGCTGATGCCGGAGATGCTCGAAGTTATGGGCAGGAACTATTCGCGCAATATCGATAAGGTATGTGCGTTCGAGATAGGAAATACATTCCTGCCGAGCCTCATCGATGAAAATGAGCTGCCGTCGGAGGAGCTTTCGATGAGCATAGGCACTTACGGCGCTGGAGAAGACTTTTTCTCAATGAAGGGAAGAGTACAGACGCTGCTTGAAATGCTCGGCATAACAGGACTCGTATTTACGGCCGAATCGGAGTACGGCGCTTTCCATCCGGGACGCTGCGCGCGCATTCAGGTGCCTGACAGAGGCGGCGAGATGATGGAGCTCGGAATTATGGGCGAAGTTCACCCTGAAGTTGCAGAAAGATTCGGTATCCAGACGAGAGCCTATGTCTGCGAGCTCAATTTTGAATATATTATCGCCAGGGCTGATATAGAGAAGGCATACAGCCCGCTTCCTAAATTCCCGAGCGTAGAAAGAGACATTGCGTTGCTCGTCGATGAAGATGTAGAAGTGGGAAGCCTCGAGGCGATCATTAAGAGCGCAGGAGACGCGCTTATAGAAAAGGTAGAGCTGTTCGATGTATACAGAGGAAAGCAGGTTGAAGAGGGTAAGAAGTCGCTTGCGTTCAGCATCGTATACAGAGACAGAAATAAGACACTGACGGACGATGATGTTCAGAAAGTTCACGGAAATATTCTTGCTGAACTGAAAAGTAAGGTTAATGCCGTACTCAGAGAAATTTAGAGGAGGTATCAGATGGATAAAAGTGTGGTAAGCGTAAAAATTTACGGACAGGAATATACGGTATCGGGAGATAAATCAAGAGAGTATATAATAAAGGTAGCGGACTATGTGGATCAGAATATGAGAGAAATAGCTGCTGTTGCCGCAGGGATTCCTGCTCCGTCGCTTGCGGTGCTTGCGTCCGTCAATATTGCGGATCAGTATTTTGAGACGGCTGCAAGGCTCTCTGTTCAGGAAGAAAAATGCGCCGAGCAGGAAAAGGATATAGAGCATTATATAAAGCTGTGGGAAGAAGCGAAGAAAAACTTTGTGCAGTTCAAGGAAGAAGCGGGAAAGCTGCTCCAGCAGAAAGAAGAGCTGAGGCAGACATCAGACGCTAAGGACAAGGAAAATACGGAGCTTAAAGCGCAGCTTGAGGGGTTAGAAGAAAAAATTCGCAGTGAATTTGAAGAAAAGATTGCTTTAGCTGATCAGAGAGTGAAAGAAGCGGAAAGCAATTTCTTCGATCTGCAAATGGAAAATATCCGACTTAAAAGTGAACTTGAAAGATTCAAGCGGACGCAGAATAATTTTTAAGGAAAGATATGAACAAGAAAGCACAAAGAGTACTCGAGTACGATAAAATAATTGAAATGCTTACAGCGCAGGCCTCCTCCGAAATGACAAAACGCTTCATTTCGGGGGTAAAGCCTCTGCGCGGTATAAGTGAAATCCGTGAGAATCTCGCGGAGACTACGGAAGCCGCCCGGATTATCGCCCGCAAAGGACCTGCTCCTCTGGGCGCTTTTTATGATATAGAGGGAAGCGTGCGCTTTGCCGAAAAAGGCGGCATTCTGACGATGCGGCCGCTTCTTCAGATTTTGTACAATTTAAAATCGGCACGAGCCTGCTCTGTATTTTTGAAGAATGATGCGGAAGATTGCCCGGCAGTGCTCGGTATTGCGGAGGTTATTGCCGTTGTCCGTGCGCTCGAAGATGATATAGAGCGCTGCATTATTTCCGAAGATGAAATGAGCGACAGCGCGAGCACGGAGCTTAAAAATATAAGGCGCAGCATCGTGCGGCAGAACGAGAACATACGCGCGCGCATAAATCAGATACTGAATTCGCAGGAGAACAGGACGCTTCTTCAGGATGCGATAGTGACGATGCGCGGCGGCAGATATGTAATACCCGTAAAGCAGGAGCACAGAGCGCGTTTTCCGGGTATTGTGCACGATCAGTCGCAGTCGGGGGCGACGCTCTTCATAGAGCCGCAGGTGATAGTTAATCTCAATAATGAACTGCGCGAGCTTGAGATGGCGGAAAAGGCGGAGATCGAGAGGATACTCGCGGAGCTTTCGGGCGGTGTGGCTGCTCATGCTGCTGAGATCATCAACAATCAAAAGCTGCTCGTGAAGCTCGACTTTATATTTGCCAAAGGCAAGCTGTCGAAGCTGATGAACGGCGAGCCGCCGGAGATGAACGAAGATGGCGTGCTGGAGCTTAAAGGCGCGCGCCATCCTCTGATTGATGCCGCCAAAGTGGTACCTGTGTCACTGGAAATAGGAAAGTCATACAGCACTCTTGTAATAACGGGACCGAATACGGGCGGCAAGACGGTGACTTTAAAGACCGTGGGACTGACGGCGATGATGGCGCAGTCGGGTCTCCATATCGCGGCAAATCCGGGGTCGAAGCTGCCCGTTTTTAAGAATATTTTTGCCGATATAGGCGACGAACAGAGTATAGAGCAGAGTTTGTCCACATTCTCGTCGCATATGAACAATATAGTGTATATAACGAAAAAAGCGGGGAAGGACACGCTGGTGCTCGTCGATGAACTCGGCAGCGGCACCGATCCGACAGAGGGTGCGGCGCTTGCTGTTTCCGTGCTCGATTTTTTGAAGTCGGCGGGTGCGCTGACATTTGCGACCACGCATTACAACGAGCTTAAGAAGTACGCAATATCGACGGACGGAGTTATGAATGCTTCCATGCAGTTTGATGTGGAGACGCTTTCTCCGACATATAAGCTGCTTGTGGGAGCACCCGGACGTTCGAATGCGTTTGAAATATCGGAAAAGCTGGGACTTCCGGCAGCGATAATCGCGCGCGCGCGCGGACTCATAGAGAGCGGTGATCTCGAATTTGAAGATGTGGTGTCCGCTATTGAGCGCGACAGGCGGGAGGCTGAAGCCGAACGCGACGAGGCACTAATGCTTAAGATAGAGATGCAGAAGCAGAAGGCAGAGATTGATAAGTTGCAGGCGCGCCTCGCGGAGCAGAAAGAGAAGATACTCAGTTCGGCGCGCGAAGAGGCAAGACAGCTTGTGCGCGAAGCGCGCGAGGTGTCGCGCGAGGTGACGGCGGAGCTAAAAGAGCTGTCGAAGGTGGAGTCTCTCGGTGAGAGGACGCGCCGGCTCGACGAAAGCCGCAGCAGGCTGCGTGCGGCAAGCGCCAAATACCGCGAAAAGGTATCTGCTGCCGATACGGATTTTGAACCTGTGGATCCGGCAAAGCTTTTCATCGGTCACAGGGTAAAGGTGATGACGATAGGGCAGAACGGCGAAGTGCTCACGCTGCCCGACAGCAAAGGCGACTTGCTAGTGCAGGTTGGCATCATGAAGATAAATGCAAATGTAAAGGACCTGATGTCGATAGAGCAGGGCAAAGGCAGGAGTGCAGGCAGCGCAGGCAAGGGGCTTAAGCGGCGCGGTCCTGCGGGCGCGGGCTTTGGTCCCGCAGGCGGAAGCAGCAGCGGCTCTGCGGGCGGCTCAGGCAAGGGCTCGCAATTCGGAGCTTCGGGTGCAGGTTCCGGCAGCGGAACGGGGTACGGAGCGCTCTACCGCTCTAAGGTAATGAGCGTGCCGCTCACCATAAATGTGCAGGGCGAAAATCTCGACAGCGCCGTCGCCGATGTCGATAAGTACCTCGACGATGCCTTTATGGCAGGACTCGAGGAAGTGACCGTAATACACGGCCGCGGCGAGGGCATCCTCAAAAACGGCATCGCGCAGCTTTTAAGACGCCATAAGCACGTGGATTCGTTCCGCCGCGGCGCCTACAACGAAGGCGGCGACGGCGTTACTGTAGTCCGCCTTAAGAAATAGCAAAGGCAGAAAAGGAGATATTGCAATGGAAATCAGATATGTCGCTCAAAGTGATGATCCACTTGAAATAAGCAATATATATGAAAGCAGTTGGAAATACGCGTATAAGAATATTATTCCGCAGGACTATCTTGACAGTATTCCAAAAGGGCATTGGGCAGACAATATCAATCAGGAGAGCAGGAATAATCTGGTCGTAATAGAAGATGGAGTTATTATAGGTACTGCGAGTTTTTGTAAGTCGAGGTGGGAAGAGTACAGCGATTACGGAGAAATTGTTTCCATATATTTCTTACCCGAGTATATTGGCAAAGGCTACGGCAGTTTATTGTTAAAAAGATGTGTTGAGGAATTGCAGCAGCGCGGTTTTGATAAGATGCTTTTATGGGTTTTGGAGGATAACTGCAGAGCCAGAAGCTTTTATGAAAAAAATGGTTTTTTGTGTGCAGAAGTGTTTTTAGAAGATAATATCGGGGGAAAAGATTTAAGAGAGGCTCTTTATCTTGCTGTTTAGAAAAAATCCAGCGTACAGAACAGATAGAATTAAGACTTGTGAATGCAATCATACTTGTTCTTTAACGGATAAATCAAAATCGGATGATGTAATAAAGAAACTGATTAGGAGATAAAGCAGATGAGACTGAAAAATGTATTGATTGTTGTTAAGGATATTGAAAAATCAAAGAAATTTTATCACGATTTGTTCGGGCTGGAAACAGTGATTGACAATGACGGCAATATGGTTTTGACGGAGGGGCTTGCGCTTCAGGACGAAAAAATTTGGAGAGACTTTCTCGGAAGAGATATTATTCCGGAGAGCAATTCCTGCGAGCTGTATTTTGAAGAACGCGATATAGAAGCATTTATTCTGAAACTTGAAAAGCTGTATCCTTCTGTTAAATATGTCAACCGACTGATGACGCACAGCTGGGGACAGAAAGTGATTCGTTTTTACGATCCGGACGGCAATTTGATCGAAGTCGGAACGCCGATGTAATATTCGGCGCGCATGAATTAACATAAATGTTTTGTGAGCCGGAAAGGGGAGCGGGAATGGATTTGCTGAAAATTGCTTTGCTGCAGATTGCGCCGTGCGGCATGCTCAATGAAAATCTCGAAAAGGGAATCGAATACTGCCGAAAAGCAAAAGAGAAAGGTGCGGATATTGCGCTGTTCCCGGAAATGTGGAGCTGTGGATATGATATTTACGAAAAGTCCGCCGATGCATTGACGGCAGAGGCGATTGCCAAGGACAGCGATTTTTTGCGTACGTTCAGCAGGCTCGCCAAAGAACTCAATATGGCAATCGGAGTAACGCTGCTCGAAAAGTGCGAAAGCGCACCGCAAAGTCAAAGCGCTCCGCGCAATTCGCTCGTGTTGTTTGACAGATACGGTGAGCGCAGGCTTGTCTACGCAAAGGTGCATACATGCGATTTCGGAGCAGAGCGGAATTTGACGCCGGGAGACGATTTTTATGTCACAGATCTCGATACGGCCTGCGGCATTGTAAAAGTCGGAGCGATGATTTGTTACGACAGGGAATTTCCCGAAAGCGCGAGAATTCTGATGCTTAAAGGCGCAGAGCTGATTCTCGTGCCCAACGCCTGCCCGATGGAAATAAACCGCCTGGCGCAGCTTCGCGGCAGAGCCTACGAGAATATGACGGCAATCGCAACTTGCAATTATCCCGAAACTGTGCCCGACTGCAACGGAAGATCGAGTGTTTTTGACGGAGTGGCATATCTTCCTGAAACTGCGGTCTCGCGCGATACTTGTATTCTTATGGCGGACGGAAAAGAAGGTATTTATACTGCCGAGCTTAATTTGCGGAGTCTTCGCAGTTACCGCGCAAGCGAAGTGCACGGCAACGCGTACAGACATCCTAAGAAATACGAAATTTTGACGGACACGGCGGTTGACGAGCCGTTTGTAAGAGCGGATCGCCGTGATTAGCAGACAGCAAACCGAACGCTTTTATTTTTTCTGCGGGGCAAAGAGATGGCTGCTTATAAAATATCGGATTTTGAAAAGATACATTTCAATTGAGGAAATGTATCTTTTTTATGTGCATGCCTGAAAAGATAATTGCGGCAAAGGATGGATATGTAAAATTTCAAAATATGCATTCGGACTCAAATTGCGAAAAATGATATATATCATAACTGAGTGTTTTTCGATGTAGTAAAAAACATATGGTAAAAGTATGCGGAGTATGGTATAATATTTGCAATTACTTGCTTCTGCAAGGGTGCAGACAAATTTGCGCAAGGCTGCAAGCGAATTGCAGGTACAGACAGCGCAGACAGGCAACGAAAAAAGCATATTTGAAATTATGATATAGTATGATACGGGAAGGAAAAGGAAAATGTATCTTATAAGCGGCTGCCTTTTGGGTCACAATTGTAAATACAGCGGCGGAAACAATCTGTGCGGCGATGTAAAAAGCTTCGCCGAAGAGCACAGCTTTTTTGCCGTGTGTCCCGAGACCGCAGGGGAGCTTCCCGTGCCGCGGCCGCCTGCAGAAAGGCTGGGCGGCAGAGTCTTTGACAAAGACGGTCAGGATGTCACATATGCTTTTGTCCGAGGCAGCGAGAAGTGTATGGAAGCGGCGGAAGCAGAGGCCCGAAGGCGAGGCGAGAAGATAGAAGGCGCGGTGCTCAAAGCGCGGAGTCCTTCGTGCGGGCGAGGCGTCATATACGACGGCACATTCACGGGCAGAACGATACCGGGCGACGGTGTTTTTACCGAGATGCTGCTTGAGCGCGGGATTCCCGTTTATACGGAAGATACGCTCAAAGAACTCGAAGAATTAGTAAAGCGAAGAGGGGCGTAGCTGCTCCGGATTTTACATAAAGATAACGAGAAACGATAATCATATATAGAGAAAGGATTGAAAGATGATAAATTATAAAGAAGAGATTGCGAAGATTTTAGCGGATGCCGATATAGGCCTTTCGTTTGACGAGATTAAAGAAATCGTAGAGGTGCCTTCGGACAGCAAGATGGGTGATTATGCGTTCCCTTGCTTTAAGCTCGCAAAGGTGCTGAGAAAAGCGCCGCCGATGATTGCTAAAGATATTGCTGAAAAGATTACGGGAAAAGATTTGTTTGAAAAGGTTGAAAGTGTGAATGCGTATGTAAATATGTACATTTCCAAGCAGAATTTTATAGAACATGTAGTTCCGGAAATTGTAAATGCGGGTGATTCTTTTGGCAGAAGCAATATCGGTGAAGGAAGACCGCTCATCGTCGAGTACTCGTCACCGAACATCTGCAAGCCGTTTCACATCGGCCATATCCGTTCGACGGTAATCGGAAATGCGCTCTATAAGATATATGACGCCATCGGCTACGATGTTATCAGAATAAATCACCTCGGCGACTACGGCACTCAGTTCGGTAAGATGATAGTCGCGTACAGACTTTGGGGAAATAAGGAAGATGTTGAAAGAGAGCCGATTAAAACGCTTCTTTCATATTATACGAAATTCCATGTTGAAGTTGAAACGCATCCGGAGCTTGACGATGAAGCGAGAAAAGTGTTCGTAAAGCTCGAAGCCGGGGAAAAGGAAGAGGTTGAGCTCTGGCAGTGGTTCAGAGAAATGTCGCTCAAGGAATTCAACCGCGTATACGATATGCTCGATATAAAATTCGATTCATACAACGGTGAGAGCTTCTATTCGGATAAGATGCCGAGAATTGTAAACGAGCTCAAGGAAAAGGGACTTCTTCAGGAGTCTCAGGGCGCGCAGGTTGTGGATCTTTCTGAATACGGTATGCCGCCGGCACTCGTAACAAAGTCGGACGGCTCGTCGCTCTACCTCACAAGGGATATCGCGGCTGCCGTTTACAGAAAGGAAACTTACAATTTTGTAAAGAATATATATGTCGTTGCCTCGCAGCAGAATCTGCACTTCCAGCAGTGGTTTAAGGTAGTTGAGCTTCTCGGCTACGAGTGGGCCAAGGACTGCGTGCACGTTCCGTTTGGTATGGTTTCGCTCGAAGACGGCACGATGTCGACAAGACACGGAAGAGTTGTATTCCTTGAGGATGTGCTCAATAAAGCCGTAGATCAGACGAGAGAGATAGTAAAAGAAAAGGGCGTAAATACGGAAAACCTCGAAGAGACGGCCAAGGCTGTCGGCATCGGCGCCGTAATATTCCAGGAGCTTTCCAACAACAGAATCAAGGACTATGTTTTCTCTTGGGACAGAGTTCTCAACTTTGAAGGCGAAACGGGTCCGTATGTGCAGTATACTCATGCGAGAGCGTGCTCGGTACTCCGAAATGCGGGAGAGGAGCTTGTCGCAAAAGCATGTGAGTTTAAAGATATAGACTTTTCGTACCTCACAGGCGATGCCGCTTATACGCTGGTAAAGCTCATGTATGAGCTGCCTGATGTTATCGTGGATGCTGCCGAGAAATATGAGCCGTCTGTTGTGACAAGACACCTGATAGACATTGCGCAGGGCTTCAACCGTTTCTATCATGAAGAGCATATACTCGTTGACAACGAAGCGGAAAAGCTGGCTAAGGTTGCGCTTGTAAAGGCGGCGAAGAATGTCATCGCCAACGGTCTTGCTCTTCTGGGCATGAAGGCGCCTGAAAAGATGTAATATAGGGGAGTTTTTAGGGATTATTATGAGATATGAAGGAATGATATATAGGCCTCCGAGTGAGGCCTATAGCTTACTTTTGCAGGTTACGATAGGCTGCTCGCACAACAAGTGCAGATTTTGCAGTATGTTCAAGGATAAGAATTTTCGCGTGCGTGGCATAGAAGAAATTTTCCGCGATATAGACGAGTGCCGCATGGCGTACAGGTATGTAGACAGAGTATTTCTCTGCGATGGCGATGCGCTGTGCCTGGCGACAGATAAGCTGCTTGCGATACTCGAATATATAGGAAAGAAATTTCCGGAATGCGAGAGGGTGAATGTGTACGGCTCGCCTAAAGATGTACTGAGAAAGACGCCGGAAGAGCTCGTGCTGCTCAGAAACGCCGGTATGGAAATGATATATATAGGAGCGGAATCAGGATCCGATAAGGTGCTTGCTGATGTCTGCAAAGGTGCGACGCGGGATGAAATAATAGAAGCGGTGCGCCGCATAGAGGATGCGGGTATCAAGGCTTCTGTAACATTTATATCGGGTCTGGCGGGAAGAGACGGCTGGCGCGAGCACGCGGTTGAAACAGGCACGATGATAAGCGAGATGAGACCGTCGTACGCCGCGCTTCTGACGCTGATGACGGAAGAAGGCGCGCCGCTCACGGAAGATGTAAAAAGCGGCAAATTCAAGCTTTTGTCGCCGGAAGAAGTGATTGCTGAAACGGCGCTGCTGCTGGAAAATGTAAATCTGCCTGAGGATGCGGAGTGCGTGTTCCGCAGCAATCATGCTTCAAATTACCTTTCGCTTGCCGGCAATCTGCCTGCAGACAAAGAGAAAATGCTCGCGCAGCTGCGGCGGGCGATGCAGGATCGCGGAATGCTCAAAGACGAGCGCTTT
The DNA here is from genome assembly GCA_944383465.1 of uncultured Clostridia bacterium. Classification (GTDB taxonomy): domain Bacteria; phylum Bacillota; class Clostridia; order Peptostreptococcales; family Anaerovoracaceae; genus QAKD01. Next base: position 32,649 of record CALWPQ010000028.1, read on the forward strand.
CGAGCGCTGTAAAGCGGAGCTTTAGGCGACGAATTTTAGCAAAATTGAAAGAAATGTTATATAAATAAGCCGCTTTGAGCTTCACTGGCGGCATTATCGGGCTTTTCACGACGAGAAGACTTTTGCCGGAATGGAAAAAAGGAAAGAAAAATGCTGAAAGAAAGACTGAAACCATATTTTGAAGAACTCGTAAAATCATATGTGTTTAACGAGCTTTCTGTTGATTTTTTAAATAAAATAGGCGCATCCGACATTCTGCTGGGCGTACCTATGCCAATAAAAGAAAGCATGCTTACAAACAGTAAAGGTGTATCGCTTACTGTGCTCGATATAGCGCGTGCTGCGGCTGTCGTGCTTGGCTGCGATCCTGATTTTCCGTATGCCGAAACTTATAAGCTGTTTTTACAGCGAATATTTAAGGAAAAGACGGAAGAAGTTCTCGTAAGCGAAGGCTATGAGAGGTTCAGCAGTGCGAGTGCTGGTGTGAGTGCTGAAACTGCTGAAAGCGCCGGATGTACGGTTGATGGTAAAGGCTCTGAGCAGAGGAAAAATGAGCTGCTTGAAGCAGCGTGTTTTTTTAGAGCGGCGATAATTATAAATGCAGTGTCGTTAAACGGGCTTTACGGCTATGCGCTCTGCTGCCGGGAGCTTTATCTTGATGCGGATGAAGAAACATATATCGGAAAATTTAAGGCGGAGTCTATAGAAACTCTGGAAACGCTTACGATCAAACATCCTGATTTTGCTTTTGCATATTATTATTTGGGGTATGCGTATCTCAATATGGGACTGTATACGAAAGCGTATCTTGTGTGGAAAGATTTTCTTCAAAAAATAGATGGCAGCTCTTCCAAAGATGAGTTGAATGACGAGATAAACGAAATTAAAGGGAGGATGGCGTCGCTGGCGGCACCTATGGAAATAGAAGCGGGTGTTGCGGCCGTGACATCAGGCAGGTATCACGAGGGCATAGAGATACTTTCAGAGTACACGCAAAGTGAGTTTTCTGCGTGGTGGCCGATGCATTATTATATAGGTGTGGCATACGAAAGTATAGGAAAGGCAGAGGAAGCGATCGCAGCTTTTAAAAAAGCGCTCGAATTCAGCCCGTCGAATATAGAGGTAATGGACGAGCTCGTTGCTGTATACTGTGCGCTCGGTGATAAGGAAAATGAATTAAAGTATGCGAGAAAGATAGAAGTTGTGCGCAAAAATTACGAGCAAGAAGTAAGCTTATAGCAGATTTTAAATGATAATTAAAAAAGGGGCTGTCTCTATCTATTTTGTTTTGAGACAGCCCCTTTTTCTATATTTGTAATTAGATAATCTATAATTTTGCGCCTAAAGCTCTATGAACTGACCTACGCCTTGCTCAACAGCCTTTTCGTAGATGCGCTGCGCGGTTACGATATCGAGTACCGCACTTCCTGTTGTTTCAAAGAATGTAATTTCATCATCAGACTCGCGACCCTTGATTTTGCCGTTTATTACTTCACCGAGCTCGCCGGTGATGCGGTCTGCACTGAAAATTCCTTTATTTATCGGTTTTATAAAATCTCCGGATTCTTCAAGAGCGTCAGGCGTATCCATATAGATTTTGTCAGCGTGGGTGATGATATATTCGTCGATTTCAGAAAGCTGAGGAGTATATGAGCCGACGCCGTTTATGTGAGCGCCCTTTTTTACGAGTTTGCCGTCGAATACGGGGTCTTTGGCGACAGTTATAGTCGTGATGATATCTGCGTCTTTTACAGCATCTGCGGAAGTTGTAACAGCCTCAAATTTAGCAGCAAATCTGCCCTTGAAGAGCTCTGTCATCTGTGCTGCCATATCTTTGGCGCGTTCGGTGTTTAAATCGTAAACCTTTACAAGCTCGATTCCCGGGCGCACTGTAAGTACCGCTTCTATTTGACCGGGAGCCTGACCTCCTGTGCCTATGACAGCGAATATTTTACTGTCTTTGCGCGCGAGGTAATCTGTTGCAAGGCCTGCCACAGCACCGGTTCTTACGCGTGTAAGATATGTACCGTCCATAAACGAAGAAGTCTCGCCGGTTTCGCTGTTCAAAAGCACCATTGTTGCGGGCACGCTTGGAATACCTTTATCTATGTTATCGGGATATGTAGACACGATTTTGACGCCGAGGGCGTTTGCTTTGGCTGCGTATCCGTACATATAGAGGCTTTGGCCGTTGTGCTCGGGCACGTCGAGGTTTGCCCTGAGCGGGATGTTGCTTTCGCCGGCAGAGTAGATCGAAAGTGCGTCTTTGTCCGCATTGATCGCTTCTTCCATCGTGAGTACGGCGCGCATATCTTTTTCATTGAGAACGAGTATTTTCATATTATTACCTCCGAAAATTTCAATCAAATTCTGACTTTTACCAGCTAATTATTATATTATTATTGAAATAAGGCCTTGTCAATACTTTTGAGAAAGTACGCTTATTTTATAGCGGAAGAAGCGAGCGCAAAAAGAACGGAGGAAAAAACGGCGATATAATAAGGCAGCAGAAGCGGGCCGCCTGAAAATGCTGCGGACACAAGAGAGGTGATAAACGGAGTGAAAAACTGTCCGCCGTAAAGTGCTGCGGATAGGAGCGGCATAATGCTGGAAGCGGCATTTTTTCCGACCTTTTGGGAAGTATGCGATATAATGCATGGAATACCTACTCCGTTGGCGAAGCCTATGAGCACGGAGCCTACAATGACATATACGGCACTGTTTCCAAGCGAAAGAAGAAGATAGCCTGTAAGGAAAAGGCACGGGGCAAGAAACCTTATTTTTTTCGCAAGCAGCTTCTTCAATGAGACAAAAGACAGTCCGCCGATAAATGCTATTATATCCATACCTGACATAATTATGGCAATCATGTTATGCGGTATGATACCGCTTTGTGAAGCTATCATTGCAAAATTTGCCGGATATATGAAAAATGTTACCATTAAAAGAAATATTGCAGCTATACTGAAAATATTTTCGCGGATAATTGAGGCTGTACCTGTTGATGTCTTCATATGCTCGCTGCTTTCTTCGCAGGAGTTTTCATGCGTGCTGCCTGCAATTTTATCATTGGGGAGAAAGAAAATGCAGAGCACGATGCTTATGAGTCCGAGAGCATATACGAAGAAGCTGAAACGCCAGCTTATAGAAGCGAGCAGACCCGAAAAAAGTGTCGCAACGGCGCCGCCGAGCTGATTCATAGCCGAAGAGTATCCCATAAGTTTATCCTGCGCTTCCGGTGCGAAATAGAAAGAAAGGAGACCTGTGGAAAGCGGCATTATGATGCCGACGCCGACGCCGACGAGAGCTCTTGTGAGAAGGAGCAGAAAAATATTATTAAAAAGACCTGCAATGCAGCCGCCTGCCGTGTACAGCATAAGGCCTGTAAGCACGAGCGTTTTTGAGCCAAAACGCGCGCATAACTTAGGAAAAATAAGGTTTGTAAGTATAATAAAAAGCGATGGCATACTGATTATCATTTGTACAAACAGCGGATTTTCATTTATAAAATACTGTTTTATGCTTCCGAGAGCGGGGGCAACCGCGGCGCCGGCCATTACTGTAAGAAGCGAGAGCGAAAGTATGCTCACCGTTAATTTTTTTAAATTATTTTGTTGTTCCATATTGCAAATACCTCCGATTGTAATTTTAGAAAAAAACAAAAGCGCAAGCCCGTTTGGACTTACGCTTTTGCTGCTCAACGAATTTATTTTACCAAAATAAATCTTAGAAATGCAAGTAAAAAATAAAAATATTTATGATTAGACAATATCCTTGTATTTATCGAGAAAAGTCTGCAAGGCGCCGACGAGATTAGCGTCGTTTTGGAATTTGCTTGTGACAACCTCTGCGCGCGGTATGCGGTAAGGGCAAGCGTCATATAAGATGTCAAGCTGTTTGCGCACCGCATCTATAAGCTCGGCTCTTGCGCTGATACCGCCGCCTATGGCGAAGCGCTCAGGATCGAGAATAGTTTGCAGATTGAAAATCTGCATTGCAAGTTCTCTGGCAAATTTGGTAAGGCATTCCGCGGCAGCTGGGTCGCCCGATGAGAGTGCATCGAAGAAAACATAACCGTCGACGGAGTTTACGGGGAGCCCTTTTTTTATTGCGTAGCGGGCGCAGAGACCTGCTGTGCCGCAGCGGTTACCCCATATGCTTTCCTCAGTTGGCACCTCGTCGCGCAGTGTGTTTATGTAGCTGATTTCGCCGGCGGCAAAATGGTGTCCGCGCTGTACTTTGCGATCTTTGATATAGGCGCCGCCTATCATAGTGCCGAGAACGATGACATAGCCTTCTTTTATATCCTTAAGGCTTCCGAGCGTCGCTTCCGCAAGGCCGGCGCAGTTGGCGTCGTTTTCAATAATCATTGGTACGCGGCAATGCGCGTAAAGTTCGTGGCGAAGGTAAAAGTCGTCATTGTAGCGGAGCGCGCCTCCCATTACTATGTAGCCGTTTTCAGCATCTATGATGCCGGGGAGGGAAATTGCGATACCGACGACGTCATTTTTTAAGCGGAAAAGTGCGGAGAGCGCGTCGAGCAGGTCTTTGCGTCCGCTCATAGGGGTTGGCATAGTACCGCGTTCAAGAATTGTATTGTCGGGCTCCATAAAGGCATATTTGATGAGGCTGCCGCCTATATCAATTGTAAGTATACTCATATTTCTTACCTCTATTTAATAGTTGCCGGATTGTGATTTTGCAGACTTCAAAATTCAATGTCAGTTTATCATAAAGAAAGAGGACGGGCAAGCGCATATTATGATATGCTGTCAAAACCTTTTGGTATATACTGCAAAACGAATTGGAACTTCCGCAGAAAAAGCGTTTTATTTATAATACAGATAGTGAAATGTTGGTGAAAACCAGAAGGAAAGCAGCGAGAAAGATGGAGTTTTGAAAAATGGCACGGATGCCGTTTACTTCTCCGCCGTATTCGGCGGTTTCGGAATCGCGGGCAATTAATAAAGGAGGTTTTAAGATGAGAAAAGATTTTGGAAAGAAGACCTGGTTTTATCCTCTGCCGGTACTGATTGTGGGCAGTTACGATGAAAACGGCAAAGCGGACGCTATGAATGCTGCCTGGGGCGGTATCTACGACCAAGATCATGTGATACTATGCCTCAGCGCCAATCACAAGACCACGCAGAATATCAAGGCCAGCGGCGCTTTCACTGTGAGCTTTGCAGACCTCGCTCATTTAGTTGAGGCGGACTATGGGGGGCTGGTTTCTGCCAATGATGTTGGCGATAAGCTGGAAAAGGCAGGCTTTCATGCTACACGCAGCCTGCTTGTGGACGCTCCCGTTATCGAGGAGCTGCCTATGACTCTGGAGTGCAGGCTGGTAAAAGTGAATGAGGATGGTAAGCTGATCGGCGAGATTATCAATGTCAGCGCCGATGAAAGTATCTTGAATTGAGACGGTATGATTGACACTGACAAGCTTAAGGCTATTTCCTTTGATCCTGTCAATAACGCCTACCTTAAGCTGGGCGAAAAAGTGGGTAATGCGTTTCAGGATTGAACTAAGCTGAAGTAATTTACAGGCAAGTCGCAGTGCAAGGAGGAAAAATAATGAATAAGAAGCATAAATTTGCCGTTTTGGCGGCAGCAGCTGTCCTGAGCATCTCTATGCTGGCAGGATGCGGCAACAATGACGATACATCTCAGAATATAGGCGATAATAACGCCGTCGATAGTTCCGGGACGCTGGTTATCGCCGAGCAGGGAATGTTCTCTGCTGGCGGTACGGTGCTGACTTCTGAAGGCACATTTGATGTTTCCAATTACTATACGTCAAGAGAGGGATCCACTTCTCATGTGGATCACGCCAATGTACTCTATCAGATCCCAGAGGATGATACAGGACTGCCTATGGTATTCCTCCACGGCTATGGTCAGTCACGTATGGGCTGGATGACTACTCCGGACGGCCGTGAGGGCTGGTCTGATATGTTTCTGCGTATGGGACACAGCGTGTTTCTTATCGATCAGCCGCGCCGAGGTGAGGCTGGCCAGACTTCGGTGGCTGGTACCATCACTACCGAGCCTTCCGATCAGACCTGGTACACCCAGTTTCGCATCGGTACCTATCTGAACGATGAATTTACTTATAATGAGGGCTCAAAGTTTCCTGCGGGCGAGGAGGTTTTAGATCAGTTTTTCCGTCAGATGACACCGGATACCGCTATGGACTCCGCAAACGGCGACCAGAACATTGACACAACTGTAGTGGCGCGCGCTGTAGCGGCGACTATTGACGAGGCATATGAGCGTACAGGTAAGGATTCTATTCTGGTGACCCATTCTCAGGGCGGTATACCGGGATGGGAAACTGCCCGCTACACAGATCATATTGCCGCTATCGTGGCTATTGAACCGGGTATGGCGCCTCAAGCGGACAGTGACGATTACAACTCTCTGCTGGAAAAGGAAATCCCTGTAATTTTCTATTACGGTGACTATATAGGAGAGGAATTCACCGACGTTCCAGCGGCGGGTATGTGGGATATGATGGCTGCAACTGCTGATTCCTTTGCCGAGGCGTACAATAAAGCTGGTGGAAACAGTACCGTCATTCATCTTCCGGACGAGGGTATTACCGGCAACTCTCACTTTATGTTCCAGGAGTTAAACAATGATGTGATTGCCGAGCATATTGAAAACTGGATTAAGGCTAATGTCAAGTAAGATATTTTTTACGATTGGAGACAACTGCAAATGGAAAGCAAATTTTTAAGGGAAATTAGACGCTGCCTATCCATAGCAGCATTCTGCGAGCGGCAGGGTCTTAAGTCAACGGAAACATCTTTGAAAAGCTTTGAGAAACAGGCGGCGAAAGGCAGCAGAAATATATACTCAGAGCCGGCCGGAGCATGTTGCTGATGAAAGGCAGGAAATATATGAATCTGATCTCATGTGTTTTGACGTTGAGTATTCTGCTTTCATCTTGTTTGGGAGGCATTCAGACTCAGAATTCATATGAGGATGAGAAAATGAAAACCGAGACTTCTTTGGAAACCGGATTTATTACAGAGCAGGCTCTTGATGGTGCGGACGGCACAATTCATTACAGCTACTATCTGCCGCAAAGCTATGATGGCAGTAAAGCTTATCCTCTGATGATGACTATGCCGGGGTACGACATGATGTGGTTCGGGGAAGAATCTTCCGGCAGTAATCTGTCATTTACGGGTTTTCTGTCCTGGACGGAACTGGATGAAGATATGATCGTTGTTTCAGCACAGCTCACAGACTGGGGCGAGACATCTGCACGCCAGGCTATTGAGCTTACAGAGTATTTCATTCGGAATTTTGAGGTGGATGAAAGCCGCATCTTTGCTGCCGGATATTCGGCGGGTGGAGAAACGATGTCGCGAGCGGTTTCAATGCGCCCTGATCTTTACGCTGCCTATTTGCACGGAGCTTCACAGTGGGACGGAACATTTGCATCGGTGGCTGAAAACCGGGTGGCTGTCTACATTTTTATGGCAGAAAATGACGAATATTATGGCTCGCAGAAGGCTCGTGATGCCTATGATGGCCTTTATAATGCTTATCAGGAAATTGGTCTGTCAGCAGAAGAGATCGACAAGCTCCTGCAGCTGGAGATTCCGGATAACAGCTATTTTAACGCTTTGGGTATTTACAATTACCACGGCGGTGCAAATGTGCTCTTTGATGACGAAACTATTTTAAACTGGATTATCCAGAAAAATAAAGTACAAAAGTAAAAATAGAAAGGAACTAAAAAAATGAAGAATTTAAAAAAGCTTTTATGCTTGTTGCTGGCAGTTATAATGCTGCTTGCAATGAGCATAAAAGCGTTTGCTGCGGCCGGCGATACAGGATTTTCCGATGTGGCTCAAGGTGCGTGGTATGCAGCTGCCGTGACCTATGTTCGAGACAATAATCTCATGAGCGGTACCGGCGATACCGCATTTTCCCCTAATGCAAACACCAGCCGCGCTATGCTGGCGGTAATTCTCTATCGGGCATCAGGCAGCCCGGAAGTTTCTTCGTCTGCCGGATTTACTGACGCGGCAGACGGCGCTTGGTATACTGATGCGGTAAACTGGGCTGCGGAGGGCGGTATTATTTCGGGTTATGGCAATGGCCTGTTTGGTATAAACGACCCGCTTACCCGTGAGCAGATAGCTACAATTCTGTGGCGCTATGCCGGAAGCAATTCCGCTTCTGAGGCTCAGTCTTTTGCGGATGAAAGCACTATTGCCTCTTATGCTTCCGACGCTGTAGATTGGGTACAGGCCAACGGCATAATGAGCGGAAAGCCGGGAAATTTCTTTGATCCTAAGGGCAATGCTACTCGCGCCGAGGTTGCTACGATCCTGAGCAACTACATGCAGATGAGTAGTGCGGAGCCTGAGCCGACGCCTGATCCTGAGGGCAGCAATTCACGCGTACTTGTGGCATATTTTTCTGGCAGCGGTAATACCGAAGCTGCAGCAGAGATGATTGCGGAGACTTTGGATGCCGATATCTTTGAGCTTGTTCCGGCTGATGCTTATACGGAGGCAGACCTGAACTGGACCGTTTCCGGCAGCAGAGTCAACCGCGAACATGATAATGAAGCCCTGCGCAATGTAGAGCTTGTGACAGCTACTGTTTCTAACTGGGAGGATTATGACACCGTGCTGATCGGTTATCCTATCTGGTGGGGCATTGCTGCATGGCCTGTGAATGAATTTGTTTTGTCAAATGATTTTACCGGAAAGACAGTGATTCCTTTCTGCACATCGGCAAGCTCCGGACTTGGCCAGAGCGGTGAGCTGCTGGCAGAGATGGCTGGCGACGGCAACTGGCTTGAGGGACACCGCTTCTCTGAGCGTCCGTCTCAGTCTGATATCCAGAGTTGGTTAAATAGCTTGGAGATTTTTGGCGAATAAACTATCGGACCTTATAAAAAAACAAAAGAAAGCTACCGCTTTTATTAAAAGACGGTAGCTTTTTGCAATAGCGAAACATTTATATATGTTTAAGAGAAATTTATGACAGATGTATTTAGCAAACGGCGAGCAACTATCGGTTATCGGTATATTTAATGACAAAGCGAAGCTTCCGTTAAAGGAGCTTTGCTTTGTCATATAGGAAAAGGAATTGAAAAAATGAAGTGATGCGAGGCGAAAAAACATAAAAAATATAGACGGTTAGCAGCGGCTTAACGGTGATGCAAATTCTGCAGGATGCATACAAATGCAAAGGGAAAAGGCGCCGATAAGAAATCGGAAAACTCTGCCGATTTTAAAAATGTATTGTACAAATGGAATTGCAGATGGAAAATATTGATGCTGAAGAGATCCGGGCGTCGAGAGAACACCGCAATTTTACTGGATTTTCTATGGGTGCTGCGGCAATATAGAGGACATTTCAATATTGCCTGAATGTCTTTCTGCAAAGAAAATGGAGCAAAGTGAACTTTGCTCCGATGTGTGGTTGCGGGGGGAGGACTTGAACCTCCGACCTCCGGGTTATGAGCCCGACGAGCTACCAACTGCTCTACCCCGCGATATCAATATTAGGCTGTCTTTCTTATGGTGGTGCCGGAGACCGGGGTCGAACCGGTACGATCGGTAAAGATCGCAGGATTTTAAGTCCTGTGCGTCTGCCAATTCCGCCACTCCGGCATCTTGGCTCCAAGGGTGGGGCTCGAACCCACAACCTATCGGTTAACAGCCGAGTACTCCACCATTGAGCTACCTTGGAATACCAGTCGCCATTAGTCTGACAACGTTATTTATTATACATCATAATCTATGGCGATGTCAATATAATTATTACCAAATCTGAGCATTTTATTCTTTTTGCGGAAAAAATATTTTGGGAACGATAAAAATAGTGCTGCTTTAAGGAGAGGATTCAAAGCTTGAAAAATGTTATATTTTAGTATATAATAAATAAAATAATATATAGCTGACTTAAGGATAAAAGGAGGTAGTTGTGAGGAAAATGTTTGGAAAAAGAGCTGCAATTTTGGCGCTGGCAGTTATGATGGTAATGCCGCAGTGCAGCTTTGCCTTTGCGCAAAACAGTACGGATGCGGAGGTGGCAAATGATAATTCTTCTGAAATAATAATTGCGCTCAAGGATGCAAGAGAGCTTGAGATGCCGCAGGCACCTGATGAAAAGCCGGCTGTTATGTTTAACGGTGAGTACGTCGAATTTACGGACGCTAAGCCTGTAAATATAAACGGAAGGGTTATGGTACCGTTCCGCGCTATTTTTGAGACAATCGGCGCAGATGTGGATTACGATAATGAAACTAAAGAAATTACAGCAGTGCTTGGCGAGAAGTCAGTTTCATTTCGCGCAGGAAGCAGCGAACTTACGGTAATAGATAATGATAAAACCGAAAAAACAGTTATGGATGTTGTGCCGTTTACGGATGCGTATACAAAGCGTACATATGTGTCGTCGAGATTCGTAGCCGAGGCGCTCGGATATTCTGTAAGCTGGGATAATACTTATAAGACTGTGGTTATCATAGATTTTGAACCTATTATTAAAGAAGCCTCGGAGAAAATGTCGGTAATAGGGCTGCTTTTCAAGAATAACAAAGTCGATGTAACAAAGCCGTACAGAACGAGCGGAAATTTTGATATGAATATAATGCTGGGTGAGGATGCCGTTAAAATTTTGAAAGGGCAGTATGCTGAGGCAGAGCCTGTAAATATAAAGATAAGCGGAGAAATCGACGGTACTGTTCAGGGTAAGAGCGGCATTACAAATGAAATGACGGCTGATATAAAAATGGCGCTTGATCTTAACGAAAAAGACCTTGTAAAAGTACTTGAGCTCAGCGATACAGCTCAGGGCAATCTTTTGGAGCTCGTATTGTCGGATCTTTCGATGGATATAAAAATGGACGGCGAAAATATGTATATAAAAGCGCCGGTGCTCAATTATCTGCTGCTCGGAATGAATGGAGATGATAGTTCAGAATTGACAGCAGCACTGCCAGCTGCGGGAGAAGATATTTGGTACAAGATGCCTATGTCTTGGATATTTGATACATATGAGGATATGGGTATTGATTTTGAGCAGCTTTTACTTATGGCGCAAAATGTAAACAGCTTTGAGGGATATCTCAATATGCTGGCGGCTATGTTCACGGAAGTGGGTGAATCCGATATCAACACATACTACACGCTTAGAATGGGAGCGATAGTTTTAAATGAGCTTGTTGGCGACGAGGCGTTTAAAACATCAAGAGTGGGAAGCGCGTATACGCACACGCTTAATTTTGATATGAACTCGTTTATAGAACTTGCAAAGGCGATCGGTGAAGAGGACGCGGCGCAGGAAATCACAGACGAGCTTTCCGATATGGGAGTTGATTTCAGCATCAATATCACTTTGAGGGAGAAAAACGAGGCTCTTGAAAATTACACGTTTAGAATGGATATAAGCGCTGAGGATATGTTTGAGCTTGCGGTCGATGAGAGCGGTAATTTTAATAATGAAACGTCAAACATTTCGATGAAGATAGGAAATTATCTTGATTTTTCGATGAAGTCAAACGCAAATACGGAAAATACAAGTAAACTGCCTGACACTTCACTGCCTGGCAGCGCGCATATTATAGATTTTGCGGAATTGATGAAGTAGGCCAGAAATTCGCAAACAACAGACTGCAAATAACAGACTGTATTGCTGATTAGATAATAAATAATTTGCTGAAAATAAAATTACCCGTCCTGTTTGAAAATAGGACGGGTAATTTAGCAGTGCGCGGCTTGTGGCTTAAGGAGTATCAGGTAAACAGCAGATACACGCTGTTTACGGCAAAGCACAGTATTATGCCGCAAGCTGTCGGGAGTATAAAAGCGAGTGCGGTCCATTTGACACTGCCGGTTTCCTTTTTTATGGTGAGACAGGTAGTGCCGCATGGGAAGTGGAGTAAGCAAAGCAGCATCGTGCAGAGCGCGGTTATATTGGTCCAGCCGTTTTCCGCAAGCAGTGCATGAAGTTCTGCAAGGTTGCTGTAATCCGTGAGAGTACCCTGAGCCATATATGTCATAAGCATAATGGGAATGACGATTTCGTTGGCCGGAAAACCGAGAATGAAGGCCATTATAATCACTCCGTCAACACCGATAAGATGGCCGAAAGGGTCGAGAAACTCCGTGCAGTAAGAGAGTACCGATTGCCCGCCGATATAGCAGTTTGCTACGAGCCAGATGATTAGTCCCGCAGGGGCTGCGACAGCGACTGCCCTTGCGAGCACGAAAACTGTCCTGTCGAGTACGGAGCGCACTATGACATCGCCGATGCGCGGACAGCGGTATGGAGGAAGTTCGAGGACAAACGATGACGGCATACCTTTTAGGACTGTTCTCGACAAGAGGCGCGACATCAGAAGCGTCATAACTATTCCAAGTACGATAACGGCTGTGAGCATGAGCGCGGAAATGACAGATGAACTGCCGCCGAAGGAGAAAAACATCGTTATAATTGCTATCAGCGTTGGAAAGCGGCCATTACAGGGAACAAAGCAGTTTGTCAATATGGCAATGAGGCGTTCACGCGGCGAGTCGATGATGCGGCAGCCTGTGACGCCGCAGGCGTTGCAGCCGAAGCCCATCATCATTGTCAGGCACTGCTTGCCGCATGCGTGTGCACGGCGGAATGCTCTGTCCATATTAAATGCTATGCGCGGCAGATAGCCGAAATCTTCGAGCAATGTGAAGAGCGGGAAGAAAATGGCCATCGGCGGCAGCATTACGGCGATTACATTTGAGAGCGTGCGGTATATTCCGTCGATGAGGGCAGAATGCAGGCTTTCCGGCATACTTATATATGTACAGAAAGCATCGAGCTTAGTGCCCAGCGCTGAAAACATATAAGAGAGCAGCTGCGAAGGGTAATTGGCGCCTGCAATCGTGAGAAAAAATACTATACCCAAAAGTCCAAGCATAATAGGAAATCCGAATACTTTGGAAGTGACGATTTTGTCTATGCGGCGGTCGCGCATATGAGTGTTCGCGGATTTTTCGGTAACGCATTCTCTGTAAATTTCCTTAGCTTTTTCGATAAAATCCTCGGGACTTGCTTCGAGTATGATTTTGTTGCGTGCGTCAGGCGAAGATACAATTTCATTTTGTGCTTTAAACGAATAAAGACATTCGCGCAGTTCATTGAGACCGTACTTTGAGCGTGCAGCCGTGCCGACGACTGGTATGCCGATTGTATCGGAGAGCTTTTTCAGGTCGACTGTGATTTTCTTTTTTCTTGCTTCGTCGAGAAGATTTACGCAGAGTATCATATTTGGCGTTATGCTTCGTATTTGCAGCACAAGCGCGAGATTGCGCTCCAGACAGCGGGCGTCAGCGACGGCCACTGTAACATCGCGCTCGTCCGAGCAGATGAAGTCGCGGGCTATTTCTTCGTCAGTCGATGTAGAAATCAGAGAATATGTTCCGGGAAGATCGGTGATGACAAAGTCGGTGTCCTTGTAAGAAAAACGGCCGACGGCACTGCCGACAGTTTTGCCGGGCCAGTTGCCTGTGTGCTGGTTCATTCCCGTAAGTGTATTGAAAAGAGTGCTTTTGCCGACATTCGGATTGCCGGCGAGGGCGACTCTGACGATTTTTTTATTTTCCTGTTCCATATGCAAGTCTTCCTTTTTATATATTTTGTAGGTATGCGATGCGTAAGTAAGCTTATTTATGAAGCGATATGCAGTTTTTACAGCAGTCAGACTGTAATTTTTATTAAGCCGCCCGCGGTTATTTTGGCAGTGCGGTCGTGAGAATTTTATCCGCGTCGCATGCTCTTATCGCAATTACAGCACCGAGTACAGAATACGCTACTGGATCGCCGCATGGACTTCTGTGGAGTGCACTGATTTTTGTGCCTGGCACAATACCGAGGTCCATCATACGTCTTTTTATTTCACCTGTGCAGGTTAATTGAGATATCAGAGCGGAATCTCCGATACCGAGACTGCTTAATTTTGATATTTTTTGTTTCATAAAATACCTCCGCTTATGAAAGAATATGTAATAGGGCTCGTTTTTTAGCTTTGCGGCATCTATCCTGTTTTTAATATATGGCAGGCAAAAATGAAATGTGAAATATTATCAAAAAAGGTTGACATATTACCTTCAAGATGTTAATATAATATTCGCGGCAACTTGTAAAAGTTGTCATCGATGTGGCGGTGTAGCTTAGTTGGCTAGAGCGTCCGGTTCATACCCGGAAGGTCGGTGGTTCGACTCCACTCGCCGCTACCACATTTGGGCGCTTAGCTCAGCTGGGAGAGCACCTGCCTTACAAGCAGGGGGTCATAGGTTCGAGCCCTATAGCGCCCACCAAAATGCGGTCCGGTAGTTCAGTTGGTTAGAATGCCAGCCTGTCACGCTGGAGGTCGACGGTTCGAGCCCGTTCCGGATCGCCATTTTTTATTAAAAGTTCAGTGCTATGCATAATTTTTAAATATGCGTGCATATAATATGGTGGGTATCGTCAAGTGGTTAAGACCCAGGGTTGTGGCTCCTGTATACGTGGGTTCGAATCCCACTACCCACCCCATAAAAAATTAAAACAGCAGTAATGTTGGGGTATCGCCAAGCGGTAAGGCAACGGATTCTGATTCCGTCATGCGCAGGTTCGAATCCTGCTACCCTAGCCAATGAAAAATGCCGAGCTTGTCTCGGCATTATACGGCGACATAGCCAAGTGGTAAGGCAGAGGTCTGCAAAACCTTTATTCCCCGGTTCAAATCCGGGTGTCGCCTCCAAAAAAACTAAACGATTTGGATGACATCCGAATCGTTTAGTTTTTTGCAGGTTTTTTGGAAAAACAAGCAAGACAAAATAAATTTGCTGGCCGGAAGCGAATATATATGCGAGCTTTTATATTCATATCTATTAGTGATTTAACTGATGAGAGGAAGAAAATCGAGAATGAATATCATGATATGTGATGATCAAAAAGATGAACTTGAAAATATGAAGCAAATCGTCTTAGAATATGCTGCCGTACATTCAGAACTTTTTCTGGAAGTAAAATGTTTTTCCAATCCATTTGATATGCTGGAAGAGATAGGGAAAAGCGGTGCGCCTGATATTGCTCTTCTTGATATTTGTATGCCCGGTGTTTTGGGAACGGAGATTGCTCGGGAAATTAAGAGCAAAAGCGAGGACAGCACCGATATTATTTTTTTAACTACGAGCTCTGATTTTGCAGTGGAAGCGTTTGCTCTTCATGCGAACGACTATTTGAAAAAGCCTTATACTAAAGAGCGGCTGCTGGATACGCTCGATAGGGTAGTTGAAAAAAGAAAAAATCGTCTGTATGTCCCAATTTCTTGCGGAAGAGAAGTTCACCTCATCGATTTATATCAGGTTTTTTATATGGAAGCGAGAAATCATACTGTGGAGATACACTTAAAATCGGGTAATTGTCTCAAAACACACAGTACGCTCACGGAGCTTAAGAAGCTGTTTTTAAATGTCAGCGGGTTTGTGACGGTTGGTGCTTCATACATTGTTAACTTACGCTGTGTAAAGAGTTTCCTGCAAACGACAATGATAATGGAAAACGGCGATGCCGTACCTGTTCCCAGAAGACTGCGGGGTGAACTTAAGAAGCAGTATTTTGATTTTTACACCAAGGAGGCAACGGGAAAATGATACATATGATTGCGGCTATGGCATTGATTAGCATAACTCATACTGTTTGTTTTGCCACAATGATTGAGCGAAAATATTCTATAAAGAAAACGGCAATCATTTATGCATTGTTTTGCCTGAGCTTTGTATTTTTGACAATTGTAATATTTCTAATATTTGGTTATAGTTCGGCATATGTGGTTGCCGCTGCATTTCTAATGACAATTATTGCGGCATTCTTTGTTTTCGTTTTTACCTCGGCAGACCTGATGTGTAAGAAGCTGTTCCTGTTTGTCAGTCAAGCAAATATATTCAGTATTTTTCAATGCATAGCCATTATCCTGTGCGGCACATTTTTTCCCAATCTGCCTGAGAACAGCGCTACATACGTCAAAAACATTATGAGAACGCTTCTCTATATTCCGATGATATGGATATATATTCGCTGTTTAAAGCCGACAATAAGGAAAATACCGGGGACAAATAAAAAGTCCTGGTATTCTATCTCTTTGGTTTCCGCACTGTTTACAGTTGGTTTTTTAATGTTTATGAGCGTTTGTCATGCTGGCTATGACCATGTAGAACAATACATTTCTCTCTTTGTAATTTTTGTCGTCATCTATTGTTCGACGTTATGGGGCAGTTTTGAAACCATCCGCTCTATGATCAATGAAAATAAAATGGAATTGCTCAGTCTGAATATGAAGTATCTGCAAGGGCAGCTTAAAACGGCAAGAGAGAATGAATTGTTTGCAAAAACTATACGGCACGATTTTCGTCATCACAATTTGAATATCGCGTCAATGCTGAAAAAAGGGGAAATCCGTGAAGCTTTGCTTTATATAGATCAGTACAATGAGAGCCTGGATGCTGTAAAGCCAAAAGAATTTTGTCCGAATGTTACCGTAAACGCTGTTTTAAATAGTTTTTATACCGAAGCACGGAATGCCGGAATTTCAGTTCTAATTGATGCGGATACGCAGGAGGAGACGGCTATAGCTGATATGGATTTTGTCGCGATTCTGTCTAATCTCTTGGAAAATGCATTAAACGGCTGCAAGGAATGCAATTCTGGAGGTGAGATAAAGGTCAATATTAGATCTGTCGCGGATAAAACCGTTATTGTGTGCAGCAATCCTTGCAAGCCGGATCTGGCCGTAGAGAATAATATGCTCAAGGATAGAGGAATTGGCATTGACAGTATGGTCTTGGCCGCAAGAAAATATGACGGCGACATCCGTTACAGTTTAGAAAATGCAGTCTTGACTGTTTGTATCATATTAAAATCATAAAATTAAAAGTAGTGTCCAATTACGTCTGCAAATCGACCAATTACAATTAAAACCATCCGCAAGGATGGTTTTTTGCTATACTTTTGTTTAACTATTCGTAGGTAAAAGCAGTGTTTTTTAGAAAAAAGATATCATTTGTAAAAAAATGGAAAAGATCTGCTGCAGGCTGAATATGCTGCTCTTTGGAATGATGTAATTGAAATATAAGATATAAGTTGGAGTGAACATTGCGAATAGTATTTTAATAAGAACAAATAAAGAGAAGGAGAAACGCATAATGAAAAGAAGGCTGCTTTCAATTTTTATGACAGTATGCATGGCCGTATCGCTCATACCTGCTGCGGTACTGCCGGCGTGGGCGCAAACTACCCAAAGGTCAGACTGGACCGGCAGTCAAACTACAGGTAACCTGATACCTATTATGAATGAGGGAGACACCCTTACCGCTGTCGGCTGGAGAAATATCGGAGATCAAATTAACCTCAGAGCATACCGTATAGATGATAACAACTATACAAATAAGGTGGGTATACAGGCAAGAAATAGCTCTCATGACATTGGAAATCAGAACTATACGGGTGGTATCTACTGGCAAATTGACTTCTCTTCCGGTGACAGAATGAAGATTGATAAGGGCGATCTGCTGCTTAATGCGGGAGCAAGGTATTGGTACCAGGCGTCAGCAGATCACTACACTTCTCTTCGTTTTGAATTCTTTGACGAAAATAATTCTTTGCTAAATGACTCTAATAAGGCAACAAATCACAATTATTGGGTGGCGCAGCACGATACCTGGTTAGAGCTCAATGA
Organism: uncultured Clostridia bacterium; assembly: GCA_944383465.1. Taxonomy (GTDB): domain Bacteria; phylum Bacillota; class Clostridia; order Peptostreptococcales; family Anaerovoracaceae; genus QAKD01. Next base: position 50,383 of record CALWPQ010000028.1, read on the forward strand.
AATTCAAATTCCTGCAAACACTGCGTATGTAAGGATATGGTTTTCAAACTGGGGCTCACTGGCAGGAAGACCGTTTATCGGTGATTTTACCGCGACACTGACCGATAAAACAGCTCCGGCATATGTAGAGACCACCGCTGTATCTGAAGCGGGTACATATCATATCGGCGAGACAATCCGCTTGCGGGTGGCAATGAACGAGCCTGTCACCGTCACAAACGGAGGAACGCTTGAAACAAACATCGGTAATGCGGTTTATGCGGGACAGAATTTGGGTGATTCGTCGGATGTAGGACAGTATATTTATTATGATTTAACAATTACGGATTCACTTGCTGCAGTAAGCAATAAGTATGAGATAAAGCCAGTGAGCCTTTCGGGTCTTAGTGTTGCTGATGACGCCGGAAACACGGCTTTGGTAAATACAAATCAGAATTTCAGCGTATCAGACATTTATATGGACAATCAATATCCGTCTGTTACAGCAGTTTCACTGTATAGAGTAAACGGAAACACGAACATTCCGGAGCAGGTGATTCCGGAGGATATGGTTACTTATGCGGTTACCTTTGACGAAAAGGTGTCATTTTCAAGCAACCCTACCTTTTCTTTTGCGGTGGGAGATGCAAACTTTTCCTGTACAGCAGCGGACGGAACTGTTTCTGCTGATGGGAAAACACTTTATTTCGCCGCAACTCTTAAAAACTGCGGCAAAAACGGAGTGTTGAGGCTGAATGGTATATCAGGGCTTACGCTCATTGATGAAAATGGAAATGCAACCGTTTATGAGAACAGCGCTTTAGCGGATACGGGAATTGCATATAAGTCTGTCTACGGCGTTTCTGAGGAGCTGACCAATCTGAATTTGGCAAGCGGAGCTGAAACCGCCAGCTATGGCAGTGCTTGGAACGGCCGCTTGACTGCTGCCGAAGGCTACAAGCTGCCGGCCTCAATTGTTGTCAAGGTGGGGGGGAATGCGCTCACTGGCGGTTATACTTATAGCGCTGCTACCGGCGAGATTGAGATTGCCGCAGCTTCTGTGAAAAATGATATCGTGATTTCTGCTTCAGGAATGCCGCAAACCTATAATGTGGTGCTGAATGCTCAGGGCGGATCGGGCGGCGCAACCGTTGTCGCAGTTTACGATAGCGAGATGCCGGTGATTGCAGCGCCTGATAAACCGGGTTATTTGTTCGGCGGTTATTTTGACGAAAGGAATGGGGGCGGAACAAAATATTACAATGCCGACTGTTCCTCTGCAAGCATATATCGTAAGACGGAAGGGATCACACTATATGCTTTATGGACGCCGATTACGTATGACATTCAGCTGTACAGCAGGGGAGAAAACGTTGGCACATTAAACGATGTTATCTACGGCGAGCTGCGCTTACCTTCTGCCGAGAGCCTTGGAATATCTTATACCAATCACAATTTTGTCGGTTGGAATATTTATGACGAGCAAAATTGGGCAATGTATACAGCGGACAGAGACTATTCTGCTGGCCTTGTGACAGAGCAGGGAAAGATAGCATATATTTATGCAGCCTGGCTGGAAAAAGATAAATATACCGTAACCTATGACGCTAACGGCGGTACGGGAGCGCCTTCTGCCGTGGAAGTCCATGTAGATGAAACCATTGTGCTGAGCGGCATCGTGCCAAGCAGGGAAAATTATACCTTTGCCGGCTGGTCGGAAAATTCCGGCGCAGCTACAGCGCAGTATCAGCCAAATGACAGCTTTACTATGGGAAATTCCCTGATAACGCTTTTTGCAGTATGGAATAGAAATCCGGAGCTTATCTACAATGCCAACGGCGGTATTTTTAATACTTATGCCGGGACTTCATATCCTGCGGCCGGATCTGAGGTTACGCTTACGAGCGCCATACCGCAAAAGGAAGGATATATATTTGTTGGCTGGGCAGAGAGTGAAACGGCTGCGGCATCGGACATCATATCCGCGCCGTATATAATGCCTGATAGCGATACTGTGCTCTATGCGGTCTATGAGCCGATTAAGTATGAGGTCAATGTATATACAGCGGACGGATATTCAGTTTCCGGAATAAACGAGGATGGTTATATAATCGGCGAATATGCCGAATTTACCGTGAGCGGTACAGCTCCGAAGGTATATATCAACGGTATCCTCGCAACTCCTACAGACGGAATATACAAATTTGAGATACAGAATAACGCTTCTGTTGTCGTTGCCGATGCTTCTTTGGTAAATGTGATATACAGCGCTAACGGCGGTGTGAATGCGCCTGTTGACGTGCGCGTTTACGCAAGCGGAGACACGGCAGTTGTGGCATCAGGCGTCCCTGAGAAAACAGGATATACATTCAGCGGCTGGGCAGGCACAGCGGATTTGGAGTATGCGGAATATACCGCCGGCAGCAGCATACCGGTTGCTGCTGAAGATATTGTTCTTTATGCCGTATGGACGCCGATAACCTATACGGTGAAATATGACGCGGCAGGCGGCAGCGGCGATATGACGGCAACTGCGGCCGTTTATGACGAGGAATTTACGCTTGCAGAAAATACATTTACCAAGGCAGGCTGTCAGTTTGCCGGATGGTCATACGCATCAGGCGGAGAGCTTGCCTATGTAGACGAAGCAAGGGTTAGCAATCTTACCGATGTGAATAACGGTGAAATTACGCTTTACGCCGTCTGGAAAGGCGCGCAAACAACTGTGCGCTTCCATTTTGAAGGCGGTTCGTCAGGTACTTCCTCCTGTGAAACTGCATACGGCGAAATTTTGCCGACAGATAGGTTGACGGCGCCGGGCAGATACGGATATGTATTTGCAGGTTATTACACTTTAGAAGACAAAGGCGGAGATTTGGTCTATAATGCGGATATGTCTTTGTCAGAATACTATCAAGCTAATCCATGGGACAGCGTTGCAGCTGAACTTAATTTATATGCCGCCTGGGAGCCTGTGAACTATACCGTGGCATTTGTAAACGGTACTGAAAATCTACAAGGTACCATAGATGCTGTCTATGGACAGAGCTTCTTCTTGCCGCAGGCGGAGGAACTTGGCATTTCCCTTCCTGCTGGTTATTCCTTCAGAGGCTGGTCTATTGCATCGGGAAGCGATATAGTCTATTACAGCGCCGGGCAGGAAATTACGACAGGGCTTACGGGCGAGAATGGAATAACGGTATATCTTTATGCAGTTATTCAGGAAAATGAGAGCTATACGGTAACCCTTCCGGCCTCTGGAGAAGGATATAAGGTATACTACAATGAGAGTGAGTTAACTTCGCAGACGGATATAAGGGTTAATGAGAATGAAAAGGTATCCTTCAATATAAGCGTGGAGGAGGGCTACAGTGCTGACAGAATGATTGTTCTGGCAAATGGCGTGCTGCTTACCGGAAACAAAATCGGAAGCACTTACACTTATACCGTTTTTAACATTGAAGCAAATCAGCTCATTACTGTAACAGGGGTTGAATTTGACAAGTACGTCGTAACCTATATGGTTGATGAACAGATATATTTAACGGTACAGACAGGTTATAACGCATTGCTTACAGAACCTGTATTCCCGGCAAAGGCGGGAAGCACATTTAAAGGCTGGTCTGACGGCAGTCATCTGTGGAGCTTTTCAGCAGATAAAGTTATAGAAGATACGACGCTCTATGCGGTTTGGGATAACGATACATTTAAAGTGACACCGGCGGCAAGCGGAAGCGGTTACACAGTAACTTCTGATGACGATCAGACGGTAGCATTTGGAGGCAGCTATACCTTTATAGTGACTGTTTCTGATCACTATAATGCCGACGCGATGAAAGTTTATGCCAACGGAGTATTGCTTGTCCCTGATGTACACGGAAATGTTTATACATTTACAGTTGAGAATATAACCGCGGATGTTGCGATTACTGTAAGAGATGTAGCAGAGGGTGTTTACACCGTTAAATATATTGTGGACGGCGAAATCTATTACAGTGAGAATGTGGTTTACGCCGGACAAGCGCAAAGACCGAGAACGCCTGTAAAGGCCGGGTATATCTTTGACGGATGGTTTGCCGGAGATGAGAAGTGGGATTTTGACACTGGAATAGAGGACGATTTAGAGCTTGAAGCAAAATTCACCCGGCTTGTATATCGGGTAACGGTGCCCGATGCTCAAAGCGAATTTACCGTAAATGCTGTATCTGCTAATCCGGTAGAATACGGCGGCAGCTTTGCCTTTGATATTATCGTGGCAGATGGTTATAATACAGCGGATATGATGGTTTACGCAAACGGCATTCTTCTTGAAAAACTTTCCGAAAATGAAAATACGGTATCATTTGAGCTGACAAATATAACAGAGCCGCAGGCTATAACCGTAAGGGGAATCGGACAGAATACTTATGCCGTTACTTACAGAGCAAATACAACAGAGTATGTAGGCAATATGCCTGACAATGCGATAAAAGCTTACGGCAGTGATATAGCCATATCTGATTTGCTGCCCGAAAGATATGGATATCGCTTCCTCGGCTGGTCAACTACAGCAAATGCTGGAGTCGAATACACGGCTTTAGATATCTATTCTGAAAATAGTGATCTTACACTTTATGCTGTTTGGGAGGCGATGACCTTTGCTGTTTCTTTTGAAACCGGCGGAGGAAGCATAGAAAGCGGTGAGGTAACTGAATACACATACGGAACGGGAGCCGTACTGCCGACTGAGGTGATAAAGGAAGGCTATGATTTTGCAGGCTGGTATGAAGATGAGCTTTTGCAGGGCGTAAGAGTATATGAGATTAAAGAGACTGATTACGGCGACAAGAAGTATTATGCCGCATATTCAATGGCTGATGTGGTGATAAATGGTTATACAGGTGAGTACGACGGCAAAGAGCATAATATTACTTATACGCTCGCTGATAATGTTTCCGTTGCAGATTATCAGTGGTATTTTGTTCCGGATGGCGCGAGCGAGGCGATCGCGGTTTCGTCAGACTACTATCATACTTATGCGGTAAAGGATGCAGATGAAAGCGGCGAATATTACTGCTGTATTGAGACTGTTTCCGGTAGTTATGTAATACGCATGTTTACAGAGAAAGCAAAAGTTGCAATCACTAAGAAGCCTATTTCCGTAAAAGCTGCCGACAGCGGCAAGGTTTATGACGCGCAGCCTCTTGCGGTAAATGAAATTGAGCTGACAGATGGAAGCAGTTTGGCTGATAATCATATAATATCGGCTGTTATGACGGAAGAAAGTACATTGACCAATGTTGGCACCAAGGCTAACGAGATAGAACGAATTACAATTTTAGATAGTGAAAATAGAGATGTGACGGCGAACTACGAAATCACAAAGCAAAGCGGTACGCTCAGCGTTACGCCGCGTGCTCTTATCGTTGCTGCTGAAAATGTGAGAATTGCGGCAGGCTCGGCGCTGAATGAAAATCACTTGTATAAAATAAGCGGTGTGTTGGGAAATGAAAATCTTTCTCTGGCAAATACTTCGGTTTCAGCGAAAAATGCAGACGGTGAAGATGTTTCTATTGCGGACATTGCAGATAATACCGGTAAATACACCGTTACAATTGTCTATAGTGGATTTGACGGCGCAGGCAGCGAGAATTACCAAGGCAGCGGTACAATCACATCTACAGTTACTGTTTATAAAAGCACTGGAGGAAGTACTGGCGGCGGAGGTGGCAGCAGCGGCGGTAGCGGCGGTGTATCAACAACCTACACGGTTGAGTTTGATACAAATGGCGGCAGCAGCGTTGCAAGCCAAAGCGTAAATGCGAATGCAGCGACTACGGAACCAAAGGCTCCGGAAAAAGAAGGGTATGCCTTTGACGGCTGGTACATTGACAATCGCCTAACCGAAAGATTTGATTTTGCCACGAGGATTACAAAGAGCATTACTCTTTATGCTAAGTGGACAGCGTCTAAAACGGGAGAAGAACAGAATTCTGAAAATCTGCCTGCTGCAGACCCGACGGAAACAGGCGTTGCTGATCTGCTGGAAACAGAAAGGCATATTCAGTATCTGAATGGATATGACAACGGCACCTTTAGGCCGAAAAACAGCATGACAAGAGCAGAGGTGGCGCAGATGTTCTATAACCTGCTGCTTAACAAGGAGGCAGCGGGCGTGAGCGCATTTGATGATGTAAGCCGGAATGCTTGGTATTACGATGCTGTTATCACTCTTGCCAATATGGGTATTATAAAGGGCAAGGGAAACGATATATTCGATCCTAAGGGAAAGATCACAAGAGCAGAATTTACTGCCATTGCAATGCGGTTTAGCAATATTGATGCAAATGGGTCTAAAACCTTTACCGATGTTTCTGAAAAGCACTGGGCGGCAAAGAATATTGCGGATGCCGCAGCTCTCGGATGGATTTCAGGAAACGGAGACGGTACTTTCAGCCCTAACGCTTTCATTACCCGTGCTTCCGCAGCAAAGATTGTAAACAATATGCTGGGGAGAAAAGCAGATATGGAATATGTAAACGCCCATGCAGACAGCATTAAGCTTTTCAAGGATGTTTCGTCTTCAGCTTGGTACTACGCAGATATTGTCGAAGCAACAAACGCTCACGAATACGAAAAAGCAGGAAGCATCGAAAGCTGGAAACAAAATTGAAACAGAAATGCTTGGCCAAGTAAAAAAAGCATAATTCAGGCCCCATCTGAGAAATTGGACGGGGCTTGTTTAATTGCGGTGTTTTTATTTTTGCATTACTCCAAATAATCGGCAATTTTACATATTGAGCATAGAAGCTTCACGGAAAAATTTATTTTAGAAACGGCTAAATTACAATTTAGTTTAATTTGATTAGAAATTACAGAATTTAATTCAATTTGCTTGAAATATATTCACAAACATGATATAGTATATACGAAAAGAGTTGCCAGATAAGCGGCGGACGGTTTACTCCCGCAAGGGAGGTGATGCGTATGAGTGCAAGTGAAATAATGGCTTTTACAGCTTTAATTGTTGACATTGTATTGGCTACATACATCATCACAAAAAAGAAATAAACCGCCCAAGCGACCAAACTTAGCGGTTTATCAGAAGTAATTTATTTAGGAGCATCCGTTGGCCGGCAACTCTTTTACTTGTATTATATATGCATTTTTGCGAATTAGCAAGTGCTTTATATATTGGAATAAGTAAACCGGATACCGATATATTGTGATTGATTACAGCAGTATTTTGCACAGTTTTGTGTATGCTTTTGCCGTTTTTGAAGCGGATTTATTTTTGTTTTAAAAAACGATAATTTGTGACGGTTTTTTGTTTTTGAGAACAAAAAACTTTACGCAGTAAAAAAATTATGATATCATAAATATTAAATTGATAAAAGCTGCAAACAAAATTTTTGCGGAAGCACAAAATAAAAATATAAAGCAGTTAGAAAGGTTAAAAAGGGTGCTGAAAAATGGATATGGTAAAATACATGAATGCGAATGTTACGGGTATCAAGGCGAGCGAAATCCTCGAATTTTCCGGGCTTGCAGCGAATACACCGGGCTGTATAGGGCTGACAATCGGAGAGCCGGACTTTACGACACCGGAGAGCATAAAGGAAAAGGCGGCGGAGGCGCTCGCTGAAAATAAAACGCACTATGCCGACGGCAATGGTCTGCCGGAGCTTAGAGCTGCAATTGCCGAGTTTGAAAAAAAGCAGAACGGTCTCAGCTACAGTCCGGATGAAATTATTGTAACGGCTGGTGCAACAGAAGCTATTTATGCGGCTATGACGGCTATTCTTGAACCAGGCGACGAAGTTATTCTACCGCTTCCGGATTTTAGCTTTTATGATCAGGTAGTCGAAATTATGGGCGCAAAGTGTGTATATATTGATACTTCCAAGACAAATTTTCAGATTTCAAAGGAAGACCTGGCGGCGGCGGTGACGGAGAAGACAAAGGCGATCGTTATAAACACGCCGAACAATCCGACAGGTGTTGTATATACGAGAGAAACCGTGCAGGGAATACATGATGTGCTGGCGGGCAAACCGATTTTCATAATTTGTGACGAGGTTTACAATCAGCTCGTCTACGCGGATGAGTGCGTATCGCTGGCATCGTACGAAGATTTGAGGCAGCAGCTCATTGTAGTTCAGAGCTATTCCAAACCTTACGCGATGACGGGTTGGCGCGTGGGATATATCATGACGGATGAGCCGATAACAAATGTAATTGCCGTAGTGCATCAAAATGTGCTCGTGTCGCTGCCTGAATTTATTCAGCCTGCGTGCATCGAGGCTCTTAAATTCGACCCTGCGGAAATGCGCGAAACTTATAGAAAACGCCGCGATTACATATACAGCCGGCTCACAGGAATGGGGCTTGACGTTACTATGCCTGAGGGTGCGTTTTATGTATTTCCATACATAGGGAATTTTGGTATGAATTCGCTCGAATTTTGTACGAAAATGGTGAATGAGGCCGCGCTTGCGGTGCTTCCGGGCCGCTTTTTCGGAAATGACGATTATATCAGAATTTCGTACTGCTACAGCGATGAACAGCTTCGCGAGGGAATGGACAGGCTGGAAAAATTCGTGAAATCTCTTGTGTAGCAAAATCGGAAAATCACTTAATATAAGTCGCATATTTGGCTTAGCGGCGCGGGCAGCAGTTTGCTCTAAAATATAATAGTATATAAAAAATAGACAGCATTTTTGCGCAGATCTCAAGCACCCGGTACTGGATTTGAATAAAATTCGCCTTTATTAAAAATAAAGGCGAATTTGTTTCTTATGGGTTGAAAAAGTCAGCTTAGTTTGAGGCAGCTTTGAAAACGCTGTTTTTTTATGCAGTGAATTATGCGGGAATTCAGTATTTGGTGTTTCAAGGGAGTTTGATTTATTTATACATCACCGCGAAACGGAGCGCGTCTTGACGCACGGGCGGATAAATGCTATTATAATAGATGACAACGGGTTAGCTATGACTAACTTGCGGCGTGGCTGAAACCGGATATCAAAAGTATGAACTTAAAAGTACAAGCTGCAAAATGCAGAATAAAACAGAGGAGGAAGATAGATATGGTGAAGATTACGATGAATGTTGAAGGAATGATGTGCGGTCACTGTGAAGCGCATGTGAACGATGCGATCAGGAGTGCATTTGATATTAAAAGTGTTTCTTCATCGCACCGAAAGAATGAAACGGTCATAATAGCGGCGGAGGATATAGACAAGGAAAAACTGAAAGCGGCGGTGGATGCAACAGGTTACACGGTAAACAGCATAAAATCAGAGCCGTATGCGGAGAAAAGCGGACTTTTTGCGCGCCTTAAAAAATCATAGTTTTGGAGTAAAAAGCTTTAACCCATATTTTGGAATAAAACGTAACAATAATTTAATGTTATTTTTGTCGAATTTATGATAATATTGTCAGAGAAAAGACATTTGGCAATAGGAGAATTACAAATATGACAGCAGCGATTATTAAGAGGTGCAGCAAAGAAGAGATAGAAAGCAAGTCTGAAATGAAAAATGGGGATAAAGGCAGATCCAAGAGCTTAAAAGCGGCGTCTTTGGCAGCAGCATTAGCAGTAACTGCGATTATTTTTTCGGTATCATCCGGAGCAGCTTTCGCAGATACAGTAAGTAGTGCGGACGGTGAGAATACATATACGGATACGCAAGTGCAGCAGTCAAATACGCCGCAGATAACGGAAGCAAATATAAGCGAAGGCCTTGCATTTTGTCAGGAATATCCTGTAAAGCTGTCGCTCGACGGCACGGAAATCCAAACATCGGAAAAAGATGTGCCGCCGGTTATCATAACGCCGAGCGGTGAGACTGCGGGACGTACGCTCATTCCTGCAAGAGCGCTTTTCGAGGCAATGGGAGCGGAGGTTAAATGGATTGATGAAACGCAGTCTGTGGAAATAACAAGAAATGATTTTAAAGTTACGCTTATAATTGGTTCGCAGACAGCAATTGTCAATACTGAGGTTAAAATGCTTGATGTTCCGGCGCTTATCATAGATCACGACAATGACTATTACGGCAGCACGATGATTCCTGTGCGTTTTGTGGCAGAAGCGCTCGGCTGTGATGTCAAGTGGGAAAATGACACGCGCACTGTTGTTGTGTTGTCACCCGAAAATCCAAACAATCCGAACAATCAAAGCAGCGAGGGGACGTCTGAACAAAACCCAAGCAGAGGCGATACGGGAAATAGAGAAGATAATTCTGCAAACGGCACAATTACAGAAAATGATACGATTATAATAGAAGGTTATGAATTTCCGGTATATGATATGAACTCGCTGCCGCAGCCGACTGAGAATGCTAAGACAAAGCTTGTAGCCATAGATATTGGACACGGAGGGCAAGATGCAGGGGCGACTGGTCACAAGGGACAAGCTGATGCAATTGACGAAAAAGACCTGACGCTTGCCGCGGGGCTCGCTGCCCGCGACTTTCTCAAATCAGCGGGAATACAGGTATATATGGTAAGAGAAACCGATTACTACATAGAAGTGAAGGAACATGCTTATATGGCAAATGATGCCGGGGCTGATCTTTTCGTTTCATTGCATATAAATTCATCGGATTACGAAACGCCAAACGGTACTGAAACTCATTATAATACGAAAACAGATGCAGGCGGCAGAAGTGAAAAAGAGCTCTACGGTATAGCAAGTGCAGATGTAGCGCAGGAAATTCAGAAAGAAATGATAAAGGCGCTTGGTACATATGACAGGGGCACGAAAAACAGCCCTGAATACGCCGTTCTCAATAAAACAGTGATGCCGGCAGTTTTAATCGAGGCGGCATTCCTTTCAAACGAGAGCAACTTTTCGATGATGAAAACTGAAGAATTTACGGAGCGATATGGATTTGCCTGTGCCAAAGCCATAATAAATGCGCTGAACGAAGCATTTCCTGATTAGTCAGCATACCTTCTGAGCGAGTTATCTGACGCTTCTGCGAACAAAAAAGAACAGAAATAATTTGTGAACAAATGTTTACTTTTCCTCTCGAATGTGATAGTATGTTCGTATAGGTTAGTTACATTATATGACATGAAAGGATAAGCGCATGGATAATTTGAAAGAAAGAGAACGCAGGATTCTCGCCTATATGAAAGAGGAAATCAGAAAAAAAGGATATCCGCCGACAGTGCGTGAAATATGCGCGGCTCTCAACATAAAATCCACATCTACGGCTCACAAGGACATAGAAAGTCTCGTAAAGCAGGGATATATAATAAAAGACCCTTCAAAGCCGAGAGCGCTTATGATTACGGATCCAGACGATGCAGGGGATATATATGGCGAAGGAGCAGGCAGCGCTTATGATGCGGGCGCTGACACGCGCGGAACTGTAAATACTGCGCACAGGTCTGCAAGCGCAGATTCTTCATACGCAAATATTGAAAGGACTGATATCGTCGATATACCGGTAGTCGGCAGAATAGCAGCCGGAACACCTATACTTGCAGAGCAGAATATAGAAGAAACATTTCCGCTGCCCGCAAGATTTATGGGCAAGGGTACAAATTTTATGCTCACCGTCAGAGGTGAAAGTATGATAGAAGCAGGTATTTTTGATGGCGATTACATACTCGTACAGCAGCAGAGTACGGCTAATAACGGCGATATAGTTGTAGCTATGGTAGACGGCTTTGAGTCAGAGGCAACGGTAAAGACGTTTTATAAAGAGGCTGATCATATAAGACTTCAGCCCGAAAATTCCTCGATGTCGCCGATCATAGTAAAGGATGTTAAAATTCTCGGAAAAGTGCGCGGCGTTTTCAGATATTTTTAAAGAGTATGGCTGCGGTCTGTCAGCTTGCAAAGTGGCGAGACAAACATTTTTGGCGTAATTTTGTGCGTTTTGCCTTGACGAGATGCGGGATATGTGTTATATTGTTTAGGTAATAAAGAAGAAGTTATCCGCTTCTCACCTTTGCGGCGCAAGCTGCACTGGTTAATATTAAGGGCACAGATCAGAATTGTGTTATTTTGGCGGATATCTTTTGATGTCCGTTTTTATTATGTAGGAGGTACGGAATCATTAGCAAGGAAAATTTAATCAACGAAGAAATTCGTGATAAGGAACTTCGTGTTATCGACGCAGACGGAACGATGGTAGGTATAATGAGCCGCGATGAGGCGCTTGAGCTGGCGAACGAGAGAAAGCTTGATCTTGTCAATATTTCTCCGAATGCAAACCCGCCGGTCTGCAAGATTCTCGATTATGGCAAGTACAGATACGAGCTTCAGAAAAGGGAAAAAGAAGCCAAGAAAAAACAGAAGACGATGCAGATCAAGGAAATTCGCCTAAGTACGTTTATCGAGGAACACGATATAAATGTCAAGGCAAATACGGCTGCGAAGTTTCTCAAAGAAGGCGACAAAGTCAAGGTGTCACTGCGTTTTCGCGGAAGAGAAAGGGATTATGTCAGCAAGGGAATGGATGTAATGAATAAATTTGCTGAAGTAGTTTCAGAAGTCGGTAATGTAGAAAAGAAGCCTGAATTTGAAGGCCGAAGCTTGATAATGGTAGTAGCACCGAAAACAGATAAATAGTTAATAATTTAAGTCAGAAATTCAATCATAGGAGGATTTATTCGAAATGGCAAAGAATAAGATGAAGTCTCACAGAGGCGCTTGCAAGAGATTAAAATTAACCGGATCCGGTAAAGTTAAAAGAAACAAGGCATATAAGAGCCATATTCTTACTAAGAAGTCACCTAAGAGAAAAAGAGGCCTCAGAAAGGCTACAACCCTTAAGAGTGCTGATTTAAAGAGAATGCTCAGATCAATGGCGAAATAATATAGGAGGTAAAGTGATATGGCAAGAGTTAAAAAAGGCGTAAACGCGCATAAGAGACATAAAAAAGTATTAAAGCAGGCTAAAGGTTTTTACGGATTAAAGAGCAAGGTGTACAGAGCTGCAAAGCCGGCTGTGATGAGATCGCTCCGCTCTGCATATGTAGGAAGAAAGCTTAAAAAAAGAGAGTATAGAAGACTTTGGATTGCAAGAATCAATGCTGCTGCAAGAATGAATGATATTTCGTATTCGAGACTTATGGACGGTCTCAAGAAAGCGAATATAGATATTAACAGAAAGATGCTTTCGGAGATGGCTATTTACGATGCACCTGCATTCACAGTTCTCTGCGATAAAGCCAAAGCAGCGCTTAAATAAATGCGGAAAAGCAAAGAAGAGATGTTCAAATAAATAGAATTCGACAATTGTATTTTGCAAAATTCGACCCCCCTGTTCGGATATAATGAATTATATCGGACAGGGGGTTTTTAATTTGGTCGTCTATGCGGAATATTTATTTTTGGAAAACTTTATAACAGGACTCATTATTTTATACTTTTCCGGACGCATATGCGGCAGAAAAACGAAAAAAATAAGACTGTGTGCGGGCGGCGCGCTGTGCGGGCTTTTTTCATTTACACTGTTTGTAAATATAAGACCGGCGCCCGTCTCATTGTTTGTAAAACTTGTGTTTTCCGTGCTGGCGGTAAGCACTGCGTTTTCGCCTCTGCCATTCAGAGCAAAACGGAAAAAAAGTGGAAACGAAAACTGCCGGCTATCTGCACATAACATTAGCTGCTGGCGCGGGCAGCTGAGGCTGCTTCTCGCATTTTACATAGTGTCGTTTGCTATGGGAGGGCTTACGCTTGCTATAGTATATCTTTCCGGTATCAAAGGCGTTTTGGGAAACGGATATGTATATATGGAGGCTCCTTCGTACATAAGTGTGACAGGCGGAATAACAGCAAGCGCTGTTTTAATGAAAATTTTTGTGAAATGCATTGGCAATGTTATAAGAAGGCAGAAACTTAAATGCAGAGCGAGACTCGAGCTTCAGGGAAAAAAGTTTGAGCTCAGCGCGTATACCGATACCGGTAACAGTCTGCGCGATCCGTTGTCTGGCGCACCTGTATCTGTCATTTCCAGGAGTAAGGCCGAGGAGATAATTGGAGAGATGACGAAAGAAGAAGCGGCAAGGCGCTGCTGCGTGATACCGTTCAGTGCTGCGGGTACGAGGTGCGGCTTAATGAGGGGCTTTAGAGCAGACAGTCTTGCCGTCAAGGCTGGAGACGTCGAAAAGTGTTTTTCTCCTGCCGTCATCGCCGTGTACGAAGGAGAATTTGCATCGCGGGATGCGGAGGAAAGCTTCGATATTTTGCTTAATAAAGAGATCTTGGGAGGAGAACTTATATGATAAAAATAAAATCTATGCTGAAAATACTTGAAAACTGGCTGGGAATGTCAAATGCAGCAGAAATATTTTACATAGGCGGAAGCGATGTTCTTCCTCCGCCGCTTTCACCCGAAGAGGAAAAAAAGATGCTCGAAGAATTTGATAAAGGCAGCCAGGAGGCGCGCGCTGTGCTTATAGAGCGAAACCTTAGGCTGGTAGTGTACATAGCGAAGAAATTTGACAGTGCGGGAATAAATGTAGAGGATCTCATTTCCATAGGTACGATAGGACTTATAAAAGCCGTCAATACATTTAACTCCGGCAAAAATATCAAGCTTGCTACTTATGCTTCACGCTGCATAGAGAACGAGATACTCATGTATCTTCGCAGAAACAATAAAACAAAAAGTGAGGTCTCGTTTGACGAGCCGCTCAATACTGACTGGGACGGCAACGAGCTGCTGCTGTCAGATATACTCGGCACAGAGAGCGATATCGTGTACAGCCATATTGAAGAGGAAGTTAATAAAGACCTCCTGACATACGCGATGGGTAAGCTCAGTGCGCGCGAAAAACGACTTATGGAAATGCGCTTCGGGCTTGCAGGAGAAAGAGAGATGACACAGAAAGAGGTAGCCGATCGCATGGGTATATCTCAGTCTTACATATCGAGACTGGAAAAAAAGATAATAGGCAGGCTGAGACGTGAAATAAAGCGGCTCGGATAAATTGATTTGTGCAAGAGAAAGACTGACGCGGCCGCGCTTTTGAAAAGCCGGATGATGCAAGGCAAAAAATACCTACTTTAAACTCCTCGTATTGGGAATAAAATATAACCCATTTGTACAACATTAAAATATACAAATGAGCCGGAGGGGTATGGCATTATGGTGAGCAAGGTAGAAATATGCGGCGTGAATACCGCCAAGCTTCCTGTATACAAGGATGCTGAAATGAAAGAGATGATGGAAAAGATAAAAGCCGGAGATAAAGAGGTCAAGGACGAGTTTATCAGGGGCAATTTGCGGCTGGTGCTTTCGGTGATACAGCGTTTTGGGAACAGGGGTGAAAATCCCGACGATCTGTTTCAAGTAGGGTGCATAGGACTTATAAAAGCGATAAATAACTTTGATACATCGCATGGCGTTAAATTTTCCACATATGCGGTGCCTATGATAATAGGTGAGGTAAGACGCTATCTCAGAGACAACAACAGTATACGCGTGTCACGGTCGCTGCGCGATACGGCTTATAAGGCGCTTTCTATAAGAGAGCGGATGGGAAGAGAGATGCAGCGCGAGCCAAGCATTTCGGAAATTGCGACAGAAATGGGTGTGCCGCGCGAGGATCTCGTGCTTGCGCTCGACGCGATACAGGAGCCGATTTCACTGTATGAGCCTGTTTTTCACGATGACGGCGATCCGATATATGTGATGGATCAAGTGAAAGATACGAAAAACAGCGATGTACACTGGATAGAGAACATCGCGCTTTCCGAGGCTATGGCCAAGCTCTCGCCGCGTGAGCGTCATATTCTCGAACTGCGATTTTTTGAAGGCAAAACGCAAATGGAAGTTGCAGAAGAAATATCCATAAGCCAGGCGCAGGTGTCAAGGCTCGAAAAAAACGCACTCAAATATATGCGCAAGTATGTGTAAAATACGATTTCTTGGCTGTAAACAAGGTTTAAGAAAAGCCGCTGATTTTTATAAAAATCAGCGGCCTTTTATTTTTTTACTTTAAAATCGTTATTAATTACGAGTTTGTCGATGGTAGGCGATACTTTATAGAAGTCGCGCAGGGCTTCATATTCGCACGCAGCTTTTTCTCTGCGTCTTTTATTAACCTCGTTTACAGCATTGCCGTTTGCATCTTCGACAGCTTGTCTATTGCTGCCATTTTTGGTATCAAAGTTTGCATCTGTGCTTTGTGTCCCCGGCTCTGCCGCGGCGCTTGTTTCCTGTTCTTTGACGGCTCGAAGCATTATATTGCGGGCTGTGTGCTCAAGCGATGTGAACTCGATGAGCGATACTTTGTAGCCTGCCTCTTCGAGCTTGAGTGCGCGCAGTCCATCGGTCAGTATTTCCGTGAAACGGTCTTTTAAAATGCCGTGCTTAAATATGGGGTCGTGGATGGGGTTGTCTATCTGCTTAAAAAGCTCGTGCTGGCAGCATGGCACCGAGAGTATCACGGGGGCATTCCACGAGACAGCATTTATGAGCGCATAGTCGGTGGCAGTGTCACATGCGTGCAGCGTTACCACCATATCGGCATAGTCGTTTGTGTAGTCAGCAATGTCGCCGAGCAAAAACTTAAGCTCGGTGTAGCCAAGATCGCGCGCAATTTCGGAGCAGAATTCTATGACATCTTCTTTGAGATCGAGACCGACAATTTCAACGCTTCTCCCCTTGAGTATTTTCAAATAGTAGTATAGAGCAAAAGTAAGATATGCTTTGCCGCAGCCGAAATCTATAATGCGCAGAGGCCTGTCCGTTTGAGGCAGATAAGAGAGTGCATCGTCTACGATTTCCAAATATCTGTTGATCTGACGGTATTTTGCGTAATGCTTTTTATACACGCGGCCGTCCTTGTCCATAACTCC
>CALWPQ010000029.1 GCA_944383465.1 uncultured Clostridia bacterium
TAATATTCATCGAATATCTGCTCAAAAATCGCTTAATATGCCCAAATCTGTGAGTCCTACAGAACTAAGTACTGCTGAGGAACAGTTCATATATGGTACAACAAACGAAAATAAAGAGTGGCTTAAAAATTATGGGAAGAAAAATAACAGGTGGGGGAACAAGCCGGAAATACATATGTTGAATGACTTTAATGCTCTTATGGTATATTTAATGACGGAGAATTATGAAAAGAGCATTGAGTATAGAAAAAATCATAAAGAAGGAAATTCTCAATTTGATAATGAAACAAAACTGGAGAAGATAAAGGAAATTTGGGAACAAGTCATTACGCACAGGCAATTGCAAATATGTGCAGGGAAAATTGAGGTTATATGTGCGACCGGAAATACGGATAAATATAATGGCAGTGAAATGAGTGATGGAGAACGAGCCATATTCCATTATATTGCAGAAGTTATATGCGCAAAGGATAATAGTCTTATTATTGTTGATGAACCGGAAAATCATCTACATAAATCTATACTTGTTCGTTTATGGGATGCAGTTGAAGCTGCGCGACCAGATTGTGTTTTTCTGTATATTACTCATAACTTAGATTTTGCAAGTACAAGAATTAATACACAAATTATATGGGTCAAAAGTATGGATGTGGGACCTATTTGGGAATATGATTTATTAGAAGAAGCTTCTTTTTCTGATGATTTGCTGTTAGAGATTTTAGGAAATAGGCAGAAAATACTTCTTGTTGAAGGTACTCCTGATAAAAGTACGGATAGAAAGTTGTATTCAAAGATTTTTGAAGATTATAATATCATACCATTAGAGGGGTGTGGCACAGTTATTCAAACAACAAAAGCGTATAATCGCATGCGCGAGTTTCATTACAAAGAGGTAAAGGGGATTATTGATCGGGATAGAAGAACAGAAGAAGAAATAAATTCTCTTCGTACTTATGATATCTTTGTACCTAAGGTTGCAGAAATAGAGAATTTGTTTTTATTACCAGAGGTAATAAGAATTGTAGCTCATAAGCAGAATATTGAAAATGTTGAGGAAATTGTTTCCGCAACAAAGGAGAAAACGATTGATTTTTTGAAAAGAAATATAAATGGACAAGCACTTTTGTTTGCAACGCAAAAATGTCAAAATGTTATTAATCAGATAAGCAATAAATCTGTTACTTCAATTTCAGAATATGTTGAGAATCTAAATTCTATATCATCGGAAACTAATGCAATGGAGGTATATAATAGCGTTTTGAATGAATTACAGAGAATAGTAGATGAAGCCGATTATTTGGAAGCACTTAGAGTCATTAACAATAAGGGGCTTTTACCATATACTGGTTTGTCAAATTCTTTTGGATGGAAAAAGCAATATTATATTGATTATGTTTTGAAATTATTGAATGTAACTGATGATTGTGCGGAAGCACTTTGCAATATTTTTAAGGAATATATCCCTCTACAATAAAAGAAATTTTTTTGAAAAGTAATAAATCGCAGTAGTAAAACACCCCTGTTCTTACTACGTTTTGACTACGTTTCATGTCCCGGGCTTGCAACGTTTTGCCGCATTTTGCTTATTCTGTGACAAATTTAACAATCTCAGAGCAAAATATATAGTCGACAAACTGCGGCAAATCGGGGCAGAACACGGCATTTTAGGAGGATTTTCGTTAATGATAAAAGTATTATTTGTCTGCCACGGCAACATTATTTTTAAAAAAGCTTTGAAATAATACGATTGTGCGAAAATATACTTTTTTATATTTTTACCAATCTCAAAAGATAAATCGTCAATATTATCATCTACTTTATTTTTGCATTGTATGGTAGCGAAAGAAAATAGACGAGTTATGCGGTGCAATTAAAGGCATTGCAATTTGTCAGGTTATTATTGACAAAAACAAATTTCATATTATATAATTTTATAAGCGTATGCCCACAATGTTCATTCAAAAAAGGAGGAAATTACAATGGAAGAAAAGAAAGAAATTCTGGCGCAGTATAATTTTGTCGGGGGGGGTATTCTTTTTGCTTTATTGGCATTAATGAAAATACCGGCATTTATTAATTCTATTAGAGCAAGTATGGTATATGAATACTATCCTATTACATATTCAATTAGCGCACTGCTTTTTATTATCGGTAGTATTTTAATCTCTATATCTCTATTTATGAAGCGCAGAGATATTATTGCTTGTATTGGTTTAGCTATTATAACTCTAAACAGTATTATTAGTTTTCTTAATCCTAATAATTTTTTCTCGAAATTATTTATCCTTATATATATTGCGGGGTATGTACTTATCTTATTATTTGCCTTATCTCAGTTCACAAATTATTTAGTTCAATTTAAAGAAACGTCTAAAAAGTTTTGGTTTGTTCCAATTATA
Source organism: uncultured Clostridia bacterium (assembly GCA_944383465.1). Lineage (GTDB taxonomy): Bacteria > Bacillota > Clostridia > Peptostreptococcales > Anaerovoracaceae > QAKD01. The sequence goes on from CALWPQ010000029.1 coordinate 2,400, forward strand.
TGTATTGGCATTGTTTCTCTTATAGATGTTATAGGGGCTATATTTATCGGAAGAGGCGGAACTGTATTGTTGCAAAGGGTTGTTGAAGTTGGTGCTGTTGTATTGACTATCATCTGGATTGTATTCCCCGATGGTATTCCCAGCAAAGAAGCAACATTTAGTTATAATACAAAAACCTCTTATGATGGCGTAGAATATACAATGTCTGCCTTGCCTGGCGAAGCCTATTGCAGTATGGTAAAGCATGTTTTGCTATTGTTATTTACTTTTGGTATCTGGTATTTGATTTGGATTTACAAGGTAACAGGCTATCTAAATGCCGTTAAAGATGAAGAACCAAGAGAGCCTGCTACTAAGCTACTGCTTTGCATGTTTATACCGTTCTATGTTCTCTACTGGACATATAAGAGCGCACAGCGTATTGATAAATTGGCAAAGCAAAAGGGACTTTCTGCTGACAGCGCAACACTTTGTTTGATTATGGCTATTTTCCTGCCGATTATTGCACCGATCCTGATGCAAGACAAGATGAATAATATTATAACGGCAAAGAAAGAATCAGCAGTACATCAGCAGGGGGAAGTTAATATCGGAGCTGCAAGTGAATTAAAAAACTACAAAGAATTACTTGATAGCGGTGTTATTACGCAAGAAGAGTTTGAAGAAAAGAAAAAGCAATTACTCAGTCTATAATTAAAAGAGACGGTTAGTATTACAAAATGCTAACCGTTTTCCTTAATTCGCTCATAACGGTCAATAAGGCTGATAATAACTAATAGGAATCACTATGACAATGCGCATCGAATTGAAACAGTTCATAAGCTACATGAGCATGAAATGTTTTGTAATTTTTAATTCTGCCTTTTAAAAACAGTGCACCACATTGGCAGTCATGACAAAGCATTCTTTGTTATAAACCGGCGAAACAGATAATCGTATACGTGGCATTCAATGCGGTTTTTAACTTATTCAATTTTCCGAACCACACGTAAATTAGTATAGGATACATATATACATAATGCCATATACTCATAAGGCAAGCTACAAACTCTATTTTAGGAAACTGCCGACTTACCATCTCTCATATGTCATTTGAAAATATGAAGAGGCAATATCAGTTAAAAAATCTTTTAAAAAGCGCGGAACTTTTTAAATAGGCACGCCGTCATAATTTATGAATGCACAAAACTACACTTATTTATAAGGTAATTTAATTTTGGGAGGAGAAATAAAGCTATGAAAAAGATGAGAATTGCCGCAGGCGTTATGTGTACGGTAATGCTTATGTCGGGAGCTGCATTTGCAGCAGAAACAGAGACGAATAATTCGCTTCTGACAGCAGTTCCTATATCGGCGCAGGCTGGCACAGAAAATGTGAAGACTGCGGAATATGCAGTTGAAAGCGGAGTTATTACAGATGTTGCTGAAAGTAATGGATATATGAGGGTTACGCTCGGAACCGCACCTGAGGGAATTGTTCTTATTCTTAAAGAAGATGTAAAAATCGTGAATACGGCGACCGGAAGTATGATCAAGCAGAGCGAACTCAAAAAAGATATGCATATATTCGCGCTTATCGACGCCAACTCGCCGACGACTATGAGTCTTCCGCCGCAGACTGCGGGAACTGTGGGAATCATAGTTGCAGACAGCGACGCAGTGCTTGCTTTTGATGCATATTATGAGCAGTTTACAGGGAAAACGATAGTGCAGGATGAGGCTGACGATACGTATGTAGAGCTCAGAACGCTTGCCGAGGAAAAGGGTTATACGGTAACCTGGACAAGCAATAAAAAGCCAATCATCCTTACAAAGGATGATATTACAGCGGAAATTACAATCGGAAGCGACGAGTTTACATATACACATATGACGAGAGATATTCAACCGCTCGACAGAATGGAAAAGCTTTCGCTGTCCGTAAAACTTGAAAACGGCAAGACAATGGTACCTAAAAGCTTTGTAGATGCGCTCAAATAGTAAAACGGCAAATTAAAATTGTTAAACTTCAAAACGATGTCAATATTCATCAATGCTAATGCGGCATTCATAAAAGATCAAGCATAAGCATTATGACTTAAATTGGCATCGTTTTTTGCTGCCCGCCGCCGACTGTATAAGCGCAGTATGGCGGTGCAACAAAACTGTACCCTTCAAAAAATGAAGAAATTGTGTTTTATAATATAAAAATATAGCTGAATTCAGCAAAGGCGATATAATTGTACTTCAAAAATTTTTTATTATTGCATATTTTATTGATGACACTTTAGTGCTATCATAATGTAAATAAAAATTGGGAGGTGCAAAATGAAAGAAACAGAACGCGTAAGAAAGCTCTGCGAGACGGCGCTTTTCGTTGCCATTGTATTTTTGGGAGTATTCATAATTAAATTTCCAGGGCCGTTTGGTTATGCACACATAGGAGATTCGATGATCTTTCTTTCAGTACTTATGCTCGGCGGAAAACGCGGAGCGGTAGCGGGAGGTCTCGGTGCCGCAATCGCAGATGTCGTAAGCGGATATACGATATGGGCGGTGCCTACGATGATTTGCAAGGCACTGATGGCGCTCGTTATGGGACTTATAATAAAACACCATTTAGCGGGTCTCAAAGGCAGAGCGCTCTTTATAATTGCAGCCTTAGCGGGAGGCGTAGTACAGGGATTTGCCTATGAATTTTTCTGGTTTGTGCTTTTTGGAAAAGCTGCGGCAATTGCGGCAATCCCGGGCCTCACATTCCAGACGGTTTCGGGAATTATTATCGCATTTGTGATTTCAGAGGCGCTTCAGAAAACCGCACTCAGAAAGAATTTTGTTTACACTACGGATGGAAAGTCGGTAGGAAAGGAGCAGGAAAATGTTGGATAGAATAAAAAGTTTTAAGAAGATCGACGCCCACAGTCACATTGGAGTATTCGGAAGTTGGTCAAATGTAAGCATCACAGCGGAAGAGCTGATAGCAGATATGGACGAATATAACGTAGAAAAGGCGGTAATTTCAACATTCCCAATCAAAGAGAGCATAGAAGCAGTAGACAAATATCCGGACAGGCTTATAGGCGCAGCTTGGGTAAATCCTATGGAAAAAGACGCTCTCGATATTATAAAGGATGCTGTAAAAAATCACGGCTTTAAGGGAATTAAGCTGCATCCGCTTTCCCAGGCTTATCTGCCTAACGATGAATGCGTATTCCCGATAGCGGAGCTTGCGGGCGAGCTTGATATTCCGCTTATGATTCATACGGGACATCCTCCTTTTTCACTGCCGTGGAGCGTGGCACAGCTTGCGGACATATATCCGGATGTCAAAATGGTAATGATTCATATGGGTCACGGCAACGGTATGTACGTGCAGTCGGCAATAGATATGGCCAAGAAATATCCTAATTTATATCTCGAAACCTCAGGAATGCCTATGCATACGAAAATCAAAGAAGCTTACGAGCAGGTCGGAGCTGACAGGATTATGTGGGGGCTTGACGCACCGTTTCATCATCCGACGGTGGAAATGCAAAGGACGATTGTCAGCGGCCTTAACGATAGTCAGCTTGAGGATGTATTTTATAATAATGCAAAAAAACTATTAAAACTTTAGGCGTATAAAATATTGTTGTATTAGAAAAAGCGGACGAGAGGAGATGCTCGTCCGCTTTTGTACATATATGTATGGTAATTGATGAGATGAAAAACATCTCCGGTAAAAAATAAAAATTTCTTGTAAAATATATACTTAATTGACTTGACAATAGCAGTGTAAGGCAGTATAATTTATCGTTGTAACGCATTACTGCTTTATCATAATAAAGTAAACGTCGGGCTAAGCACTAATATATGCAGACGTGAAAGATAAGAAAAACAGGTGCAGAAGCAGAAGCGCGTACAACCAAATACATATAAATGCATACAGAAAGGACCCTGAATTGATAGACGAAAAACTCTTAAAGAACGAGGAAAAAGCGATTTTTTCACTGCGTTCGTTATATAAAAAATATGGCTATATGCCATTTAAAATGAGCAAATTTGAAGAATATGACCTTTATGTAAGAAATAAGGACTTTCTTGTAAGCGACCGCATCATCACCTTTAACGATACGAACGGTAAGCTTCTTGCGCTCAAGCCTGATGTTACACTGTCCGTAATCAAAAGCGGAGTTGACGCGCCGGGCTGCAAGCAGAAAGTATATTATAATGAAAACATTTACAGAGTATCAGGCAGCACGCATCAGTACACGGAAATAATGCAGGCGGGGCTTGAGTGTATAGGCGATATCGACCTTTACGATGTGTTTGAAGCGGTACACCTTGCGGCGCAGAGCCTGGCGATGATTGCGGATGAATTCGTTCTTGAAATTTCCCATCTCGGCATACTTTCCGCGCTTCTCGAAGAGGCGGGCGGCAGCGACAGTTTCAGAAAAGCAGTAGCGCAGTGCATCGCGGAAAAGAATGAGCACGACCTTGCGCGTATTTGTGAAGAAAACGGGGTTTCCGCAGAGAAAACAGCGAAAATATGCAGTTTTATTGGGCTCTACGGCGATATGAAATCAGTGATAGAAAAGCTCGATAAAATCTGCGAAACCAAATGCGGAAGAGCCGCGCTTTCAGAGCTGTGCGAGCTTCAGGCGCTCATTGAAACGACGGAATATGCGGATAAAGTTTTTCTCGATTTTTCCATAGTAAACGATATGAACTACTACAACGGCATAGTGTTCAAAGGCTTTATAAACGGTATATATGAAGGGGTGCTTGCCGGCGGCAGGTACGACAAGCTTATGGAAAAGATGGGCAGAAAATCAGGAGCGGTCGGCTTCGCCGTTTACCTTGATCTCCTCGAAACGCTCGGAACAGAGAGCAGCAAATACGATGTCGATGTGCTGCTTATATATAATGAAAAAACGGATGTAAAGGTGGTAGCTGACAAAGTCAGAGAGCTTACAGAAGCGGGAAAGAGTGTGAGTGCCCAGAAGACCATTCCCGGCAAATTGAGATACAGAGAGCTCATAAACATCGAAAAGGAGGCCAGATAATGCTTAACATTGCACTTCCAAAGGGCAGACTCGGAGATAAAGTGTATGACATGTTTGAGGCCGCAGGCTACGAATGCCCGCAGATTAAGGAAAAAACGCGCAAGCTCATATTTGAAAACGAAGAAAAACAGGTGCGCTATTTTTGGGTAAAACCGTCCGATGTCTCAATATATGTAGAGCGTGGAGCTGCCGATATTGGTGTTGTCGGCAAAGACATTCTCATAGAATACGAGCCTGAAATCTACGAGCTTGCAGATCTCAATGTCGGCAAATGCCGTATGTGCGTGGCGGGGCCTAAAGACTTCCGCGACAGCGGCGAAAAAAAGCTCAAGGTCGCGACCAAATTTACCAATACTGCGCGTCAGTACTATGCTCAGAGCGGGCGCGATATAGATATCATAAAGCTCAATGGCTCGATAGAAATTGCGCCTATACTCGGTCTTTCCGATGTCATAGTTGACCTCGTGGAAACGGGTACAACGCTTAAAAAAAACGATCTTGCGGTGCTCGAAGTCATAAGCTCAATAAGCGCGAGGTTAATTGCAAACAAAGCGAGCTTTAAGTTTAAGAATAAAGAAATAGAAACCGTGGTCAGCAGGATAAAGGAGCAGATAAAAATTGATTAAGATATATAATTATGGAGAAGTTGAAAACAGCGAAATATTCGCGCGGCAGAATACAGAGGAAAATGTCAGCAAAGCAGTAAGTGAAATAATTGCGGAGGTCGTAAAAAACGGCGACAAAGCGCTTGTATCGTATGCGGAAAAATTCGATGGTGCAAAGCTCGCAGCACTTGAGGTGACGGACGCAGAAATTAAAGAGGCGTTTGGTGCGGTAGAACCTGCATTCATAGCTGTACTCGAAGAAGCAGCGGCCAATATCAAACATTTTCACGAAAAGCAGGTAAGAAGCAGCTTTGTTATCAATGATAAGGACGGCGTTGTAATGGGACAGAAGGTGATGCCGATAGAGAAAGTCGGTATATATGTGCCGGGCGGTACAGCGGCATATCCATCAACCGTGCTTATGGACAGTATACCTGCTAAAATTGCGGGCTGCGCTGAAATCGTAATGGTAACGCCGCCTTTAGCAAGCGGAAAAGTAAATCCTGTAATCCTTGCGGCTGCTAAAATTGCCGGTATAGACCGTATCTTTAAAACAGGCGGCGCTCAGGCAGTAGCAGCGCTTGCATACGGTACCGAATCGGTGCCGAAAGTTGACAAGATAGTCGGACCGGGCAATGCTTATGTAGCTGAAGCCAAAAAGCAGGTGTTCGGCAGAGTGGCGATAGATATGATAGCGGGTCCGAGTGAAATTCTCGTGGTTGCGGATTCAACATGCAATCCGAAATTCGTTGCCGCCGATATGCTGTCGCAGGCGGAGCACGATAAAATGGCAAGTGCGGTTTTGGTTACGGACAGCAGGGCCTTTGCGGAGCGGGTAAGCGCAGAGCTTGAGATGCAGATACCAAAGCTCGCGCGGGCTGAAATCGCAAGAGCGTCCATAGAAAATAACGGTAAAATCATCGTCGCGGAGGATAATCTGATGCTGGCAATAGATATAGCAAATGAAATTGCACCGGAGCATCTCGAGCTGTGCATGGATAATCCGTTTGACTATCTCGACAAGATAAAGCATGCAGGCTCGATATTTATGGGTAAAAATTGTCCGGAAGCGCTTGGAGACTATTTTGCAGGGCCGAATCATACGCTTCCTACAAGCGGAACGGCGCGCTTTTCTTCACCGCTTTCGGTCGATGACTTTGTAAAAAAATCTCAGTTCACATATTTCAGTGCGCAGGCGCTCGAAAAAGTTGCCGATAAAGTAGCTTGTTTTGCTGAAAAAGAAGGACTTGGAGGACACGCTGAAAGTGTGCTCGTGCGTTTTAGAAAATAGTGAGAAAGCAAGGGCCAATATCCGCGCCTTAGGTGCGGAGAAATATATGATATAGACGAAGTATATAGAAAAGGGAGTAAAAATGAGCAGATTTTTCAGTGAAAAATATAAAAATCTTGTGCCGTATGTTCCGGGAGAGCAGCCGCAGGAGATAAAGTATCTAAAGCTTAATACCAACGAGTCGCCGTTTCCGCCGTCAAAGGGCGTCGCAGAAGCGGTAGCAGCAGAAGCGGAAAGACTTCAGCTCTACTCCGATCCCGATTCAAAGGAGCTCACGGCCAAAATTGCCGAAGTTTACGGTGTAAAGCCGTCTCAGGTGGTAGTGACAAACGGCTCGGACGAAGTGCTGAATTTCGCATTTATGGCGTTTGCCGATGAAAAAAGACCGCTTGCGTTTCCGAATATAACATACGGATTTTACACGGTATTTGCCGATATTAATCATATACCGTATACGGAAATTCCGCTGCGCTGTGATTTTACGATAAATCCGGAAGATTATACGGGCATAAATAAAAATATCGTAATCCCAAACCCGAACGCTCCTTCAGGCTATGAGCTTCCTCTCACAGACATAGAAAAAATAGTAGCTTCAAACCCTGATAACCTTGTTATAATCGACGAGGCATATGTGGATTTTGGCGCCGAGAGCGCAGTGCCGCTCATAAATAAGTACGATAATCTGTTTGTGACACAGACATTTTCCAAGTCGCGCTCGATGGCTGGGGCAAGACTCGGCTTCGGCATTGCCAGTGAAGAGCTGATAAGCGACATAAATACCATACGCTATTCGACAAATCCGTATAACATCAACAGGATGACGGCTGCAGCCGGCTATGCCGCACTTTGCGATAACGATTATTATATGAAAAACTGCCGTATAATAGAAGAAAATCGTGAGCAAGCAGCTTCCGAGCTAAAAAAGCTCGGCTTTACCGTTCTTCCGTCAAAGGCGAATTTTATCTTTGCAAAATCGGAGCGCATAAGCGGTGAAAAGCTCTATACAGAACTCAAAAAAAGAGGTATACTTATAAGACACTTTGATAAAGAAATTATCAGGGATTATAACCGTATTACGATAGGCACGCAGGCGCAGATGGAAAAGCTCGTGCAGACAGTAAAGGAGATATTGGAGGAACAGGAAGGATGAGAAATGCGGAAATAAAAAGAAAAACGGCGGAAACCGATATTATGCTGAAACTCAGTCTTAACGGCAGCGGCAGGTCAAACTGCGATACGGGATGTGGCTTTCTCAATCATATGCTTACGCTCTTTGCAAAACACGGGCGCTTTGACCTTGATGTTTTCTGTAAAGGCGATACTGACGTGGACGATCACCATACCGTTGAGGATATAGCAATTTGTCTTGGCAAAGCGTTTGCCGCTGCGCTCGGCGATAAAAAAGGCATCGTAAGATATGGAAATACGCTGCTGCCGATGGACGAGGCGCTCATTCTCACGGCAGTCGATATTTCGGGAAGAGGCGGCTGCTTTTATGCGCTTGAAATCCCGACAGAAAAAGTCGGTACATTTGATACAGAGCTGTGCCGCGAATTTTGGTATGCCTTTTCGCAAAATGCGGGAGTTACTCTCCATATAAGACAGCTTGCGGGCATCAATTCGCATCATATCATAGAAGGCGCGTTCAAGTCCGCTGCGCGCAGTCTCAAAGATGCGGTGGCGATAGACGAAAAGTATGCGGACGAAATACCGTCGACGAAAGGAAGTCTTTAGATGATAGCAATAATAGATTACGGAGTGGGCAATCTGTTTTCGCTGCGCTCGTCGCTCGGCTTTATCGGCGCCGAAGCAAAGGTGACATCAGATCCGGAGGAAATAAAAAATGCAGATAAGCTCATACTTCCCGGCGTAGGCGCATTTGCAGACGCTGCATTAAAATTAAAAGAAAGCGGGCTCGATATAGTTATAAAGGAAGAAGCTGCGCGCGGCAAGGAGCTTATGGGCATATGCCTTGGAATGCAGCTTCTATTTGAAAAGAGCTATGAATACGGTGAGCACGAAGGACTTGGGCTTATAAAAGGAAGCATAGTTCCTCTGGCAGGATATATTCCAGAAAACCTCAAAATACCGCATATCGGCTGGAACGCCATTAGCTTCAAAAAAGAGCACAAGCTTTTTAAATACATAAAAGAGGGCGATTTTGTGTATTTTGTGCACTCCTACTACGCTGCGGACTGCGAAGACAGCGTCATTGCCGATACCGAGTACGGAGCACGCGTGACGGCGGCGGCGGCCAGCGGAAACATAATGGGCTGCCAGTTTCACCCTGAAAAAAGCGGAAACGTAGGACTTAATATTTTAAGAGCATTCTGTGAAACGGAGAATTAAAATGATTATTTTACCGGCAATAGATTTGTATGATAAAAAAGCAGTGCGTCTTTTCAAGGGCGATTACGAAAATATGACTGTTTACAGTGACAATCCAATAGAAATTGCGCATGACTTTGAAAAAAAGGGTGCAGAGTACATACATATGGTAGACCTTGAGGGCGCAAAAAACGGCACGACAGCAAATATTGAAATAGTAGCTAAGGTTGCCAAAGAGACAAGCCTATTCGTTGAAATTGGCGGCGGCATCCGCGATATGGAGACGGTGAAGCGCTATTTTGACTGCGGAGTTTCACGCGTAATTCTGGGTACGGCGGCGGTTACAGACGAGAGTTTCTTAAGAGAAGCGACAGCGGCATACGGTGAAAAGATTGCAGTCGGCGCTGATGTAAAGGATGGTTTCATAGCCATAAAAGGCTGGCTTGAAAAATCGCAGTATTCGCTCGCAGACTTTTTCGATAAGATGCAGCACATCGGTATTAAAAATATTATCTGTACCGACATATCAAAGGATGGAGCGATGAAGGGCACAAACCTCGCTATGTACGAAGAGCTTGCAGAACGCTACTCTTTGGACATTACGGCATCAGGCGGTGTTTCAAATTTAGATGATGTAAAAGCGCTGCGCGCGATGAATCTTTACGGTGCGATTATCGGCAAAGCGTATTATACAGGCGCGATAGATTTAAGGGAAGCGATAGAGGTGGCAAAATGATTACCAAGAGAATAATTCCGTGTCTCGATGTAAAAAACGGGCGCGTTGTGAAGGGCGTGAATTTTGAAGGACTTGTCGATGTTTCATCTCCAACCGGACTTGCTGAGTACTATTCGGAAAACGGAGCGGATGAGCTTGTATTTTACGACATTACAGCTTCGTTTGAGGGTCGGGAGCTTTTTACCGATATACTGACGAAAGTTGCAAGAAGGATATTTATTCCGCTTACGGTCGGAGGCGGCATAAACACAGTCGCTGATTTTGACCGCGTGCTCAAATGCGGCGCGGACAAGGTGAGTGTAAATTCGGGAGCTATCAAGAATCCTGAGCTCATAAAGGAAGCGGCGCAGAAATACGGCAACCAGTGCGTAGTACTTTCTACAGATGTGAAGAGGGTTGGCAGCGAATTCCGCGTATTTGCCAAAGGCGGGCGCGAGGATACCGGTATGGAAGCGATAGGCTGGATTAAAAAGTGCGTTGAACTCGGCGCAGGAGAGGTCGTTGTCAATTCTATAGACACTGATGGTGTAAAAAAGGGCTTTGACATCGAAATGCTGAAAGCCGTTACCGCGGCTGTAAATGTACCCGTTATTGCTTCGGGAGGTGCTGGGTCGACTGCTGATTTTATAAATTTATTTAGAGAAATCCCCGATATAGACGCAGGCCTTGCTGCTTCGGTATTTCACTTTGGTGAAATAAAAATCCCTGATTTAAAGGCGGAGCTTGCAAAAAATAACATTACAGTGAGGTTGTAAAATGACAAACATTGAGGAACTAAAATTTGACGATAAAGGGCTCATTCCTGCGATAGTAGTCGATGCCGTGAGCAAAAAGGTGCTGACATTGGCATATATGAACAGGGAAAGCCTTAAAATTTCTATGGAAAAAGGCTGTACCTGTTTTTTTAGCCGTTCGCGCCAGGAGCTTTGGCTTAAAGGCGAAACGAGCGGCAACTTCCAGCACATTGTGTCGATAGCAGCAGACTGCGACAAGGATGCACTTGTGGTAATGGTAGAAAAGGATGGCCCCGCGTGTCATACAGGCAGCGATTCATGCTTCTTTAATCCCGTATACCAAAGTGCGGAGTTGCAGGAATTCAGCATAGACGGACTTTACGATATGCTCGCAGGCAGAAAAGAAGAGAGACCTGAAGGCTCGTACACGACGTATCTCTTTGAAAAAGGTATAGACAAAATTTTGAAAAAGGTTGGTGAAGAGGCTACGGAAGTAATCATAGCCGGCAAGGCTGATGACAAAGCGGAAACGGTGTACGAAATTGCCGACCTTGCTTATCATATAATGGTGCTGATGGTGCAGATGGGTATAAGCACTGAGGATATCCGCAAGGAGCTTGCCTCGCGCCATATCATCGACCATAAGGTAAAGCAGGAAAAGATGACGAAATGACCGGGCGGCAGAACGGCGAGATGAAAGAATGATAAAGTAATGAAGTAAAAATGAGGGAAAAAAGATGGAAAAAACGACGATGTCCAATTACCATACGCACACAGTTTACTGCGACGGAAATGATACGCCGGAAGCGCTTGTGCTTGAAGCGATAAGACTCGGCTGCCCGTCAATCGGATTTTCAGGGCATTCTTTTACCGAATTCGACCAAAGCTACTGTATGTCGCGCGAGAAAACAGAAGAATACAAAAGAGAAGTGCGCGCCCTCAAAGAAAAGTATCGCGGGCAGATAGAGATTTTGCTGGGGGTGGAGCAGGACTACTATTCTGAAGAGCCCACAGATGAATACGACTATGTGATCGGTTCGGTGCATTACATCTTAAAAGACGGCGTGTACCTTACAGTCGACTGGACGCGCGAGCAGCAGGAAGAAGATGTGAAAATTTATTACGGCGGTGATTTCTATGCCTATGCCGAGGATTATTATAAAATCGTTGCCGATATTTACAGAAAAACAAAGTGCGACATAGTAGGTCATTTCGATCTTATCACTAAGTTCAATCAGGATGACGCGCTGTTTGATACGAAAGATGAAAGATACAGAAACGCTGCGCTTGCTGCTGTACGTGCACTTTTAAAAACACCTGCTGCCTTTGAGATCAATACAGGGGCAATAGCGCGCGGGCTCAGAACTGAGCCATATCCTGCAAAATTTATACTCGACGAAATTTATAGAGAGGGCGGGGAGGTGCTGATTACATCAGATTGCCACGCAAAGGAAAATCTGCTCTTCGGTTTTGACTGCGTATAGAGATTAAATTATGTAAAGAGTATAAAAAGTGATAAGTTTAAAGATAAGAAAAACCGCGCGGTACAATTTATTGATTTCCGCGCGGCATATTTTTGTCCTATTCAGCTTCCGTTTGTTCTGGCTGCTCTGCAAGTACTTTTTCGTATTCTGCAAATATAGCGTCTTTGATTTTGTTTCTTGTTTCCGAATTAAGCGGGTGAGCAATATCTCTGAAATCGCCTTCGCCCATTTTTCGTGACGGCATCGCGATGAACGGTCCATTCTGACCTTCGATAATCTTAATGTCGTGTACAACAAATTCATCGTCAAATGTAATAGATATAACGGCTTTCATTTTTCCTTCTTCGCTTACTTTGCGGACTCTTACATCGGTAATATTCATAGATACACCACCCTTTCGGCTCAATTATAAAATGTAGTATTGCATACTTTATGTATACAGCTATAATTATAAACTGTCAGAAAATTTTTGGCAAGTATTTTTTAAAAAATCTGACAATTTGGTTGTATATCTGTTATTTTGCGCTCTTCATCGACATCGCCGAGAAGCAATAGCGACACGTAGTCGCTGATTTTCTTGCGTTCAGGCACGGTGCTTGTCATCACCACTCCCGTACCGACAATACTGACATCAAACTCGCTGAGTATTTCCGCGATACCGTTGACGCTGCCGCCGCCGCGCATAAAGTCATCAATGATGATCGCACGCGAGCCGCTTTTTACAGCGCGCTTGGAAATCGACATCTTCTGTATTCGGTCGTAAGAGCCGGAAAAATAGTTGATACTTACGGTAGAGCCCTCGCTGACTTTAGCTTCGCGCCTTATCACGACAAGCGGCAAATTGAGGAGATACGCTGTCATCGTAGCTACAGGTATGCCTTTTGTCTCTATTGTAGCTATAAAATCTGCGCCCGCATTTTGAAATTTACGCGCAAATACAGCAGCTACGCGGCTTACAGTATACGCGTCGAACATAATATCGGAGGTGTAGAGAAATCCGCCGCCGAGTATGCGGCTCTTATCGCGCAGCCTATCGCACAGCTCTTCCTGAAGCTCGCGCACTTTTTCATCTGATATATAAGGCACAAATTTTACACCGCCTCCAGCACCGGGTGTAGTCTCGATGCTTCCGAGCTCCATAGCTTTGCAGATTTCAGATACGTTTTTCAGATCCTCGCTGATGCTCGATTTAGCCGCGTCAAAGAGATCACAGAAGTATTTAAGGCTGAAATTTTTGTTAGGGGCGTCAGTTAAAATTTTCATAATTGCGCCGATACGCATAGTTTTTTTCATTGCGGAGGCTCCTTTCATTATAAATAAATAGTAAATGTTTTTCGTTTTTTTGTCAAATTTTATCTCAAGCGAAAAAAGTGCTGAAAGAGTAATGCAAGGTTGATTTTTATCAGTGTTTTGCGTATAATATAAAATAGCAGACAGTATGTTTTTATAGAGGAGATTTGACAATGATAAATTTGTCACAGATAAAAAAAGCTCACTGCATTGGCATAGGCGGCATTGGGCTTTCCGCAATCGCGGAAATACTGCTTTCTCGGGGCATAATGGTGACAGGTTCCGATATGAAAGAAAGTGAAATTACAGATAATCTTATAGCAAAAGGTGCACATATTTTTTTAGGCCATAGAGAAAAAAATGTAGAAGGTGCGGATGTTGTGATATATTCCGCGGCGGTAGGCGCAGATAATCCCGAACTCGTGCGTGCAAAGGAACTCGGAATTACGATTATGACGAGAGCGGAAATGCTCGGAGAGCTTATGAAGGAGCATGAGAGCAGCATAGCGATATCCGGTACGCACGGAAAAACTACTACGACATCTATGGTTTCTTTGATTCTTGATAAAGCTGGCAAAAATCCAACGATACTCGTAGGCGGCAATCTTACCGAAATCGGCGGTAATGTTAAAATCGGCAAGGGGGATTTTTTCATTACGGAGGCGTGCGAATATATGGACAGCTTCCTTTCACTGAGACCGAAAATAGAGATAATTCTCAATATCGATTCGGATCATCTGGATTATTTTAAAGACATAAATCACATAGTAGAGTCGTTTGACAGGTTTGCGAAGCTCGTGCCTGCCGACGGCCTCATCGTAGCGTACGACGCCAATTCATTTGTAAAATCGGTAGTTGATAAGCTTAATAATGTAGTTAATTTTGGATATAACGAAAGCAGCTCGTATTACGCGACGGATATCGCCTTTAATTCGAGCGGCAGGCCTGCGTTTACGGCAAATTGCGGCGGAGAGGCTCTCGGCAGAATACAGCTTAAAGTGCCGGGCGAGCATAATATTTTAAACGCGCTTGCGGCTATTGCGTGCTGTCATAAACTTGGCGTCGGTATGGACGTCATAATTGAGACGCTTGAAAGCTTTGGCGGTACGGAAAGAAGATTTGATATCGTGGGTATGACAGATGCGGGAGTGCAGATTGTAGACGATTATGCTCATCATCCTACGGAGATAAAGGCGACGCTTGCAGCCGCGCAGAATGTACCGCATAAACAGCTATGGTGCTTATTCCAGCCGCACACATATACGAGGACGCTGGCGCTGTTCGACGAATTTGCGGATGCGTTTGAAAAAGCTGATAAGGTGGTGCTGGCGGAAATATATGCAGCGCGCGAAAAGAATATATATAAAGTCAGCAGTAAGGAGCTTGTAAACGAAATCAAGGCAAAGCATCCGGGAAAAGAAGTTTATTATTTTAAAGATTTTGACGAAATAGCCAACTTTGTGAGCAACAATGCCGAAGCAGGTGATCTCGTGATTACGATGGGAGCAGGAGATATTTACAAAGTAGCTGATATTATGCTGGAAAGAGACTGGAAAAAGAGGTAATAAATAGTAATGACATATGAAGAGTATAAAAAGACGGAAGAGAAGAGACTCGCTGTGAATATAGCACACCTTGAGCGCGGCGTAAAATTTATAGATATAAATACAGCCTACATTGATGAAGAGGCTGTAATAGGCGCGGGCACTGTTATATATCCGTGCGTCGTTATAGAGGGAAAAAGCGTGATCGGAAAGGATTGCGTAATCGGACAGAATAGCAAAATAAAGGATTCCAAAATTGGAGACGGTACGGACATAATGAGCTCGGTGATAACTGAAAGCGCGGTAGGAGAAAGAACGCATATCGGTCCGTTTGCCTATCTGAGACCGGGAAGCAAAATCGGAAACGATTGCAAGGTGGGAGACTTTGTGGAGATTAAAAATTCGTCATTCGGCGACGGTACCAAAGCGTCGCACCTTGCATATATCGGCGATTCCGATGTGGGAGCCGGAGTCAATATAGGATGCGGCGTCGTGTTTGTAAACTACGATGGCAGAGACAAGCACAGGAGCAATGTCGGAGATGGTGCGTTTATAGGCTGCAATACTAATCTCGTGTCACCCGTAAATGTAGAAGAAAAGGCCTACATTGCGGCGGGCAGTACCATTACACAGGATGTACCGTCAGGCGCGCTTGCCATTGCGAGAGAAAAGCAGCGCAATTTAGAGGGATGGGTTGAGAAAAGAGGACTGTTAAACAAGAAAAAGTAGTAGTTAAAAAGAGTACTAAGGAAGAGGTGTAAAGAGCATGAAATCAGGAGCATTTGCGGATTATAAGGTGTTTGCGGGCAACTCTCACAGAGAGCTTGCCGAAGAGATTGCGTCGATTATGGGCAAGCCGCTGGGTAAATCGACTGTCTCGACATTCAGCGACGGTGAAATAGCCGTCAGCCTATGGGAAACGGTGAGAGGTATAGATTGTTACATAGTGCAGCCCACATGCGATCCGGTAAACAATAATCTTATGGAACTTCTCATTATGATAGACGCGATGAAGAGGGCGTCAGCAGGAAGAATAAACGCTGTTATTCCTTATTACGGCTACGCGAGACAGGATAGAAAGGCTAAGGCGAGAGACCCGATCACATCTAAACTCGTCGCGGACCTGCTCGTCGCTGCGGGAGCGGACAGAGTAGTCACAATGGATCTTCACGCGGCACAGATACAGGGATATTTTGATATACCTGTTGATCATCTGCTCGGTATGCCGGTACTCGCAAAGTACTTTGGAGAAAAAAATATGGAGGATATAGTTGTCGTATCGCCGGATCACGGCAGCGTTACGAGAGCGAGAAACCTCGCAGAACATCTTAACTGCCCTATTGCCATCGTAGATAAGAGAAGACCTGAACCTAACAAGAGTGAGATTATGAATATAATCGGGAACATCGAAGGCAAAAACTGTATTCTCATAGACGATATGATAGATACAGCGGGAACAATTACAAATGCGGCAAATGCGATAAAGGAAATGGGCGCAAGGTCGGTATCGGCGGCGGCAACGCACGCTATTCTCTCGGGCCCTGCCATCGAGAGAATTAAGAATTCGGCAATAGAAGAAGTCGTGCTCCTTAATACGGTGCCGATTCCACAGGAAAAGATGCTGCCGAATATGAAAATACTCTCCGTTGCACCTCTCTTTGCCGAAGCAATGGTGAGAATCTATACCAATGATTCTGTAAGCAAATTATTTGACTAACGGTAAATATATGTATATCATCGCAGGACTCGGCAATCCCGGAAAGCGCTACGAACATACACGCCACAATATGGGATTTTTGACAATAGATAAGATCGCCGAAGAACTAAAAATAAAAGTTGATAAGATAAAGTTTAAGGCCTTGGTCGGAGAAGCGAATTTCTCCGGCCAAAAAGTCGTGCTCGTAAAACCGCAGACGTATATGAACCTTTCGGGTCAGTCGCTGCGCGAAGTAATGAACTTCTACAAGCTGCCGCTTGAAAATCTCACGGTTATATACGACGATATAGATATTAGGACAGGCACGATAAGAATAAGAAAATCGGGAAGCGCAGGCACACATAACGGTATGCGCAATATAATATATAATCTGGCGGACGACGGATTTCCGCGCATAAGAATAGGCATAGGAAGCGAAAGAAGGGGTGACCTTGCCGATTTTGTAACGGGCGGATTTGCGAAGGAAGAAGTACCGCTGTTCGAGGACGCGGTGATGCGGGCCGCAAAGGCGGCGCTTGCTATTGTGAGCGACGGTATTGATAAGGCGATGAACGAATATAATGTAAGGGAAAAAAGGGGATAAGCGTATGAAAAAAAGTCCGGTTAATATTTCCGGCATATCGGAAAGCAGGGTGGCTCCCGTAGCTGCTTATATAAAAAAAGAAAAAGGCGGTCAGGGTCTCATAATAGTTTCTTCATATGCAAAAGCGAAGAGGCTAAAGACAGACCTTTCTTTTTTTTATGACGGCAGTATATATGTGATACCTGAGCAGGATGAGGCGCTTGTGCGCTATGACGCCGGCAGCAGAGAGAATCTGTTTGAACGTATGAAAGCGCTTAAGGCTCTCTCTTCAGGCGAGGACTGCGTAGTGATAGCACCGGTATCGGCTGTGCTCAAAAAAGTAGCGCCGCATAGAACGCTTACTGAAAGAAAGATAAAAGCAGCAGTCGGCGATACGCTTGAGCTTTTAGAACTTCGCGAAAGACTGTCGGCGATGGGATATGAAAATATGACGCTTGTAGATGGGCGCGGGCAGTTTAGCATGCGCGGCAGCATTGTCGATATATTTACACCGGATGCCGATTATCCTTACCGGATTGAGTTTTTCGACGATGAAGTGGACTCGATAAGAAGTTTTGACATAGACACCCAGCGCTCCATAGAGAATTTAAAGGAAGTGACGATTTTTCCCGCCTCGGAAATAATAAACGATAGAGAGCTTTATGCCAAGGCGGCAGCCAAAATAGAGAAAGAATATACTGAAGCAGCAAGAAGACTTGACAGGAACGGTACAGATGAAGCGCGTGCAGCGGCAGCAAGGTTAAGCGAGCGCAAAAACGAGCTTATGGAATATATGAGCGAGGGCATATCTATGCTGCTTATGGAAAACTATATTCATTATTTTTACGATGATGCGGAGTACATTTGGCAATATCTCGGTAAAGATTCTGTTATTATGATAGATGATCCTGACCGCGTACACGAAGCAATGGATTTTAGAAATGCGGAAATCAGGGAGGATTTTGCCGTCCTTATGGAAAAGGGCTACGCCGCACCCGAGGATTTTAAAATTCATTTGACGCGTGGCGAGTATTTTAGCATATATAATCAGGACAGCGTTTACATATTTACACCTTTTAAAAAACAGATAAAAGGAATAGACGAGTACAGTCAGATTCACAGCGTGCTTTCCAAACAGACGCCTGTATTTAACGGCAGAATGGACATCTTTGAGTCAGAGCTCAAATCATATGTAAAGCACGGCTATGAGGTGACAGTTGTATGCAGTACGGACGAGAGACTTGAAAACCTGAGCGAATTCACGGAAAGAATAGGGCTTGACGGCAAGATAAAGCTCGTGCGCGGCGAGCTCACATCCGGCATAGAATTTCCCGAACATAAAGTCTGCTATGTGAGAGATGAGGATATATTCGGCGGGCAAAAGAAGAAAAAGACGAGAAAGAATGAAAGTTCGAGTGTCGGGCAAAAACTTACGCATTTTTCGGATCTAAAAAACGGCGACTATGTGGTGCACGAAAATCACGGCATAGGAAAATTCATAGGTATAGAACAGCTCGATGTACAGGGTGTAAAAAAGGATTATCTCAAAATAAAGTACGCGGGGCAGGATATGCTTTATGTGCCTGTGGATCAGATGGACATAGTCCAAAAATATATAGGAGACGATTCCGGTGCTCCGAAGATCAACAAGCTTTCGGGAAGCGAATGGAAAGCGACAAAAGCAAAAGCTAAGGCTGCGATAGCTGAAATGGCATACGAGCTTATTGAGATTTCGGCGGCAAGACAGGCAGAGCCGGGATATGCGTTTTCAAAGGACAGTGTATGGCAAAGCGAGTTTGAAGAAAGCTTTCAGTATGAGGAAACAGAAGATCAGCTGCGCTGCATAAATGAGATAAAAAGGGATATGGAAAGGCCTGTCGCTATGGATAGGCTGCTTTTAGGAGATGTCGGTTTCGGCAAGACAGAAGTAGCGGCGCGAGCGATGTTTAAGTGCCTGGCGGACGGCAAGCAGGGAGCTGTGCTCGTGCCGACGACGCTTCTTGCCAATCAGCATTACTATACGCTCAAAGAGCGCTTTGAAAGATTTCCGTTTACGGTGGAGGTGCTTTCGCGTTTCAGAAGCAGCAAGCAGCAGGACGAAATAATAAAAAAGCTTGCAGAAGGCTCTGTGGATCTCGTAATAGGTACGCACAGGCTGCTTTCGAAAGATGTAAAATTTAAAAATCTGGGACTTCTTGTCGTCGATGAAGAACAGCGCTTTGGCGTACAGCATAAAGAGGCGCTCAAAATGCTCAAAAAAAATGTGGATGTGCTGACGCTGTCCGCAACGCCAATACCGCGCACACTTCATATGTCGCTTACAGGCATAAAAGATATGAGCATCATAGAGCAGCCGCCCGAGGAACGCTATCCGGTGCAGACATATGTGCTGGAGCAGGACTATGCGCTTATTAAAGAAATTATCGAAAGAGAACTTTCGCGCGGCGGCCAAGTTTATGTTGTTTTTAACAGAGTACAGGGTATAAATAAAATCGCGGCCGAAATAAGAGATATTGTTCCCGATGCCAGAGTGGCAGTCGGACACGGGCAGATGGATGAACGCGAGCTTGAAAAAGTAATGCTGGCGTTCATAAACGGAGAGACAAATGTGCTCGTTGCCACCACTATCATAGAATCTGGTATAGATATACCGAATGTAAATACGATAATAATTTTAAATGCCGACAAGCTTGGCTTGTCACAACTCTATCAGCTGCGCGGCAGGGTAGGCAGAAGCAGCAGAATGGCATATGCTTATCTTATGTATCAAAAAGATAAAGTGCTTACAGAGGTGGCGGAAAAGAGACTGCGCGCGATTAAGGAGTTTACGGAATTCGGCGCCGGCTTTAAAGTTGCTATGCGCGATCTCGAAATAAGAGGAGCGGGGAATATACTTGGTACGGCGCAATCGGGACATATGATGAGCGTGGGTTATGAGCTTTACTGCAAGCTTGTAGATGATGCCGTGCGCGCTCTCAAAGGTGAAATTGTCAATCCGGATGCGGAAGAAGCTTCAATTGAGCTTGCCGCAGCTGCCTACATTTCTGATACATATATAAACGACGAGGTAACAAAGCTTGCGATGTATAAGAGAATAGCCGGTATCGTTACAGCTGAGGAAGAGGATGAACTCACGGACGAGCTCATAGACAGATTCGGAGATATACCGCAAGAGACGGTTAATCTTATGAAAATATCGCGTATAAGGTCAGCGGCGGAGAGCATAGGTGCGACGCGTGTGCGCGAAGAAACTGTTACCGTATCAGGAAAGCCGAGCAAGAGAATAGTGCTCGATTTTGCTGCGAGAAACGGACTTAAACCGGAGGCGCTTGCAGAAGCTGTATCGTTATACGGCAAGCATATATTTATACATGGCGGAGTAAAACCGTTTGTGAGATACGTACTTGCCGGCGGTAGGAAAGATAAGCTCAGCGAGACACTTGAGCTTCTTGAAACTTTGCATTATAAAAATGAAAATTTGAAAGTTGACAAGATGTGAGTAATTATATAGAATAAATTGTTCGAGAGGATAAAAAATACAAAGTTGATTATGGAGAATTCGATGAAAAAACAAAAAATACATTATGGATTTTATATAGTAATTTGCTGCTGTGTATTTTCGTTTACAAGCGTAGCTCTTATGTTTGGCTGTGCAGGTATTTTTTATACGCCGGTAAGCGAGGCGCTCGGAGTAAGCCGCGGTACGTTTGCTTTTTATGCAACGGTGATGTCTCTTGCGAGCTCGGTTTCAATGATGTTTGTGAGCAATCTCATAGAGCGATTTAAGCTTAAGCATATTCTAATAGTGGATCTCGTGCTGCAGGCTGTTTGTTTTGCGCTGCAGGCGCTGTTTACAAAAGTATATTTCTTCTACATTACAGCTGTCATTTTAGGCTTTGTTTCGGCGTTTACGACCTCGACTTTAAATACTGTCGTGCTTAACAGGTGGTTTAAGAAAAAGGTAGGATTTTTTATCGGTTTTGCTTCATCTATGACGGGTGTAAGCGGTATAATCATCAATCCGCTGGCCGGTAAATTTATGGCGCACTTCGGCTGGGAAAAGACGTATCTTTTATATGCGGCAATAGTAGCGTTTATAGCGCTGCCGTTTGCGATTTTTGTTTTTAAGGACGACCCGCGCGATATAGGCATCAGACCTTACGGCATTGAAGAGTTTGAGAGTGAGGATGCAGCAGAAAAGGCGACTGCCAAATCAGCGACGGGAGTGCCGGTGGAAAAGGCGGTACATTCAAGCGCGTTTATATACATTGTGCTCAGTCTTATGATGATAGGTTCGGCGAGCGGATTTGTGCCGTTTTTGCCATCGTATGCGTCATCTCTCGGCGCTTCTCTGACATTTGCGGCAACGCTCGCAGGTGTATCGCAAATAGGTACGCTCGTGGGCAAAAATACGCTCGGCGCTATTTCCGATAGGAATACGCCTGCTGCGGTTACTATAGGTGCGGGTATTTCTGTGGCCGGACTTCTTTTTATGCTCTTCTTTGGCTCTTCATCGACATTGATAATGCAGATCGGAGCTGCGATGTTCGGTATGATTTATGCGTCTGCCACAGTGCTCAATCCACTCGTGGTAATAGATGCATTTGGAATAAGAGAGTACACGAAAATACAGGCAAGGATTTCACTCATCAACGGGGTTATCAATGCGGCAATGCAGTCGCTGTGGGGATTTATAGCAGACTTAAACGGCGGAGATTTTACGATGTCGATGTTCATATGTGTGGCGTTTTGTATCATAGGCTGTATAAGCGCTATTATCGGAATAAAAAAAGGAAAAAAGTTAGAGCGTATTTAAGCTCTAACTTTCCATTTGTTTGGCAAGAAAACTTGCGCCTATTTCAGCGGCTTTAAGCTCCGCGTCACCGAGGACTTTGTCCTGTTCTTTCGGAATTACTGTTATTGAACCTATTGCGTCTCCCTGGGATACGATAGGAACGACAATTTTGTGATCGTTTAAAAATCTATTTTTGCTCTGAATTATTTTATCGAGCTCGTAGTCGATTTTTTTGTCTACCATATCTTTCTTAAGACCGCCTGATACGGCTATCACCTGATCTGTATCGGAAATCAGCACCGAAGCGCCGAGAATGGTTGCCGCTGTTTCCGCATATTCGCTCGCGTAATGGCTGAGTTCATTTATAGGCGAATATTTCTTTAATATTACTTCTCCGCTGTTGTTCGTGTAAATTTCAAGCGGATCTCCTTCTCTGATCCTGAGTACGCGCCTTATTTCCTTAGGTATCACAACACGTCCCAAATCGTCGATTCTTCTGACAATACCTGTTGCTTTCATCGCTTCATCTCCTTTAATTGCAGTTGATTGGTGTAGTCATATTATTTGCGAAATGCAGGAAAATATGCGGAAGTTTTTTGCTATTTTATTCTGTTTTAATGTATAATTAGATTAAAAAAATACCAAAATAATAGGTTAGAGGCAAGATATGTATAATATAAATCAACTTTTGACTTTCGTAAAGGTGGCGGAATTAAAAAGCTTTAATAAGGCAAGTACTGTATATTTGGAATACTTAATGCTTTGTGGGCAAAGAATCACGATAAAAAATGCAAAGCAGGTAAGAGAGTTATGGATTTAAGCAAACTGTAAAATAAAGAATATAAATATTGAAAATGTAAAAATTTTTGAAAAAGTTTGGGACACCCAAATGTTGTTTTTTCATTTTGTAAAACGCGTGATATACAACATCTGGGTGTCCCAAGAAAATTTTACTTTTATATTGACCGGTAAAATTTTCTGTGCTATACTTTTAAAAGAGTTAGCTTGAGCTAACTCTAAATTATTGAAATTGGGTTAGCCTGAGCTAACTCTAAAACGCTGTCAAGCGATTAGTATATACTACTCGCAATGACAGCAAAATTGTGAAAATTGAATGGTTAAAAGGAGGTATTTATGACACGAGTAAAAACAAAGCAGATTATAAGTGTGATTTTAGCACTTTTTATACTGCTTTCATTCTCGGTAATTTCTATGCCGTTTGCGTATGCGGCGGGGCAGGAAACTGTCCAAGTAACAATCAAGGATGACGTGATAGCGCCGGGTGCGGAGAGCATTACCGTAAATCTTACGGCAAAACCGTCTTTAGGTGTGTTCAAAATCTTTGCTTTGGATGGAAGTGAGGACTTTGATAGCTCTCATTTTTTTGATGGAACATATACCGAGCTGTATATCGCTTATCTTTTCAGCGATACGACGCTTAGCGTCGGTGACAGTAATCTTTTGCTGAACGCGGCTCCGCAGGCGGGACAAAAACTGGTAGCAGTGCTGCGCGACAGCAGCGGCGAAAATCCTGTTGATTATATCTCGAATGCAGTGCTGGTATCGGATAATGGCGGGAATACGGATGAAGGGAATAAGAAACCGGAAACTATTCTCGCAAACTGTTCGGTAACTATGATGCAAGACGGAGAAGAGCGAACAGAGCTTTTCAAAGAAAATGACTCAGCTGTCGATGTAGCCGTGAGGCTTGATGATTCGATTGAGAACGGGTGCTACCTCACAATCTTTGCGTATGCCGGAAATACTGCGTTTGACGCAGATGCTGTGCAGAATATAAGGCTCTGGTCTGGCCTTGTAACTGACGGATATACGGGAACATGCAATTTCAGCAGCGCACAGCTTCCTCTTAAAGTAGGATATAAAGTAATAGCCTGTCTTAATGTTCCATGTGGAGAGGACAATTACGGCGATGTATATTATCGCTCGGTTGTGTCATCTCCGATAGATGTTGCTGATGAAGACGGCAATGTTTTTCAGGATTATACATACCCGGACGCATCTATAAGCGAAACCGAAATTGAGGCGGGAACAACTAAACTGCATATAAATCTTACGGGAGATGAAAGACTCTTTAAAGCGGCACAGGAAAATCAAATTGCGATATCGGTAATCGTAAGAGAATATAGAGACGGTGATGAAATCGACTTGGATGAAGGCGAGGATCAGAAAACTCTCTATGGCAATTACAGTGTTACAGCGCCGATGGACAATGTGGAAGTTACGCTGTCAGAGCCGCTGCGCGCCGGGTACAGAGTGCGCGCAATTACGTACTGGTCACAAAATACTGAAATTTTCCTTCCTAAAGGAAACGATTACGAAAAGATGTTTTCGAGGCCGGATGACTCAGTTTTAGTTTCGGAAGGCGAAGAAACCACTGATCCCGATGTGCCGAAAACGCTGAGCGCAGTTATAAACGGCGGAAAGGTTTATGACAACGCAAGTACAATAAATATTGCGGTAAGCGGCAGCCTTCCGGAAGGCAATGTGGTTCTTCTCGTAAAGGCGTACGAAGCCTCCGAAACGGAATATCCGACAAACGGCGGCACATGGGTAGGAAGCGTATTCGATATAAAGGAAAGCAACACGATTACACCTCAGGAGGGTTCGCTTGTTGCGGGCACGAAGCTTGTAGCTATAATATTGAATTCGGGAAATCCTGTCGCAGTATCGGTGCCGGTTATGGTAGAAGAAGCAAAGTCTGCGGCCGATGACAGTCTTGTAATTAACGAGGATGAATTTGTCGCCGGAGTTTCAAATTCGGCAGCAATAGTCGTTGCGGGCTGCGATGAGTTTGCAGGCGGACATCTCATACTGACAACAGGAGATGCGGCTACGAATTTTGATGCTGACAGCAGGACAAGACTTGCAAGCGTAAGCTTTACAGGTGCGGGAACATATTCTCTCGATTTTAATTCATCGCTTATTAAAGCGGGAGATACAGTACAGGCGCATATTTACAAATATAATTTTGATGACGACAGTACGATCTATAAATACAGTCAGGCTGTTGGAATTATCACAGAAAGCGGCCTTACTACGGAAACACAGCTTGAAATTGTGACGCAGCAAATTCGGGAAGATGCGTCGCTGCTTTATGCGATTGCCAATTTCGATGCATCATTTACCGGCGTATTTAAGCTGTATACCTATTCTGGCGATGAGTTCGACGTGAATTCTGCGGAAATTATAAAGCGGATGCAAATAACGCCGAGCGAGACGAGCAGTCGTATTGATTTTACCGCAGATCTTACGGCAGGAAATAAAATTATTGCAGTACTGACTTTGACAGATAAAGATGGAAACAGTACAGATACACTTTCCAATGTTAAGGTTATTCAGGCAATGCCGGAAAAACAGCAGCCGGATGCAAGAATTATTGATGAGACAATCACGGCGGGTGATACACAGCTCAAAGCGTCGCTGACGATAGACCCAAGTACGGACAATGCAAACTTTGTGCTTTACAAATTTACGGGAGATACGCTTGATACGGAAACAGCAGCTGTTCTTTCATCGGGAATACTTTACAGAAGTGATACAAACCGCATCATATATCTCGGAACAGGCAGAATCGCAGCAGGAGATAAGCTGCAAATTGTTCTCACGGCAGATGGAGTAAGCGCATTTTCAAACGCTGTTACAGTAGAGCCGTCGCCGGATTGGGGAACGCCGTATGCGGCGTTTGAAGTAAGCGCTGTTCGCACCGACGATAAATCGGTAGATGTAAATATAACTTATGCGGAAGAATATATGAGCCTTGGAAGCGCGTTTTACTGTGATGTGTCGCTTTATACATTTTCAGCCTCATATACAGACGAAGAGTTTGAAGAAAGGGAACTTTGGGAGAGCACATCATTTTCCCAGCGCGTAGGGCAGATAAATTCAAATTATGGCGACGAAACGAGAGGAACGGTTATGGTGCCTCTATTTGAAAGCGCAGTACTTTCACCTGATGACAGAATGATTATAAAGCTGCGGCTGCCGCATACTGAGTGGGAAGGTGAAGAAGTGGACTATATTTCGGCTTCGGTGCCGATCATAGAAGAAGGAACGGAAATTCCAACTGCGAAAGTTATACTTTATAACCTCGGTGAAGATTCGTCGCGCGGAGCTGTTTTGCGTTCAATTCTCAATGATATGGCAGTTGTATGCGAGACGATGACGGACGAGCATCTCAATGAAACTGTCGGCTATCTTGCAGGACTTGCAGGCTATGAGGCTGCGGGAGAGACTTATACAGGCGCAGGCAGTACATCAGAGTTTATGCTCATATGCAATATGCCGGAAGCGCAGCTTGACAGATTCCTTGATATGATGACGGAAAAGGGAATCCGTATAGATCATAAGGCTGTCATGACAGATTACAACAAAGATTGGCAGTTCAGTCAGCTTATATCAGATATAGCCGATGAACATGAGGTATTTCAGGCGCTCCTTGAACTCGATAAGCTTATAGATGATGCTGAAAAATTGAGTGAGGAGGAATACGGCACAGAGCAGAACTGGGAAGAATTTAAAACAGCTCTCGCAAGTGCGAACGAAGCTCTTGCAACGTATGAGCCGCCGATTGAACTCCTCAGAGAAAATATTGACGCGCTCAAAGAACAGTATCTTATTTTGACGGGAATGCAGGAAATTGAAGGCATCGCCGTAATAACGATAGAAAAAGACAGCGAAGGAACTTACACGATGACCGCTTCAGTAAAAGACGGAAAAGACGAGGCGCAATATACATATCTTTGGAAAAATGGAGAAAGCGGTGATACTATACGCGGAATTGAAGCTGAGAAATTGATGGGAATGTCGCTGACTGTGACTGAGAAAGGAGCTTACGGCTCACTTACAGCGCAGCTTGAAGTGCCGGACGCACCTGCTGTTTCACTTTCCGAAACGAAAAATTCAGTGACAGTTTCAATTGAGACTCCTGTATTATTAGACAATAAACCTGCAGCGGAAACTTATACAGCAGTGCTTTATCTGAACGGAGAAGAAGCGGCGAAAGCTTCATGCAGCGGAGATGACAATTCAATTGTCTTTACGGGCCTCAGTGCAAATACAGCTTATGATTTAAAAATTTATGCAGAGAACCCTGTCGGACGAAGCGACATCACAAATGCTGCAGTGACGACTAAAAAGGGAAGCTCATCGAGCAGACCGTCCGGCGGAAACTCCTCGAATACAGACAAAAAAACTGAAGATGATGATTCGAAAAAAGAAGAATCTTCAGATTTAAAAAATGCAGCAGATGCATTCACTGATATAAGTTCAGGAAGCTGGTATTACGGAGCTGTAAATTATGCTGTTTCAAACGGACTTATGCTCGGAACGAGTGAGAATGTATTTTCTCCAAACGGTGCGGTGACACGCGGACAGATTGTAACCATACTGCACAGACTGGCAAAAGAAAAGGATGAGCAGGCAGGCGGCAATCAGCAGAGACTTTCTGCAAACGGAAATATATCTGTAAACTTTACGGATATAAAGTCGGGAAGATATTATACCGAAGCTGTTAACTGGGCTGCTTCAAATGAAATAGTTCTCGGTTATGATGAAAACAGATTCGGACCTGATGACAGTATTACCCGTGAACAGCTTGCGGCGATACTTTATAGATACGCAGCTTACCTTGGTATGGATACGGGAATTTATGAAACAGAAGATTCTTCCGCAATAAAAAGCGTAATATTTGAAGATAGCAGCAATATTTCGCAATATGCACAGAGTGCAGCAAGCTGGGCATCATCTCGCGGTCTTGTAAAAGGCACAGACAGAGGAATGTTTATGCCAAAAGAAATTGCGACACGTGCTCAGGCTGCGGAGATTCTTATGCGTTTCTCCGAACTTGCAGAAAATTAAAGACAGAAAGCAAAAATAAAAAGAGGGGCGTCTGCTGATTATACAGAACGTCCCTCTTTATGCTTAAGGACTAATTCGGCAATTCGGCGTTATAGATGCGCAAGCAGACATAGCATAAAAATTGAAGTATGAAAAAACACTGCTGCCAGCAAAGTTTGGTAGTCGGCACTTGTTTTATACTTTTTGAATTCTTATGGTAATATTGCGCCGCAAATGGCATTTTATGATTTTGCGCATTGAAAAAAATGCATATATATGATATTATAATTTTCGAAATGGGAACGAAAAAAATAAAAAGGCAGCTGATGCCGGAAGCAGGAGGGAAATTGAAATGGAAATTACAAAGGATATAAAATATGTAGGCGTCAACGACCACAAGATCGATCTATTTGAAGGACAGTACATCGTGCCGAACGGTATGGCGTACAACTCGTATATAATTATGGATGAAAAAGTCGCCGTTATGGATACGGTTGACGCGAATTTTAATGATGAATGGCTTGCCAATATAAAAGGTGTGCTTGCAGACCGTGAGCCTGATTACCTCGTTATACAGCATATGGAGCCTGATCACTCAGCCAATATAGCAAACTTTATGGAAGTTTACAAAAATGCAAAAATTGTTTCAAATACTAAAGCGTTTGTTATGATGAAGCAGTTCTTTGGTACGGATTTTGCGGAAAGGCAGGTTGTGGTAAACGACGGAGACACTCTCAGCCTTGGAAACCATATGCTTACATTCGTCTTTGCGCCGATGGTACACTGGCCTGAGGTAATGGTTACTTATGACAGCACTGATAAAGTGCTCTTCTCAGCAGATGGCTTTGGCAAATTCGGAGCGCTTGACGCTGATGAAGAATGGGACTGCGAGGCAAGACGCTACTATATAGGTATTGTCGCCAAGTACGGAAAGCAGGTACAGACGCTGCTTAATAAAGCGGCGGCGCTGGACATCAAAGCTATCTGCCCGCTGCACGGACCGGTTCTTGCAGAAGATCTCGGACACTATATAAATCTTTATGACATTTGGTCGTCATATCGTGTTGAATCCGAGGGCATAGTAATAGCATATACGTCTGTTTACGGACACACAAAAGCGGCTGCTGAAAAGCTTGCGGAGCTTCTTGAAAAAAGAGGCCAAAATGTAGTAGTTCACGACCTCGCACGTTGCGATATGGCGGAAGCTGTAGAGGATGCATTTAGGTACGGTACGCTTGTATTAGGAACTATTACATATAACGGAAGCATATTCCCGTTTATGCATGATTTCTTAAACCGGCTTGAAGAACACAGCTATCAGAACAGAACGGTAGCGTTTATCGAAAACGGAACTTGGGCACCTACTGCGGCTAAGACGATGAGAAGCATGCTCGAAGGCTGCAAAGATATTAGATTTGCGGAAAATACGGTAACGGTAAAATCGGCGCTAAGCAAAGAAAGCACAGCGCAGCTTGAAGCTCTTGCAGATGAGCTCAGCAATATTTGAAAGGAAAATCGGAGCAAAAATGAGTGGAAAAATTGATGTGAACGCTTTTTACAATATTGAATACGGACTTTACATCGTCACCTCAAATGACGGTAAAAAGGATAACGGCTGCATTGTAAATGCGGTAAATCAGGTAACAAATGATCCCGCGCGTATAGCGGTAGCTATAAATAAAAAGAATTATTCCTGCGATATTATAAAGGACACAGGTATTATGAATCTCTGCTGTCTGTCAAAAAGCGCGCCGTTTGATGTATTTAAGCATTTCGGATTTGTGAGCGGAAGAGATACGGATAAATTTGCGGATAAAGAGGATAAAGAAACAGAGCGTTCGCAAAATGGCCTTATTATTGTCAAGGAGCATACAAATGCGTTTATGTCGCTTAAAACCGAAAGCATAGTCGATCTCGGTACTCATGCGATGTTTATTTGCAGTGTAACCGAGGCGGAAGTAGTTTCCGATGAAGAGAGCATGACGTATTCTCATTATCTTTGCAATGTCAAGCCAAAGCCTGAGGAGGTCAGCAAAAAAGGATTTGTATGCAAGGTGTGCGGCTATGTGTACGAAAGCGATACACTGCCTCCTGATTTCATATGCCCGCTCTGCAAGCACGGCGCTTCAGATTTTGAGCCGATAAAATAAATAATTTGTAAAGCAAGATAAGAGCAGGAAGACTTAAAAAAGCCGGCCTGCTTTTTTATTGCAGCACTTGATTTATGTGTGAGTTTGGTAGTATTATAAGCTATGATGTTTTTTAAAAGGAGAAATTTTAACGTTTTAATATATGAGAGGTGATTCCAAGTGAAGCTATCGGAACTTCTGAAACAAAATAAGCTGTCGCTTTCATTTGAAGTTTTTCCGCCCAAAACCGATACGGCCTTTGAAAGTGTAAAAAGAGCAACTGAGCAAATAGCCGAGCTGCATCCGAGCTTCGTGAGCGTTACATACGGAGCGGGAGGAGGCACGAGCAAATACACGCTCGACATAGCAAAAAATATCAAACAGGAACACGGCGTACCGACGCTTGCACATCTTACATGCGTATCATCGACAAAAGCTACGGTGAAAGAGCGCATAGAAGATATTAAAAATGCGGGGATAGAAAATGTTATGGCGCTGCGCGGAGATCTGACACCAGAGCTTGAAAAATCGGGGCTTGCAGACTGTGATTACCATCATGCGGCAGAGCTTGTATATGAGCTTGCAGAAAGCGGAGCCGGCTTTTGCATTGGAGGAGCCTGCTATCCCGAAATACACCCCGAGAGTGCAAATCAAAAGGAAGATATTAAATATTTAAAGGAAAAAGTGGAGGCAGGATGTGAATTTTTAACGACGCAAATGTTTTTTGACAACAATCTGCTCTACAACTTCCTCTACAAAATACGTGAAGCCGGCATTACGGTGCCTGTTATACCGGGAGTAATGCCGATAACGAACGCAAATCAGGTGGAAAGAGCAGTCAAGCTTTCGGGTTCATTTGTGCCGCAGCGTTTCAAAAGCCTCGTGGATAAATTCGGTGCTAATCCCGCAGCAATGAAGCAGGCAGGCATAGCTTATGCTACAGACCAGATAATAGACCTCTATGCCAATGGTATTACAAATGTTCACGTTTATTCGATGAACAAACCTGATGTGGCAGCGAAGATAAAAGAGAATCTTTCGGATATGCTTGGATATGAACTATGAAATACAGAGGCAGAAAATATGAACTTAGATGTAAATGCAGGCGGTACTGTAAATAATACTGTTTTGACAAGGTTTTACGATGCGCCGCCGCTTAACAGGCGCGAGATACTGAGATATGCGGGATGTTCGGAGGTGCCTGATAAGGAAATACTTGCGGTTCTCGATGAATGTCTCGAAGAAATAAGAGACAGGTTGTCATATAAAGTGTGTTACAGCGAGTTTTTGCTTAAATATAGCTGTAAAAACAATGAAAGTTTATCGAAAAATAATGATATCGATATGTCAATTGATTTAGGATTTGCCGAGGTGCATTCAAAGGCGCTTGCATACAATTTGCGCGGATGCCGCAGCATAATTCTGTTTGCGGCGACAATCGGAATCGAGATAGACAGGCTTATTGCAAAGTATAGCAGGATTTCCGCAGTGAAGGCTCTCTTCTTTCAGGCGATAGGCGCGGAGAGAATAGAGAGCCTGTGCGACGCGTTTTGCAAGGAAATGAGAGCGGAAGCGGAAATGAAAGGCCTGTTTTTAAGACCGAGATTCAGTCCCGGATACGGTGATTTGTCGCTTGCGTTGCAGAAAGATATTTTCGCCGTGCTCGATTGCCCGCGTAAAATTGGGATAACTCTTAACGAAAGTCTGCTGATGTCTCCCTCAAAATCGGTGACGGCGATTATCGGTGTCTGCGATGAAAAACCGGAATGCGCAGATAATGAAAATAAATGCGAAAGCTGTACAAAACAGGACTGTGCGTATAGGAGAGAGGAAAAATAATAAAATGAATGTGCTTGAATATTTAAATGATAACATTGTTTATCTTGACGGAGGAATGGGAACGCTGCTCCAGAGCGCGGGGCTTCCCGCGGGAGAATACCCGGAGCGCTGGAACATAACTCACCCCGACATTATTTCGGGAATACACAAGGATTATTTTGATGCCGGGAGTAATATAGTAAATACAAATACGTTTGGAGCAAACATACTCAAATTTTCAGGGACAGAGCTTGATGAAATCGTGTGCGCAGCTGTCAGAAACGCCAAAGAAGCGAGGGAAAAAAGTGCATCGCCTCATAAAAAATTCGTAGCGCTCGACATAGGACCGACCGGCAGACTTCTCAAGCCATACGGAGATTTTGATTTTGAGGAAGCCGTGAATACATTTGCCGAGACGATAAAACTCGGAGTGAAATACGGAGTT
The DNA here is from genome assembly GCA_944383465.1 of uncultured Clostridia bacterium. GTDB lineage: Bacteria > Bacillota > Clostridia > Peptostreptococcales > Anaerovoracaceae > QAKD01. The sequence goes on from CALWPQ010000029.1 coordinate 34,758, forward strand.
GATCTTATCTTCATAGAGACTATGAACGATAGCTATGAAACAAAAGCAGCTATGCTTGCAGCCAAAGAAAACAGCAGCCTTCCTGTATTTGTACCAAACCCCCCCACCGATGCCGCCAAACTGAAACGGGGGCACAAACCACCCCCGGGGGCCCAAT
>CALWPQ010000030.1 GCA_944383465.1 uncultured Clostridia bacterium
GCCGTCGCTTGTAGTCTTTGCTCTCTACTCGGTAACCTATTCAATTCTGAGAGAGCTGCATGTTTCCCCGATTGTAGCGGGTACTCTTATCGGTCTTAGCGGTAAAATCGCGACACCAGTTGACGGAGTATTTCCTGCAATGTTTGGTGCGTGGATCGACAAGTTTGGCAACCAGGGCTTCACTTACATTTTCCTGTTCTTAATCGGAGACTGCATCTTCGGTATTCTCATCGCTCTTTGGGCAAAGAGACTCGACAAGCAGTGCCAGAACGGCAGAACAATGAATCTCGGCAAGCTTACAGCAAGCGAGGTAAAAGAAGCACCTGTAGCTTAACGGCAAAGTTAAGGCGCATTGTATAAGACATCTAAATGAAAGATGTGTTTACATAAAGCCATTCCAAAGTAAAAACTCCTGCATAAAAATATGCAGGAGTTTTTACATTACCGCACTGAAAGCGCCGATTACACCGCTCGTTCCGAGGGTCATTATAATTCCCGCCAAAATTGCTGGTACAGCAAAAGCAATGCGCATATTTAAAAGTACAGCGAGAAGCGCACCCGACCAAGCTCCTGTTCCGGGTACTGGTATGCCGACAAACAGCGCCAGTCCAAAATGTCCATATTTCTTTATAATCTTTGATTTTTCTGCAAGTTTCAATTTATACCTTGCTACAAACCTGCCAAAGAGCTTAGTCTTTCCGAGCCAATCAATAATTTTGCGCCCAAACAATATTACAAAAGGTATCGGAAATATATTACCGATAAAGCATATCGGCAGCACTTCCCACCACGGAAGTTCAAGTGCAAGGCCAACTATTATGCCGCCTCGCAGCTCAACAAAAGGCACCATTGAAATTACAAATATGAGAAGCTGCGGACTCAGCCCCAGACCTTCTAAGAACTCTACCATTTCCCTTTTCCCCTCTAATATTACTCCTCATGCCTTCCTATTATCTTTTCCATCCAGACTATATTGTACCAGCGTCCAAATTTAAAGCCGCATTTATGAAATTTCCCAACTCTTGTAAAACCAAGATGTGTATGAAAATCTGCGCTGTTGCTGTTTAAATATTCATCCTCTTTATCGGGATAAGCAATACAGGCGTACATATTCAATATCCCCATTTCTTTAAGTCTGTCCTCAAGGGCTCTGTATAGCTGCCGTCCCAAACCGCATCTTCTTGCACTTCTGTCGAGGTACACACTCAGCTCGCACGATCTGCTGTAGGCCGCACGTTCTCCAAGCGCTCCCGCATAAGCGTAGCCTTGAATCCTACCCTCTCTTTCAATTACAAGATAAGGATAATGCTTCAATGTATTTTTTATGCGTTCCTGAAACTCACTAAGCGCAGGAACATCGTATTCAAAACTGATAGCCGTATTTTCAACATAATACGCATATATTTCCAAGAGACGCTCCGCGTCTTCAGGCCTTGCTTCTCTAATTATAACCTCGCTCATAATTTCATTCTCCTCTGATAGTCCAAATGCTCACAAAATTAAATGTTGAAATTTTGTATATAAGGCAAAATCTTCTTTTTATTTTGTATTTTTAATTAAGAATAGCATAAATCCCTACAAAGGCTACTGCGTTTACAATAACAGCAATCGGTACCAGTATCAAAAACTTAGCTTTCTTAGTTTTGTGACGAAATACCAGCATTCCAAGAAATACACCTATGCCGCCAAGTGTATAGGCGCTGACAATAAGCGTGGCCTCGCTTATTCTGCGTTTTCCTTTTATCGCAATAAATTTATCTATACCCATAAGTAAAAATGTTATCAGATTATATATCAAAAGCACTATAACAATTATTTCTGAAATCTTCATCTCGTATTCTTTTCCTTTTTTATAATACAATAACGACTATGTTTCATATGAAACATAGTCTTCAAAGCATTGAAAACAATGGGTTATTTTAAACTCCTCATTATTTCAATAAGTCTTTCAAGCTCGTCCCTGCTGTAATACTCTATCTCTATTTTTCCGCGCTTTCCCTTTTCAACAAGGTTTACCTTTGTGCCAAAAATATCCTTTAAATCTTCTTCTACTCCAACAATATCTGCGCTTTTTTTCTTTACTTTTGCAGCAGATCTCGGCGTTTTCTTGTTTGCATCCGCAAGTCTTTCTATATCACGTACAGAAAGTCCTTCTTTCTCTACTCTCTCCGCAAGCGCTATTTGCATCCTTTCATCATTTATTGATACAAGTGCTCTCGCATGTCCTGCGGACAGCGTTCCGCTGCTTATCATATCCTGCACTCTCTCCGGCAGACGGAGAAGCCTGAGTGCATTTGTAATATATGGTCTGCTCTTGGCAAGGCTTTTTGACACTTGCTCCTGTGTAAGACCGTAATTTTTTATCATCTTTTCTATGGCCTGCGCTTCTTCAAGCGGATTAAGATCCTCGCGCTGCATATTTTCTATGATTGCCAGCAGCATATTCTGTTCGTCCGTAAGCTCTCTTACAATACAGGGCACGGCTTTAAGCTCTGCCTTTCTTGCGGCTCTATAACGTCTTTCTCCCGCAACAATCTCATAGCTTCCCGCAGCGCTCTTCCTTACGACAATAGGCTGAATAATACCATGCTCGATTATAGAAGCTGCGAGCTCTGCGATTTTTTCCTCATCAAACTTTTTTCGCGGCTGATTTTCATTAGGTTTTATTTTATTTATATCTATAAAAACCACGCTGTTTTCATCAGCATCCGGTTTTTTTTCTTTCTTATCTTTTTCAGCGTCAATTCTCTGCGGTTCTTCTTGCAGTACTTCCGCCGTATCCATCTTGGAAGTATTTATTTCCACATCGCCGAAAAGCGCTTCCAGACCTTTTCCAAGTCCCCTGTTTTTCGGTGCTGCCATCAGTTTTCCTCCTCAAGCTCGAGAAATTCCTCTGCAAATTCTCTGTATGCTTCCGCACCCCTTGACGCCGGATCATATTCTGTTATTGGCATTCCATAGCTCGGTGCTTCTGCTAATCTTACATTTCTCGGAATTACCGTCGTATATACTTTATTCTTAAAATATTTCTTAACTTCTTCAACTACCTGTATCGAAAGATTTGTTCTACCGTCAAACATACTCAGAATAACACCCTGAATCTGCAAATTTGGATTAAAGCCTTTCTTCACAAGCTCTATCGTGCTCATAAGCTGGCTTACGCCCTCCAATGCATAAAACTCACACTGTATTGGTATGAGCACGCTGTCTACTGCGGTGAGCGAATTTATTGTGAGCAGGCCGAGCGACGGCGGACAATCAATAAATATATAATCATATTTTGCTTTTACCTTATCAAGAGCTTTTTTAAGCTGACGTTCCCTGCCCTCTACCTGTACCATTTCTATTTCCGCGCCGGCTAAGTTTACGCTTGCCGGAATAATATCAAGGTTTTCAACATTTGTATGCATAATAACCCTTTGCGGATCTACTGACGAATCGACAAGAAGTTCATAGCTTGTGTTTTCAAGCCCTTTTTTTGTAATACCCATACCTGTGGTCGTGTTGCCCTGGGGGTCAATATCGACAATCAGTATTTTTTTACCTTTAAGAGCAAGACAGGCCGCCAAATTGATATTTGTCGTTGTCTTTCCTACGCCTCCCTTTTGATTGAATATAGCTATCGCTTTTCCCAAATTTAGGCCCTCCTCAAGTCTGTAACATTTATAACTATCGTTAATTACTTCAACTTATTTTATTATACAATAGGTATAAAATTTTTTCCACTCTATTTTTAAAAATAGAAAATGTTTCACGTGAAACATTTTCTCTGTGAAACATTATTCTTTGGGATAACTATTTTAATTTCCACAAAACCTTCGTTTTCCTCTTGGAAATATTTGGCATTCTTTTCCGCCATACTTATTTCGCCAAAAGCTTTGCGTATTGAATTTACATATATCTTATAATTTATGTAGCGCACCTTATTAGCTCGCCTTTTTTCCTCTTCGCTCTTTTCAAGTACCTCGTCTATGAGCTTTTCCGTCTGCCTTACATTGAGCTCCCGTTCAACTACCCTTTTAAGAATATTCCTGCGTGTTTCTTCATCCGGTACTTTTAAAAGCGCCCTCGCATGCCTCTCTGTAAGCTTGCTTTCTGCAAGCACCTCCTGTATATCTGGCGGCAATGCGAGTATTCTGATTTTATTGGATATTGTAGACTGCTTTTTTCCCACCTGCCTCGCAATTTCCTGCTGCGTAAGACCGTGCTCCTCCATCAGATTCTTATACGCGTAGGCTTCTTCTATGTAACTCAAATTTTCGCGCTGCACATTTTCAACAAGTGCCAGAATTGCAGTATCTCGTTCATTTTCTTCTCTTACCACTGCCGGTATTTTCGTAAGTCCTGCAAGCGCCGCCGCCTTCGTTCTTCTTTCCCCTGCTATGAGAGTATACCCCCCAAGCCTGTCCTTTTTTACAATAACAGGCTGTATTACTCCATATTCTTTGATCGATGCGGCGAGCTCCGCAAGCTCTTCCTGTTGAAATAGCTTTCGCGGCTGCGACGGATTAGTGCATATCATATCGAGCGGCACTTCTATCACCCTTCTTTTGTACATCCCAATTCCCCCTTTCAACTAATATTGTATCACTTTGGGAAATATAAGGAAATGTTTTCTTCTCAACAAAAACCCCTTTATTTTGCTATTTAATGGGGTCTTTCGACGGAATTCCCGCTTTTCTCGGATATTTCGCGGGAGTTTCCTTGATTTTCTTTATACAAATTATATAGTGACTAAAATCAAAAACATCCGCACTAAACGCTTCCGTATAGCTTTCAACCCTGCCGCCAAGAATATCTATCGCTTTCATAGCCGCCTTGACTTCCTCTTCTGAGTTCGGTCCTTTATATGCGAGAAAATACCCTCCTTTGCGCACAAACGGCAGACAGTACTCGGAAAGCACGGACATATTGGCAACCGCGCGTGAGACGCAAATATCGTATTTATCTCTGTGCTCCTTCATACGCGCAAGATCCTCCGCCCTTCCATGCAATGTCACCACATTTGTTATCCCGGCTTTTGCACACAAATCGTCTATAACCTTAAGGCGCTTATTCAGAGAATCCATCAGTACAAACTGTTTTTCCGGAAAAATGATTGCCAGCGGCACACCCGGAAAACCTCCGCCCGTTCCCACATCTATGACTGTCTCTGCATATTTCATCGCTTCTATATCCTTAGCAATGAGAGAATCTACATAATGCTTAACGATAAATTCATCCCTGTCTGTGATGGCCGTCAGATTTATATTTTCATTCCATTCGAGAATTCCTTCCATATATACAGCAAACTGCTGCAGCATTTTTTCTGTACATTCAATATGCAAATTTTCAATCATTTTTTTCAGATTTTCCATTGAGATGCCACCTTATCTTTTTACTTTGTTATAATTTTATATAGATGTATTTTTTCTTTTTATATTTATACACAGCGCAAATATAACAATTATGCAAGACTGCGTCCAAATTCATTAAATTTTGTAAAATCGTCACAGTCCTCCAGTATCTTAAAAATACCCATATCCTGAAGTCCCCAATATTTTATAAAGCATCCGTTATACTCAAATTCTGCACCATCATAAACACCGTCTTCACCTGATGTTAAAAACAGCGCCGCTTTTTTCATATTAGGAAAACGACCCGGAGCGTAAAATCTATGAATCGCACACTGCAATTGTGCTGAAAACCCATGATAATAAATTGGCGATGCAAAAACTATCATCTCCGCTTCTTCAAGCAAAGGGTAAAGTTTTTGCATATCATCCTTCTGTACGCACTTTCCGCCGCCTTTTGTATGACAGTACTCGCAGCCGAGGCATCCAGCTATTTTAAGCTTTGCAACAGGCACAATTTCTACCTCATGTCCCGCTTCTGCTGCTCCTTCCGCAAAAGCTTTTGTCATAGCCGCTGTATTTCCGTTTACACGCGGACTGCCGTTTAAAACCACAATTTTCATAGTTGCATCACCTCCGTTTTTCAATCTGATTACATCTCTTTCATTCGTCTCTGCTTTTCAAGATACACGAGCAAAACATTTATATCCGCCGGCGAAACCCCCGAAATACGCGAGGCCTGTCCGATGGACACAGGTCTTTGCAATGAAAGCTTCTGTCTTGCCTCTATTCTAAGACCATCAACATCCTCATAATCTATATTATCAGGCAGCTTCTTATTTTCAAGCCTTTTAAATTTCTCCACCTGCGCAAGCTGCTTTTCGATGTAGCCCTGATACTTTATCTGTACTTCAAGCTGAGTCTTTTCATGAGATGAAAGCGTTGATTTCGCCGTTTCATCGTCTATTTGCGATAGACTTTCATAGTTTATTTCCGGTCTTTTCATAAGCTCTGCAAGCGACACTTTGTTTTTGATCGGCGCTGTTCTCAGCGACTCAAGAAAATCATTTGCCTGCTGCGGTGAAACGAATGTTGTATCAAGCCTTTCTCTTTCTCTTGCAACATTTTTTTTCTTAGTAAGAAATCTATCGTATCTCTCCTGCGAAGCAAGTCCAATTTCATAGCCTTTTTCCGTAAGTCTTAAATCGGCATTGTCCTGACGGAGAAGCAAACGGTATTCCGCACGCGATGTCATAATTCTATACGGCTCGTTTGTACCCTTTGTTACCAGATCGTCTATAAGCACTCCTATATACGCTTCACTCCTGTCAAGCACAAACGGCTCTTTGCCTTGCACTCTGAGCGCAGCGTTTATGCCTGCCATTATTCCCTGCGCCGCCGCTTCTTCATAACCGGAGCTTCCATTAAACTGTCCTGCACAGAAAAGATTCTCTATATTTCTGTATTCAAGATTCGTCTTTAAATTAAGCGGATCAATGCAGTCGTATTCTATCGCGTAAGCCGGTCTTACTATTTCTATATTTTCAAGCCCGGCTATAGTACGGTAAAAGTCACGCTGTACATCCTCCGGCAAGCTTGTGCTCATTCCCTGAATATATATTTCATCGGTATCAAGCCCCTCCGGCTCAATAAAAAGCTGATGCCTTTCTTTATCCGCAAAACGATTTATCTTGTCTTCTATCGAAGGACAATATCTCGGTCCTATGCCTTCAATTTTGCCGCCGAAAAGAGCCGAACGATGAAAATTATTTCTTATTATGGTATGCGTCTCTTCGTTGGTGTACGAAAGCCAGCATGAAATCTGATCCCGCTTAAGCGTATCGTTCATAAACGAAAACGGCACCGGCACCGGATCACCCTTTTGCTCTGTCATCTTGGAATAATCAAGACTTTTAGAAAGCGCGCGCGCAGGCGTGCCTGTTTTAAATCTGCGAAGCTCAATACCGTGCTTTCGCAGATTATCCGCAAGCTCCCTTGCCGGCGCAAGGCCGTTAGGACCGCTCTCATACGCCGCATCTCCTATAAAAATTTTACCGCTCAAAAAAGTACCTGTTGCAATTACAACAGCTTTCGCTTTATATACGGCTCCAGTCTTGAGCACTACGCCCGTTACGCGCTTATCCGGCTTTCCGTCCGTTTTATCCGTAATTTCGTCCGTAATGATGTCTATGACCTCACCCTGTTTTAAATGGAGAAGCGGTTCGGCCTCAATCGTCTTTTTCATTTCTCTGTGATAAAACTCTTTGTCCGCCTGAGCTCTCAATGAATGCACGGCCGGGCCTTTGGCAGTATTGAGCATTCTGCTCTGGATAAACGTCTTGTCAATGTTTTTTCCCATCTCTCCGCCGAGTGCATCTATCTCTCTCACAAGGTGCCCTTTTCCTGTCCCGCCGATTGACGGATTGCACGCCATCATTGCCACAGCTTCCAGCGTTATTGAAAACATTAAAGTCCTCTGTCCCATACGGCAAGAAGCAAGCGCTGCTTCACATCCCGCGTGACCCGCACCTACCACTATAACATCATATTCGTCCATTACAAAATTACTCATAATCTTAAATCCTCTATTTTCCGAGGCAAAAACGCGAAAATATCTCGTTTATAATATCGTCTGTTACCGACTCTCCTATTATTTCACCGAGAAGCTCATATGCCTCTTTTACATCAATCTCTACTATATCAAGCGGCTGTTTTTCTTCTATCTCGTCCGCCGCACCCGCAAGCAGGTCTTTTGCGCGTCTCAAAAGATCTTCATGCCTTGCGTTTGTAATCATAACCTCTTCCTTATTTATATCTTTTTCACCGCTGTAAACAAATTTTTCAATAAGCTCTTCTATATCGCTGATTCCTTCTTCGCTCTTCATCGAGGTTTCCACTATCTTTGCCGAAGGAATGAGGTTTATTACATCAGCAGCCTGCACTTTTTTACCTGCATCTCTTTTATTTATAAGCGCAATAACATTTCTTTCTTTTATAGACTCCGCTATTTCAAAATCTTCCTGCGACAGCTCCTTGCTTCCGTCTACGACAAACATCACTATATCTGCGCTTACTGCACTCACTTTGCTTCTTTCAATACCAAGCTTTTCTATCTCATCTTCCGTATCTCTTATGCCCGCAGTATCTGTAAGTATAACCTTTATCCCCTTTATACTGGCTGTCTCTTCTATGGTATCGCGGGTTGTGCCCGGTATTGCCGTTACTATTGCTCTTTCTTCTTTCAAAAGTATATTCATAAGAGAAGATTTTCCCACATTTGGTTTGCCAATGATGGCAATTTTAAGTCCGTCTTTGATTATCTTGCCTGTCGATGCTGTATTTATCAGCTGTTCTATTCTCTCGCTTGTACCTTTTATCTGCTCTGCAATACTTCTTTCATTCAAATGCTCTATATCTTCTTCCGGATAATCAATATTTACCGATATATCAACAAGCACATTCATAAGCTCGTTTCTTATTTCCCTTATTTTTTTGGAAAGTCCGCCCTGCATCTGCGCCATTGCAGCAGAAAGCCCAGTATCCGTCTTTGCCTTTATAACATCTATAAGAGCTTCTGCCTGTGAAAGATCGAGCCTGCCATTAAGAAACGCGCGCTTCGTAAATTCTCCGGGCTCTGCGAGTCTCGCTCCACATTTTAATATGAGACTGAGTGTTTTTCTGAGAGCAGCAACGCTGCCGTGGCAGTATATTTCTGCTATATTTTCGCGCGTATAGGTATATGGAGCTTTCATAGCTACAGCAAGCACTTCATCTACTATCTCGCCGCTTCCAGGATCTTTTATAAAACCGTATGACATACGCCTGTTTTCAATAGGAAGTCCTGTTGTTTCCGAAACAGAAGCGGGAGAAAACCAGTTTTTTCTGCTTGCCTTCGCATTGTCTTTTCCTTTTGCACTTTTTTTCTTTTTAGGCTTTTGTATCTCCCCATCAGGCCCTATCAGAAGTCCGGCCTGAAAAGCAGGGTCTTTTTCCATCTCAAGCTCATAAGAAAGATCGGCATCTTCATAAAGCCATTTCTTATCGTCCATTATTCCAGCCTTTTCAGCCGCTATATTCATCATTCTCTGATCTTTTGCAACATTTATCCTTATCTCATCCGAAAACTTTGGCTTAGCTTCTTCTATATGTTTTCTAACTGAAAAAAATACTTTTTCCAGAATTTCTATCGCATCGTCTCCGCTTATTCTTATTACTCCTATACTCCCCTCTGCAACAGGTGTCGCAATAGCCGCAATCGATTCTTGTTTCATTTCAGGCTCCTTTCACTTTTTCTTTTCAAGCATATACAAAAAAAGGCTGCCTACCTGAAGCAACCCCTTTCTATCGTCTATTTGAGTTCTATTATAACTCTTCTGTAAGGCTCGTCACCCTCGCTTCTTGTCGTAACATATGGATTCGCCTGCAAAGTTGCATGAATAACTTTTCTCTCATAAGGATTCATTGGCTCGAGTCTTACACTTTTCTTTGTTCTTATCACTTTATTTGCAAGTCTTTCAGCAAGCTGAGTGAGCGTTCTTTCTCTCTTTGCCCTGTAATTTTCTGCGTCCACGACAACTCGAATATATTTTTTACCTTCATTTTTATTTACAACAAGACTTGTAAGATACTGAAGCGCGTCGAGAGTTTGGCCTCTTTTTCCGATAATTGTACCTGAATCTTTGCCTTCAATATCGACATATATTGAATCTTCGTTCATTGACGCCGTCATATTGAGATTAAGCCCCATTTTTTCAGTTACTTCTTTAAGAAATACAAGTGCTGCATTATCAGAAGGTGCAGGCTTAAGATTATCAGGTCTTTTCTGGGCTTTTCTTTCAATTTCTTTCTTCGTTTCTTTTTCGCGTACCGGCTTTTTTTCTTCTGCCTCGTCTTTTACTTCACTCTTTATTTCATTCTTTTCATTCTTTATTTCTTTGCTTTTTTTATTTATTTTCTCTTCCTTAACTTTTTCCGGCTTTTTCTTTTCTACTCTTACCTTCGCAAGTTTAGATCCTATTCCAAAAAAACCCTTTGAAGGCTGTTCCAGAACTATTACTTCCACTTCGTCTCTTCCGAGCTTGAGGTCGGCTAAAGCAAGATCAACGGCTTCTTCTATGCTCGTTCCCCATTTTTCCGAAAAATCCATTTATTTATTCCTCCGAGTTATTATTTTACTGTTTTATTTTTTTCTTCTTTCCTTTATTTTCGCCGCCCTCTCTTAACTTTCTTTTTACCTTGTTAAGATGAAGATTGAAAAATATCTGGATGACAGTATTCATAAACCAATAAATTGTAAGGCCGGCAGGAAACGATCTTCCCATAAATACTATCATTACCGGGAATATGTACTTCATAATTTTCATAGACGGTGCATTTCCGGCCTCTGTACCTGCCTGCTGCATCTGAGTCTGTGAAAAAGATATAAATGTCGAAAAACCTGCCGCAAGCGGAAGAACCCAAAGATCCGGCTGCGACAAATCCTTTATCCATAAAAACGAATCGTGTACAGCAAGAAGAAGCTCTGTACTGCTTCCCATATAGAGGATAGGATTTCTGAGAAGAGCAAAAAGTCCAAAGATAATAGGCATCTGAATTATCATAGGAAGGCATCCGCTCATCGGATTATAATTTTCCTGTTCGTAAAGCTCCATAAGCTTTGCGTTCAAAGTTTCCTTGTCATCTTTGTATTTGTTCTGCAACGCAATTACTTTTGGCTGTACATCAGCCATTCTTGCCGTAGATTTAATCTGCTTCGAATAAAGAGGATACATACAGCATTTTACAATGACCGTAAATACTATTATGGCAATACCGTAGTTTCCGACAAAGCCATAGATCAAATTCAAAAGCAGACCTAAAGGTGCTGCTAATATTCGCATAATAAATTTTCTCCTTTGGTTATTTTAAAGGATCATAGCCGCCCGGATTCCACGGGTGACACCTCAAAATCCTTTTAATTCCAATGTAGCTACCCTTCACTACTCCGTATTTTTCCAAAGCTTGTATAAAATACGCAGAACATGTAGGATAAAAACGACAGGTCCTCGGAAACAAAGGCGATATAAATTTCTGATAGCCTCTTATGAGTAAAATCATCAATTTTTTCATTTCGCATCCTCGGCGCTTTGTAAAAGCCCCGCCTTTTTAAATGCGGCTTCAATAGATTTTTTCACATCCGCACATTTCGAATTTACTATTGTATTTCTCGCTATAAATATGTAATCATAGCCTTCCGGAAATCTGTCTTCAAGCTGTCTCACGCTTTCCCTCATAAGCCTTCTTGCACGGTTTCGCACGACAGCTTTTCCCACTTTTTTAGAAGAGAGAAAAGCTTTCCTGCTGTAACCGAGATTATTCTTCTTATAAAAAAGCACGATATAACGCTCTCCGACCGATTTTCCCTTATTATAGATGGCAGAAAAATCGCTTTTTCTGCGCAAAACATTTTTTTTAAGCATTTAGATTTCCTTTGTTATACAACAAAAGACCACTTATGCGGCCCTTATGCTGATAACTTCTTTCTTCCTCTTGCTCTTCTTCTCTTAAGCACATTTCTTCCGTTCTTTGTGCTCATTCTCTTTCTGAAGCCGTGCTCTTTACTTCTCTGTCTTTTCTTTGGCTGATAAGTCATTTTCATAGGAACTACACCTCCCTTTTCATATTTAATTTTAACTTATTTTAATAACACGGTATGATCTGAATTTCAATCATACATATACCCTATTATTATACATATCTATATAGCAAAAGTCAACGTAAATCAAAGTATTTTTATCGTTCAAAACAAGTGACAAACTTAGAAAATCAACATCTTGTTACCCTTGTTAAAACTTTGCACAATTTTGTCCACAGGTAGTGGATAACTCGCTAAATATTTATTTTTAAATACTTTTTATTTTACACTTGCCTGTGGATAACTTTTTTTGATATGATATATAAAGAAACTTTAAAGGCAAAAAAATATTTCTCAGCTGAAGGAAAAAAATATGACAAAACTAAAAGAAAAATGGAATCAGGTTTTAGCGCTTTTGGAACCGGAACTTACTGAAATAAGTTTCAGTACTTGGTTTAAGCCCATAAAAGTAAAATCCATAGACGAAAAACTTAATATAATTCATCTTACCATAGATAACAATATGGCCGTCGATCTGATAAAAGACCGTTACAAGAGCATTCTCGAAAATACAATAAAAATAGTATACGGAAATGACTTTGGCTTTACAATAGAATATTTTGAAGAAGATGAGCTGTTAATAAACAATGTCGGTGATAAAGAACCGGAATTTAAAGATGAACTTTATCTCAATCCGAGATATAATTTTAAAAATTTTGTAGTGGGAAATAATAATAAATTTGCGCATGCGGCGGCAGTTGCAGTTGCAGAAGCGCCGTCTGAAGCCTATAACCCCCTGTTTTTATACGGTGGCTCCGGACTCGGCAAAACTCATCTTATGCATGCCATTGGACACCATATATTAAAAACTAAAAGTAATCTCAAAGTTCTTTATGTTTCCTCTGAAATGTTCGTAAATGAAATGGTGAGCGCACTGCGTAAAAACGATCTCCGAAACGAAAATAACATGGGAGAATTTAGAAGAAAGTACAGGGAAATAGACGTTCTCTTGATAGATGATATACAATTTCTCGAAAATAAGGCATCAATACAGGAGGAATTTTTTAATACTTTCAATACGCTGTATACTCTCAATAAACAAATAATAATATCATCTGACAGACCTCCGAACAAGCTCGTAAATATGGATGTAAGACTGCGCTCGCGCTTTCAGTGGAACCTCGTCGCTGACATAACGCCGCCCGACTACGAAACGAGAGTTGCAATACTTATAAACAGAGCTGAACTCGATAATATTGAAATAGATGAGGATATGAACGATGTCATTAACTTAATAGCTGAAAAAATACAGGAAAACGTGAGAGAGCTTGAAGGAGCCCTTACACGTATCATATCCTTTTCAAAACTTATGGGAGAAAAAATAGACATTCCATTCGCCCGCAAAATATTAAAAGATATACTGTCAGCCGCAGATTTTAATGTAACTCCCGAAAATATAAAGAAAAAAGTATGCAAGCATTTCAACATAAAAATAGCTGATATAGAGTCCGCAAAGCGTGCGCGTCAGTTTGCATTCCCAAGACAGATAGCAATGTACCTATGCCGTGAAATGACAGATCTCTCACTTCCTAAAATAGGAGAATGCTTCGGAGGCAGAGACCACAGCACAGTGCTTCACGCATACGAAAAAATATCGAGCGATATAAAAACAAATGACTCCGTGAAAGAAATCGTAGCTACGCTCGAAAGCGAAATAAGCGGTAAATAAATAATCAACAGCTAATATGATAAAATTTACAACTTATTAACATGTTTTGCACAGGAGCTTTTGTTGATTTTCTAAGTTATGCACATACTTATCAACAAATCCACAGCCCCTACTACTATTACTACTAAAAAATAATATAATAAAACAGGATTACATCAAGGAGGTTTGAAATGAAATTTATATGCAGCCAGCAAGTTCTTTCAAAAGCATTAAACACAGTTTCCAAAGCTGTATCGACAAGAACAACAATTCCTATTTTAAAAGGTATACTCATAGAAGCGCGTGAAGACGGTAAAATCAGACTCGCAGCTTCGGATCTCGATCTCAGCGTAGAAAAAATAACAGATGCTGAAGTTATGGAATCAGGCTCAGTCGTTGTTTTATCCAGACTTTTCAGCGATATTATAAGAAAACTTCCGAATGAAGATATTACCATAGAATCATCGGAGGACGGCAAAATATTGATAAAAAGTTCAAAATCCGAATTTACAATAGTTGGACTTGCAGCCGATGAATTTCCGTCGTTTGGCGATGTAGAAGACGATGCTGAAGAAATTTTGATAGATAAAGAAATTTTCAGAGAAATGATAGGAAAAACATCCTTTTCAGCGAGTATAGATGAATCAAAAGGTATAATAACAGGCGTTCTCACAGAAATAAAGGATGAAAAAATTACGATGGTAGCGCTTGATGGTTTTCGAATGGCGGTTACTAGAGAAAATTGCAGAAATATAGCGGATAAAAAGTTTATAATAGCAGCCAAAATAATGAATGAACTTGCCAAGATAATAGCTGATACCGAAGGAGATGATGATATGAAACTCCTTATCGGCAGCAAAAAAGCTATGGCAGTATTTAAAGATACAAAGGTTTCTATAAGGCTTCTTGAGGGTGAATTTATAAAGTACGGTGATATAATTCCTAAGGAACATAAAATAAGAATAACTGTGGAAAGAAGCGAGCTTCTTGACGCTATAGAAAGAGCTTCTCTTCTTGCAAAAGAAGGAAAGAACAATCTTGTGAGAATTAAGCTTGAAGAAAGTGTGCTTGTTATAAGCTCACGCTCTGAAGAAGGAAATGTGAGAGAAGAATGCGCAATTTCAAAGGAAGGCGGCGATCTTGAGATAGGGTTTAATTCTAAGTATATATCCGATGTTATAAAGAATATTGACGATGAGGAAATAGCTATGGAATTTAATGCTAACATAAATCCATGTTTAGTAAAGCCTCTCTCTGGCGACGCTTATGAATACTTGATACTTCCTGTAAGAATTACGGGTAGTAATTAAAATTGCAGAAATGATAATAAAAGAAATTGAATTAAAAGACTTTCGTAATTACGAAAGTCTTAATTTAAAATTTCATAACAGGGTAAATATATTTCTCGGCGATAATGCGCAGGGCAAAACCAATATACTTGAGGCTGTGTATCTTACTGCGCTCGGAAAAAGCTTCAGAACTGCGCGAGATGCAGAAATGATAAGGTTTGGCAGCGAATTTTTAAAAGTAAAGGCTATTGCTCAAAAATATGATGAGGATTTGACAGTCGAACTTGTCATTGCCGATAAAGGAAAAGGCGCAAAAATAGACGGAATAAAGATAAAAAAAATATCTGAGCTTTTCGATAATATATATACTGTAATATTTTCGCCCGAAGATTTGAAGATAGTAAAAGATGATCCGGAAAAAAGGCGCAAATTTATAGACACTGAGCTTTGTTTAATATCTCCTTCTTATTATGCAAATATTTCGTCTTATAAAAGAGTGCTTAAGCAGAGAAATGCTTTTTTAAAAGAGTGCCGGATAACGGGAAAAACAGCGGACAGAAATGTGCTTTCCGTATGGGATGAGCAGCTTGCTGCAGCTGGTGCCGCGATGATAATGAAGAGGAATATTTTTATCGAAAAGTTAAAAATAATAAGCGGTGAAATTCACAGCGGTATTACCTCTGGACGTGAAATACTCAATGTAATATATGAACCGAGTGTAGCTGTAAAAGAGAACTTTGAGAAGCAGAAGAATTATTTTAAAGAAAAACTTGAAAAAAATTTTGCTGCGGATTCGCGCAGCGGAAATACTGGAATAGGGCCGCACAGAGACGATATGTGTATAACTGTAAACGGTACTGATATAAGAAAATTCGGCTCGCAGGGACAACAGAGAACCGCGGCGCTTTCACTGAAACTTGCCGAGATAAAGCTCATAAAAGAGGAAACAGGAGAAAATGCTGTGCTGCTGCTTGATGACGTGATGAGCGAACTTGACGCAAGCCGCCAGAATTTTCTTATTAGCTCACTCGATGATATACAGCTTTTTATAACGACGACGGATTTGACAGAAGATGTAAAAAATGCTTTGCCTGATGGGTATATGTTCAGAGTAGAAAAAGGACAATGTAAACTCTATAATTCAGGAATTTAGAGCTAATATGAAAAATTTTACAACGAACTACACATATGTATAATATTTTTTACAGCGTAAAACACAAAAAACGCCGTTTTCAGGCGTTAAAAATAAAATTTAAGTTATTTATCATAAAATAGCCGTTTTTAATTGAAAAACGGCTATTTTTATGGTATAATAAAATATCACAGCTTACAATTAAAATTAAAAATAAAAAGCAAATAAAATTTATAGAAAAGGGAGATTTTTATATGGCGCCGGAGATTAAACAGAATCAGTATAATGCCGAGCAGATACAGGTACTTGAGGGCCTTGAAGCTGTCCGCAAGAGACCTGGTATGTATATAGGAAGTACAGGACCGAGAGGTCTTCATCATCTTGTTTATGAAATTGTGGACAACTCCATAGACGAAGCTCTGGCAGGATACTGCAAAAATATTAGTGTTACCATTCAGAAAGATAACTCGATAATGGTAGAAGATGACGGTAGAGGAATGCCTGTAGACAAGCATCCTAAGCTCGGAATTCCGGCTGTTGAAGTAATACATACAGTACTTCATGCAGGAGGAAAGTTTGGCGGCGGCGGATATAAAGTTTCAGGCGGACTTCATGGTGTGGGAGCCTCCGTTGTAAATGCGCTTTCTACAGAAATGACGGTTGAAGTTAAGAGAAACGGTAAAATCTATCAGCAAACGTATAGAAGAGGTAAAACTGCAACACCTCTTATGGAGGTAGGAGAATCGCGCAAGACGGGCTCAAAGACAGTTTTCTGGCCTGATCCGGAGATCTTTGAAGATATTGTATTTGATTACGGCACTCTCGAGCATAGACTCAGAGAAATGGCTTTCCTCAATAAAGGTGTTCGTATCGTACTTAAAGACGAGCGTGAAGGAAAAAAGAAAAAAGAAGAATTTCATTACGAAGGCGGTATTAAAGAATTTGTAAAGCACTTAAATACAAATAAAGAACCTATTCATCCCGAAGTAATATATTTTGAACTCGTAAAAAAAGATCTTGAAATCGAAGTCGCAATGCAGTACACAGACAGCTACAGCGAGCTCGTACTTTCCTATGCAAATAATATAAGCACGACAGAGGGCGGCACGCATATGGCAGGCTTCAAATCTTCGCTTACGCGCGTATTCAACGATTATGCGAGAAGAAACAAGATATTAAAAGACAGCGATGATCCGCTCACGGGTGACGATATAAGAGAAGGCCTTACGGCGGTAGTATCTGTAAAACTCACGGAACCGCAGTTTGAAGGTCAGACAAAGACAAAGCTCGGAAACAGCGAAATGAGAGGCTTTGTAGAGACTTCGACGACTGAAAATCTCACGGCTTTCCTCGAGGAAAATCCGACACAGGCAAAGACGATACTCGAAAAATGTCTGCGCGCGGCAAGAGCCAGAGAAGCCGCAAGAAAAGCAAGAGACCTCACGAGAAGAAAAGGTGCGCTCGAGAGCTTTTCGCTTCCGGGTAAGCTTGCAGACTGCTCGGAAAAAGACCCGACGATTTCGGAAATTTTTCTTGTCGAGGGTGATTCCGCCGGCGGCAGCGCTAAGGAAGGCCGCGACAGAAAGCGCCAGGCAATACTGCCGCTCAGAGGCAAGATACTTAATGTAGAAAAAGCAAGACTTGATAAGATACTCAATTCAGACGAAATAAAGAATATGATTACAGCATTTGGCTGCGGAATAGGCGCGGATTTTGATATTGAAAAACTTAGGTATCACAAGATAATCATAATGACCGATGCCGATGTCGACGGTGCGCACATCAGAACACTGCTTTTAACATTCTTCTATCGCTATATGACGCCGCTCATAGAAAATGGCTTTGTATATGCGGCTCAGCCGCCGCTTTTCCAAGTAAAAAAAGGAAAAGAAGTTTATTATACTTACAGCGATAAAGAACAAGAGAAGCTCATGGCTGATCTTGCCGATAAACCGGGTAAAGCGGATATTCAAAGATATAAGGGACTTGGTGAAATGGACGCAGAGCAGCTTTGGGAGACGACAATGGATTTCCACAAAAGAACTCTCGTGCAGATAACGCTTGAGGATGCGACTGCGGCGGATGAAATATTTACAACTCTTATGGGTGATAAAGTACCGCCGAGAAAGAAATTTATAGAAGAAAATGCCGTATATGCAACGCTTGATATATAAGGAAGGAGGGGAATAATGACAACTTTACTTGAAGATCAGAGGATGATACAGCACGAAATCCACGATGAAATGAAAAATTCGTACATCGACTATGCGATGAGTGTTATAGTAGGAAGAGCCCTTCCGGATGTACGCGACGGCCTCAAGCCGGTGCACAGAAGAATTCTTTACGGAATGAGCGAGCTCGGAGTAACTCCGGATAAACCGCATAAAAAGTCAGCGCGTATTGTCGGCGAAGTAATGGGTAAGTATCACCCGCACGGCGACAGCTCTATTTACGACGCTATGGTAAGACTGGCACAGCCGTTTTCCACAAGATATATGCTCGTGGACGGGCACGGTAACTTCGGATCTGTGGACGGAGACGGCGCAGCCGCTATGCGTTATACGGAAGCGCGTATGACGCCGTTCGCTTTACAAATGCTGCGCGATATAGATAAAGAAACGGTAGATTTTGTACCGAATTTTGATGAAGAAGAAAAAGAGCCGACCGTGCTTCCGGCGAGAATTCCAAACCTGCTTGTGAACGGCAGCAATGGTATTGCCGTAGGTATGGCTACGTCCATACCGCCGCATAATCTTTGTGAAGTCATCGACGGCGCAGTTAAAATGATAGATGACGAAAACTGCACAGTGGACGATCTTATGCAGATAATAAAAGGTCCGGATTTTCCAACAGGCGCAGTTATCACAGGCAAAAGCAGTATCAGAGAAGCTTACAGAACAGGACAGGGCAAGGTAATTGTACGCGCTGTTGCCGAAATAGAAGAGACAAACAGAGGCAGACATCAGATAATCGTCAGCGAAATACCTTATCAGGTAAATAAGGCGAGGATGATAGAAAGAATGGCCGAAATGGTCAAGGACAAGAGAATTGAAGGTATTTCTGAAATCAGAGACGAGTCCAACCGTCACGGTACGAGGGTTGTAATCGAACTCAAAAAAGATGTAAATCCGCAGATTACCTTAAACAGACTTTACAAGCATACACAGATGCAGGAAAGCATCTCAATGATTATGCTTGCGCTCGTAGACGGTCAGCCGAGAATTCTCAATCTCTACGATATTTTAAGCGAATATCTCAAGCATCAGAAGGATGTAGTAACGAGAAGAACAATATATGATAAGAAAAAAGCGGAGGCGAGAGCCCATATACTCGAAGGTTACCTCATTGCGCTTGACAATATCGACGAAATAATAAAGATAATCAGATCCAGCTATAACGACGCCAAGGAAAAGCTGATAGAGCGCTTCGGACTTTCGGATATTCAGGCACAGGCCATTCTCGACATGCAGCTTCGTCGTTTACAGGGATTGGAAAGAGAAAAGATCGAAAACGAATACAAAGAGCTCGAAGAGAAAATCGCTTATTATGCGAGCCTGCTTGCGGACGAGCATCTTCTTATGGGAGTAATCAAGGACGAGCTTCTTGAAATCAAGGAAAAATACGGCGACGAAAGAAGAACGAAGATTGTGGCTGACGCAACCGAATTGGACGAAGCCGATCTCATAGAGGAAGAACAGGTATGCATTACTCTTACACATCTCGGATACATAAAGAGAGTGTCAGCTGATACATACAAGACGCAA
Organism: uncultured Clostridia bacterium; assembly: GCA_944383465.1. Taxonomy (GTDB): domain Bacteria; phylum Bacillota; class Clostridia; order Peptostreptococcales; family Anaerovoracaceae; genus QAKD01. The sequence continues at coordinate 19,840 of CALWPQ010000030.1, forward strand.
AAGAGAGGCGGCAAGGGCATTACAGGGCTTACTATGCGTGAAAACGACTTTGTGAAAAACCTCATAATGACCTCAACACACGATTATCTCGTATTCTTTACGAACACGGGAAAAGCGCACAGAATTAAGGCTTACGAAATACCGGAGGCGCAGAGGACAGCAAAAGGAACACCGGCGATCAACTTCCTGAATCTTATGCCGCGTGAGCGAATTACAGCGGTTATTACGACAAAAGGCTCAGGAGCTGAAGAAAGTGAAAAGTATTTTATAGCGGTTACAAAGCGAGGCACGATTAAGAAAACGGCGCTTTCAGAATTTAATACCAATAGAAAAACAGGTCTTATAGCTATAAGCCTCAAGGATGGAGACGAGCTTGTAAGCGTAAAGGAAACATCCGGCAGCGATAATGTTCTTATAATCACTAAGAACGGCAAGTGCATCTGCTTCTCGGAGAATGATGTAAGACCTATGGGAAGAAACGCAGGCGGCGTAAGAGCTATAAGCCTCGAAGATGACGATCAGGTAGTTGCAATGGAGCTTGTGCAGCCTGAACAAGAGCTGCTCGTGGTAACACAGAAGGGCTTTGGCAAGAGAACAAAGGTAGAAGAGTATAAGCTGCAGACAAGAGGCGGCAAAGGACTTCTTACCTACGACAAAAGCAAGTTTAAAAAGACAGGCGAGCTCATAGGCGCTATGGTAGTATCGGACGATGATGAAGTTCTGATGATAAATTCAGACGGAATTATCATCAGAATAAAGGCAAGCGATGTCTCAAGACTTGGACGCGCTACGCAGGGAGTGCGTATTATGAGAGTTGCAGATGACGCCAACATCGTAAGTATAGCAAGAGTAATAAAAGAAGACGAAGACGATACAGAAGAAGACAGCGCAAGCGCCGCAGAAAAAGAAGACGGAAACTCGCAAGTAGAGATTGTTCTCGAATAGAAAGGGTATAAGGAATTTATATTGAAAAAATATATTCTCAAAATATAAATAAGGAGAAAAAAATGTCAGATATATTGCAATTCTCAATACCCGGAAAACCGGAGTATGTACAGATGTTAAGACTCGCTGTGGGCTCTGCTGCCTGCAAAAACGGGTTTGATATGGAACAGACAGAAGATATAAAAGTGGCGGTGGAAGAGGCATGCAATCTTCTCACCTGCCACGGCCGTGAGGGCTTTTCCGAAAAGTATGACCTGACAGTAAAAATAGGAGACGGCAAACTTGAAATTATTGTTTCCGACCTCGGCAGCGGACACATACCGGAAAAGGATGGCGGACATTGTAAGCACTGCCCGCAGGAATGCGATCTTGCTATGTTCGTAATGGATTCCCTTATGGATGAAGCAGAACTTTTTAACAATGAAAGCGGCAGTATAAGTATTAGAATGGTGAAGAATAAATGATTAACGGAGAATTGTTTGACCGTTATAAGGAAACAGGCGATATAAATATCAGAAATGAGATCGTTGAAAAATACCTTTATATGGTCGAAGTTCTTATTCGCAAATATTTGAACAAGGGCGTTGATTATGATGATCTTTATCAGGTCGGAGCGATGGCTCTTGTTTCGGCGGTGGAGAGATTTGATCCAAGCAAGGGATTTGAATTCTCCAGCTTTGCTACGCCTACAATTCTCGGTGAAATCAAAAAATATTTCCGAGATAAAGAATGGATATTAAAAGTACCGAGAAGGCAAAAGGAAATTTCTCTTAAAATTCCTGCGGCAAAAGAAGAGCTCTACGAAAAACTCGGAAGAGCACCGACTGTCGCTGAACTCTCAGAGCACCTCGGATATTCGGAAGAAGACATTTTGCAAGCCATCGAGAGCGGACAGGCTTACGGTGCATACTCACTCAATCAAACATTTGATGAAAACGGTGAGGACGGCGCGATATTTGAAAAATATACGGCGATGAATGAGCTCGGTTATGATAGATTTGAAATGGCACAGCTCATAAATTCGGTAGTTACAAAATTTTCAGAAAACGAAAAACTGGTTTTTCGATGGCGTTTCC
>CALWPQ010000031.1 GCA_944383465.1 uncultured Clostridia bacterium
TGGAAATACCGCTGCGCTATCACCCTTACACAGCTGGTAAAGCCGGCCTTCTGCACCGCCTGTTCAAATAAGGCTGCAATAACATTCTGAGTCTGTCCCTGCCTTAATAAAACCCTATTCGTCCAAAAAATACAGCCACGCGTCTAACTCGTGGTTTTCTGCATACAGAAAGAGAAGCGGCCGTTTCCGGCCGCTCCTCTTTATATCTTCTTATTTAATTTAATCAACTAACGCTCTGTACATAAATGTAACGATTTGCGCTCTCGTGCAGTCCTCATCAGGACTGAATGTCGTTGCTGTTGTTCCTGTTGTCACATTATTAGCTACTGCCCAATTTACAGCTCCTGCATAATAAGCATCGCTGCTTACATCCGTAAACGGATTGCTGCCTTCACTCGCTGTACTTCCGTCATAGCGATTAAGGAAGGTTACAACCTGGGCACGGCTTACTACAGCATCAGGACTGAATGTTGTCTCTGTTGTTCCTGTTGTTACTCCCTTTTCAACTGCCCAAAGCACTGCCTCATAGTAATAAGCGCTCGTATCTAAATCAGTAAACGGATTGCTTGTGCTTGCCTTCGGTGATCCTGTCGCTCTCCAGAGGAATGTCACCATCTGTGCACGTGTGCAGGCTGTCTCAGGACTGAATGCTGTCGCGCTGCTTCCGTTTGTTATATTATTATCTACTGCCCACTTTACAGAATCATAATAATATGCGTTTCTCGCAACATCAGTAAAAGGAAGCTCCGAGCCTGCATTAGTCTGCGTAAATGTAGCTGTTACTGTAACATTTCCTGACGGCATTGTGAATGTGTACTTGCCGTCGCCGGCATCCGTAAGACGAATATTGCTTCCGTTTGCACTTGCTGTAAGACGGTCAAGCTCATATCCGTTATCCGGCGTAACTGTTACCGTAACTGTCGCTCCCTCTGCTGCACGTGATGGACTTATACGAACAGAGCCGTTATTTGTATTAGCTGCTGTAATCGTATTTGTTGAAGAACTACTGCTGCTTCCTCCTGATGATTTGCGGCTCAGCGTTACATCAATTGTCTCATTATCTGTCAGTGTCACTTTGCCGCTCTTTTTGTTATAGCCTGTTGCGGAAACAGTGTAGCTGTATTCTGCGTCTTTCTTAAGGGAATACTTTCCTTCTTCAAATGCGGAAACAGTATTTCCTTCTTCGTCCGTGACCACAAGGTCAGCCCCATCAGGCTTTATTGTAAATGTTGCCGTGAAATATGTCTCTTCTTTACCGTTTTCGCCAGTTGCCACAGTACCGCTTATCGTTCCGTGGTTCTCGATTGTTCCGTTGTTTGTAAGTGTACCGCTTCCGTCTTCGCCAATTGTCAGCTTAACGTCAGGATCAACAACCAGCGTTACGTCTGCCTTAACTTCATCGTTATCTGCAAGTGCTGCATCCTTTACTGCATGTACTGTTTCATTTGCCTGTGCAGCATCAAGTGCAGCGGCAAGACTTTCGTAAACTGTTTTTGTACCCTCGTTATATGCTTCTCCCAGCTTTGAAACATCATCTGTGTAGTAGAGGAATCCCCGAAGGTTTTCTCCTTCTCCGGTTACCTTAGTGAGGTTTTCGTCATTAACCGTGATACTGCTTCCGCTTTCCTCATTTGCATCATCGCTCCAAACCTGAACATTCTCGCCCAGCGAATTAGTTCCGTCCAGCGTAAATGTGCTTCCCTTATCTACGTTGATGCTTCCCCAGGCGTTGTTCTCAGTAGTTATTCCTGATGCCTTAACAACGCTCTTATTAACTGTTATACCTGCATTGCCGCAATCTTTGATTGTAACATTCTCAATAACTACCGGGTTATCAACAGTACCTTCTTCAAATATGTTGATACCATGCTTTGTATTTGCTGTACCGATTATTGACAGGTTCTTAATAGCTGCTCCTGCTTTTGCACCGACTATGGAGTTGTTATTCTTGCCATCTTTCTGTACAAAGCCTTCTCCTGCAATAATGCTGTTTTCGGCTCCGTCAAGGGTAACTCCCGCAGGTACATTTACCACGCTTGTTCCGTAGCCTAAATCGTTTTCATTTGTTACTGTCACGTCTTTTCTCAGCGTAACAGTATCACCTGACTTCGCAGCTTTAAGAGCCTCTGCCAGAGTATTGTATACTACTTTGCCGATGCTCGCTTCAGCATCTTCATTAGCGGCAATCGTGTAAACACCTTCTTCGTTCTGAGTTGCAGTCATACCGCTTGGAACATAGCTACTTACATTGCTAGAGAAATTACCGCCGCTGACAACCGGTTTTGCAGTATCGGATGTACCAAGCTGTACGTTAATAGCTTGAGCCTCATCTGCACCTTTAAACGTACCGCCTTCAATGTTAATATTTTCTATTTTATCGCAGTCAGCATTGCTTGTGTATTCCAGTATAGCATCGCCCTGCTTACTTATAAATTCGCCGTCATAAACGTTTACATTGATATTGCCTGCATATCCGCCGCTGCGGTTTATGATAGACAGCGCAGCGCCATCGACGACATTACCGGAGCTAGCATATTTATAATCCGTAAGCGTATTCGCTCCAGTTGCAGTAATAGTACCACCATAAATATTAGCAGTACCGGAGCAAATCTGCACACCAACGAGGCCGATAATCTCACCGCCGTGAATATTCAGCGTGCCTTCCTGAGACTGAAAAATGCCAACGCCATCATTAGGATCTGTATGGCCAATCTTTGCACCGTCGTAAATGTTAATCACAGTGCCTCCGAAATTGGTAGTCGCATTCTTCGTACCATTGCCGGCAACGCCATAGTACAAGCCATTTACATTACCGTAAACATCAACCTGCGCCACGTTGCCAAATACACCGATACCAGCGTAGGAAGAACTGTTAATTGTCACGTCTTCCTTAACAACAAGCGTTGCATAGACAGCTTGCTGATCCGCGCTGCAATCGGCTTCTACATTGATTGCACCCTGACTTGCCCTATTCAGTGATGTTGTTTCGATCGTACCATTCTGAATCGTTAATGTTCCGGCCTTAACCAGAATAGTGATTCCATTAGCGCCGCTGCTTTTTGTAAGCTTATGACCACCCAAATCAAGGATGACTTCGCAATCTGCCTTGTCAAAAGTAATGTAACTTGAAGCAAGGTCAACATCGCCCGACAATGTAACTGTCTCTCCGTCAGCCGCATTTTCAATAGCAGCTGCAAGCTCCTTTGCCGTACTAACTGTTACGTCCGCTGCAAATGCCGCCGGCGCCATCGTCAGCACCATGCAAAGCGCAAGCAATGCTGACAATATTCGTTTTCTCATTGTATTCTCCTCCTTTGTCAATGAATCCCCGTGGTTTGTAAAGTCATATAAGACCGCTCCCCACTGCTTTATTAGGATAGCTTCTGCAAGTACAACAACCGCCCCTTTCAGAAAAGTGTAGGTTTTGGTAAATTGACTTATCAGGCTAACCAATGTCATAATAACATAGATTTGCAGATATTGCCATACCCGATGAGCAAAAAAATTCGCTATTGCGTGACAAAAGAAATGATTAGGAAATGCTTTCTAAAACCTACACCTTTTGGTAAAGAGCGGTACAATCTTTTCATCTTTGCTTTTCTTTAAGCTATTGGTTAAAAGGTCTATTCTATGTTTGTTACTTCCATATGTTCTAATGAATATCGCGCCAGCATTTTACTGTACGCAACATTTTTCCAAGTGTTCATAATCAGCGCATTATACTGAAATTATGTGATTTTTTATGATTTTAATGTTTTTCCGAAAATATAAAGACAAATTTTAAAAAATGTTATATAATTCTATCATTGTATTAGTTTATAGGTATAAAGGAGAAGACTATATGAAAACAGTTAAAATCGGACTCCTCGGAATAGGCAACGTCGGAAGCGGAGCGTTCCAAATTTTTTCGCTTAACTCAGCCAGTATCGCTAAGGCTTCCGGATGCGAAATCACCGTTTCCGGAGTGCTCGCACGCAGCAAAAACAAAAAGCGCGATATAGATATAAATCCGGAAATTATTACGGATGATCCGGACGAAATAATTAAAAATCCGGAAATCGACATTGTCGTTGAGGCTCTTGGCGGCATCGAACCGGCTACAACTTTTATGCTCAGCGCTATGAAAAACGGAAAGCATGTAGTTACGGCAAATAAAGCGGCGATAGCGGCCAACTACGACAAACTCACTGAAGCGGCGGCTGAAAACGGAGTGCAGTTTAAATTTGAAGCGTCTGTCGGCGGAGGTATTCCTATACTAAATGCTATAGACACAGTACTGCGCGGCAACGAATTCACCGAAATAATGGGTATTGTCAACGGTACAACAAATTATATTCTCACAAAAATGGCAGAGGAAAAACTGCCTTACGATGTAGCCCTTAAAAATGCTCAGGAGCTCGGCTTCGCCGAAGCAGACCCGACAGCCGATGTTGAGGGCATAGATGTGGCAAATAAACTCACCATATTAATGGCGCTCGCATTCGGCCAGTATATAAAGCCGGAAAATATCCCAACTACAGGCATCAGCAAAATCACAGCAGCAGACATTGAGGCTGCGGCATTAAAGGGCTGCAAGATAAAGCTGATTGCACATGCTAAAATGAACGGCACGAGCTGTTCAGACTGTGCAGAAAAAGGCAAGCTCGAATACAGTGTAAAGCCGATGCTGCTTCCAAACGACCACCCGCTTGCTGGAGTAAGCAATGAATTTAACGCAGTATTTATTACAGGAAATGCAGTCGGCGAGCTGATGTTCTATGGCCGCGGTGCAGGCGCAATGCCAACGGGAAGTGCAGTTGTGGGCGATGTAATCGAAATCGCCAAAAGCTTTAAATAAACTACAGATTGAGGAGGAATGTAAATGTCACTTTACAAAGATTGGACAGATTTAATCGAAGGTCAGACCGATAAAACTTTTGATGAATTTTGGGAAAAATACAGTTCGACAGAGCAGCGCATATATCAGGGCATACTAAAGGACAAGCAGGCTGAAGTTTCGGGAGTTTTCAAAGAAATGGCTGAGAAATATGAAGCCGATCCTGTTATATTTATGGGGTTTCTCGACGGTATTCAGACGAGCCTAAAAAAACCTTTCGACCTCGAAGAAATTACGGAAGACAGTGAAATCAAACTCGATATTATTTGGGACAGGCTTTTCTATAATATGATCAACGCACAGGCTGACTACCTGTTCGGGCTTGAAGAGTGGGACGGTATCCTGACTTTGGACGAAAGAAAAGCACTCGCCGACGAATGGAGACGTTCACGCACAGTCGTTAAAGAAAAAGAACCCGGCAGAAACGATCCGTGCCCTTGCGGCAGCGGCAAGAAGTACAAGAAATGCTGCGGCGCAAATAAATAAAATTTTTCTATCCTCTTATTTTCTTTACGAATGAAAAGCAGTTTCTTTGAGATACTGCTTTAAATATCACAATACATTTATAAGATCTGTAATGCTGTTTAAAATTATATCATAACGGTTGGCTTCTCCAAAGCCATAAGCGGCAAAGGCAAAGCGCGTACCGGCACGGTACGCGCTCACGCAGTCGCCCTGCGTGTCGCCGACATAGACGGCTGCCTTTGCCGCCACACCGTTTCTTTCACATATCAGTTTTATGTTGTTATCTTTGCTTACTTTATTGTCACCCCAACAGGTAAAATCCGTAAAATACCTTGCAAAACCGTAGTAATCGAGAAATGCCTCGATATATCCCGACTGACAATTGCTGACTATGAATAGTTTGTATTTCTTCGCAAGCGCTGCAAGTGTTTCCTCAAGGCCATCGTACAGCACACCGCCGTGCCTGCGCAGATAGACATTTTCATAATCGCCGCACCTGTTCATAATCTCATTGTCGAGCGCCTCATCTCCTGTCGCAAAGAGCTTAGCTGCAATCTCGTCCATAGGCAGCCCCATCACGCCCCTCACCTTACTCTCAGTGACAGTAATATTCAAATCTTCAATCCCGGAAACAACACGGCTCCATGCTGCCGCCACCGACTTGGCGCTGTCCCAAAGAGTACCGTCCATATCAAAAATCACAGCTTCTATATCCATAGCAATTTTTCCTTTCCTTTAATTATTTATGCTGTTTCTTCCATTCTTTTATCTGCTCAAGCCGCTCTTTAAACTTGGCTTCAGTGCCCTGTGAAGTCGGCTTGTAATATTCACGCCCAAGAAGCGAGTCGGGCAGGCACTGCATCGAGGTCAGCTTTTCTTCCGTATCGTGCGCATACTGATAGCCCTTGCCGTAATCAAGCTCTTTCATCAATTTCGTCGGCGCATTTCTTATCACAAGCGGCACAGGCTCCGCAAGCTGCGACAGCGCATCATTCTTGGCACTTTCATAGGCCACATACAAAGCATTTGACTTCGGCACCATCGACATATACACGACAGCCTCCGTCAGATTTACCGTGCATTCCGGCATTCCTATGAAATGACACGCCTGATATGCTGCTACAGCGATCTCAAGCGCCCGCGGATCGGCAAGCCCTATATCCTCGCTCGCAAAACGTATGATACGCCGCGCTACATAAAGCGGATCCTCACCCGCCTCAAGCATACGCGCCAGCCAGTAAACTGCCGCGTCAGGATCTGAATTTCTCATAGATTTGTGAAGCGCCGAGATTATGTTATAATGCTCCTCACCTTTTTTATCATAGATAAGCGATTTTTTGGAAATGCACTGCTCGACGGTCTCTTCCGTCACATTGACACTGTCACCGTCCGTTTCTCCGTTTAATACCACCATTTCCAGCGTCGAAAGCGCCGTGCGCGCATCACCGTTTGCAAACACGGCTATCATCGCAAGCGCTTCATCCGCAATCTTCACCTTTTGCCTGCCGAAGCCGCGTTCATCACTGAGCGCGCGTTTAAGAAGCTCAAGCAAATCCGCTTCCGACAACGCTTGCATTACTAACACCTTACAGCGTGAAAGCAGCGCGCTGTTTATCTCAAATGACGGATTTTCCGTAGTCGCACCTATGAGCACGATACTGCCTTTTTCCACAAACGGCAGAAAAGCATCCTGCTGCGCCTTGTTAAACCTGTGAATCTCGTCCACAAATACTATCGTGCGCTCACCGTAAAGCCTGTTGCTCTCAGCCTGCTGCATCACCGTTTTTATCTCCTTAATACCGCTCGTGACCGCTGAAAAATCGATAAAAGCGGCCTTAGTTCTGCTTGCTATTATGCGCGCCAGTGTAGTCTTGCCAACTCCGGGCGGCCCCCAAAAAATCATCGACGAGATATTATCGCTCTCGATAAGACGACGCAGCACCTTACCTTCACCAAGCAGATGCTTCTGCCCCACATACTCTTCTATTGTCTGCGGTCTCAGCCTTGCCGCCAGCGGCTGGCTCATTTCCCTTTCAAAAAAAGTTCTCTGTTCCATTTAGCAAACTCCTGAAATATTTTCAAAACTCATTCCTCTTTGCGCCTGCCGCTTAACTTGGAGCAGACCCAAATCATCTTTATAAATGCTCCTGCCATTTACCTTTCCATACATATAATACCATGAGGACTGCGCCTATAAGCCATGAAATCGGATATAATATGTAAATGCTGTCTATCGTATCAAAATGAGGCACTATAATCTTCATAGCTGCAATTCTAAAAATACACAGCGACGCAAGCAAAATAACCATCGGCGGAATCGTCCTTCCCGTTCCGCGCACCGTTCCCGCCAGTCCGTGCAGAATACTCAGGATAAAATAAAATGGGCAGAAATACCGCGTTGCGAGCACTCCGTATCTTATTACCTGTGCATCTTTATTAAATAGACCCACTATCTGAGATGCAAAAACAAGCAGCAGCACTCCTGTTACAATCGTATAAATGAGCCCCATAACTAATGTCACCCACATTCCCTTTTTCATGCGCTCTTTATTGCCGGCACCGAAATTTTGCCCCACGAAGGTTGTCACTGCCATACTGAAGCTGAGCACCGGCAGGATATTAAAGCCGTCTATTTTCATATACGCACTAAAGCCTGCCATTGCCTTCTTGCCAAAACTATTGATTCCCGACTGCATAATGACATTGGAAAGCGAGATAACCATATTCTGTATTCCCGCCGGCAGTCCAATTCGTACAATTTTTACTACCATCGCTTTTTTAAAGCGTATCCGCCTTAGGCTCACGCGATAATCGGCCTGAACTCGCATCAGAAATACAAGCGAAAGCACGCATGACACTGCCTGGCTGATATCCGTAGCCAGCGCCGCACCGGAAACGCCCATTTTAAGCCCCGATATTAAGAGTAAATCAAGTCCAATATTAACGACAGACGCCGCCGCCAGATAAAGAAGCGAACGCTTTGAATTCCCCACCGCGTTTAAAATTCCCGCCGCCATATTGTAAATTATATTAAAAATAAGTCCGCCGGAATATATTTTGAGATAGAGCACAGACTCTTCCATTACATCACTCGGCGTTTTCATCCAAGCAAGCAGCTGCGGCGTAAAGAGAATCCCCGCAGCTGTAAGCACAATACCAAGCAGTACCGATACCGCCAGCGCCGTATGCACCGCATCCTGCACATTTTCTCTTTCCTCTGCTCCCAGAAACTGCGATACGACAATGCCCGCTCCCACAGACGCCCCCTGACTGAATGCTATCAAAAGATAAATAAGCGATGAGCTTGAGCCCACCGCCGCCAGCGCGCTGTCGCCAACACAGTTGCCAACTATAATCGAATCCACGGTGTTATACATCTGCTGCAGCAGATTACCGAGTATAAGCGGCACAGAAAAGAAAAGTATACTCTTCCACACGCTGCCCTCCGTCATCAGATTTGTCTGTACCCTTTTATCTTTACTCATTTTACGCCTCTTGTGACCTCCTATACTGTAAAGTATGCCGCAAATTAAATTAAGACTGTATAGAGTATAGCCCCGTTTTTCTTTTATTGCAACCGTTTATGATATTTTTGCAAAATAAATCTCCGCCGCCATCCAAAAATTTAGACGTCAGCGGAGATTGCTAAGGATAAATATAAAATTCTAAATGCCGATACCGTTCTTTATCAGGTCAATAATATCATCCACAGTATAGTTCTCAATTTCATGCCAAAACTCTTCAGGAATCGGTATGCCAAGATCGGTCGCCACACCGCATTTGAGCGCCGCATATATGGATGAAAGACCTACTATAAAATGCGTTGCCAGCATTTTATTCATATTTCTAATCCTATTACCACCAATGCCGTATTCAATGATATCAAAGACAATCTTGTATTCGAACTGAATAAGATCACAGATAGCGTTTCGTATTTCTTTTGACAGCTTTACATCCATAGGTTCTACTACAAGCTGTTTGACTTCAGTAGCATACCTGCCGAACTTATTGCTGAAAGCAACTTCAAAATCTATGTACACCTTCAGCTTATCATAAAACGAATCATGCTGCGCGATAAGCTCCGGCAAATCGCTAAACTCTCTTGTTATATTATTCAGTATCACGTAAAGCAAGATATCGTCCTTGCTCTTAAAATACTCATACACCGTGCCTTTTCCTATATTTGTCTCGTCGGCGATATCCGCTATTTTTGTATTGGAATACCCGTTTTTCATAAAAAGGCGAAACGCTGCATTGGCAATTTCTTCTTTCTTCTTTTCCTTCTTTACACTTTCGCTACTCAACTAAAGCATCCTCCTTTGCCCACATAGCTTCGAGCTCTGCTGTGTGTGCCGCTTTTTCTTCTTGCTTAAGCTTTTTCTTATTTTTCCTGTCATTTATGATGTCATATAAAATCGGAATGAGGAACAGCGTTACAAGCGTAGACGCTATAAGTCCGCCTATGATCGAAATCGCCATCGGCGCAAGCATTTCTCCGCCTTCTCCGAGTCCGAGCGAAAGCGGTATCATACCTACTACCGTTGTAGTACAGCTCATAAGAATAGGACGAAGTCTCATCATTCCAGCCTGTACAAGGGCTTCTTTAATACCGAGTGTTTCTTCATTCTGCTTTATAAATTCTACGAGAAGTATCGAGTTGTTTACAACGATACCTACGAGGATTATGAGTCCCAAGAACGAGGTCATCGAAAGCGACGTTCCCGTAAGGAACATCATGAGGAACGCTCCCGACATCGCAAACGGCACCGCCATTATTACCACAAATGCAAGCGTCACCGATTCGAACTGCGCCGCGAGGAGCAGGAATACGAGCGCTATTGCTATTATGAGCGCTTTAAACAGACTGCCGAAAGCTTCCATCATCTGATCATATACGCCGCTTTCTTCTATATAATATCCATCAGGGAACATATATGAATTTACTGCTCTTATTACTTCACTTGAGCCATTCGTTGCGCTGTTTCCCGCTACATCTACATTGAGCGTTATATAATTTGTCTGATTGTCACGCTGTATCAGGCTCGGCGCGTTGTCGTATTCAAATGTCGCAATCTGTCCGACAGGTACCGACGTACCATATGACCCGGTTATCATTATCTGCTTCATACTCTCTACGGATGATGCCGCTTCCTCGTTAAGCGAAAGGTTTACATCTATATCAGTTCCATCTACAGTCAATGTCGTTGCCGTAGTGCCGCTTATCGCACTCGAAAGGCTGCCAGCCAGCTGATACACCGTAATACCGTAGTATGAAGCCGTTGTTCTGTCTATTTTTACTTTTATTTCCGGGTTACCCTCGGTTATATCAAGTGAAGCAGATTCTACGCAGTCAAGTGCCTTTACCGTATCTACAAGATCGTAGCCTATGCTTTCGAGCGTCTCGCGATCCTGGCCCTTTATCATAAGACTTACATCGCTCGAACCGAACATACCCATTACAGATGATGACGCCTCCGCTTCAATATCGGCATCGGTTATATCCGCAAAAGCCTCCCTGAGTTCGCTGGCTACTTCCTCGGAGGATCTCTTTCTGTCGCTTCTGTCAACGAGAGTTATCGTCACTGTCGCGCTGTTCGATGTAGACATACTGCTTATGGAATCTGTCGACATCGAGATATGCTCTACTTCCGGCACCGTGAGCACATAATCTTCAATTTGGCTCATCACTACATCCTTCTTTTCCAGCGGCGTACCGTACGGGAACTCCGCCGATATACTGATGCTGCCTTCATCCGACTCCGGAAGCAGCTCAAATCCTACCGTCATAATGAATCCAAGCGATATGAAAAATATGAGCATGCAGCTTATGATCACCTTTTTGCGTTTTTCAAGAGCCCATCTGATACCTTTTTCATACTTAAATTTTACATTTTCTATAAAATCGCCGAATTTATTGATAAGCTTATACTTGTAGCGCCTATCCCCTATGCGAATATATTCAGTCGATACAGTACCCCTCATTATACGCGAGCAAAGCATTGGAATTACTGTAACCGACACAATGAGTGAAGCTACGAGTGCAATTACTATCGTCCAGCAGAATTCTTTGAACATCATCGACGCTATACCGTCGCTCATTGCAATAGGTATGAATACCATAATTGTCGTGAGCGTAGACATTACGATTGCTGTAAAAATTTCTGTTGAGCCGACTCTCGCCGCCTCCATCGCATCGCCCATCTCCTGTCTTCTTCTAAATATGTTTTCGAGCACTACTATTGAGTTGTCCACGAGCATTCCGACCACAATCGTTATCGCGCACAGCGTTACCAGATTGAGTGTGATGTCGAGCAGCTTCATCACTGAAAACGCTGCCAAAAGTGACGTCGGTATCGAAACCGCGATAATCATCGTCGTACGCATATTTCTGAGGAAGAGGAATACCACTATAATCGCAAGCAGTCCGCCCTCGAGCGCCGACTGTACTACCGAGGAAACCGAGGCCTTTATGTAATCCGCCTGATTGGATCCTATCGTAAACGTCATATCCGGGTTGCTCGCTTCAAGACTTGCCATAACCTCTTCCACATTATCGCAGACATCTACCGTATTGGCGTCTGACTGCTTTGATATCATAACGCCTATTGCAGTTTTGCCGTCTATTCTCGTTATACTTTCCTGCTCCTGATACCCCTGAGTAACAGTCGCAATATCCCCAAGCCTTACAATGCTCCTGTCCGCGATCGTAATCGGCAGATTTGCAATATCATCTGCATTGTCAAATTCGCCGATCGTTCTTACAACTACTTCCGAGGCACCTCTGTCTATGCTTCCGGAAGGCAGATTTATATTTTCTGCCGCAAGCATTTGAGCTACGGTCGAGAGCGTGAGTCCGTAGAGATTTAATTCTTCCTGTGAAAATTTAATCGCAACTTCTTCTTCCACTCCTCCGGATACGCTTACCGAAGCAACGCCCGAAGCTCTTTCAAAATAAGGCACGATGTTATTTTCCACCTTTTCGTTAAGTTCGGCAAGCGTCATTTCTTCAGATGATATGTAAAGCTGCACGACAGGCATGCTGTTCATATCCATCTTCATTACCATAGGCTCAGACGCCGCATCAGGAAGATAATCGGCTACTAACGCTATTTTTTCACGCATATCGAGCGTCGCAAAGTCCATATCAGTATCCATATCGAACTGCACAGCTACAATAGATGTTCCCTCCATACTGTACGATATGAGAGTCTCAAGACCCTCGACTGCTGCAAGCGCCGATTCGAGAGGCTCTGTGACCATACTCTCTACTTCCTCAGGCGATGAATTCGAATACGTAGTCATAACCATAGCAACCGGAAGTTCTATCGACGGCATCAGATCGAGCGGAATGCTCATTACCGAGAAAACGCCGAGCACTACTACTATTAGCAGCAGCATTATGGTTGCTACTGGTCTTTTAATTGATAAATTTGATAAATTCATATGTTAAGACCCCTTCTGATTATTCGTCATCCTCAGCGCTTACATCAGCGCTGTTTTCTTCATTTTTGCTTTCGTCCGTCTGGCTGTCATCTTCTTCAATGATTCTCACAGCTATTCCTTCTTCAACGAAGTTCTGCCCTGAAATAACGACAGTTTCTCCTTCTTTAATACCTGAAAGTATTTCAACAAATTCTCCGTTGTCTATGCCCGTCTCCACCTCACGGAACGAAGGAATGAGGTCCTCATCAATAATTACCGCTACCGATTTCCCGTTTTTCATTATTACCGCGTCCGACGGAATACAGATAGTATCGTCTGCTTCTTCAGCTGTGAATTTTACTTCCGCAAACATTCCCGACATGAGATCACCGCTTTCGTTGTCGAGTGTTATCGTTATCGGATATGTGAGCGTGCCAAGTGCAGGAGCCGGTGAAAAAGCCGTTACCGTTCCCTTATAAGGCGTGTCTCCGAGCGTTGATACATATACATCTACCTCGTCGCCGATTTTTATGTAACCTGCGATATATTCAGAAACTGTCGTTTCTATTTTAAGCTCATCAGTATTGGCAACAGACGCTGCCATCTGCTGACCTGCTATATCGCCGACAGCTACAGAAAGCGATGTAACATAACCGTCTATAGGCGATGTAACATTATAATAACTGTATGCTTCTGCCGCCGCATTGTACGATTCACGCGCCGAAATGTACTGTACCTCAGCCGCATCAAAGTCAGATTTGCTTATGGCCCCTTCGAGATAAAGTGTTTTCATATTATTGTAGCTGTTTGCAGCAAGATCGTACGCCGCCTTAGCCTGATTGTATGTAGTAGCCACCTGCCCTTTGTCTATTTCAAACAAAAGTGTGCCGGCTTTTACATAATCTCCGACTTTTACATGCACCGCCGTTACCTGCCCTGACGCCATCGGCACGATGGCCGTTTCTTCCGCCGGCGCTATACGTCCCGAAAGCGGAACGGTCGAGGAAATATCCGTATATTCAGCAGTCATAACCTTTACGCCGATAGCCTCGCTTTCCGCCACAGTCGGATTCATGCTTCCTACCGCAAACGCTATAAGTCTTACAATAACTATAGCCGCAAGTATAAACACCAACGCTGCAATTACTTTATGTTCCTTTATCCTCTCTGCAATGCTTTTCTTTTTTACTGTGTTTTCGCTTTTCTGATTCAAAGCCTGTTCCTCCCGATAAAAAATTTCCGACCCGTGGGTCAATAATAGTATAATATACTATTTTATATCACTATGTCAACAAAAAACCGACCCATCGGTCGGTAAATTTTTTGTTAAAGATTCTGCGCTTAATTTTCTCGGTAAATATCGAGTGTCAGTTAATTTCGTTATATTGCAATTTAAGGCTCCAAGATGTATAATTTTGATATCAAAAATAGGATTTTTTAATAATTTTACATTGAGGAATATACATATGGCAGAAGCTACACCAACATCCACAAAATATTTCAGCGAAAAGGATATAGAAAATATACTGAACGAGCTCGAAAAAATGTATCCTGATGCGGGCTGCGAGCTGCATTTTGAAAACAATTTTCAGCTCATCGTTGCCGTCGTGCTTTCCGCACAGACGACAGACAAAAGCGTAAACAAAGTAACACCCGCGCTCTTTGCCAAATACCCCGATGCCAAAACGATGGCACGAGCAGGTTATATCGAAGCCGAAGCGCGCGGACTTAACGTATCCGCCGCTGAACTCAGTGATGACGAAATCTTTGCACTCGGCACAGACAGCATTGCCGAAATGATACACAGCATCGGTATGTACCGCACAAAATCCGCAAACCTCCTCCGGCTCGCATCGGTGCTCTCTGAAAAATACGGCGGTGAAGTCCCGGAAGACTACGATAAGCTCATAGAGCTCCCAGGTGTGGGCCGCAAAACTGCAAATGTTGTGCTTGCCGAAGGCTTCGGTCATCAGCGCATAGCTGTAGACACACATGTGTTCAGAGTTGCAAACCGCATAGGTCTTACCAATGAAAAAGATGTTCTGACAACAGAAAAGGCTCTCATGGAAGCGCTGCCTGAAAATCGCTGGTCGCATACTCATCACAGCCTCATATTTCATGGCCGTTACTGCTGCTCTGCGCGCAAGCCCGCCTGTGAAAGATGCGGCCTCACCGCATACTGCCGATATTTTAATTCAAAAAATATATCCCTAGATTAAGATATCCCGCAAAAGTCACCCAAAGAACATACGGCACGACAAGATACCCCGCAGTTTTTGAAAGGCGATAAAACGAAAAAAACATCGTAACTATCATTACCCACAAAAGCAGCAGCCACATAAATGCTGCAAGATACATTTTCATATTGAAAAACAGCAGCGGCCAGCAAAAATTTACAGCCAGCTGTAGTCCATACAAAATTATCGCAGAACGAACTTCAGCGTTCCGCTCCGGAAAACCACCGCGGCCGCCGCTCATTATTATGATATAGGAAGCAATGCCCATCATTGCAAAAAGTAAAGTCCATACCACAGGAAAAAGCCAGGCCGGCGGAGAAAGAGGCGGCTGCCTGAGTTCCGCGAACTGTTTCATACTGCTGTTTGTAAGAAATGCGGACAGCCCGCCTACAGCCAAAGGCACCGCCAGGCATATTATAAAAAGCTTCCATTCTATTTTTGATTTCAAAATGCTCACCCCGCAATATTTTTTAATACTTTATGTAAATTTTAAAATTTTATGCTCTTAATATGTCTATATTTTTATAACCATGCTTGACTTTAAAAGCGTACAGCCTTATAATTGTATACAAGTATTCAATTTTCGTGCTCTGCCATCCCAGACGCACAATTATAAGTAAAAAGGAGAAAACAATGGGTAAAACATTAGCGTACAAAATACTTGAAAATCACCTTATTTCCGGCGAGCTTACTCCCGGAAGCGAAATTACCGTAAAAATAGATCAAACGCTCACGCAGGATTCAACGGGCACAATGGTATACCTCCAGCTTGAAGCTATGGACACGGAAAAAATCAAAACTGAACTTTCCTTAGCATACATAGACCACAACACGCTTCAAACCGGCTTTGAAAATGCCGATGACCACGCTTTCATCAAGAGCGTAGCGCAGCGTCACGGCGTCATATTCAGCAAACCGGGAAACGGTATCTGCCACCAGCTTCATCTCGAAAACTACGGCGTGCCGGGCAAAACACTTCTCGGCTCAGACAGCCATACTCCAACAGGAGGCGGTCTTGGAATGATTGCCATAGGTGCGGGCGGTCTCGATGTTGCTGTCGCTATGGCCAAAGGCACATACAGCCTTAGCGTACCGAAAGTAATTGGAATTAAGCTCACAGGCAAGCTGCCTATGTGGTCGTCAGCTAAGGATGTCATTCTCTATGTTTTAAAGGAACTCACCGTTAAAGGCGGCGTAGGCTACATCGTTGAATATTTCGGCGAGGGTGTAAAGACGCTCTCAGTTACCGACAGAGCTACCATTACCAATATGGGTGCCGAGCTCGGTGCAACTACATCAGTATTCCCAAGCGACGAAAATACAGAAGAGTACCTGCGTCTTCAGGGGCGCGCAGGCGACTTTGTGCCGCTCGCAGCAGATGAAGACGCCGTATACGACAAAATCCTCGAAGTCGATCTCAGCACCCTCGCCCCTCTTGCTGCAATGCCCCACAGCCCTGACAATGTAGCAAGCGTCAAAGAAATCGGCGAGATAAAAATAGATCAGGTCGCCATCGGCAGCTGTACAAACTCCTCCTACACAGACCTTATGAAAGTAGCGTCAATATTAAAAGGGAACAAAGTGCATCCCGATGTTTCGCTCGTAATCAGTCCTGGCTCGAGCCGTATACTCGCGCAGCTGGCGAAGAACGGCGCTCTCGCGGATATGATAGCATCAGGCGCGCGCATCATCGAAAACGCCTGCGGCCCTTGCATCGGAATGGGTCAATCTCCGAAGTCAGGCGCTGTTTCTCTTCGTACATTCAATAGAAACTTCAAAGGACGCTCCGGCACAAACGACGCTTCCGTGTACCTTGTGAGCCCGGAAACAGCGGCCATTTCCGCTATAAAAGGCGTGCTCACCGACGGCAGCACTACGGGACTTGCTCTTCCTGAAATAAAGCTTTGCGAGACTGAAAAAATTGACAGTTTTACAATAAATCCATGCGGTGCCTGCAAATCATGCATTCCTGTTGAAATGGGTCCGAACATCAAGCCTTTCCCACGAAATACAGCGCTTTCCGATACAGTAAGCGCGGAAGTGACACTCGTCGCAGGCAATAACATCACAACTGACGATATTATGCCTTCGGACTCGAGACTGCTTCCTTTCCGCTCCAATGTTCCGCACCTGGCAAACTACTGCTTTGAGAAAATTGACGCCGGCTTTGCTGAAAGATGTAAAGCCAAAGGCTCCTGCGCTATCGTCGGCGGAGACAACTATGGACAGGGCTCAAGCCGCGAACATGCGGCGCTCGCGCCTCTCTATCTCGGCGTAAAATTTGTAATCGCCAAATCGTTTGCACGCATACACCGCTCCAATCTCATAAACAGCGGCATTATGCCGCTCGTGTTCGACGATCCTAAAGATTATGACGACATCGCGCTCGGAAACAAGCTTGTCATCGAAAACGCAGTCTCTCAGGTAAGTTCGGAGCACATAGAAGTAAAAAACGAAACTACAGGCAGAACATACAAGACTCACGCTGATTTTTCGGAGCTCGAAGCAGCTATGATCCTTGCAGGCGGTAAAATCAACTATCTAAAACAGGAGAATTAAAATGAATGACAAAAATACGAATATAAATGAAGAATATCTTGAAATATTTCAGCAGCTCATATGCGAACAGCTTGCACGCGCTGAACTCCTAAAAGAAGGCTCTTCCTTTACGGATTATGCCCAAGCTGATAAAATTACCGTGGGCATCATCCCTGGCGATGGCATCGGCCCCGTTATAATGACAGAAACCGTCAATGTACTCGAAAAGCTCCTTGCAGATGAAATCAAAAGCGGAAAAATTGAACTTCGCCCGATCGCAGGCCTTACGCTTGAAAACAGAGTTGCAGCCGGTGAAACCGTGCCAAAAGTCGTGCTCGCCGCCATCAAGGAATGCGATGTGCTCCTCAAAGGCCCAACAACAACGCCCGACAAAAACAGCGGACTTCCGAATCTCGAAAGCGCCAATGTCACGCTCAGAAAAGAGCTCGACCTCTTCGCCAATGTAAGGCCCGTTTCCATTCCTGAACTTGGAATTGACTGGACTTTTTACCGTGAAAACACCGAAGGTGAATATTCTCTCGGAAGCAAGGGTATTGTCATTTCCGACGATTTATCAGTAGATTTTAAAGTGACGACGACAGCAGGCACCGAGCGCATTGCGCGCGCCGCCTTTGAGTTTGCCAAAGCCAACGGCAAAAGCCGCGTATCTATCGTTACTAAAGCGAATATAATGAAAAAAACAGATGGAAAATTTCTCGATCTCTGCTATCGCGTGGCCAAAGACTATCCCGATATCAAGACAGACGACTGGTATGTCGATATAATGGCTGCCAACCTCGTAAATCCCGATATCCGCGCCGATTTTCAGGTGTTCGTGCTTCCTAATCTCTACGGCGATATCATCACGGACGAAGCCGCTCAGATACAGGGCGGCGTAGGCACGGCAGGAAGCGCCAATGTCGGCGCCAAATACGCGATGTTTGAAGCTATTCACGGCAGCGCACCGCGTATGGTCAGGGACGGTATCGCAGACAAAGCTAACCCGGCAAGCATTATGAAGGCCGCTGTTATGCTCCTTCGTCACATCGGAATGGCGGAAAAAGCCGCTAAGCTCGACAGCGCCGTAAACCTCGCCTCGGAATCTCTCAATATGTCCGGTACGGCAGACGGAAACAGCGCCGCCGATTTTTCCGCTATTGTTATGAAACACCTTTAATTTTTTACAGAACAAACTACTACAAGCTTAAAGGAGGCCTTTCAAATGGCAATTTATAAATTTTCACCCGAGCAGGCAGGCACGAACCAGCCTCTTTCGAGCAATCTTTTTTCGAGACTTCAAACTGACATTTTGACGGGAAAAATACGCTCGGGCGAGAAGCTCACCGAACAAAAAATATGTGAGCAGTACAGCGTCAGCCGTACTCCGGTAAGAGAAGCGCTGCGTCAGCTTGAAACTGACGGACTTGTCGAAAGCATCCCCAACAGAGGCGCGTATGTAATCGGGCTTTCTCAGCAAGACATAGAGGATATGTACCAGCTGCGCAAGATTTACGAAATACAGGCTGTCCGCTGGGCTGTTGAACGCATTACCGATGAAGAGCTCGACCAGCTCGAAGAGACATTTGAATTTATGGAATTTTATACTATGAAGTGCGATAAAGAAAAAATGCTCAACATCAACACCCATTTTCACCAACTCATATACTCCGCATCGCACAACAGAATGCTAAGCCATATGCTCGCTTCTTATCAGATATACATAAAACACATCCGGACGACACCTAAAAACGACGACGAGTATCTGCGCATCGTCTTTGACGAACACCGCGCGATATTCAACGCCATAAAAGCGCGCGACGCCGAAGCCGGAGCGCGCGCGATGGAAGTGCATATGGACAATTCCAAAGCCCGCTCGCTGCCGCAGAAATAAAAAACAAAAACACAGCCACGCGTCAAACGCGTGGTTTTCTTTTTTCAGCCTTTGTTTTTTAAATTTTTGCTCGGAAAATTTGCGATTTATTTTTCACCGCCGCAAATATCATACAGCTCTATTTTCAGCGTTTATCCTGAAATAAAATACCAGTGCAATTACCAGCGATATCGCATCTACCACCGGCTGCACAGCCATACATCCATAGAGCGGCCATAATCTATCGAGTATGAAAAGCAGCGGAATATCGAGTACACCCTTTCTCGCAACAGAGCACACAAGCGACTCCTTTAATCTGCCAATCGCCTGAAACTGCACTATCATAGGATAGCAAACAGCCATCAGCGGCATCGCCGTTACCATAATGCGAAGGAAAGACGCCGCATACTCCGCAGTCAGCCTATCATCTATAAAAATACCGGCCAGTGGCTCCGCAAATATTTCATAGACTATAAGGCACAGAAATGCAAAGCCAAACGATACAATGCAGCCGAAGCGAAACGCATTTTTTCTGCGCTCGTGATTGCCGGCCGCATTGTTATATGCGAGCAGCGGTAAAAGTCCGTTGGCTACGCCTATAGAAAAGTACAGCGGCAGCTGATCGAGCTTCTTTACGATTCCGAGTCCTGCCACGGCCTCAGTGACATACCTGGAGACAAATTTTGCCTGCGCTGCAACCGCAACCACCGTCAGCGCATACTGCACCGCCGATGGAAAACCGATTTTCAAAATCTCCTTGATATGAAGCGACGCATATTTTAAAAGCCGCGGGTTTATGGAAATTACCGTTGATTTTCTTTTTATGAATATATACAGCATAAAATATATGGCTGCACAAAAGTTTGACACCGCCGTTGCAATCCCCGCTCCTGCAGCACCAAGTCCTGCAAAATGAGGCAGCACAAGAAAAACATCGAGCATAATATTTATAAGCCCGCCCATAGAAACGCCAAACGACGCTGCTGCCGCGCTGCCTTCCGCCCTCACGAGATTGGCGAGCAGCGTATTCAATATTGCCGCCGAACCGCCTAATACAACAACCCATTTTGCATATTCATATGTGATTGCATAAGTCTCGTCCGTTGCTCCCGAAAGACGCAGTATCGGAGACGCCAGCATAAAAAAAATCAGTGAAAACAGACACGCAGAGCCCAGTCCGGCCCAAAACGACACTGCGGAAGTCTGTCTTGCTCTTTCCATATCTCTTTTTCCGAGCGATGCTGCTATTATGCTCGCGCCGCCAATACCGAAAAGATTTGAAATTGCCGTAAGCATAACAAATGACGGAGCAGCAACAGTTACCGCAGCCGTCTGGTTTGGGTCTCCGAGCATTCCTACAAAATACGTATCGGCAAGATTATAGACAAGAGCTATCATCTGGCTTGTAATCGCGGGAATTATCTGCTTGCATACTGCTCTGCGGTACGGCATCGTCTCAAAAATAGCCGTTCTTTTTTCTATGCTGTCCATTTCTCTATTGTCCTCTTCTCTTTTCTATTTATTTTATCCTCAGCGTACGCAGATACGCCTTTTGTTCGGCACTCACACGATAGCTCTCTATTGCTTTTTGAATAGCTTTGTTGTGCGTCCATCTATCGAGCCGCCTGTTTTCTATATACGGCAGCGCCGCATCATACTGTTTGGCAAGCGCCGTGGCAAAATACCAGGCAATCATCATATTTATATAATATTCATCAGAACTTATTTGTGCGGGAATTTCAAGATACTCGGCCTTAAATTCTTTATCCAGATAATATCTCATGAGCATCCCAATGCCAAATCTCACAGTATATGTATGTTCTGACTTTGTCCATTCTTTTATCTTTTCAAAAAGCTCCGGCAGATGCTTTTTAAAAACTTTCGGTGATATGAGGTCGCATGTCGCCCAGTTGTCTATGTACGGCAAAAAATCCTCGATTTTCTCTATCACCGCGCCGTAATCCTTTTCTGCCTCTATTATAAAGCCATGTACGTTGTTTTCTTCGTAGTATTCATGCGGCAGGCATTTTATGAATTGCTCCGCATACTCGGTCTTTGCAAATTCCTTTGAGAGCTTGCGCAAATCTGGCGTGCGCACGCCTATTACAGTATCAGAATCTATCGTCGGCATCAGCTTTGACTGAAACTCTCTGTATTTCAAGTCCTGAAGTGAAAACAATTTTTCGCGCAGCACTGCTTCAGCCGGAGCTGCTTCTCTCATTTAAGCACCTCCCATTCCGCTTCCTTGAAACCTATGAGCACGGTATCGCATTTTACGACAAGCGGGCGTTTTACAAGCATTCCGTCCGATGCAAGAAGCCTCAGCTGTTCTTCATCACTCATATCAGGCAGCTTATCCTTAAGCTGCATAGATTTATAGAGAACGCCGCTCGTATTGAAAAATTTCTTGAGCGGCAGCCCGCTTTTTTCATACCAGCTTTTAAGCTCCTCGTAGCTCGGATTTTCTTCTTTGATATGGCGGTCGGTATATTCGATGTTATTCTTATCGAGCCATTTCTTTGCCTTTTGGCAAGTCTTACATTTTGGATACTGTATAAAAAGCATATCTTCCTCCTTATATTATATTTAATAATTTATCTACATTATTTTTTACATTATTTTCGGCGGCAGTAACGGTAACGCTTCCGCCTCTAATTTTTCATCTCAAGCGGCTAAGATATCTCTCTGCTATCGCGATGATTTCTCTGTCAAACGCGGCAATGTACACCGTCATTTCCCCCGCGTCACTATTTTCATCTCTTTCTGCACCGTTCCCCGCGCTGCCCGCATCTACAGTGTATTTTCCGGCACCATATGCCGCGTTTTTCTGCTCACTTAGACACTCTTCTATCGTCGCATACGCTATTTTAAACGCTTCCTCCTTTGGATATCCGTATACACCCGCCGATATCAGCGGAAAGGCGATAGATTTACAGTTATGCTCATCGGCAAGCTCCATAGAACACCTGTAGCACGATATAAGGAGTTCGCGTTCACCGCCTCCGCCTCCGTGCCATACCGGCCCCACCGTATGTATAACATATCTCGCCGGAAGATCATAGGCTTTTGTAATTTTGGCGTCGCCCGTTCTGCAGCCGCCAAGCGCTCTGCACTCTTCAAGCAGCTTCGGGCCCGCCGCACGATGGATCGCACCGTCAACACCGCCTCCGCCGAGAAGCGAGTTGTTGGCCGCGTTCACAATCGCATCGCACTCTATTTTTGTAATATCTCCCTGCACTATTTTAATTCCCATTTTATCTTTCTCCTGTCCGGCCACGCTTTTTTCCTATCTATTTATGACTTGTACACAATTCTGCAAATACATTTGCGGCTCTCCGCCGCACTGCGCAAATGTTTCCAATTGCCCGCACTTTCGCATTTTACAATTGTCAGTCTGCTATAAATCTCAGGCCTTTAACAATTCTTTCAATTTCACCGTCAAAATGGCCGCCCGCGTTAAGTTCAAACAGCGTCTCCGCTCCCGCTTCCTTAAATATTTCCACCGCCTGCACCGTACAGTCCTCTACCGATGCCATGCGCTTATTTCTCGCCTTTTTTTCTCTGTCTCCAAGTGAAAAATACGCTTTTTCCGGCACTTTTTTCAGTTTATTTTCTCTCATAAACTCAATAAATCCATCAAACCAGAGTGAGCCCGACATCGAAGCGAGACGGTCAAACGCATCAGTTTTGTAAAAGCTGTACACCGCAAAGAGACCCGCAAGAGAATATCCGGCAATAGCGCGTGCTTTCACCTTGACGCCGGTCATTTCTGAAATCCGCTCTTCCGCTGTCAGCATTATCCGCATAAGCGAATTGCTGTACGAATCGGCCCTTCCGGCAAAATCCTCTCCCCCTTTAAACAGCCTCGGCGCCGGATACGGTGTAAGCGCAGCGTTCCATTCATCTGTCACATCTATCGCAATAAGTGCACTTTTCATCTCTTCATATGAAAACGCCTCCCAAATTTTATCAGCATCCTCATAACCGCCGTTCAGGTATATCGCCCGGCTGATGTTTCCTTTACTGCTGCTCGGTACAAAAATATTAACGGTTTTTCCCGCAATTATATGCGTTTCTTTCATACAAATCACCTCGTCTGCAACTATTATACCATAAATCTCAATGCTTAGCTGCTTTGTAACAATGAAATCTGTAGATTTTTAATATACACCCGCAAAATCCATTGTGTTTTGCTCTTGTCAGCCTCTCTCCTCCTATGTTATACTTATACTCGTCTCAGGCGAAGACTTTCGCAGGCCGATCTGCGCCTGCATATAACACATACTGCATACTGAAAAGCTCAATGTTTCGGAGGATGTATTACATGCAGAATGACTTAACAAGCGGAAATATTACAACGACAATGCTGGCCTTTGCCGCACCTATGATCGCAGGAAATATGCTTCAGCAGTTCTACAATATAGTAGACAGCCTTATCGTCGGCAAATTCGTAAGTGCGGACGCTTTAGCCGCAGTCGGCTCCTCATATTCTCTTATGACTTTTATCACCTCAGCTCTTATCGGGCTTTGCATGGGAAGCGGCGCGCTTTTTTCTTTTTACCGCGGCAGGCAGATGAGCGAAAAGCTCGGAAGCTGCGTGCGCGTCTCGTTTGTGCTCATAGGCGCAATTTCTCTGCTATTCAATATCATATCGTTCATACTTATAGACAAACTGCTCATATGGCTAAGCGTGCCCTTAGAGATACGTCCGCTTATGAAAGACTATATTTTTATAATCTTTTTCGGAATTATATTTATATTTTTATATAATTTCTTCGCATTTCTGCTGCGCTCAATCGGAAATTCAGTTATACCGCTCTATTTTCTCGGCGTTACAGTTTTTTTAAATGTCGCTCTCGACCTTCTTTTCATAATATATTTTGATATGAAGATAGCAGGTGCCGCCGTCGCAACCGTCATCTCGCAGGCGCTCTCTGGCATAGGTATTGCAGTATACTCGTATTTTCGCGTTCCTGATATCCGCCGTATGTTTCTAAGACAAAAAGACGCAGAATCAAATACATTTTGGCAGACAGCCGGTGAAATTCTCAGATTTTCGAGCATTTCTTCACTTCAGCAATCTATAATGAATTTTGGTATACTTATGATACAAGGGCTCGTCAACAGCTTTGGCTCTGCCGTAATGGCGGCATTTGCTGCGGTTGTAAAGATAGATTCGTTCGCATATATGCCAGCTCAGGAATTCGGCAACGCCTACTCGCTTTTCATATCGCAGAACTACGGCGCCGGCAAATCTGAACGTGTGCATCAGGGTACTAAAAAGGCTCTGCAAATATCGGTGCTTTTCTGTGCTTTCGTCTCCGTCTTAGTATTTGCCGCAGCAAGGCTCTTGATGCTAATCTTCCTCAAACCCGATGAATATGAAATCATAGCTATCGGTGTGCAGTACCTGCGCATAGAAGGGGCGGCATATATAGGAATCGGTATTCTTTTCCTGCTTTACGGCTATTACCGCGGCATCAACCGCCCATTTATGTCGCTCGTGCTCACAGTGCTTTCACTCGGTACCAGAGTCGTTCTCGCCTATGCTCTCGCGCCCATTCCGTCTATCGGTACAACAGGTATTTGGCTTTCTATACCGATCGGCTGGGCTCTCGCCGATATTGCAGGACTGCTTTATATGAAGCGTGCCTCTATACAGCTTAAAGCCAAGGTATAAAGGCGTCTTCCTAAATCATCTGTCATTTCTGGAAAATTCTATTCTTTATCATATTTCATCTTCTTTCTTTACTAAAGGAAGCGCTGTCTTTGTTTGACAATTTGCTACCACCATTATATAATTATATATACTAAAATTTAAGTTGCAAAGGTCGGAAATGCTCTCGATGAGCTCATAAAATCACTTGAGATGACGGATATAACGCCGCCCGTCTTGTAGCTTTGCAAAATGGCGCTCTTTTTGGAGCGCTTTTTATTTGCCTTTCGCTTTAGCCGGCGCAAGGCTTTAAGGAGGAACACGCTATGAAAAAGTATCTGGTTTTGGATTACGGCGGAAGCTCGGTAAAGATTTCCTTGATGGACGAAAATGCAAATAGGCTTTATGATACCGAAAAACCCGCTCCCACAAGTTCTCTTGATGAAATGAAAAGCTTTGCCCAAGCACTGGCAGAGGAACATAAAAACGAGTACAGCGGAGTGGCGGTATCGCTGCCGGGAATCATCGATATAGAAAAAGGCATTGCCCATACAGGAAGCCCGTACCTCTTTGAAAACGGCACGCCGCTTGCACAAATTTACGAAGAAATCTTCAGTGCGCCCGTTGTCATTGCCAACGACGGTAAATGCGCCGCCAATGCCGAGCTTCGCCAAGGCGCGCTAAAGGGTGTTGAAAGCGGTGCTATCGTCGGTCTCGGAACGGGCATCGCAGGCGGCATCATTATTAACGGAAAAGTCTGGAACGGATCACGCGGAGCCGCAGGCGAGCTTTCCTTCTATCCTCACGACTTTGCAAAGCTTATCAATGTTGCCAATATGCCTCTTCCTAAGCTCAAAGATGGCGTTAAAGAATATGATACATATGTATACGATGCCACCTGGGAGAGCATTGCCAGCGCTACGGCTCTTCTTGAAAGATACTGCGTCAATAAGGGCTTTCCGTACAAACGCAGTGAAATGGACGGCCGTGAATTTTTCCGTGCCTATGACAGCGGCGATGAAATCGCCGCAAGAACACTTGACGAATTTTCAATGTATGTAGCAGCAGGTATTTTTTCTATGCAGATTGTGCTCGATGCAGAGCGCTATGCTATCGGCGGCGGTATCAGCGCCCGCCCGGAAGTCACCGAAAAAATCAATGCCGCCTATAAAAAGATCGCGCGCACTCAGCCTGATTTAACAGTGCCCGAAATCGTGCCTTGCCGCTTCAGAGGCGGCGCCAATCAAATCGGCGCGCTGATGTTCTTTTTCGAGCAGAAAGGCAGGGGTTAGCTATGAAATCGTTTTCACCTGATTTTCTGTGGGGAGGCGCAGTTGCTGCCAATCAGTGCGAAGGTGCATATCTCGAGGACGGCAAAGGACTTAGCACCGCCGATCTTTTAAACCGCGAAACCTATGGCAAAGACAACATACCTCTCGAAATTGATCCGCAAAAATTCTATCCTACGCACAGCGCTATCGACTTTTATCATACCTATCGCGACGATATTGCCTTGCTCGGAGAAATGGGCTTAAAATGTTTTCGCATTTCCATTCCTTGGAGCCGTATTTTTCCAAACGGCGATGACGAAAAGCCAAATGAAGAGGCGCTCAAGCATTACGACGACCTTTTCAGCTGCTGCACTCAGTACAATATAGAGCCTCTCGTGACACTCTCACACTGTGAAATGCCGCTTGCAATATTAAAAAAATACGGTGGCTGGAAAAACAGGAAAGTCATAAACCTGTTTGCCAAATATGCCGAGACCTGTTTTCGCCGTTACGGCAGCAAAGTGAAATATTGGATTACCTTTAACGAAATAAACTACATTTTTATGCAGGGCTATCTCTACCAAAACGGCGGTGTTATCCTGCACGAGGGTGAAAATAAAGAACAGCTCCAATATCAGGTGGCGTACAATCAGCTTGTTGCCAATGCCCGCTGCGTAAAATTATGCCATGAAATAATACCCGGCGCATATATTTCCGCTATGGTAGAAGGCTCGCTCGGATATTATCAGAGCAGCAAGCCTGAGGAAATCTTGTTTGCGCTGAATGACAACAGGCAGTACAGCTATATGTTCCTTGATGTGCTTTGCAAAGGAAAGTTTCCTTACGACTGGCATACTGCCGTACGCAGGAATGAAATTAAAATCGAAACCGATCCCGCCGATGACGAGCTTCTGCGTGAAAATACGGTCGATTACATACCAATCAGCTATTATAATTCACGTATATCCATAGACCCTGCGCTTATATGCAGCAGCAAGGACGCCGCTTCATTCAGCCGTGAAGCGTTTAAAAATCCGTATCTTCGTCAAACGGACTGGGGCACAGTCATCGACCCTGTTGGCCTGCGTATAGTTTTAAACGATTTTTATGCCCGCTATGGCAAACCCCTTTTTATCGTCGAAAACGGTATGGGTGCAAAAGATGTGCTGACTGCTGCAAAAGAAGTTCACGACAACTACCGCATCGACTACCTGCGAGAGCATATTAAACAAATGAGGCTTGCGGTAGACGACGGCGTCAATGTCATTGGCTACACGGTCTGGGGCTGCATCGACCTCGTATCACAGTCGCGGGGCGAAATGAGCAAACGCTATGGTTTCATCTATGTCGATATCAACGATGATGGCAGCGGCAGCCGTGCAAGATACAAAAAAGATTCTTTCTTCTGGTATAAAAAAGTCATCGCCAGCAACGGCGAGGACTTGAGTGAATAGACGGCTTTTTACAAATATAAAGTGGATGCTACATCATTGTTTCATATGCACACTCGATATACGAAAAGGAAAAACAATTTAACGACAAGCTTCATGAAATACAGAAAACAGTGCCGCCGGCAGTTATAAGGACATATCTTCCGGCGCTGAAAATCACGGAAAATTACGCACAGCCCGAGAGCGAGCGCAGAAACGAGCACATAAGCGCATACACAAATAAATCCGCAGAAAAAGACTGCGCTGCCGCACTCGGCCTAACGGATGAACAGATTGCTAAAATTGACGAGCTTATGGCAATCAGAAAACCAGGGATCCAAGGCGAAATGAGATACGCCCTTGCACATGCCAAAAAGAACGGCGTTGATCTCACCGAGGAAATCACATCCGGCAAATCGCTTCTCCCCGGATTCAGCCGAGAGCTTCTGGACAAAGTCCTAAGCCTCGGCTTTTACAGCCTCTTTATGCTGTTTACGGCAGAAGAGTTTAAATAATACCGTACCTGCCTTGCCGCGCCTTCCTTCACCAAAATTCCCGACTCTGTCATATCACGTAAGATGAGTATGGCTGTCGCCTGCGAAACACCAAGACTTCTCTCCAAGTCCCTGCGCACCACATACCCTTTTTCACGGCACATTTCAATCACGGCACTCTTTCGCTCATCGGCTTTTGTCCGCACAGTACGTATGTTGTATGCAGGAGCGGTTTCCCCCACAAACAAACTTGTCTGCCTTTCTTTAGGAAAATTCGTGTTCGGCAGTGTGATTTTAAATGCGTTGTCGCTGACCTCTATAATCGGTTTTACCGTATATCCGTTATAGCTCTCATTTATCTTTAATATCCCCGTGCCGTAAGCTTCTATCAATTTTAAGCGATAAAATACATTAGCGAGATTCTGATTGCGAAGCGCCGAAACGCCGAGTTTCACATCATCGACAGAAATGCCCTTTAACAAGCCGCCGACCGTAACGATTTCTATTCTGTCATCAAACATTCTTATCAGTATTGAGGCACTGAATGAATAATCCCTGTGAACGATTGCATTGATAAGCGCCTCGCGGATTGCCTCTATCGGATAATCCCGCGCATCTACACGATACAGCCCCGGAAATTCGGAGCGCGTGCGGTTATATTGATTTATATAGCTGAATGCGTCTTCAAGCTGTACGAGAAGCGAGCCTGAAAATTCCTTTCTATTTTTGAATACCGTTTTTGTACTGCCCTCAAAAACAGCTGCCTTTATCGTGTGAGTGCACTGCTCGGAAAGCAGAAATGCAAGATTGGTATATGTGTTGTCCTCACCTATAAAATGAAGCGTACGCATCTGCGTTTCGCCGAATTTAATTCCCCTTTCTTCAAAGAACTTCTGCGTCTGATTAAATGTCAGCTCCTGATTAAACGAGCGGGCATTTTCGTAACTGTCGCCTGCTGTTTCCTTTATCATTGCGAGTATCGCCGCTTCGGTCGCCGGTACCGTCGAAGCACCCTGCCGCACATAAACGCCTTCGGGACGAATGCCTTTGCCGTGAATGTAATACGGTCTCGCTGTTCCGCGCTGCACAGAAACGCATATCACAGTCTTGTCATCCATAATTTCGCTTCTGCACTCCGTAAACATTGTAATATCCGGACGCACGGCGTCACGAACTGCACTTGTCACGCGCAGCATAATATCGTCCGCATTATCGACGCCGCACACACTTCCGTCATCATCAATGCCGATATAGAGCGTCCCGCCGTCACAGTTGGCAAACGCCGTAACCGTGTTTTTTATATCATCAACATACTGCCTTTTAAATTCAATTGTTTTACCTTCACTAAACATAAAATCTCACTCTCAAAATAAACAGAATCATCATCTGGTTAAATCTAATAATATCTAATAATAATTTTATATCAGATAACAAATGCTGTCAACTAAAAACCGGCTCGTAAGAGCCGGCTTTTGAATATAATCTGTCGATTTTTCAAATATCGTTTTACCGGAGATTGTTGATAAAGGACTTCGAGTTTAGCTTAATGTCTTTGCTCCGTCTATAACAAGCGTATGACCGTTCACATAGCTTGCCTCATCGGAAAGCAGCCAGCAAGCGCCCTCTGCAATTTCCGACGGAAGTCCCGGTCTTTTCATCGAGCCGTTTCTGAGAGTTTCCTTTGTTACTTCAACGCCTGCCTTCTTATAATTTTCGATAGCAACATCAAGCATTGGTGTATCAATCCAGCCCGGTGCGATTGCATTTATTCTTACGCCGTTTGCACCGTTCTCCGTTGCAACGGTTTTCGCCATAGAGATTACGGCAGCCTTTGTTGCCGCATACGGTGACTCGCAGTCATATCCCATCATTCCGTCGATCGACGCGATGTTCACGATTGAGCCGCGGTTTTGTTTCTGCATATACGGCAGCGAATATTTCACCATCATATATGAGCCAAAATAATTGATGTCGAATACATTTCTTACAGATTCCATCGTGCATTCTTCCATTCTGTCCGAAGGGCCTCCTATGCCTGCTGCGTTTACCAAAAGGTCAACTGTGCCGAACTTCTTTACTGTTTCCTCAATAACTTTAATGCAGTCTGCTTCAACTGCTACATCGCCTGCCATAGGAACGACCGGTGTTCCCGCTTTTTCCGCAAGCTCGACTGTCTCCTTAAGCTTTTCAAGTCTTCTTCCCATAACAACGACCTTTGCCCCCTCAGCCGCAAGCTGGAGCGCCGTAGCCTGTCCGATTCCTGTGCCGCCGCCCGTAACAATCGCAATTCTTCCCTCAAATCTTCCTTTATTCATAAATTTCTCCTCCGCATAATTTGTTGAAATTTTATCCGCATTATTCAGTACTCTCGAATAATGTTTTGCTTTATAATTATATATCATACCATTTTAATGCGCAACATATAGCAAGAATATTCCGAAGATTTTTCTTTCACAGAAATTAAAAACCTTTTTATTTTAGGGGTCCCCGAAAGCTGTAAGGCTTTTGGGGAAGAGGAGCAGCAACGAAGTATATGAAAAAACTCAGCTTTTGGCTGAGTTTTTGAATGCAGCTGAGTTTGCTGCGACGTGGTGGAGATGAGGAAAATTACATTTCATCAGTTGAGGCACACGCACACATCAATTCTCGATTACCTCGGCGTCAACGAATTAGAAATAAGCAGGCGGCTCGGACACAGTCAGCTTTCAACAACAAGGAATACTTATACACATATATTCAAAAAAACTGATACAGAAATGACCGAAAAAATGGACAATCTTTACCGGAAACTCATCACTCAAAAATAATTTTACGCCAATTTTACGCCAAATGTCAAAAAACAAAAAAAGAACGTTGAAATCTCAACGATCGTGTGGTGGAGATGAGGAGAGTCGAACTCCTGTCCGAAAGCATTTCCGCAAGAATTTCTCCGAGCGCAGCCGCTGATTTAAACTTCGCCAAGCAAGACGCCCCGCGGCAGGCTTCAAGCTCAGCTATCCCGTCATTCCCCTGTGCTTCCGGGAGCAGGCACAGAGTTTTCCTGTATAATTGACGCCGGGATTCTGACCTACAGGTAAATCAGAGCCGACGACGCGGCCGCTTTATGCGGCAGGCAGCTATGCTGCAAATGCGTAATTATTGTTATTTTTAGCGTTTATATTTAACGTGCCATTTTTAACGCAGACTTGGCAAACTGCGGCTCGCTTATCTTGTTTCTACACCCTCGTCGAAACCTTTACACCCCCATATTAAAAATACATACCGCGAAATTCAAACATCGTCTGCCCATAAATAAAGCGCCTCCGGCATATCTACGCAATAGACTACGCCTCCGGCGCAGACACAAACATCTGCGCAATTTTTTATTTCGCTACGATAATTATATGTCATAATGCCTTTAATATCAATTACATATTCATTACAACTTTAGTACATTTATTAAAATTCTATGCACTTATCTTTTTTGACTGCAATCAGCTTTAAAGATAGGTAAAATTCTCTAAAAAATCATTCAGCTATCTTCCCTATTGATTATCTTTATATACCAAATACGCTAAAAAAGATATTTTTCATAAAATAATATTTTAAACAGTTAGCTTTTTGCTTCAAAACAGCAAAAAGCTAACCATCATAAAACTCATATACCTTTGCAAAATATATGGTACAAAGCGCACAATTACCGGCTGCAATTACTTTATTTCTAAAAATACGGCTTATATCCTTCAAGATTCTCTTTCAAAAGTCTCGGAATATCGAGCCCGTACGGACACCTTGCCTTGCACTGTCCGCATTCAATACAATTTTCTATTTTGCGCATTTCATCTTTCCACGCTTCAGTCGTATACGCCTCGATCGGTGCACGTCTCAGCATAAGTCCCATACGCGCGCAGTCCTTAATGGAAATACCCATCGGACACGGCATACAATATCCGCAGCTGCGGCAGAAATCGCCTCCAAGCTCCTTTTTATCAGCGGCAATAATCTCCTCAATTTCCGGCGTCATTCCCTGCTCAAAATCCTCAGTATTGCAGGAAAGAAACTCCTCAATTTCTTCCATTTTCTGCACTCCCCAAATCGGCAGCGCATTATCAAACTGCGATATGTACGCGTACGACGCTCTTCCGCTTCTTATGAGACCACCTGCCATTCCTTTCATACAAATAAAGCCCATATTGCGTTCCCTGCACATCTTCACAAGTTCCACCTCTTCAGGCGCTGCAAGATACGAAAACGGATACTGCAAAGTCTCATAGAGACCCGACTCTATCGCTTCTCTTGCCAAATCTATCTTGTGCGTCGTAATCCCTATGTGACGCACTTTCCCTTTCTCTTTTGCTTCAAGCATTGCCTCATAGAGCCCGCTTTCGTGACCTGGCACCGGACAAAACGGCAGATTATGAAACTGCATTACATCAACATAATCCGTTCCCAGTTCTTTGAGGCTCGTTTCCAGCTGCTCTTTAAAGTCAGCTGCCGCAGTCGCCATCGACTTTGTAGCTATGTAAATATCGGAACGCACGTCGCCAAGCGCATAAGCAATTTTCGCTTCGCTATCTGTGTAAAATCTCGCCGTATCAAAATAGCGCACGCCGCCGTCGTATGCCCTTCTCAGCACAGCCGCCGCCTCATCGAACGAAATACGCTGAATCGGCAGTGCTCCAAATCCGTTCTTATTCACGGTAATACCCGTTTTTCCAAGTGTTACATACTGCATTTTAACCCTCCTTGATACTTAACTCTTATAATATCCACAGTGTCACTCCGCATATGCCGAAATTCACAAGACGGTTATCTTTTTCGTAAATATTTCACTTTCTACCTCACATCGCGCTTCATTGCCTGCTGCATTCTTCTTCCTGCATCGCGCTTTGCAATATCATCTCTTTTATCGTAATTCTTCTTGCCGCGTGCAACACCGATTTCGAGCTTCGCCAGTCCCTTTTCATTTATGTACATATTGAGAGGCACTATAGTAAGCCCTTTCTGCGTCGTATAGCCGATGAGCTTTCTGATCTCCTGCTTATGCAAAAGCAGTTTCCGCCGCCGCAGCGGATCGACATTAAAACGGTTACCCTGCTCATACGGATTTATATTCATACCGTAAATAATGAGCTCGCCGTTTTCCACGCGCGCATAGCTTTCCTTAATGCTAACCTTACCCTGACGCACTGATTTTATCTCCGTGCCCGTGAGCACGATACCCGCTTCATATGTTTCTTCTATAAAATAATCGTGTCTCGCCTTTTTATTACCGGCGACTAATTTTCTCTGTTTCACTCTTTTTCCCTTTTCAATATATACAATTAGCAGCGAAAAATAATCTCAAAAATTCTTCGCAGCCTTTATAATAAATACCAAATACCGTTAATAAATTCGTCTCATATGTTCTACCGGCCACACTACAAACTCAACGCGGCCAATTATATCATCTACAGAAACCTGTCCCAAAGCGCTGTTGCGGCTGTCAAGCCTGCCAATTACCGCGGAACCGCTGTTATCATCGCCGCTTGCCTCACCATCAGCAAACTCATCTGCAATTTTATCAGTACGCGCTAAATTACCCACAGTTTCTGCAATTTCATCCTCCGCACTCACGAGGTATACAAATCCTTCTTTCACAACCTCTTTTTTTCCGTCCGGAAGCATCACCGTATCTCCTGCCGTTCCCACTACGCGAGAAGCAAACAGGGCGCCGCCGCTTTTGGTATGCAGGCTGCTTTCAAGCGCCACTATATCTCCAGCAGCAGGCTCTTTATAAACATACACAGCCTTATTTATAAAAACAAAATCGTCCGCGTCTATGACCGGCGCCATCGAAGAATCCGGGATTTTATCAATTTCAGACGCCGTTACCACCGCAGTTCCCACAATAAGCGCGAGCACAGCCGCACGTAAATATCCCCAAAAGACTTTAAACATCAAAGCCCACTCTCCCCTCGCAAAATATGTAAATGCTGCGATAAGAGAATACGCGCCGCTTTAGAAAACCTTTATACTGTTAAAAGGATACAGCCTTATTACCGCCTTCCCCACAACCTCATCTATTTTTATATATCCTACATCTGAGTAACGTGAATCCTTGCTCACACCTCTGTTGTCTCCCAGACAGAAGAGAGAGTCCTCCGGGACTTCAAAATGGCTGCCCGCATCGTGCGGCATAGTGCCTCCGGCAGGAATATAATCCTCTTCAAGCAGCTCTCCATTGAGATATACAAGTCCGTCTTCTATATCTATTACATCACCCGGAAGTCCAATTATTCTCTTTATAAGAAGCTTCTCACTTCCTGTTTCGGTCTTGAGCTCCGTATGAAACACGATAATATCCCCTCTTTTCGGCTCACCGAATGTATATGACTGCCTGCTCAGAAATATGTAATCTCCATCGTGCAAAGTCGGCTCCATCGAATTTTCCCTTACGATAGTCGGCTTTATAAACTGCAGAATTATAAATGCCAAAGCAAGTGCTACCACTAAATCTCTTATCCATGCCTTCATTATCGTC
Organism: uncultured Clostridia bacterium; assembly: GCA_944383465.1. Classification (GTDB taxonomy): domain Bacteria; phylum Bacillota; class Clostridia; order Peptostreptococcales; family Anaerovoracaceae; genus QAKD01. Next base: position 34,762 of record CALWPQ010000031.1, read on the forward strand.
CAAAACCTCCTGATTTATTCCTTGAATATATCTTCTTTTATTTTCGTTAAATTTTCCGGAAGTTCGCTGCGTATCTCCGTACCTGCAAGATATGAAAGCACACCGCTTCCGTTTTCAAAATATAACTTATATGCGTGAAGAAACTGAGTTGAAAGCCCATATTTTCTTTCTATCATTCTATTTACATTCTGGCTGCCATATTTTGCATCGCCAATAATCGGGTATCCCGCCTTTGCGAGCTGTGCTCTTATCTGATGTGTTCGCCCCGTTATGAGTTCTACCTCAAGAAGAGTATAACCCGGCACTGCGGCTATTGGCCTCGCTATTGTTTCCATAAGCTTACCGCTTTCTTCATCCGCACTTTTTACCTTAACGGTATTGGTTGCGCTGTCCTTTTCCATCTTGTCTTTCAGAATCAGCGGCTTCCTCATATTGCCCTTGACAATAGTAATATAGTATTTGCTCACATAGCCTTTTTCGCGGCTCATACGGTTAAGCTCGCGCAGCGACTCGCTGTTTTTTCCAAAAAGCACGAGCCCCGTAGTATTCCTGTCCAGTCTGTTTGCAGGCGCCGGCGTAAAAATTCGCTCCGTTCGCGGATTGTACTCGCCCTTTTCCGTAAGATACGATATCACCTGATTCGCAAGATGCCTTTTTTTCTCGGTTTTGTCGCCATGAGTAAGCAACCCGAAAGGCTTTTCTGCAGCAAGAATATTCTCATCCTCGTATGCAATCTTAAACTGCCGTCTGCTGCTTACCGTTTCTTTTACAGGGCGATAAGCGTTAAGCTCCTCCGGGTTCATATATATAACAATTTCATCGCCGCCTGCCAGCATATAATCCTCTCCCGCACGTTTGCCGTTGATTTTTACATCTTTGCGTATTAGTTTGTATATGAATGAAAGCGGCGCGCTTTTCAAATACTTGCGGAGAAACCTGTCCAGTCTCTGGTTGTCCTCATTTTTTCCAACAGTTATTCTTATCATAAAGCAATTTTACCATAAAAGACGCACTTAGTAAAAGCAAAACCCCTTAAAAATTATACTGTAAACAAAACTTAATAAATTTCACAAAATCTTCGATTGAAAAAAAGCTTATTTCTTGTTACATTATTATATATAGAAAAATTCACACAGACGTGTTGCATCCGCATAAATTTGTCTTGCGGCTCTTTAACGTTTGCCCTTACTAATAAATTCCGAAAGCATAGGAGAAAAAATGAACAAACTCAAAGATATTTTTTACGATAAAAACGATATACTCGTGGCTCTCATAATTCTTGCGATTGCGGCTGTCATCATTTTTTGGCGCGTAGACGTTATAATGGCGTACCCGGAAACACTTGTAGCCGAAACGTTAAAAAATGATACCGATGACACCAGCGCTGACAATCCATCTGTTGTCACGACAGACGGCGCCATTGACGGAAATGCAAGCGGCGGTGCAATAGACAGTGCAAGCGGCGGCGAAGACGAAGTAAAAATATGCGCTATATACATAAATTACGGCGAATCTCTCGATGTTGTCGCGCAGAACTGCGTAGCGGCAGGCCTTGTCGGCAGCACCGAAGAATTTATATCTACAGTAAACGCAATGGGCGCCGGCAGCAGTATCCAGTCCGGCCAGCATCACATACCTTCAAATGTAACGCCGGAAGAGCTCGTGCAATATCTGATGCAGCCGGGATTATAATCATACAAACACTTAAACGGCCGCTATCTGCGGCATTCGCAGCAAACCGGCAAACAAAATAATTTTGTAACGCAAACAAGGCACTGCCAAACGCAATGCCTTGTTTTTATATATTATGGAGAAAAAGTGTAGAAAATGATTTATCCGTTGTTCTGCTGCATAAAGGTTTTAAGCATCGGTCCAAATGTCTGCATCAGCTGCGCAAAGTCCGGCATCTGCGTCGTATTTTGTGCGCCGTATACAGGAGCAGAGCCCCGCGCTCCATTGTCGTATGCACCCGTCACATATGGGTCTCTGTCATCGTACATATCATATTGTCCTCCCTGTGGAAGTGCACGCGGCGCCTGAAAGTCCGTATTTCCATATCCTGCTGTTTCCCCCAATCCGGCTGCATTGCCATAGCCTGAGAGCCCGTTTGCGCCCTGCGCTCCACGCGCCATAAGCGCGCTGCCAGCCTGAATCAAATTCTTGACCTCAGGCGGCGCACCTATAGCCTCCAGCAATTCCGGCGCGCGCTCACGTGTCATCGGTAATCTCGCAAGTTTGTTCATTTTATCTATACGTTCGAGAGCGTTTGCCGTTCTGTAAAGTCCATCGAGCACCGGCGCCACATCAAAATCAGCTCCTGCGCTCAAAAGGCCTCCTGCGCCTCTGCCGCGTCTGCCGCGGCCGTTTATGCCCCCCTGCCCCTGCGATATCAGAAGCAGTACAGCTATCGGTAATGGATTCATATATGTACCTCCGCAGAGAAAAATATCTATCCTTAATATATGCAATCCTGCCGCTCTCCGTGCATATACTGTAACATAATTGTGAAAGAGAGGAATCTGATGGATATTACAAATAAAATGTTAATGGATTTGGCCGGCGAAGCCGGCATAAAAGGCAGCGCGCAGCTTTCCGAGCGCGAAATAGAAGGCATACAAAGAAAAGCCGAAAACATTAAAAATAAAGGCGACGCTGAAATACTTGCAGAAATTGCAGCGCTTAAAGATGCGATAAAAAAAGACAGAAGGGCTTATGAAAAGCAAATTTCTGCTATCAAAGCAATGCGTCCGATGATGAACAAGGAGCAGCGCGCCCGCCTCGACAGAATTATCGCGCTCATTGAAGAATAGCCGGAAAAAGCCTTTTAAGAAAGTAAATTGCAGCGCATAGAATACTAACTGTTTTGCACAGGGAAGAAAGCCATTACTTTCTTCCCTGTTTTATAAAAATTTCATAAAAATGTGCCGTGTATTTGCAGCGTTATCTTTCTTACCTCATATTCGACGCATTGAGCACATTTCTGATTTTGTGCTGTACCATAGCCTTTATGGCGTCGCGCGCCGGAGCAAGATATTTTCTCGGATCAAATTCCGCAGGGTTTTCCGCAATGAATTTTCTCACTTCAGCCGTCATTGCCAGACGCAGGTCTGTATCTATATTCACCTTGCAGATGCCGTACTTGGCCGCTTCTCTTATCATCTCTTCAGGCACGCCCTGCGCTCCCGGAATATTACCGCCATACTTGTTGCACTTGGACACAAATTCCGGCAGCACTGTCGATGCTCCGTGAAGAACGAGCGGCGTATCGGGAATAAGCTTATGTATTTCCTTTAATCTTTCAAAATCAAGGTATGGCTCGCCTTTAAATTTATATGCACCGTGACTTGTACCGATGGCAATCGCAAGTGAATCAACACCCGTCTTTTCAACGAATTCAGCCGCTTCCTCAGGCACGGTAAACGTCGCCGAGCGCGCGTCCACATTTACATCATCCTCTATGCCCGCAAGCTTTCCGAGTTCAGCCTCAACAGCAACTCCGTGCGCGTGCGCATATTCTACTACCTGTTTCGTCATCTTTATATTCTCTTCAAACTCGTGTTTGCTGCCGTCAATCATTACCGATGTGAAGCCATCATCCACACACTTCTTGCATATATCAAAGTCCTCGCCATGGTCGAGATGCAGGGCGATATCAAGTCCAGTATCTATAATCGCGGCTTCCACCAGCTTTGTAAGGTACGCCGGTCTCGCATATTTTCTTGCGCCCGCGGATACCTGCAATATCAGAGGTGCGTTTTCCTCCTTAGCCGCATCCACAATACCCTGAATTATCTCCATATTGTTCACATTAAAAGCTCCTACAGCATAGTCGCTCACAAGAGCCTTCGCAAACATTTCTTTTGTCGTGATAAGTGCCATTTTCAAACCTCCTAAACAAAGAGCGCAGACATTGTTTTTTATCCGCCGCCCCGATATTTTCATCTGTCATTCTCTACACTCTGTCCATATGCTCCTCAATAAGATCATTTTTCATAGTCCACAGCCTCTGCGAAAGATCCACATAATATGTCTGCGGATTTTCAAATCTTAAAATTTCCTCCCAAAGCGTCTCCACCTGATCGTAACAGAATTCTCTCACCGTTTCTATATCCGGAGCTTCATACACCAGCTTTCCCGCCTTGAATATCTGCTTTCTTATATCCTTGGCATAGAAATTTTTAATATTTTTCCTCTTCCATACCGCGTTCGGATCAAATATTTCGTATCCGCTTTCTCCCTCTTCCGGCATTTTCTCTTCTGCAAGCGTAATGACATCAGCTATCGCCTTGTCCGTCGTCTTATCGTAGAGTCGATATACAGACTTAAAGCCCGGATTTGTAATTTTCTCCGTATTTTCCGAAATCTTTATCTTCGGGATGATTTTCCCATCCTGTTCAAGCGCGCAAAGCTTATACACTCCGCCGAACACTGGCTCAGATTTGGCAGTAATAAGTCTTTCGCCAACACCAAATGAATCCACCTTCGCTCCTTGGAAAATCAGATCTCTTATTATATACTCATCCAGCGAATTTGATACTACTATCTTGCAGTCCGTAAGCCCGGCTTCATCGAGCATTTTTCTCGCTCTCTTCGTAAGATATGTGAGATCGCCCGAATCTATGCGTATGCCCTTATACGGCGGATCAAGCTCTTTAAACACCTCTATCGCCGCAGGCACTCCGCTTCTCAATACATCATAGGTATCTACGAGCAGCGTCGCGTTGTCAGGATATATCTCCGTATATTTCTTAAAGGCTTCATACTCACTTGCGAACATCTGTACCCAGCTGTGCGCCATAGTTCCAAGTGCTTTCACCCCGTATTCCCTGTCTGCTATCGCGCATGCCGTACCTACGCACCCTCCTATATATGAAGCGCGTGCGCCGTACATCGCCGCCGCCGTACCATGCGAACGTCTGGTACCAAATTCCATCACAGGCTTTCCCTGCGCAGCCCGTACTACGCGATTTGCCTTGGTGGCAATGAGGCTCTGATGATTTATTATGAGAAGTATCATCGTCTCCACAAACTGCGCCTGCACCACAGGTCCCCTCACTGTAACAATCGGTTCTCCCGGAAAAATAGGCGTACCCTCGGGAACTGCCCACACATCACATTGAAATTCAAATTCTTTCAAATAATCGAGAAATTTCTCAGAAAAGCAGTTTTTGCTTCTCAAATAAGCAATATCTTTTTCTGTAAATTTAAGATGTGACAGATAATCTATCACCTGTTCGAGACCAGCCATAATAGCAAATCCGCCCCCGTCCGGAACTTTTCTGAAAAACATATCAAAATATGCGATTTTCTCCGCCATACCGGTTTCAAAATATCCGTTTGCCATCGTAATTTCATAGAAATCCGTCAGCATAGTCAGATTGATTCCGTCGTTAAAATTGTTGTCCATTTTTTCTCCTCTAAAGCATTCTCCTAAGGAACTGTCCGGTGTAGGATTCACTGCACTCCGCTATCTCCTCCGGCGTACCTGTCGCTACGATAGTGCCGCCTCTGTATCCTCCCTCCGGCCCTAAGTCGATAATATGATCTGCGCGTTTTATAACATCCAGATTATGTTCAATCACAATTACAGTATTACCCGCATCGACCAATTTGTCAAGTACTTGAAGCAATTTATCGACATCGGCAAAGTGCAGTCCGGTCGTCGGCTCATCGAGTATATAAACCGTTTTTCCCGTGCTTTTTTTGGATAATTCTGAGGCAAGCTTTATTCTCTGCGCCTCTCCGCCCGAAAGCTGTGTCGAAGGCTGACCGAGCTTGATGTAGCCAAGTCCTACCTGTTCGAGTGTTTCCAGATGTCTTCTTATCGACGGCATATTTTGAAAAAATTCAACAGCTGTACTCACATCCATATCGAGTACGTCAAAAATACTCTTGCCTTTGTATTTTACTTCGAGCGTTTCTCTGTTATAGCGCTTGCCGTGACATACCTCGCAAGGCACATAAACATCCGGCAGAAAATGCATTTCTATCTTTATAATGCCGTCGCCGCTGCAAGCTTCACATCTGCCGCCCTTGACATTAAAACTGAATCTGCCTTTTTCAAATCCGCGCAGCTTTGCTTCTGGCAGTGACGCGAAAAGATCTCTTATATTCGTAAAGACTCCCGTATATGTCGCCGGATTTGAGCGCGGCGTTCTTCCTATCGGCGATTGGTCGATATTTATTACTTTATCTACATTTTCAATGCCGGTGATTTTTTTATGCTTACCTGGCTTGTCCTTGCTCTTGTATATCGCCGCTGAAAGCGCCTTGTTGAGCACTTCGTTTACAAGCGATGATTTTCCTGAGCCCGATACTCCCGTCACACATACAAACTTGCCGAGCGGTATTTCCACATCTATATTTTTGAGATTATTCTCCGCCGCACCAATGATTTTCAGCTTTTTGCCATTGCCCTTACGCCGCGTTTTCGGTATTTCTATTTTGCGCGTGCCCGTAAGGTACTGACCCGTAATTGACTCCTTGCAGGTCTTTATATCTTCCACCGTCCCCTGCGCTATGACCTTGCCGCCATTGATGCCCGCTTCCGGACCGATATCAACTATATAGTCCGCTGCATACATCGTATCTTCGTCGTGTTCGACAACAATAAGCGTGTTGCCGATGTCGGTTAAATTACGCAGCGTTGCCAGCAGCTTTTCATTATCACGCTGATGCAGTCCGATTGACGGCTCGTCGAGTATATAGAGTACACCCTGCAAGCTTGAACCTATCTGCGTTGCCAGCCTTATTCTCTGCGATTCTCCGCCCGAAAGCGTCGCCGCCGCCCTCGCAAGCGTCAGATAGTCAAGGCCTACATTCATCAGAAAATTGAGCCTTGCTTTTATCTCCTTCAATATGTGACGCCCTATCATTTCGTCCTTTTCCGACAACTCAAGCCCGTCGATAAAGGCAATGATATCTGCAACCGACATTTCCGAAAGATCCGCTATATTGATACCGCCAACTGTTACGGCAAGCACCTCTGGTTTGAGCCTCTTGCCTCCGCACTCGCTGCATACATTCATTTCCATATATTCTTCTATTTTTTCCTTGAAAAATTCAGAACCCGTATCTCTGTACCGTCTCTCGAGATTTGTCAGTATGCCCTCGTAAATATGTTCGCGCTTTTGCAGCTTGCCGTTACTGGCCACATATTCGTATTTCAGTTTTCTTGTCCCTGTGCCGTAGAAAAATTCCTTTAGAAATTTTTTCGGCAGCTGCGCATAAGGCGTGTTTATATCCACCTTATGCTCGTCCGCCAGCGCCTTTGCCACTCTCTTGTAGTAGCTGGGATATTCTATGAACATAAAAATTCGCTTGAAGCAGCCCTCCGGTATGGAAAGCTGCGGTTCTTTTACTATAAGGTCCGGATCTATTCTGTGCGTATAGCCGAGGCCGTTGCACTCAGGACACGCCCCGAACGGAGCATTGAAAGAGAACATTCTCGGTTCCATTTCTTCCATTGAAATACCATGCTCCGGACAGGCGAGCTTAGTGCTAAAAGTAAATTCCTTAGGCTCTGGCCTTTGTCCGTTTCCCGGATCAGGATACTGTACTTGCACCTGCATAAGCCCTTCGCCGTGCGCTATGGCAAGCTCGACTGCTTCCGCAATACGCGCTTCACCTCCTGCTTTTACGACAATTCTGTCGACTACTATTTCTATCGTGTGCTTAAATGTCTTTTCAAGCTTTATTTCATCATCCTCAAGCTGATACATCTCACCGTCTATGCGCACCCTCGTAAAGCCTTCGCGGCGAATCCTGTCTATGATCTTTTCGTGCTCGCCCTTGCGCTGACGCACCACGGGTGCAAGCACAATCACACGCGTGCTCTCCGGCATTCCCATTATGCTGTCTACTATCTGATCCACGCTCTGACTCGAAATCTCGCGTCCGCAGACAGGGCAATGCGGAACACCTATTCTCGCATAGAGAAGTCTTAAATAATCATGTATCTCCGTCACCGTGCCCACCGTGGAGCGCGGGTTTTTGTTGGTCGTTTTCTGGTCTATCGAAATCGCCGGCGAAAGACCTTCTATATATTCGACGTCGGGTTTTTCCATCTGACCGAGAAACTGCCTTGCATACGACGAAAGGCTCTCCATATAGCGCCTCTGGCCTTCGGCATATATCGTATCAAAAGCGAGCGAGGATTTTCCCGATCCTGAAAGCCCCGTGAATACCACGAGCTTATCGCGCGGAATTTCAAGATCTACATTTTTCAGATTGTGCTCGTTTGCACCTTTTATATATATTTTATCAGGCATTTTTTCTCACCTCTGTATTTCAGTATTTTAGTCTGCTGTTTACTGCCGCACCTTATACTCGAAGATACGGTCGCGCAGCTCCGCCGCACGCTCAAACTGAAGATCCTGCGCGGCCTGTTTCATCTCTGCTTCGAGTTTCTTCAGATACTCGGCAAGCTCCTTCTTCGTAAGCTCAAGCGGACTTCTGCCTTTGTAGAACTCATCATCCGGCTCTATCTGCTTTGTTGCCTCGATAACTGCGCGCACATCCTTCTTTATCGACTGCGGCGTAATACCGTTTTTCTCGTTGTATTCCTGTTGTATTTGCCGTCTTCTGTCTGTTTCTTCTATGGCGCTCTTCATCGCAGGGCTGATGCTGTCCGCATACATTATTACACGCCCGTTAACATTACGCGCGGCACGCCCGATCGTCTGTATGAGCGATGTTTCCGTGCGCAGAAACCCCTGCTTGTCCGCATCGAGAATAGCTACAAGGCTCACTTCCGGTACATCGAGTCCCTCTCGCAGCAGATTTATACCTACAAGAACATCGAACAGCCCCATTCTGAGATCGCGGATAATTTCCATTCGTTCAAGCGTATCTATCTCGGAATGCAGATATTTCACACGAATTCCCGCATTTTTAAGATAGTCTGTCAGTCTTTCGGCCATTTTTTTTGTGAGGGTTGTAACGAATACCTTTTCGCCGTTTTCCGTCACTTTGTTTATCTCACCGATGAGGTCGTCTATCTGACCCTCGCTCTTCCTTATATCTATCGGCGGGTCGACGAGCCCTGTCGGTCTTATTATCTGCTCCGCAGAAATGCCGCCGCTCTTCTCACGCTCGTATTTCGCGGGCGTTGCGCTCACATATACTATCTGATTTACCATATTCTCGAATTCCTCAAACATCAGCGGCCTGTTGTCAAGCGCAGACGGCAGACGAAAACCGTAATCCACAAGCGAGCGCTTACGCGAGAGATTGCCCTCGTACATCGCATGCAGCTGCGGCAGCATTACATGCGATTCGTCTATCATTATAAGAAAATCTTTCGGGAAATAATCTATAAGCGTATACGGTTTGGCCCCTGGAGCCAGATTGCTTATATGCCGCGCATAGTTTTCGATGCCCTTGCACATACCTATTTCGCGCAGCATTTCGATATCATAGCGCGTGCGCTGCTCTATTCGCTGCGCTTCGAGCAATTTGCCCCTGTCCTTAAACCATTTTATGCGCTCCTCTAACTCCTCGCTTATCGTATCTATAGCGCGCTCCATATTTTCTTTAGAAGTTACATAATGCGATGCCGGATATATGGACACGTGATTTCTAAGACCGACAATTTCGCCCGTAACGGGATTCATTTCTTTTATCACTTCTATCTCATCGCCGAACAGCTCTACGCGCACCGCATTTTCCGCACCTGCGGGATATATGTCTATAACATCGCCGCGCACGCGGAAGCAGCCGCGTTCAAATGCGAGGTCGTTTCTCGTATACTGTATGTCAACGAGCTTGCGAAGGATATCGTTCCGCGGCTTTTCCATACCCGGCCTCAGCGAAAGCATCTGATTTTCGTAATCGAACGGCGAGCCGAGCCCGTAGATACATGATACAGAAGCTACGATAATAACATCGCGCCGCTCCGCAAGCGCCGCTGTTGCCGAATGCCTCAGCTTTTCGATTTCCGCATTGATATCTGAATCCTTTTCTATATATGTGTCCGTCGAAGGCACATAAGCCTCCGGCTGATAGTAATCGTAATAACTGACGAAGTATTCCACCGCGTTTTCCGGAAAAAATTCTTTGAATTCACCGTGAAGCTGTGCCGCAAGCGTTTTATTATGCGAAATTACAAGCGTCGGTTTCTGCACACGCTCTATTACTCCCGCCATCGTAAATGTCTTGCCTGAGCCCGTGACCCCCATCAGCGTCTGGTGCTTTTCACCGCTCAGGATGCCGCTCGCGAGCTTGTCCACAGCCTGCGGCTGGTCGCCCGTCATCTTAAATTTTGATACCAGTTTAAAACGGTCTATCGGAATCCCCTCCTTTTATATAGATTATATACCAATAAAAAAAGTTCTCCAAATACTAATTTTTTCTGCCAGCCTATTTTAACATACATTAAAGCGTTTTGCAAACAAATGTTCTTATTTTTCTTATATCTCTTCTTTTATTGCTTTTTCAAACATTTTGTGTTATACTTTAAATAATATAGATGTATACTTGTATACAATTTAAAAGGAGGTTTTAATGACAGCATTTTATAATAAGCCAAATGAATTAAGCAATAATTTATTTATAAAAAAAATGTCCGAGAAGCTCATCAGCAACGATGAAATTCCAGCGGATTTATATACAGAGTACAATGTAAAGCGCGGGCTCAGAAACGCAAACGGCACGGGCGTGCTCGTCGGTCTTACCAAAATCAGTCACGTTGAGGGCTACAAGGTAAACGAAAATAAAGAAAAAATTGCAGTTCCGGGCAAACTCTATTACCGCGGATACAATGTAGAGGATATAGTAAACAGCTTTATAGAAGAGAAGCGATTTGGTTTTGAAGAAATCACATATCTGCTGCTTTTCGGAGAGCTTCCGAATAAAAAACAGCTGGAGGACTTTCAGCATCTGCTTGGGGAAAGGCGTGAACTTCCCCGCGGTTTTGCCTGGGATATGATTCTCGTCGCCCCATCGTCCAGTCTTATGAACAAGTTGGCGCGAAGTGTACTTGCTCTCTATTCCTATGACGACAATCCCGACGACACTTCCATTGAAAATGTGCTTCGTCAGTCTATAGAGCTTATCGGATATTTTCCTTCACTTATAGCCTATGCCTATCAGGCTAAACGCAGCTTTTACGACAATGAAAGTCTGCACCTTCACTATCCTATTCCGGAGCTCGGCACTGCTGAAAACATACTTAGAATGATAAGGCCAACGGGCGAATTTACTCAGCTCGAAGCGCACCTGCTCGACCTGTCTCTCATTCTTCACGCAGAGCATGGCGGCGGCAACAACTCGTCATTTACGACGCATCTCATCTCATCGTCGGGCACTGATACGTATTCGACGATAGCCGCGGCAGTCGGCTCACTCAAGGGGCCTCGCCACGGCGGCGCCAACATCAAAGTTATAAATATGCTTGAAGATTTAAAAGCAAATGTCAAAGATCCAGGAAATGAAAAACAGCTCGAAGAATATTTCCGCAAAGTATTGAAAGGTGAAGCCAATGACGGTTCAGGCCTCATCTACGGTCTCGGACACGCGATATACACACTTTCCGATCCGCGTGCCGTTCTTCTTAAAGGAATGGCCAAGAAACTCGCCGAATACAAAGGCCGTGAAGCCGATTTTGCGCTTTGCGAATATATAGAAAACAAAGTACCTGATATCTACCGCGAAATGACGGGAGAGGACAAGCCTATGCCTGCCAATGTCGACCTTTATTCAGGCTTTGTTTACAGCGCGCTCGATATCCCGCCCGATATCGCAACCCCGCTTTTTGCCACGGCAAGGCTTTCGGGATGGTGCGCCCACAGACTTGAAGAACTTATCGCCGGCAAGAAGCTTATGCGCCCTGCATATATGGGCATACAGCCGCACAGGGATTTTATAAAAATGGAAGACCGTAAATAAAAAAGTATGGTGCCTTACAGCGCCATACTTTTTTCTTTCTGTCTGTACGAAATCGCAGCTAAAAACAGGCTCACTACCATCAGCACGGTAAAGAGCGCATATGCCGGCACATAGTTGCCGAAGCGGTCAGCCAGAATGCCCGGCACAGTCGAAAACAAAAGCGCGCCCGCAGACTGTGCAATTTGCAGTCTGCGCACAACCACTGCATAATTATCCTTATTGGCAAGATCGTTAGACCATATCGTCGCACTGAGAGTTGTAATGGCATATCCAATGCCCATTCCGGCCACAATGCCAATATTTATAAGCGTACTCTGCTCATACACCAAGCAGCAGCATATGTGTCCCGCAGTGAGAATCGCGCCGTAGATCATCGTACTTTTAAAACCGCCGATTTTATCGACGAGGCGACCGAAAACGAGTTTGCTGAAAGTAAGTATAAACCCTATTGCACTAATTAGTCCCGCAACTTGCATAGCGTCAAAGCCCGCCGTCGTAAAAAGGACGGAAAGATGCGAATATCCCGGATTTGCAAGGCAGCCCATGCAGATGCTGGCAATGATAATCGTCACCCACAGCGTCCTGCTCATAGGCCTTTCTTCTGCTGGTTTAAACGCACTCGGCATATTTTCGAGTATATCCTTGTACTCTTCGTACCCAAGCGGCCTAAGGCCGATATACGCAGGCTCATCTTTTATGAGCAGAAAAACAACAGCAGCCAAGCCCAGCATAAAGAAGCACTCAAGCCTGAATGCCTGCGACAGTCCAAAGTTCTCGTAAAGCGCCGTAGTGACTCCCGGCATCACCATCATCGCAATCCCACTTCCCATACCGCATATGCCGACAGCAAGCGCCTTATTCTTTATAAACCAGTTGTTCATAAGTACGGACACCGGTGCCATCGAAGCAAACGCATTACAGGCTCCCATCACAGCTGCGCCGACGCAAAATACTGCATATGTATCTCCAAAGCTAAAAATCAAATAACCTGCCGCAGCAAGCGCTACTGCAAGCGTCGTGCCTATGCGCGTTCCAAGTTTGTCATAATAAATACCGAGAAACCACATAAGCACAAATGACACAAGGCATCTTATCGTCACCAGCGACGATGTCTGCGCATGTGTAATACCGTAAGCTTCTCTTATAAACGGCATAAATATGGAAAAATTGTTTCCAACCATACCTATACTTGTAAACAGCATCAGCGCGCATGCAAGCACTACAAACCATCCGTAAAAAATTCGCTTCATTATATGCAAGCCCTTTTCTCTTATTTTCATATAATATATTATACCTTTAATACATATCTTTTGCAATAAAAGCACTTTTTGCCGTGTAAATCTGCCTTTTCATTTCATTCGGCATTCATTTACCGCCGCGCCTGTGATGGCAAAACATACATTATTATTTATCGAATAGATGAAAAAAGCCGCCCATCAGCAAATGGACGGCTTGTCTAATAAAATTGAATAAACTATTTTACGATATTCTCACAATAGCGCATCAGGATCGCAGCTACCTGGCAGCGAGTAGCGTTACCAGTCGGCATAATATTGTTAGAGTCACCCTGTATAAGTCCTGCGCCACATGCCCACTTCATAGCATTAAGAGCCCAGTCTGATACCTGCGAAGCATCGTTGAAGCTGCTGATATCTGCATTTGCAGTCAAATCATAGCCCTTGAACTGTGTATAGCGGTAAAGAATAGCTGCCATCTGCTCACGAGTAATGCTGTCCTCCGGACCAAAATTGCTGTCGCCGTAGCCCTCAACAATCTTGTTTGCAGATGCCCATATGATAGCATTTTCATACCAGCTGCCGTCGCTTACATCAGTAAACGGACAAGCTTCCGTAACAGCAGGCTCTTTCTCAAGACGGTAAAGCATTGTCACTATCATTCCACGGTTTGTAGTTAAGTTTGGAGAAAAGTTAGTGTTACTTGTACCGAGCATCAAACCGTTCTCATACACATAAGCCACCTCATCAGCATACCAGGAGTTGTTGGCCACATCTGTAAACGGCAGACCAAGGTCTTTTACAAATGAAGCGTCAATCGTCACTCTGCTGGCAGGCATTGTAAATGTATACTCCCCGTTTCCTTTGTTAGTCAGCCTAATACTATTGCCATCTTTGTCGGACACTGTCAGTTTATCAAGTACATAGTCCGTATCCGGTTTTACAGTTATGGTTACAGTATCGTCCTCTTTCGCATTCCTCGAGGAAACAGTAATCTGACCGTTTTCTACAGAAGAAACAGTCACTGAATATGTTGTCGATACAGAACTGCCTCCGGAAGATCCCCCTGATTTTTTCGATTTCCATTTTGCAGTAACTTCGGTATCTTCATAAAAGACATAATCATTGTCAACCTGATCATTACCATTGAACCAGCCTTCAAAAGTATAGCTGTTTCTTGTTACTTCCGGTATATTTACAACCTTGCCGTTGACAGTTACAACTTCTTTATCAGCAGTAGTGTCATCTGCAAATCTACCACCGTTAGCTTTGAACGTAACTGTGCTTTCGCCAGCAACTACGCCGACAATCTTTTCGGCAACTTTATTTGTCAGCTCAGCATCTGTAGGCTGATTTTCAGCTTCTGTAACTCCAGCATAATTAGCTTCTGTCTCATAAACTTCAATCTTATATTCGCCTGCCGGATGACTGCCGTGTTCAACGCCTTCCGGCCACTTTTCCCACTGACCTACATTATTATTAAAGCTCCACGCCTGAACTTTGGCTTCGTTACCTGCAAGCCCATATTCGTTACCTTCAGCATCAGTAATAACATACCAAAGGTATGTACCAACCGGGAAGGCTTCACTGTACTCTATGTACATCGTATTCGGGAAGCAAGGGTAACCCAGCTTTTCTTCGGCTGCTGCTGCATCCAAAATATAACCGCTGTCAATAACTGTAGGCTGCTCAATAACATTAACCGTAGTTTTTCCTATCTCTGTAAAGCTCTCCTTGTCCGGAAGCTCTGTGAGATTAGCGCTTACTGCCGTTTCACCTGCATTATATACAGTAACGGTGTACTCACCCGCAGCAGGTGCTCCCGGTTCTACATCTTCAGGCCAGTATTCAAACTGTCCTTTGTTCAGGAAGCTCCAGCACTGCATAGATTTGTTTCCGCCGGCAATTCCATATGTAGTGCTGCCATTGCTGATTTCAAACCACAGATTTGTGCCTTCGGTAAAATCTTGGCTAAACTTAACATACATTGTATAGTTTTCGCCATTGTCACTGCTGTCTTTGAATAGTGCTTCCTTGGCATCCTCACCATTCAGGATATAACCTGCCTGATCAATGGTGGGGTCCCCTTCCGCCGCCAGTGCCGTCATTGGCAGCATACGAATGCACAGACACAAAGAAAGGAGAATGCTTAGAAATTTTTGCTTTGTTTTCATTTTCCTCTTTCCTTTCTACAAAGTTTTTAAATTTGCAGCCTTATAAAAGAACATAAAAAGGCTTATTCTATCTATTTCATACAAAAATAGATAGAATAAGCCCCTTAAGCTCTTTATAAATTGTATAAAAATTTACTGGATAACAAAAATAGGTAGAGCTATGCTTGCTTGCTTGCTTGCTTGCTTGCTTGCTTGCTTGCTTGCTTGCTTGCTTGCTTGCTTGCTTGCTTGCTTGCTTGCTTGCTTGCTTGCTTGCTTGCTTGCTTGCTTGCT
>CALWPQ010000032.1 GCA_944383465.1 uncultured Clostridia bacterium
TTTTAAAATTGCGAGACAAATCAAGATGTCTCACAATAATTATTCCATAAAGAACATACGAAACAAAGACAAATAATGGAAAAAACGAAAACCCGGTACGAATATCCGAAAATCCGTACAACAAAAAAACATTTGATGTTAAAAAGGCTAAAAGCGAATATTATAAAAGTTAGCGTCATAACATAACTGTGATAGACGAAGAGGCTGCCTCAAAATAGAGGCAACCTCGCTTGTTTATGCTCCGCTGAATAAAACGACATTGCTTGGCAAGCTTTATTCAGAGATATAAAAGCTTTAATATTAGTGCAAGCTCGCGGCTGGACAAAGTAATATCAAGCTGTGGAAAAACACTTTATAAAAAGACATTTGAATGTCCGTGAAGCACGCTTGTTTTAATAATCTAATGTTTTATAATATGTTTTCGTTGACTGTATACCGTTAACTTTATCAGTGAGTTCTATTTTTATTCTGTATTCTTTATCTGAGGAAATGCCAAAACTGCATGCATGTAAAATTGATATACTATCTTCAACTGTCTTTGTCTGTGTGCTGCCTTCAACATCGGTAAAGCTCGTTGTTCCGAGAGGCGCCGACTGTACAGTTATTTCAGATGTAATGAAAGGCGTTTTACCGGAACTTGTTGCGGAAATTTCAGCTCGCGCTCTTGTTGATGAAGTTGCAATAAATGAGGACACGCAGGACATAATAGTATTAGGCGACGCTGTGTTATCAGGCGGCATCGCTGCGAAGGCAATGCTTGAGGAAAAAATGCTTGCGAGCATCATTGCTAAAACTAAAATTGCCGAGATCTTTTTCATTTTTTTCATTTTTTGTCTCCTTTTCTTTTGCATAAGTATTTTATAATTGCGAGACAAATCAAGCCGTCTCGCAATAATTATTCCATAGGGATCATACAAAACAAAGACAAATAATGGAAAAAACGAAACCCCGGTACGAATATCCGAAAACCCGTACAACAAAAGATGCATATTTTGTTGTATGCTTAATATGCAACAAAAAGAAAAAAATGATAAGATTTTTTATCTTTTTGCGAATTTGGCAAATGCGAGAATATACCGAAAGCCGAGCAGTAATTTAAATCGCACCTTGCTGAAAGGTATCATTAAAGGAGGCATAATAGAATAGAATGAAAGAGAAAGATAAGAGCATAGGTGAGAAAGATAAAAGCGTAAGTGGACACAGCCCGGCTAACATTCAGGAGCTGCTCTATCGAATGGGCGTAACCGCGAAATATATTGGATTTTTCCATACATCCTGTGCTGTTGAGCTGGCAATGGAAGATCCGGAAAGATTGCTTCTTGTTACCAAGTGGCTTTATCCGGATGTAGCGGAACGCTATGAAACATCGTGGAAATCAGTTGAGCGTAATATACGCACAGCGACGAATGTGGCTTGGAATTCGAATCCAGATGCACTTTCGGAATACGCAGGGTTTGAGCTTTCCGAAAAACCATGTAATTCGCAGTTCTTAGCTATACTGGCAAACTATTGCAGTCGCTTTAAGACTGAGTAGGTCATATCAATAAGGGGAAAATAAAGCAAGCAGGGAAATAGAAATAGAATAACGAGGAAACGGGGAATCAATCATTCTCGGCAACAAAGCAGCCTTCTTTATCAAAAAATCTGATAGAAACAGGCTGCTTTTGCATTTTATAAAAACTTAAAAAATTTTAAAAAAAAGTGCAGTCAAATATGCGATTTTGTCACTATATCTTGTATGAGCTTTCGACTTAGGCGATTACAGGAGGGAAGGTGATAAAGATGATAAGAGATGGAACAAGATAAAAGCACATTATAGAAATTTTTTAAGAAAGGAAAGAAAAATGATATATAAACAAAAGGATACTGATAACGAAATCAAAAATAATAAGAAGGCAGACTATACGGAATGGCAAGTCAGGTTCAGCCGCAATCTTGAAAATATAAGAAAAGAGAGCGGTAAATCGATTGTAGAATTTTCCGAAGAACTCGGTATTCCCAAGTCTACTATGCAGCCGATACTGAAAACGGGAAACACGACATTAAATACCGCAGTCAGTATTGCCAGCGCGCTTGATGTTTCGTTAGATGAACTTATAAGGGGAGAGGATGCTTTTGAGCAGACGAGATTTATAACGCTGGCGGGTCAGATGTTTGAAAAATTTGACAGACTGGATGCAGAAGAACAGGAACTCATCCTCCACCACATAAATGAAATCTTTGGCATAGTGAGAAAGAAATAATAGTTATCGACTAAAATACGAAATGTCGGTATTCATTTACGAAAGCTCGTACAACAAAATAGTGATAAGATGTTTTATCATTATATAAAAAATAGGAAAGAGAAGAGTGACAAGAAATGAATAAAGTAGAAAATTTTGCAAAGAATTTAGAAAGTATAAGAAAAACAAGAAAGAAGTCGCTGACGGAATTTGCAAGAGAAATAGGCATTCCAAAATCTACATTGCAGTCCATTTTAAAAGATGGGAACACAACGCTTGATACAGCATCCCGCGTCGCAGATTCGCTGCATATTTCTCTTGATAACCTGATCAGCAAAGAAGAAAGTTTTGATGATATAAGGTTTTGTGAGTCGGTGAAAGAAATTATTGCAATATTTGATGGACTTGATTATGAGCAGCAGACGACACTTGAGTATTACATAATAAAAATTTTGGAGATTATTTCTAAAAAGAGATAAGCTGCGAAAAGCGTCGCTTCGATTGCAGCGGCGCTTTTAATTTGCTCATAATAACAGAAAATAAAAAATTTAAAAAAAAAGTGCAGTAAAATAGTTAGTTTTATCACTACATAATATCAGAGTTTGATGGATAGGCCTGAACAGGTGTAATTTAGTCTGAATTTTTACGGAGGAAAATGATAATGAACTACGAAAAAGATGATAATTGGCAAAATCGTTTTGGACGCAATTTGGAGAGTATCAGAAAGGCGCGTCATAAGTCGGTCAAAGAATTTGCAATAGAGCTTGGCATTCCAAAATCGACGCTGCATCCCATTATAAAAAACGGTAATACCAGTCTTAATACGGCAGTACAAATATCAAATGCACTTGATAAGCCGCTTGACGACCTCATAAATGGTGACTTTATGCTGGGCGAAACACGCTTGAGCAAGTCAGCGAAAGAGCTTATTTCCGCATTTGAAAATTTGAGCGCAGAAGAGCAGGAAACTGCGATATACCATATAACGGAGCTTCTTAAAATAGTGAGAAAAAAGTATTAAAGGCAGAAGCTGAAAAAAGTGGTAAAAACATATGGAAATTTTGAATGTGATATGTTACGATAAATTAAAATAAACGAAAAGAGGAAAACAAAATGAGAAAAGTAATAGTCACAACAAATGCTCCTGCGGCAATAGGTCCTTATTCACAGGGCAACCTTGCAGGAAATACTCTTTATGTATCGGGGCAGCTGCCGCTTAATCCGGAGACGGGAGAGATGCCCGAGGGCGTTATTGCACAGACAGAGCAGTCGCTGAGCAACGTAAAAGCCATAGTTGAGGCTGCGGGCGGCACTATGGATAATGTTGTAAAAACAATAGTCTTTCTCAAGGATATGAACGATTTTGCCGATATGAACGGCGTATATGCGAAGTTTTTTACAGAGGGACTTTATCCGTCGCGTTCAGCTGTCGAGGTTGCAAGACTTCCTAAAGATGCACTCGTAGAAGTAGAAGCTATCGCATATATCGGATAAGCAGAGAGACAAATGTTAAACTTACTCGATGCAGATAAAAAATTGATAGAGGATTTTTTTGAAGGAATTGGGGAAAAGAAATTTCGTGCCGCGCAGACAGCAGCGTGGCTGTACCGCGGCGCGGTGAACTTTTCCGAGATGACGGATTTGTCAAAAAGCTTGCGTTTAAAGCTTGAAGAAGCCGAGGCAGCGGGACAGATTACAACAGGCAGGCTCGAAAAACTCGATTCGCGAAGATCAAGCGACAGAAGCACAGAGAAATTTCTGTTTGGTCTTACAGATGGCAACGCTATAGAAACAGTGCTTATGAAGTATAAGTACGGCAATTCTGTTTGTGTGTCGTCGCAGGCCGGATGCAGAATGGGCTGTGCTTTTTGCGCGAGTACGATAGGTGGACTTAAGCGCAACCTGACTGCCGGTGAAATTATGGCGCAGGTGACATCAGTGCTGCGGCATATAAAGGATGAGCAAAGTATTCCTCTGGCGTCAGATATGGAGCGCATAGGACATATAGTGATAATGGGTACCGGCGAGCCTTTTGACAATTTTGACAATGTAAAACGCTTTATAGAGCTTGTAAACAGCCCGAAAGGACTTGGGATAAGCATGAGAAATATTACGGTTTCTACATGCGGTATAGTGCCGATGATAAGGCGTTTTGCAGAAGAACTTCCGCAGGCAAATCTTGCGATATCTCTTCATGCGCCCGATAATAGGACGCGTGACAATATGATGCCGATAAATAAAAAATATCCGATAGAAGAACTTCTTCCGGCGTGCAGCGAATATGTAAGGCTCACAGGACGCAGAATAACATTTGAATATGCGCTTGCCGCGGGAGTGAATGATGCCCGCGGAAATGCGGAGGAACTTTCGGGACTGCTTCGGCACTATTTCTGCGCAAGAAATGAAACACGCGGGTTGTGCCATGTAAATCTCATTCCTTTAAATAAGGTAAAAGAAACGGGAATGGAGGGCTCAGACAGAAAAAGAGCCGAGAATTTCCGTGATTTTCTCATAGAGAGCGGCATACCGGCGACGATAAGGCGTGAAATGGGCGCGGACATAAACGCGGCCTGCGGCCAGCTCAGGCTTAGCAAAAATAAAGAGTAAAATTTTCTGAAAATATTGTCATTTTAAAAATGATTTGAGGTTGAGTTATATTTGCTGGTAGTGTATAATTATAATTAAGAAAAAAGGCTGCGGCTTTTATTATAAGGAGGCGATTTTTATGGTACAGTTATTAATCGGTCATAAGGGAAGCGGAAAGACGAAGAGCATGTGCGATATGGCAAATGAGCTCATTGAAAAGTCATCGGGAAGCATTGTATTCTTAAGTAAAAATGACAGACTTATACACGATCTTAAGCATAAAATCAGGGTAGTATGTATGGAGGATTTTAGCCATATAACGAATCCTGACGAATATATCGGCTTTATATACGGCATCATAAGCTCAGATCACGATCTTGAGTATGTGTTTATCGACAGCATATTAAAGCATGCCGATGTAAGCCCATCGGATCTGCCGGCATTTCTTACAAGACTTACAAATATAACTAAACTTTATGGAGTAAAGTTTGTTGTAAGCGTAAGCCTCGATAAAGAAGAGATGGTAGGCATCGACTTTTCAGATTTTGAGGTGCTTAATTAGTGAAAAATTTTTCTGTATCCGAGCTTGCGGATATATTTAGCGGAAGACCTGTAGGCACGGTTGAAAAATGCAGATATTTTTCTGTGCTTATGCCGCTTGTTGAAAATGACGGCGATACATATGTCCTCTTTGAGCTGCGGGCAAAGCATATGAAAACTCAGCCCGGAGAGGTCTGTTTTCCGGGCGGAAGGATAGAGCCGGGTGAAAAGGCTGTAGATTGCGCTGTGCGTGAAGCCTGTGAAGAGCTGGGAATATTCAAAGAGGATATAGAGGTTTTTTGTGAGCTTGACAGCAGCAGAAATTCCGCAGGCTCTGTGATATACAGGTTTATGGGGCAAATCTCTTATGATGCGCTTTCGCGTCTTGAGCTTTCAAAAAATGAAGTGGAAGAGGTGTTTCTCGTACCGCTTTCATATTTTCTCGAAAATGAACCGGCTGTTATGCGCGTAAATATCGGTCCGACAAAGGACTACAAAGAGCTTTCTAAAGCGTACGGTCTTGATATGTACGATTGGGGTGAATCTGTGAGCGAAGTTCCTGTTTACAATTACGGCAAGTATTGTATATGGGGTCTCACGGGACGGATGATGATGAATTTTGTAAGTATACTTGCTCAGAGCGAAAAGGCATGATGCTGCTTTATTTATAATAAAAATATAATAAAAAAGGACGGGGCAAATATTACCATTGCCCCGTTTTGCTGTATTTTTCAAGTGTTAGCGTAAAGAGGAAACAGGATGGTAATTTTTGAGTGATGACTTTTCATATTTAAGGATAATATAATTGACTTGTGGAAATAGAGTAAAAATATACCCCTGTAATTTTTGGAGAAAAGAAAGGAGGACAAATATGAAAAACAGATTTGTCAAACTTACGCTGATGCTTTGTGTTATTATGATGATGGCAGCTCCGGCAAACTCATTTGCGGCAAGCAGCTGCGGCAACTCCAAAGCGGCAAACAGAAGCTGCGCTAATTATATGTCGCTTTTTACAAAAAGCAATAATGATTGTATGAATGCGCTGCTCAAAGCTTTTGGTCTCAAGATAAAGACGCCTGCCGCGGATACAAATACTGATGCAGGTGCGGACACGAGCGACAGCGCAAACTCGGAAAATGGAAGCAGCAACAGCACAAATGGCAGCAGTAATTGCGGCAACATAGATAGCAACAATCAGAATTGTACGGGTAAATGGAATTGCGGTACAAACAGCAGCAATAACTGCACAGGCGGAAACTGCGATAATGACAACAATGACTGCATAGGCGGAAACTGCGGTAATACAGGAAACGGAAATGGCGCAGGTACAAACGGCAGCCAAAATGAAAATAAACCGTCCAACGGCGGCAGTGCAAGCGTTAGCTCGTATGCTCAGCAGGTAGCTGATTTGGTAAACGACGAAAGAAGCAGCGCCGGTCTTTCTTCGCTTACTATGAATGCGGAGCTCTGCAAAGTGGCGCAAGCAAAGGCTGAGGATATGCGTGACAATAATTATTTTTCGCACACATCGCCTACATACGGCAGCCCGTTTGAGATGATGAAACAGTTTGGTATAAGTTACTCAGCGGCTGGTGAAAATATCGCCAAAGGACAGAGAAGTCCGGAAAGTGTTATGACAGCTTGGATGAACTCGCAGGGTCACAGAGCAAACATATTAAACAGCTCATACGAACAGATAGGCGTGGGCTATTGCACCGATGCAAACGGCAATACCTACTGGGTGCAGATGTTTATAAAATAAGAGTATCGAATAAATAAAAACGGAAATCCCCTTGCTCGATTATACGGGCAGGGGGAATTTTCTCCTATATAGCTATATGGCGGATTACCTATGGGGAAAATATCAAGCCTTTTTAACCCGTGTGTATAACTCAACAATTTTTTATAATTTTTTGTTGACAAACACAAAAATCATTGATAAAATATATGAAAACATACATAGGAGTATTTTATTATGAAAAGCTTCATCTTTAACGCATCATACTATTACTTTTACTTTACTAAGTTCACTGAGTAAGGTAATTTGTGATGTGTAATGAGCTTATCCTAAAAATTTGCTTTTAGTGCCGCACAGATTGCCTGTGCGGTGTTTTTTATTTTAAGATTAAATTTGGAGGTCATAAAAAATGATAGTAGTACTTAAACCGGGAGTTCAGGAAGAAAAAAGAACGCAGCTTATCGAGTGGCTTAAGGGAATGGGGCTCGGCATTCATATATCGGACGGCGATTATCAGACGGTGCTCGGTCTCATAGGCGATACGAGCAAAGTGGATATGGATCTGATCGAGAGCCTTGATATCGTAGATTCTGTTAAGAGAGTGTCGGAGCCGTTCAAATGCTGCAACCGTAAATTTCATCCTGACGATATGATCGTAGAAGTAGGCGATGTCAAAATCGGCGGCGGTAATTTCTGCATGATAGCAGGACCTTGCTCGGTAGAGACAGAAGAACAGATTTTAGGAGTTGCAAAGGCTGTAAAGGCGTCAGGGGCAAATATGCTCAGAGGCGGTGCTTTCAAACCACGTACATCGCCTTACGATTTCCAGGGCTTAAAAGATAAAGGCATCGAGCTTCTCAAGATAGCGAGACAGGAAACGGGGCTTCCTATTGTTACGGAAATTATGAGCGTTTCGGATTTGCATCTTTTCGAGGATGTCGATGTGCTCCAGGTAGGCGCAAGAAATATGCAGAACTTCGATCTGCTGCGCGAGCTTGGACAGTTTGGCAAGCCTATACTTCTCAAGCGCGGTCTTGCAAATACATTAAAAGAGCTTCTTATGAGCGCGGAATATATTATGGCAAGCGGTAATGAACAGGTAATACTCTGCGAGCGCGGCATCAGAACTTTTGACGATTACACGAGAAATACGCTGGATCTTGCGGCAGTTCCGATGCTGCGTGAGCTCACACACCTTCCTATTATAGTAGACCCAAGTCACGCAACGGGTATTGCAAGACTTGTGCCGCCGATGGCACTGGCAGCGACAGCAGGCGGCGCCGACGGACTCATTATAGAGGTGCATAACGATCCGATACACGCGCTCTGCGACGGCGCCCAGTCGCTCAGGCCTGAAGAATACGACGAGCTCGCAAAGCAGATAATGAAAATCAGGGAGGTCGTAGCAAAATGATAGTCGGAATCGTCGGTCTCGGACTTATAGGCGGCTCGTTTGCCAAGGCGTATCACGAAGCGGGCTGGAAGGTGCTTGCGCATAACAGGAGCCGCTCGGTGCTCGATTTTGCGAAAATAAGCGGCGCGGTGGACGATGAGCTCACGCATGAAAATATATCGGAATGCGATCTCGTGCTCATTACAGTATATCCGGCTGCTGCTGCACGCTATCTTGAAGCTGCAGCGCCTCACATAGGGAAAAAGCCTGTTGTAATAGATTGCTGCGGCACCAAGAGAGTCGTATGCAAAGCCTGCTTTCCGCTCGCCGAAAAATACGGTTTTACTTATCTCGGCGGTCATCCGATGGCAGGAAATCAATATTCAGGCTTTAAATATGCGGATAAAGATCTTTATAGGGGAGCACCGATGGTCATAGTGCCTTCTGATTTTAACAATATAGTCCTCCTCAGCAAAGTTAAGGAGCTCCTTGCACCTGCGGGCTTTGGACAGATATCTGTAACTACGGCAGAGAAACATGATGAAATGATAGCTTTTACATCACAGCTGGCGCATGTAGTATCGAATGCTTATATAAAGAGCCCGACGGCGACTGCGCACGAAGGATTTTCGGCAGGCAGCTATAAGGATATGACAAGAGTAGCGTGGCTCAATGCGCCGATGTGGGCGGAGCTTTTCATGGAAAACAAGGACTTTTTAATAAACGAAATCGAAATGCTTATAAACAACTTAAACGAATATAGAGAAGCGATGGAAAAAAGCGATATGGACGAGCTTATCCGCATTCTGGATGAAGGGCGCATAAGAAAAGAGGAGGTGGACGGATAATGTCTGTAATCCGCATTAAAGCGTCCACAGAGTACGATGTGAATATAGAAAGAGGGCTGCTCGATTCGGCGGGCAGGCTAATAGCGGAAGCGCTCGGTAAAAAGCAGGCCGCAGC
The DNA here is from genome assembly GCA_944383465.1 of uncultured Clostridia bacterium. Classification (GTDB taxonomy): domain Bacteria; phylum Bacillota; class Clostridia; order Peptostreptococcales; family Anaerovoracaceae; genus QAKD01. The sequence continues at coordinate 9,443 of CALWPQ010000032.1, forward strand.
AGCAATAAAAACGGAATGCGCTTGCGGAACTGAAGCGGATAAAAAGCAGGAAGAACAGGGAGCGCTGGGAACGGCGGCGGTAATTGCGGATGATACGGTTTTTGCACTGTATGGATCCCGCGTCTGCGACTCCCTTTGCAAGGCCGGTTTTCGCGTAGTCAGTTTTACATTTGCACCCGGAGAGCAGTCCAAAAGCCTTGCTACATATGAAAAAATATTATATTTTCTGGCAGAAAATCATATTACGAGAAGCGACTTTCTTGTTGCTCTTGGAGGAGGTATTACAGGCGATATTACGGGCTTTGCCGCGGCTACATATCTGCGCGGCGTAAGGTTTGTGCAAATTCCGACGACACTGCTCGCGGCTGTCGATTCATCTGTCGGCGGCAAGACAGCGATAAATCTCGGCACTGGAAAAAACCAGGTGGGGTCGTTCTATCAGCCGACGCTCGTTATATGCGATCCGGACACACTTAAAACTCTTCCGGAGGATGAATATTTGTGCGGCTGTGCGGAAGTGATAAAATATGGTATTCTTGGAAATGAGCCTTTTTTTCGTAGTCTCAAAAAGACGCACATAAAGGAGCAGGAGGAAAATGTTATAGAAACCTGCGTGGCTATGAAAAGTAATATCGTAGCAGATGATGAATTTGACAGAGGAAAGAGGCAGCTTCTCAACCTCGGACATACTATCGGGCACGCCGTCGAGGCCGCAAGCGATTTTGCCGTGCTGCACGGTCAAGCCGTTGCAATCGGTATGGCAGTGATAGCGCGCGCTGCCGCCGCAAAAGGTTTTTGCACTGCTGAGACGCGCGATGAAATAATAGAAATATTAAATATGTATGGCTTGCCTTCGGCAGCGGATTTTCCGCTCGCAGATATGTACAGCGCGGCGCTTGCTGATAAAAAGGTATCCGGCAAAAAGATAAATCTGATAGTTCCGCAGAGAATAGGCGAATGTATAATAGAGACGACGGACGTGGAAAATTTGAAGGACTGGATGCGCGCGGGAGGTATAAAGTAAGATGAGCAGCATAATACTGGCACCGGGAATGCGAGAGGGGAGTGTAAAAATTCCGGCATCAAAATCGCAGGCGCACAGGCTTTTAATCTGCGCGGCGCTCGGTAAAGAGGATACGGAAATAATCTGCGACAGAGTGTCTCTTGATATCGCAGCAACGGCAAAATGCCTTGCTGCGCTCGGCGCAGGCATAGAGCTTGACGAAGCTGCAGGACGTTTTTTTGTGAAACCGATTAAAGCTGCTGATGCTTTTCGCGGCAGTGATGGGCTCTGCGAACTTAACTGCGGCGAGAGCGGCTCGACGCTGCGCTTTTTGCTGCCATTAGTCGGTGCGCTTGGCAAAAAGGCAGTCTTTAATATGGAAGGCCGTCTGCCCGAAAGACCGCTGGCGCCGTTTGACGACGAACTCAGAATGCACGGTATGGAAATAAGGCGGGAGGGCAGCCTGCTTTATTGCAGCGGAAAATTAAAAGCGGGGAAATATACTCTTCCGGGGAATGTCTCATCACAGTACATTTCCGGGCTTTTGATGGCGCTGCCGCTGCTTTCCGATGGCAGCGAGCTTACGGTTACGGGTGCTTTTGAGTCGGAAGGCTATGTGCATATGACGGAGGAAGCGCTGAAGCTCGCCAGTGTTAATTTTGAAAAAGATGGTCAAAATTATGTGATTCCCGGCGGGCAGAGGGCAAAGCTTCCGCGGATAACAGAAGTCGAGGGCGATTACTCTAACGCGGCGTTTTTTCTGTGTGCAGGGGCGCTTTCCAAGCGCGGTGTGCGCGTACTTGGGCTTGCCAAAAATTCGGTGCAGGGCGACCGCATGGTGCTCGATATCCTCAGGCGTTTCGGCGCGGAGATTAGGGAAGAAAATGATGCGGTGACGGTTAGAAAGGGCAGTCTAAAAGGTATAGAAATAGATGCGGGACCGATTCCTGACCTGATACCGGTGCTCAGCACAGTAGCGGCGGTATCAGAAGGCGAGACGAGAATAGTAAATGCGGGCAGACTCAGGCTCAAAGAGTCTGATAGGCTGAAGAGCACAAGGCAAATGCTCACAGCGCTCGGTGCGGATATTACGGAACTTGATGAAGGCCTTCTGATAAAAGGAAAGGAGCTGCTTTGCGGAGGCATAGCATTTCCGGAGAACGATCATAGAATAGCGATGGCGGCGGCTGTAGGAGCGTGTATTTCGGAAAATCCCGTAACGGTGCGCGACTGTGAATGCACAGCAAAATCGTATCCACGCTTTTGGGATGATTTTAAGAGCCTCGCACTTACATCGAAATGAGTCTTTGGCAGTGACGGAACCTGCGCGAGATGCGGGAAGTGCAGAAGAAGCACATACAGCGGTCTTTCGCTCAGAGGCGAATAAGACAGCGGATGGCTTAGCCTATATAATAATGAAGTAAAAGGAGAATAGAATGAGCAGCAGCTACGGAAAAGATATGCGGATAACTATTTTTGGTCAGTCGCATTCGCCCGCGATAGGAGTAACGATAGAGGGAATTCCTGCCGGGCAGGAAATAGATTTTAACGAGCTTGCCGTATTTCTCGATAGGAGAGCGCCGGGCAGAAACGAGTTTTCGACAGCGCGCCGTGAGGCGGACAAACCTGAATTTATATCCGGGATCAAAGGAAATGTTACCTGCGGTACCCCGCTTACCGCTATAATAAGGAATACTGACACGCGTTCACAGGACTATGAGGAGCTTGTGCGCATTCCGCGTCCGGGTCACGCGGACTATACGGCAAATGTAAAATACGGTGGGGCTCAGGATTACGCAGGAGGCGGACATTTTTCAGGCCGTATGACGGCGCCTCTGTGCGTTGCAGGCGGCATTTTTATGCAGTTTCTTCGCAGAGAAGGGATTGAAATTATTTCATGCATTAAGTCTATCGGCAGTATAAGCGATGAAAACGAACTTACGGTGAGTACGGCGGGCAAAGAATTTCCGGCAGTGAGCGACGATGCAGGTGAAAAAATGCGTGCCTTGATAGCGGCGGCCAAAGCCGAGGGTGATTCTGTGGGCGGTGTTATCGAGTGCAAGGTGATTGGAGTGCCTGCAGGACTCGGCGATCCGATGTTCGATGGCATCGAAAACAGAATAGCACAGGCGGTGTTCGGCATCCCCGCGGTCAAGGGTATCGAGTTCGGTATCGGATTTGCGGCAGCGAAGCTTCGCGGCAGTGAAAATAACGACTGTTTTGAAATGAAAGAAAATAAAGTAGTAACGAAGACAAACAACTGCGGCGGCATACTCGGCGGCATCACAGACGGAATGCCAGTAGTGTTTCGGGCAGCAATTAAGCCTACACCGTCTGTTGCCAAAGAGCAGAGGACGCTCAATCTTGTAACGGGTGAGCAGGAAATTTTGAGAGTCGGCGGCAGGCACGATCCGTGCATAGTGCCGAGGGCAGTGCCGTGCATAGAGTCAGCGGCGGCGATAGCAGTTTATGATGCGCTTCTTGCGCGTAGAAAGGAAATGAGGTAAAAAATAATGGATTTAAGTGATTATAGGGAAAAAATTGATTCTGTAGATAAACAAATCGTAAAGCTTTTTTCAGAGCGTATGGACATTGCGGCGCAGATTGCTCAGTATAAAAAGGAAAATGGAAAGCCGATAGCAGATCCCGTGCGTGAAAGAGAAAAGCTGTTTGAAATTGCGGGAGAAATGAGCGCAGATATGCGCGCTTACGCAGTATCACTTTACTCGCTTATATTTGAACTCAGCAGAAGCTATCAGATGAGGCTGACGGGAGAGGCGGCGCCTCTTGCGAAGAAGATAGAAGAGGCGATAGAGACGACAGAAAAACTCTTTCCGGAGAGCGCGGCTGTTGCGTGTCAGGGCGTTGAAGGCGCGTATTCGCAGCTTGCATGTGATAAGCTTTTTAAAATGCCGAGTGTGCTCTATTTTTCTAATTTTGAAGCTGTATTTGCGGCAATTGAAAAAGGCCTCTGCCGTTACGGCGTAATTCCTCTCGAAAACAGCACGGCAGGTTCCGTAAATATGGTTTACGACCTGATGATGAAGCACAATTTCAATATCGTGCGCAGTATAAGACTTAAAGTAGATCACAATCTGCTGGCAAAACCGGGAACTAAGCTTTCCGACGTAAAGGAAATCTATTCGCACGAGCAGGCTATAAGCCAGTGCACGAAGTTCCTCGAAGGTATGCCTGATGTCAAAATTATCTCATGCGAAAATACGGCTGTGGCGGCTAAAATGGTAGCCGATTCCGATAGAAAAGATGTGGCGGCGCTCTCGTCGCGCTCATGTATGAAGCTCTACGGTCTTGAGTGCATTGAAGCTGATGTTCAGGACAGCGGCAATAATTATACGCGCTTCATCTGCATTTCCAAGAATCTGGAGATATATCCGGGAGCGGACAGAACAAGTCTTATGATGGTGCTTCCGCATGAGCCGGGCTCGCTTTATAAAGTACTTTCGCGCTTCTATGCACTTGGCATCAACTTAAACAAGCTTGAAAGCCGTCCTATGCCGGAGCGCAACTTTGAATTTATGTTTTACTTTGATATTGAAACTTCGGTATATTCGCCGCAGTTTATGCAGCTTATGGGTGAATTTGAAAGTATCTGCGAGGAATTCTCATATCTTGGAAGCTACAGCGAGGTGATATAGATGCTTAGATGCGGGCTTCTGGGCGAAAAGCTTGGACACAGCTATTCACCGGCCATACATGCGGAGCTTGCGGATTATGAGTACAAACTGCATGAATGCGCGCCGGAGGATGTGGAAGCGTTTCTCACAGGATGCGGAAACGGGTCGGCGAAGGGAATTGTATCTGGCAGATGCGCTTCTAACTGTGAAAGCACGGAATGCAAACATATTGCGGAATGGGATGGCCTTAATGTAACAATTCCTTATAAAAAGACGGTGATAAAATACTGTGACGAGCTTTCGGATACGGCAAGAAAAATCGGCAGCGTAAACACACTCGTGCGCAGGGCAGACGGCAGCATTTACGGTGATAATACGGATGCGTACGGGTTTGAGCTGCTTGTCAGAAAAAGCGGTATCGATGTACGCGGCAAAAAGGCGCTTGTGCTTGGCAGCGGCGGTGCGTCAGTAACTGTTTGCAGTGTGCTTGCGTCTCTTGGCGCCGATCCAGTTGTCGTAATTGCGCGCAGCGGAGCTGACAACTACGAAAATATTAAAGAGCGTCATGCGGATGCGGAAATTATAGTAAATACGACGCCTGTCGGAATGTATCCGCATAACGGAGAAGCTCCTCTCGACCTTGCGGACTTTCCAAGGTGCTGCGGCGTGCTCGATATTATATATAATCCCGAAAGGACAGAGCTGCTGCTGGCGGCGGAGCGCCTCGGCATTCCGCATGCGGGCGGGCTTTATATGCTCGTCGCGCAGGCTAAGCGCAGCAGCGAGCTTTTTACAGGTATCAGGATAACTGACAGCGAAATTGAACGCATAGAAAAAAAGCTGGCAGCGGCAATGAAGAATATAGTGCTCATCGGTATGCCGGGCTGTGGTAAGAGTACGGTAGCAGGACTCCTCGGAGCAGCTCTCGGGCGTGAAGTATTTGATGCCGACGCGCTGGTATCGGAGCTTGCGGGGATGTCGATCCCTGATATTTTCGCGAAATATGGCGAGGAAGTATTCAGAAAATATGAGACTGAAGCGATAAGAGAACTCGGAAAGAAGTCGGGAGCTGTAATAGCGACGGGCGGCGGCTGCATTACGCGCGCGGAAAATTATCCTCTGCTTCATCAGAACGGAGTTATCGTGTGGCTGAAGCGGGATATTTCTATGCTGCCCAAGGATGGACGGCCAATATCGCAGAAGAGCGATCTTGATGAGCTTTACGAGGCGCGCAGAGAGCTGTACGCACAGTTTTCCGATTTTGCAGCAGACAACAATGGCAGCGCGGAAGCGGCGGCGCGCGCAATAATTCGCGCGCTCATTTGAGAGAGTTTTTATTGATATTCATATTTTTATGGGGGCAGAAATGAAAATATTAGTTATAAACGGACCGAATATAAATATGCTCGGGCTGCGTGAGCCGGGCATTTACGGCAGCGGTACTTATGAAGCGCTGCTTTCATTTGTGCGCAGCGTTTGCGAGAAAGAGGGCATAGAGGTGTCCTTTTTTCAGTCAAATCACGAGGGTGATATAGTGGACTGCATACAGAAGGCCTACGGTGAGCAGGACGGAATAGTGATAAATCCGGCGGCGTACACACATACGAGTATCGCGATTCTCGATGCGCTCAAGGCTGTTTCCATTCCTGCTGTAGAAGTTCACATATCCGATGTAAAGAGCAGGGAGGATTTCAGGCAGGTTTCATATGCGGGCAGAGTGTGCGTCAGGACATATATGGGTCTTGGATTTGACGGCTACAAAGAAGCGGTGTTGTTTTTGAAGCAGTATCTGAATAATGGAGTTTGAGAAATGGAGCGGAAACGAAAGACGATAAGATATGCATTTCAAGCTTCTCTTCCTATAATGGCAGGATATATAGTGCTCGGTATAGGCTTTGGCATCCTTTTGCAAAATGCAGGATATTCGTGGCTGTATGCGGTGGTGATGAGCATTGCGATATACGCGGGCTCGATGCAGTATGTTGCAGTGGAGCTTTTGGCAGGAGGCGCGTCACTTGCGGCGGCTGCGCTTATGACTTTTTTTGTTAATATCAGACATTTGTTTTATGGTATTTCTATGCTTGAGCCTTATAAAAATACAGGCTTAAAAAAGCCGTACCTCATATTTGCCCTTACTGATGAAACATTTTTACTCGTGTGCACGCCGAATATTCCAGGTGATATTGACAGGAACGGCTATTATTTTTTTATATCGCTTTTTAATCAGATATATTGGGTGATAGGGTGCGTGTCGGGGGCGCTGCTTGGAAATATCATACCGTTTGATACTACCGGTGTCGACTTTGTGATGACCGCGCTTTTTGTCGTTATTTTTTTAGAACAGTGGGAGAGTGTAGGAAAAATTGCAAAGAAAGCCGCACCTAAAAATGAAAGCACAGATAGTGCAGCCCAAAATACTGCGAAAAGCCTTGCATTGCGAATTAAAAATGGGATTATCACTCATATACCGGCAGTAACGGGACTTGCGGCGTCGTTTTTGTGCCTGCTTATCTTCGGTGATGAGGATTTTCTCATTCCCTCTATGGTTTTGATATCGGCAGTGCTGCTTGCTGCACGCGGCAGACTTGAAAGAGGTGAGATGCATGACTGAAACTATTCATTCGTTTCTTTTGATAGCTATCATAGCAGCTGTAACCGCGTCCATAAGATTTATGCCTTTTGTAGTATTCAGAAAAGACGCGCCGCGCGTCATAATATATCTCGGTAAGGTGCTGCCGCATGCAATAATGGGGATGCTGCTTGTTTACTGTCTGAAAGGTATATCGATATTTACGGGAGCACACGGAATTCCTGAATTTATCTCGATAGCCTTTGTGGTGGCAGTGCATAAATGGAGGCACAATACGCTGCTTTCACTTATCGGCGGTACGGCAATATATATGCTGCTCGTGCAGCTTGTGTTTTAAAGAAATATCTGCACGAGCTCTTCTTTCGGACGGTAGCCGATGGCGCTTTCCTTTACTTCGCCGTTCTCAAAAAGTATAACGGTCGGAATACTCATAACACCAAACTTGATCGAGAGCGCGGCCTCTTCATCGACATTGACTTTGCCGATTTTTATCTTGTCGCCGTACTCTTCGGCGATTTCTTCAATAACGGGTGCGAGCATTTTGCAAGGTCCGCACCATGCAGCCCAAAAATCAACGAGTACAGGCTTGTCCGATTTTAATACTTCCTCTTCAAAATTTTCCGATGTAATAGTAATCTCTTTCATTATAAAATCTCCTTTCCTAATCGCGCTGCTTATAGTACAGCATACAGTGGCAATAGCCTTCAAAATCAGGGTCGGCTATTTGATCTCGAAATTCTTTGCACATACAGAGATTGTCCTCGCTTTTTTCCAGACGGCAAGGACAGTAGCCGCCGCGGGCTTCGAGGCCTTCTTTAATAGTCTTTACAATTTCTTCATTTTCATTAAGTAAAATTTTCATCGCCAAAGCTCCTTTCTTAAGAGCTGTTTATATCTTATACAATGATGATACCACATAATTTTTATTTTAAAATACCTAATCTTATGATAAAATGTATTTAATAAATGATGGGAGGTAAATACCTATGTTAAAAATAGCACTTTGTCAGATGATGTGTTCGCGCAAAAAAACGATGGAGGAGAACAAGGCAGAGAACTGGGCTACGGCTGCAAGGCTCGTAGACGAGGCTGCGGCAAACGGAGCGCAGATGGTGGTGCTCCCTGAGATCTGGAATTGTCCTTATACAAACAAGTGTTTTGAGCCATATTCTGAGACTGAGGATGGCGAGACGGTAAAGCTTATGTCAGAATGGGCTAAAAAGAACGGGATATATCTTATTGGCGGCTCAATTCCTGAAAACAGGAATGGCAAGATTTACAACACCTGCTTTGTATTCGACAGAGAGGGAAATATTATTGCGAAGAATAGTAAGACGCATCTTTTCGACATAAATGTACCCGGAAAAATTAAATTCATGGAATCGGAAGTGCTTACTCCGGGCGACGGTGCAACGGTATTCGATACGGAATACGGCAGAATGGGAGTTGCTATCTGCTTTGATGTAAGATTTTCAGCTTTCATACAGAAAATGGCGGATGACGGCGCCAAGCTCATATTCCTTCCAGCGTCGTTTAATATGACGACAGGACCTGCGCACTGGGATATCTCAATGAGAATGCGCGCGATCGACAATCAGATATTTTTTGCGGCCTGTGCGCCTGCGCGCTGCACGGAATCATCATATGTAGGTTACGGCAATTCTTGTGTGGCAGATCCGTGGGGTGATTTTATTGCTCACGCCGATGAAACGGAGCAGATACTTTACGCGGATATCGATTTTGACAGGATAGAAGAGGTAAGAGAGCAGCTTCCTATTGTGAGAAACAGGAGACCGGAGTTGTACTGATAATAAATGGCGCGAAATGAAAGAATATACCGGTAAGATAAACTTATATGATAAGTGCAAATTTGCTGCCTGGCTTTAAGAAAAATCACTTTTAATTTATAATGCATTAGTTTATAATGAAAGATAGTAGATTATTATATTTTATAATCAGGAGGAAAGACGAATGAAAAAAGTATTAGTTGTTTTACTTGCACTTGTTATGGTATTCAGCTTTGCTGCCTGCGGCGGAGGCGGAGATGATGCTGATAACAACAACGGCGGTGATGCTGCAGGAAATTCTTATGACAGTATTCCTGATACTATGACTTCAGATGACGGAACATATGAAGTAGCGTTCGTAACAGATGTTGGCCAGCTCAAGGACAACTCGTTCAACCAGTTCACTTGGAACGGTGTTAAGGGTTATGCCAACGCCAACGGACTTTCGTACAAGTATTACCAGCCGGCAAACGGCAATGAAGCTACTGACGCAGACAGACTTGAAGCTATGTCCTCTGCTGCGGATGCAGGCGCAAAAGTAGTTGTTGCGGCAGGATTCCTTCAGGGTCCGGCTCTCCAGCAGGCTGCTGTTGCTTATCCTGACACTATGTTCCTCTTCGTTGACGGATGGACGCTTCAGGACGATGAAGGCAACGACCTTCAGAATGTAGCTGCTGTTGTTTACCAGGAAGAGCAGGCAGGATATCTCGCAGGCTACGCGGTAGTAATGGAAGGCTTCACGAAACTCGGATTTTCGGGCGGCGGCGGCGGAACTAACCCTGCATGCATCAGATATGGCTATGGATTTGTACAGGGTGCCGAAGCTGCGGCAGAAGTTAAAGGTGTAGATATTGAGATGAAGTACAGCTGGGAGTACGGCTCATCGTATTCACCGTCACCTGACCTTCAGGCTATGCTCAATGGTTGGTATCAGGCAGGTACGGAAGTTGTTTTCGAGTGCGGCGGATCGATGTATCAGTCTGCATTTGCAGCAGCAGGTGCTAACGATGCTTATGTAGTAGGCGTTGATACCGATCAGTCAGGTCTCTCGGAAACGGTTATTACATCAGCTATGAAAGATCTTGCGGGCTCTGTTGAGGATGTACTCGCCGCTTTCTATGCAGGTAACTGGTCGGATTTTGGAGGCAAGTGCGTAACTCTCGGTGCTGCTGAGGGAAGAGTAGGCATACCTACGGACACCTGGTCGTTCCAGAACTGGACGGTTGAAGAGTATAACACTATGTTTGAAGACCTCAAGTCAGGAAACCTCGTTGTCGACAATACAGAAATCTCTGATCCAAGCACAGTATCGTGGGATCACATCACATTCGTAAACTAATTGATGATAAATATTAAATGGTTATCAATGACCGATAATAAAAGGGGGGATTATTTATTCCCCCTTTTTGTAGGTCATAAGGAAAGAGAAAATTATTATGCCGGAATATGTAATAGAAATGAACCACATTAGGAAGGAGTTTCCTGGAATTGTGGCCAATGACGATATAACGCTTAAGCTAAGGAAAGGCGAAATACACGCGCTTCTCGGAGAAAACGGGGCGGGAAAATCGACGCTTATGAGTGTTTTGTTCGGACTTTACCAGCCGGAAAAAGGTACGATAAAAAAGGATGGACAAGAAGTAAAGATAGAAAATCCCAACGACGCGACAGAGCTGGGCATAGGAATGGTGCATCAGCATTTTAAGCTGATAGATGTATTTACCGTGCTCGATAATATTATACTCGGGGCGGAAACGACAAAATTCGGTTTTCTTAAGAAAAAGGAAGCAAGGGAAAAAGTAGCGGAGCTTTCGGAGCGCTACGGGCTTAAGGTGAATCTTAATGCGAAAGTCGAAGATATTACTGTGGGAATGCAGCAGAGAGTCGAAATTCTCAAGATGCTTTACCGCGACAACGATATTCTTATCTTTGACGAGCCTACGGCGGTACTTACGCCGCAGGAAATTGATGAACTTATGGAAATTATGAGAGGATTTGCGCGCGAGGGTAAGTCTATCTTGTTTATTACGCATAAATTAAATGAAATAATGGCGGTATCGGATCGCGTGACAGTGCTGCACAAGGGTAAGTGCATAGGCACAGTGAATACGAAAGACGTCACGAAAAGCGAGCTTTCCACGATGATGGTAGGGCGTCCGGTGCAGCTTGAAATCACAAAAGGAGAAAGCAGGCCGACTGATGTAGTGCTTTCTGTAAGGGACTTGACCGTACCGTCAAAGGTGCATAAAAACGATGCTGTACGCAGTGTGTCATTTGATGTGCGCGGAGGTGAAATCGTGTGTATAGCCGGCATAGACGGTAACGGGCAGACTGAGCTTGTGCAGGGGCTTACAGGTCTCGAAAAGATGAGCCGTGGCAGCATTACGCTCTGCGGTAGCGATATTTCAGGCGCGAGTATAAGGAAGAGAAGTGTGACTGGAATGAGTCACATTCCTGAGGACAGACATAAACACGGATTGGTGCTTGATTATACACTGGAGCAAAATCTTGTACTTCAAAAGTATAAAGATCCGCAGTTTCAGCGCGGTGGGTTTATTCGCTTTGATGAAGTGAGAAAATATGCGGACAAGCTCATAGAGGAATACGACGTGCGCTCAGGGCAGGGAGCGGTTACAACGGCAAGAAGCATGTCGGGCGGCAACCAGCAAAAGGCGATAATCGCAAGAGAGCTTGACCGAGATGCACCGCTTATAATAGCGGTGCAGCCAACGCGGGGACTCGATGTAGGTGCGATAGAACACATACACAGGCAGCTCGTACATGAGCGCGACCGCGGCAAAGCTGTGCTGCTCGTATCGCTGGAGCTCGACGAAGTTATGAGTCTTGCCGATAGGATACTCGTTATGTATGAGGGTGAAATAGTCGGAGAACTCGACCCTAAAAAGACAGATGCGCAGGAGCTTGGACTTTATATGTCGGGAGCCAAACGCGAGGAAAAGGGGGAGCAATAGATGTATAGGCTCGATAAAGAGACAGGAAAGCAGAAATTTTTTGCGGGCGATGGTACAAAAAGCGTAATTTCTGCTTTGATTTCAATATTTATAGGTATGCTTGTGGGTACCTTAATCGTTGTGTTTGTCGGACTTAACAGCGATGGTATATCGGCTAAGGGCATACTGGAGGGCATTAAACTGATATTCTTAGGGCTCTTCAGTACAGGAAGAGATGGAGGCGACCTCAGTTTCGGCTTTAATGTTGTAAACATAGGAAATATGCTCTTCCGAGCGACGCCGCTTATACTTACGGGACTTTCTGTAGCGGTGGCATTTAAGACGGGGCTTTTCAATATAGGTGCGCCGGGGCAGTATCTCATGGGTACGGCGGCTTCAATCTGCATAGCGCTTTCGGTACCGACAAGCTCGGTGCCGGCGGGTATCGTGTGGGTGCTCGCGTTTTGCGGCGGCATTCTGGCGGGCGCGCTGTGGGGAGCCGTTCCGGGGGCGCTCAAAGCATTTTTGAATATAAACGAAGTTATAACCTGTATTATGACTAACTGGATTGCGGCCAACCTCGTGACCTGGTTTTTTGACAAGAGCAATCTTAAAAATATGACAGAGGCAGGTAAGGTTGGATATACGTATAAGACTTCCGTAAATGGCGTGCAGACGCCGGGCTTGGGCCTTGACAAGATCTTTGCGGGCTCTCAGGTGAACGGGGGCATAATAATTGCGGTAATAATCGCGGTAATTATGTATGTGATGATGTCAAAGACGACATTCGGCTATGAGCTCAAAGCGTGCGGCGCCAACCGCCACGCGGCAAAGTATGCAGGTATAAACGACAAGAAGAACATAATACTTTCGATGGTGATTGCCGGAGGTCTCTCTGGAAGCGCCGCGGCGCTCTACTGGCTCTCCGGCCATACGGAGTTCTACTGGTCGACGTATCAGGCGCTTCCGGCAGTTGGATTTAACGGTATACCTGTGGCGCTGCTTGCGGCTAACAATCCTATCGCAGTTATATTCAGCGGCTGTTTTATGTCAATACTCAATATTGCGGGAATGCAGCTAAAAACGCTCACTGCGTACAATGAGTATATTACAGATATAATAATTGCGACGATAGTTTATCTATCGGCATTCTCTATGATGATAAAGACGATAATAAATAATGTGCAGAAGAAAAAGAGTGAGAAAGGGGGAGAAAAGTAATGGTATTTTTAATTCAGCAGACAATGATTTACGCTATTCCCCTGATGATAGTGGCGCTGGCGGGGATATTTGCGGAGCGCAGCGGTATCATCAATCTCGCACTTGAAGGTATAATGATATTCGGAGCGTTCTGCGGCGTGCTTTTCGTGAGAATAATGCAGGAGAACAATGTTTTTACACAGCAGCAAGGACAGCTTTTGATGGTAGCCGCTATGGCAGTTGCGGCGGCGCTCGGGGCTTTATTTTCATTGCTTCTTGCTTTTTCAGCGATCAATCTTAAGGCGGACCAGACGATAGGAGGTACTGCTCTCAATATGCTGGCGCCGGCATTCGTGCTCTTTTTCATCAATCTTCTGACGCATCAGACGGCGATGGGAATGTATGTCGGGGATGCAGCAAGCTGGTTTATGATAAAGCCGAGTACATTCGGGCTTCCAAGAGATCATGACTTTGGATTTCTCGGCAATCTGCTGATAAATAAGGTATATTTGAGCACATATATATGCCTGATCTTATTTTTGGTATTGTCAGTTATACTCTATAAGACAAAGTTTGGACTGAGGCTGCGCTCTTGCGGTGAAAATCCGCAGGCAGCCGATTCGCTGGGGATAAATGTGTACAAGATGAGATATGCAGGCACTACAATTTCGGGTGCGCTTTCTGGGCTCGGAGGCTTTGTGTATGCGCTGACGACGGCAAACTGCGCTTCGACCGGTGAGGTAGCTGGTTTCGGATTCCTTGCGCTTGCCGTTATGATATTCGGCAACTGGACGCCGCTTTCAACAGCGCTTGCCGCCGTACTTTTCGGACTTTTCAAATGCATTGCGGCCACATATGCGAGCATAGATATAAACGGCGACGGTGTTGCAATGCTGGCGCAGATAGGAGTCAGCCCTTATGTGTACAGGCTGCTTCCGTATCTTATAACGCTTGTGGTGCTTGCGTTTACATCGAAAAATTCGCGTGTGCCGAAAGCCGAAGGCATACCTTATGATAAAGGCAGTAGATAGTTTGAGAGGGGCTTTGATAATGAAAAATGAAGTTATGGGTGGAAGTCGGATGACAGGATTTATATTTAATATCAGGATGAAATGTTTTCTTGCGGCGTTTGCAGGTGCGCTTGTAGTTTCACTGGCGGCGTGCGGAGACGCTACTTTGGATGCTAATTTCGTGCCGGAAAATGTAGATGTAATAATGGTTACAGATGAGCGCGGCCTCGGTGATATGGCATTTAATGATGAATGCTGGGAGGGCTGTGAGCGTGCTGCTGATGAGTTTGGCATAAACGTGTACTGCATAGAGCCTGAGAGCAGCGAGATGTATGCAAGTAAGATAAACGAGGCGGTAGGAATGGAGCCGAAGCTCATAATCTGTTCAGGTGCGGATATGGAGTATGCGCTTATGGACATAGCAGCGCAGAATCCTGAGATGAAATTTGCCATAATGGATACTAACGAAATCGGTGATAATGTCGCAGGAATAACATTCAGAGATCAAGACGGGGCATTTCTTGCGGGCATAGCAGCGGCTATGAGTACAGAAAGCAAAATCGTATCGTTCATAGGCGGCGAACAATCTGTCGTTGCGGATGCGTTTCAGTACGGATTTTCGGCAGGTGTGGCCACAGTGGCGTCTGACATATATATAAATACGCAGTATGTAGGAAGCACTACGGATACTGATGCTGCGAGGATGCTGGCGCGCGCGCATGAAGCGCTCGGAAGCGATGTGATATTTCAGGCTGCGGGGGCCGCAGGCATTGCAGTGATAGAGGCGGTGCAGGGGTACGAAGGCGTGATGGTAATAGGTACTGATATAGATCAGTCGTATATTGCGAAAGATACGGTACTGTGTTCAGTGGTGAAAAAAGCCGATGTGGCAGTTTTCGATGTCATTTCTAAAATGGTAAATGGTACGTTTGACGGAAGCGATACCGTATATACGCTCGCTGACGGAGCAGTCGGAATAAGCGATAATGCCGGAAACCTCAGTGAAGATGCGCAGACGGCAATAGAGGAATATACGGCAAAGATAACAGGCGGTGAAATAGTAGTGCCGTACGACTGGCAATCGTGGTACGATTATACGCAGGCTCTAAGCAGCGGTGGTGCTGGCGTTACAGTGGATGAAGGTACTGCCGGCGATGCAGATGAAATTTAAAAGACTTTGTCAGCAAAAAGATAAGCCGTGAATTTTGTATTATGGGTTGAATTTAAGGTTGGAGTTGAGTTGGTGTGATAGATAGAAGCAAGTTTTTACCGGTTTCAAGAGAGGATATGGAGGCGAGAGGCTGGGATGAAGTGGATTTTGTACTTGTCACGGGCGATGCGTACTGCGATCATCCCTCTTTCGGAACTGCTATAATTTCGAGGGAGCTTGAGGCGCACGGCTACAAAGTAGCGATACTCGCACAGCCAAATTTTCACTCAGCCGAGGATTTTAAGCGCTTTGGACGACCGCGTCTCGGTTTTCTTATAAATTCCGGCAATGTAGACTCTATGGTCAACCACTATTCTGTATTTAAACGCAGGAGAAAGAAGGATGAGTATTCGCCGGGCGGCAATGCGGGCAGGCGGCCTGACAGAGCCGTTATTGTGTACTGCAACAGGGCGCGTGAGGCATATAAAGGTGTGCCAATTATGATAGGCGGGCTCGAGGCATCGCTCAGAAGACTGGCGCATTATGATTACTGGGATGATAAGGTAAGACGTTCTATCCTTCTCGATTCCAAAGCCGACCTTCTTATGTATGGTATGGGGGAGCGTTCGGTCGTTGAGATAGCGGATGCGCTCGATTCGGGTATTGATGTTGCGGATATAACTTGGATTCGCGGAACTTGTTACCGCGGCAGGATGAGCGATATAGAAGAGGAAATAGAGCGCGAGCGCATGCTGGTAATGGACACAGTCAGAAGCAATGATGCTGCAAAGATAGGAAGAAGCGCAGCGGCTTTTGATAGCACCGATCTATCGGGCAGCATTGCGGGCGGAGGCACAGTGGTGCTGCCGTCATTTGCAGAGGTGAGTACAGATAAGCGCCGTTACTGCGATAGTTTTACGATGAGCTATCGCAATAACGACTATATTGCGGGAAACAGGCTTGTCGAGCCGTACGAAAATAATGTGTGCGTGGTGCAAAATCCACCGCAGGAGCCGCTCAGCCGCGAGGAACTCGATGATGTTTACGAGCGCAGTTATGCGGGCACATATCATCCGATGTATGAAGCGGAGGGCGGCGTGCCGGGAATGAAAGAGGTAAAGTTCAGCATTGTGAGCGTGCGCGGGTGTTTTGGCGGTTGCGCGTTTTGCGCGCTTACTTATCATCAGGGAAGAGAGGTGAGATCGAGGAGCGAGGCCTCAATCGTTGCGGAAGCGAAGAGGCTGACAGAGCTTCCCGATTTTAAAGGATATATACATGACATCGGCGGACCGACTGCAAATTTCAGAAATCCGGCCTGCGAAAAGCAGCTTAAAACAGGTGTCTGCAAGAATAAGGACTGCCTGTATCCAGGTGTATGTAAAAATATGAAGGTAGACCACAGTGAGTACCTGTCGATTCTGCGCGCGGTGAGAAAGCTGCCGAAGGTAAAAAAGGTGTTTATCCGTTCTGGTATACGCTATGATTATGTGATGGCGGACAAGAGCGATGAATTTTTGCGCGAGGTATGCAAATATCATGTGAGCGGTGTGCTTAAAGTGGCGCCGGAACATATTTCTCCGAATGTTCTGCGCCATATGAGGAAGCCGTCGAAAGAGGTATTCACTGCTTTTGCGGAAAAATATAAGAAAATAAACAAAGAGCTTGGGCTCAAGCAGTATCTTATTCCTTATCTGATTTCGTCGCATCCGGGGAGTACGCTTGAAGATGCTGTGAATTTAGCCGTATTTTTGAAAGAAACAGGGTTTGTACCGGATCAGGTGCAGGATTTTTATCCTACTCCTGGTACGCTGGCGACTTGTATGTATTACACGGAGATGGATCCGTTTACTAAAGAAAAAGTGTATGTCGCCAAGAGTCTTGCGGAGAAGAAGATGCAGCGGGCGTTGATGCACTTTAATAAGCCGGAAAACAGAGAGACGGTGAAAGCGGCGCTTAAGGCCGCAGGCCGCGAGGATCTTATGGAGTATCTTCTCGGCAGGAGGTATAAGAAATGAGTTTGATTGCGCAGCTTGCGGACATACTTGCGGAAAGCAGGGCAGAATATGAAGAAATAATGCACGGCAGCGGGAGAAATGGCGGCAGCGGCGAGGCTGCTTGCGGGTCAGATTTTCGGGTGGATGCGGTATTCGGCGGCGAAGCTGACGATTGGACTTGCGGCTCAAATTTTGCGGACTTAGCCGGCAGTGCGGCGCAATTTTGCGGCAATGTGCTTGCGGCAGGCGACAATACGGTGTTTATGCGTTATCTTATGCAGAAAAAAAATATGACGGGCAAGGTGCAGCTTATATACATCGACCCGCCGTTTTTTTCAAAAGCAAATTACGGTGCGGACATTAAGCTGTCATCTGAAAAGCTTGGAAATATGCCGACATTGAAGCAGATTGCCTATACTGATTCGTGGCAGGAGGGGACTTCTGAGTATCTCAAAATGCTGTGCATACGCTTTTATATGATGCGCGATTTGCTTGCGGATGAGGGCTGTCTTTGGGTACATCTCGACTGGCATATAGTGCATTATGTAAAAGTGCTGCTGGACGAAATTTTTGGGCAAAAGAACTTTATAAACGAAATAATTTGGAATTATAAATCGGGAGGGAGCAGCAAGAGACACTACGCGCGCAAGCACGATACGCTGCTTTTTTATGCGAAATCGCCGAAGTATTACTTTGAAGCGCAGAAGGAAAAATCGTATAATAGAGGATATAAACCATACCGTTTTAAAGGTGTTAGGGAATACCGCGATGAGACAGGCTGGTATACGATGGTAAATATGAAGGATGTATGGCAGATTGATATGGTAGGAAGGACTTCTGCTGAGCGCACAGGCTATGCTACGCAGAAGCCGGAGGCGCTGTTGACGCGTATTCTCGAAAGCTGCACGCGCGAGGGAGATATTGTTTGCGATTTTTTCGGCGGCTCGGGCACGCTGGCTGCGGCTGCTGATAAGATTAGAAGAAAGTGGATTTACTGCGATCTTGGAGGTCTTGCCGCGGCATCGGCAAAGAAGCGGCTTGCTAAAAGCGGCAGCAGCTTTTCAGTGCTGGTGCAGGAAAACGTATGTAAAGAAGAAGGCGTGATATGGCACGAAACTGGCGAAACGCAGGACGGCAGGCGAATTTGCAAGGTAAGAAGTGAAGCTGACTGTAAAGCGGAAGCCGATTATGAAATTAGATGCGGAGCTGTTTGCGGCACCTGCGATATTTATGTGCGATCTGAGATAGCAGATGCGGGCGTGCTCGGCAGCATGCATACATACGGCAGCGCAGATACGCTTGCGGAAACAGAGGAGCAAGGTGCGGAAAATGCATTTGCCAGCTTGGACACACTTGAAAACTGCTTGCTTACAATCGAGCTTACGAGCTACTGTGTAAATAAAAATTCGCAGATACCGGTAAATGAAAAGAATTTAGAGATTTTGCGCGGTGCAATGAATAAGGATCCGCTCAGATTCATAGATTTTTGGAGTGTGGATTATGCGTATGATGGAAAGGTGCATAGGGCGGATGATATTTTTTGCCGTGATAAGGGTCAGCTGCAGCTTAAGGCGGAGCATATTCTGCGGCGGCACAGGCAGCAGAAAGACGCGGTTTGCGGCGCGGAGCATCTTATAAGTGTAAGGGCCTGTGATATTTTCGGCAATATGGCGGAGCAAATTTTGAAAATATGAATTTGTGCCTTTGCATTGGACGATAATTTATTTAGAATGTGAGTTGTTTATCTTTTCAAATAAAAGATGAATGCACGTAAATTTAGCGGTGTTTTTATTGTTTTCTGAAATGAAATCTGATATATTAAATGAATGTGTTGATGATTGCATTTACGCAAAGATGCTGAATATAAAAATTTGCGAAAAGGGAGTTTTAAAATGGATAAGAGCGATGAAATAAAAAAGAAGAGATTTAACAAAAAGAGTGTTAAAGACTTTTTGTTTGATTTTATGATTATAGTTATAGGCTGTATTTCCGGCGGCTTTTCGAGCATTGCGATCATGCTGCCGAATGGTCTTACGAGCGGCGGAATAACAGGAATTTCAAGAATCATTATGAATTATTGCGATATAAGTTTTTCTGTTCTTTATTATGTAGCTGCACTTACAGTGCTTATCCTCTGCTTTTTTGTACTCGGTAAAAAAGAGGCGGGAAATATTGTGCTCTTGACGATTTTATATCCGAGTATAATGTTTGTGATGGAGCATATTCCCAATCTCATACTGCTCGAGGAGACGGATATGACACTTGCTTCCGTGTATTGCGGCGTTTTCGGCGGGTTGAGTTCGGGACTTGTTCTTTCAAGGGGATATTCGTTTGGCGGTACAGACACGATTGCCAAGATGATTAAGAAGAAATTTTTGCCGCAGATAGATCTGAGCAAGATACTTATGGTGCTCGATGCCTGCATCATAATAGGTTCCGGGCTTGTGTACGGCAGAAATATCGCGCTTTACGCGCTTATTACGACGGTGATTTCAACAAAGGTTATCGAATTTGTGATGTTTGGACTGGAGACGAAAATCGTAAAAATGGAAATAATCTCCAAAGAATATAACGAAATTGCGCAATATATAATGACCGATCTTGAAAGAGGCGTGACGATCGATACAGTCGTTGGCGCATATACCGGTACGGAAAGAAAGCGTCTTGTGGTATTCTGTTCACCGCGCGAGAGTGTTAAGGTAAAGCAGTTTGTGGCAAAGCTCGACGATCAGGCGATGATAACTATCATCCATGTTGACAATATATGGGGTGTAGGTACCGGGTTTAAAGCGATTGGGAAGGAAGAATAACGATTTTAATTTTGCGGGAGATGGCTTCTGATATCTAAATTTCTATGCAAAGCAGTTTCGGCCGATAAAGGTAAAATGACTGTGAAATAATGAGGTATTTTGAAAACCTGAACAATGTCTTTGATATTTTTGTGCGGCTGTTGTATAATGTAGTAGCGCATAGTTTTGGGGCATTAGCTTAATGGATAGAGTTGCGGCTTCCGACGCCGTAGGTACGGGTTCGATTCCCGTATGCCCTACCAAATGAAAAGCCTCTGAAAACGCTGTATTTTCAACGGATTCAGAGGTTTTATTTTTTGACTTTGAGCACTATAGCAAAAATGCTGTGTTATGGCTGTGCTTGTTATTTTGATCAGATTTTCTGTTCAAGAATCGAGAAAACTGAATATTGAGAGGGTTTTGGCCGGCTCAGTGTCATAGGAATAATTAACCTGTGGTTTTTTTTATATCTGTTTCTGAAAAGGAACTCAATAAATGAAACTGATCGTCCTTATTTATTGATGTATTTATACAGCTTTAGCTAGCCTGAATAATGCATAATTTTGCCATTGCTATTTGTTTTGAGCGGCGTATATAATTGTATTAGTACTTTTATAGAAATTTTTTGAGGGAAACCGCATGTCCTTAATATCAAAATTTGAATTTGTATAAATGTTTGGGGATATGTGACTTTTTTTAGTCTCCTTTGTATTTTGGATGTTCGGTCGTTGACATTATACACGAAAAGTGAGGTCAATGTTTTTTATTGCAGATTTCCCTTAGAATCAAGGTTTTTATTAGATTTTGAAACAAAAAACAAGGTAGTTTTTGATATTACCGATTAGTTGCGGTAGGAAATAAAAATGATAAAATATTATAAACTTCTGAAAGAGGGAAAAAACACGCCTTTTATGGCGATGTACGGCAGCCGCAGGCTGACCATCCGTACCGAATTTGCAAAATATCTAGAGAAGCATCCGAAGTTAAGGAGGAGGGCGTAAATGGCAAAGAAACCAGGTAACCGGCGTGACTCCAAGCACCGGGTTCTCCGCCGGGGTGAATCCATCCGTGCGGACGGGAAATACCAGTTCAAATATCACGTAAATGGGAAACCGCACTTTGTTTACAGTTGGCGGCTGGAGCCTACGGATAAACTTCCGGTAGAAAAGAAGCCGTGCCTTTCCCTGCGCGAGTTGGAAAAGCATATCGGTTATGACCTTGATTCGCAATTAGATCCCGTTGGGAAAAACATAACGGTGGTAGAATTGGAAGAACGTTATGTCAGAACCAAAACGGGAGTAAGGGATAGTACCCGCGCAGGCTACAGAACCGTGCAGCGTGCATTAGAAAAGGAACCTTTTGGCGGAAAGAAAATATCTCAAGTAAAGGTATCCGATGCAAAGCTGTTCCTGATAAAGCTACAGAGTGACGGCAGAGGATATAGTTCCATTCATTCCATTCGAGGCGTGCTGCGGCCTGCCTTCCAGATGGCGGTGGATGATGATGTGCTGCACAAGAATCCGTTTGGTTTTGAATTGGCTACAGTAATTGTCAATGACAGTGTGACCAGGGAGGCAATCAGCCGGGATCAGATGCGGAAGTTCCTGAAATTCATCCATGATGATAATGTTTACTGCAAGTATTATGAGGTGGTCTACATTCTGTTCCATACGGGGATGCGAATTTCGGAATTCTGCGGTCTGACACTTAAGGACATTGATTTTGAGAACCGAATCATCAATATTGACCACCAGTTGCTCAGAACATCAGAAATGAAGTATTTGATTGAAGCGACAAAGACAAACGCCGGAACGAGGAAGCTGCCCATGACGGAAGATGTGTTCCGGTGTTTTCAGGCAATCATTGAGGACAGAGAAAAACCGAGATTTGAAAAGATGGTAGATTGACATACCGGATTCCTTTTCACAGATAAGGATGGAATGCCCCTGGTGGCAATGCATTGGGAACACCGCTTCAACCACATGGTTAAACGGTACAATGATATTTTTCGGGTGCAGATTCCAAACATTACTCCCCACGTCTGCTGTCATACCTACTGTAGCAACATGGCGAAGTCCGGCATGAATCCAAAAACGCTCCAATACCTGATGGGGCATTCGGACATCGGCGTGACGCTGAATACCTACACGCATCTTGGCTTGGAAGATGCAGCGGACGAACTGAAGCGGATGGAAGAACTGGCGGATGCCAGAAAGGAACTGGAAAAGGTCAAGGGAGAGAATCCGGTATCGCAGAAAATATTCCGGGCAATTTAATATAGAAAGAACACATTGGCGCTCTGCTTCGGCAGTGCGTTTTTTCTACATTCCCACTCCCAAAATCCCGCAACCTATGATAGAATAATCGCAGTAGTAAAACACCCCGATTTTTACTACGTTTTGACTACGTTTCATGTCCTCAACTTGCCCCGTTTTGCCGCATTTTGCTTATTCTGTGACAAATTTAACAATCTCAGAGCAAAAAATATAGTCGGCAAACTGCGGCAAATCGGGGCAGAACACGGCATTTTAGGAGGATTTTCGTTTATGATAAAAGTTTTATTTATATGCCACGGCAAATCGCTCGGCAAATATGCATAGCCAACGCAAATCGTTCCAAAACAATGCAAATCGCGGCAGTGGAAATGGTGTTTACACCGTTTTTACTACGATTCAATTACATCCTATATTATGGCATGGTGCCGTTGGTGGCAAATTGCGGCAAAACGTGGCATTTAAGGGACAATAATTGTAAATGTAAAAAATAATGTTTGTTTGCTATGCGTGTATCTTCCGCTTTTGTATGGAGGATTGCAGTAGGACAAGTTTATAAAGTAGCTGTTGATACTGGTGTCAGGTTTTAAGTATTGCAATTTTGGGTTGTGTTTCTTTGATGGATTCTACTGCATGAAATTGCGATAAATCGCAAAAATTTTCATTAGAAGTTGTAAAATCAATCCGTACGGGGTATAATACTAATGAAGAATTTTGCGATAAATCGCAAAAATTCTCAGTAGAAAGAAGGATTATGATATGGAAATTAAGAGAGACATCTATTTGAATAAGCTTATCAGTAAGAAGCATAATGGACTTATCAAGGTGGTGACTGGCATCCGTCGCTGTGGAAAGTCCTACTTGTTGTTTAATCTGTTCAAGGATCATTTGCTGGCAGAAGGAGTGGATAAACAGCACATTATAGAAATTGCGTTTGACTCCTTTGAGAATAAGCGTTTTTGTGATCCGGATGTTCTGTATCCCTATCTCAAGGAGCAGATTAAAGATGATGGAATGTACTATGTGCTGCTGGACGAGGTGCAGCTTTTGAGAGAGTTTGAATCCGTATTAAACAGCCTAATCCGTATGAAAAATGTGGATGTATATGTGACAGGAAGCAATGCCCGCTTTTTGTCCAGGGATGTGATTACCGAATTTCGAGGTCGTGGAGATGAAGTTCATATGCACCCTCTTAGTTTTGCTGAATTTATGTCCGTTTATTCAGGAACGAAGCAGGATGGTTGGAATGAATATATGCTTTATGGTGGACTGCCGCCTATTATGAATATTTCAAGTCCGGAAGAAAAGATTAATTTCCTTAAGTTGTTGTTCGAGGAAACTTATATTTCAGATATTGTAGGGAGACATAATGTACGTAATAGGGCAGAATTGGAGGAACTTTTGAATGTTCTTTCATCTGCTATCGGCTCGCTTACAAACCCGACAAAGTTGTCGGCTACCTTCAAAAGTGTCAAGCAGAAAACCATCAGCAACACCACCATTAAAAGGTATATCGACTATCTTTGTGATTCTTTCCTGATCGACAATGCCGTCCGATATGACATTAAAGGGAAGAAGTATATTGACACACCAGTCAAATATTACTTTACCGATTTGGGATTACGTAATGCCCGTCTCAATTTCCGACAACTGGAAGAAACTCATGCTATGGAGAATATCATCTTCAATGAGCTGAAAATACGGGGCTTCAATGTGGATGTGGGCGTTATCATTCTAAATAAAACCAATGAAAAAGGTCATGGAATCCGCAAGCAGTTGGAAATTGATTTTGTCTGCAACAAAGGATCTAAGCGTTATTATATCCAATCGGCTTATGCAATTCCGGATCAGACAAAGATGGAGCAGGAGCAGCGTTCTCTGATGCTGACCGGCGATTTCTTCAAAAAGATTATCATTACGAAAGATGCACCTGCACCGTATTACAATGATGATGGGGTGTTGGTTATGAGTGTCTATGATTTCCTTTTAAATGAGAGTAGTCT
>CALWPQ010000033.1 GCA_944383465.1 uncultured Clostridia bacterium
GCATCGCACCCCTTAAGCTCCTTGAGCAGGCTCTCTAACTCTTTTATATCCTGATTCGTAAGCTCATCCTCAGCGTAAACTGCAGCAACAAATTTCTTTATTGAATTCCCATATAAAGAATTGAGAATACTTCTTCCCGCATATTTCATATATTCATCCCTTTTAACAGCAGGTGTATAAATATATTCCTTACCCCTATGCTCAACCCGTAAAAATCCGCTTTGTACAAGCCTTGCAAGCAGCGTATTTAAGGTTGAAATCTTCCATTGGTTGTCCGGCAAGCATTTTTGTATTTCCGTTCTTGAAACCGGATTTTCTGCTTCCCATATAATCTGCATTACTTCAAGCTGCGCCGCAGGTAGTTGTTTCATATTATAAAACCCCTTTCTTTAATAGGTCAACTTAATTCTACATTAGTAGAACTAAGTTGTCAATTAAATTTTTTATAATTTATTGGCAAAGTAAATAGTTAACAAATTAATTTTACTGTTGTAGAATATTTTATAAAAGTAGTATTTGCGCGTAATCTACCACTTTAATAAAAATATCTGCTTTCTTTAATAAAATATCACTAATTGCAAAACAAATACAGGAGGAATCTATGAAAAACAGAAAAACAATTGCTTTTTTGCTTACTTTGGCCATGTTAATAAGCTGTTTTCCGCTCGCGGCATCAGCAGGTGAAATCAAGCAGGGAAAAATTAACCTTTTATCTAATGGTTATTACATTACCGATGAAAATGACCATCCTGTTATTATGCCGCTTTTTATCATTGATGAAGGCATCACTCTAAGACCAAATTATTCTTTAAATGCGAGAGAAAATGTATGGTATGCAGGTGATGTAATCGGTTTTTGGGTGAGTGTCAGCAATGGTTCTGTAGAAGATTTGGAACTTCAAGCACAACGAACTGACGGATCATATTCATTCAGATCTTTAGGCTGTTTTGAAGCCATACGCGGCGAATGGTACGGAGGACTTGAATTTACTTCAATGCCGCAAGGCCACGGATGCTATTATCGGCTGCGCCTTAAAAATACAGGCAGTACCACTATGACCGTTGACTCGTTTACCGGAGAAAACTACTTGCCTTAAACCATCTAATTAGCTGAAAGTACATTTTAAATAACAAAGATGGCGCTCAATTGCACCATCTTTGTTTTCGTATTCCGCTGACTGCTATACATTTTATAACTGACAGCTATGCCAAGGCATAAAATCTTCTTTTATTTTTTAATGTCTTTAGTCAACCGCGCTGCTCGCTCTCATCGCGAGTATCGTCTGTTCCATCAGCTTTTCGAGTTCCCAGCCGAGCATCTCAGCTCCGCTCTTTATTACTTCACGGTCACAGCCCGCTGCAAATTTCTTGTCCTTAAACTTCTTCTTTACCGAACTCACCTCGAGGTCGTCTACACTCTTCGACGGTCTCATAACGGCAACTGCACCGATAAGACCCGTAAGCTCGTCGGCGGCAAACAATACTTTTTCCATTTCGTGCTCAGGCTTTATGTCCACGCATATTCCGTACCCGTGGCTCGCCGTAGCGCGAATGAGTCTATCATCGAGGTCAAGCGATTTCATTATTTCCTGACTCTTAATGCAGTGCTCATCAGGGTACATTTCAAAATCAAGATCGTGGAGAATCCCTACCGTCTCCCAAAAATCAGCTTCATCGCCATAGCCGAGCTTTTCCGCATACCAGCGCATTACATCGCCGACAATGCGTCCGTGCTTCAAATGAAACTCTCCCTTATTATATTCATTGAGTAATTCCCAAGCCTCGCTCGGTGTTAATGTCTTCATACCTCACATCTCCTTTTCCGTGTTTCTGAACTAAAATTCAAGTTGTAAAATAGACAAAGCCTACGCCGCAATAGCACTCGCTCATCAGCAGCGCGCTGCTCTTACAGTCCTGCGTCCGCCGCCAGCTTTTCTGCCATATCAGTTTTTTCCCACGGCACATCTACATCCGTTCTGCCAAAATGTCCGTAAGCCGCTACCTGTCTGTAAATAGGGCGTCTCAAATCGAGATCGCGAATAATTGCCGCCGGCCGCAGATCAAAGTTCGCATTTATTATTTCCGCAATTTTATCATCGCTCACCTTACCCGTGCCAAAAGTATCAACCATTATCGAAACGGGCTTTGCCACTCCGATAGCGTATGCAAGCTGGATTTCACACCTCTCCGCAATACCCGAGGCCACTATATTTTTCGCAACATACCTCGCCGCGTATGTCGCCGATCTGTCCACCTTTGTAGGATCCTTGCCCGAAAAAGCTCCGCCGCCGTGGCGCGCGTATCCGCCGTATGTATCTACTATTATCTTTCTTCCGGTAAGTCCCGAATCTCCCTGCGGCCCCCCGATTACGAAGCGTCCCGTCGGATTTACAAAATATTTTGTCTCCTCATCGAGCAGTTCTGCCGGAATAATCGGCTTTATTACATATTCAATCATATCCTTTTTTATTTGCTCAGTCGTAACATCAGGATCGTGCTGTGTAGAAATTAACACGGTATCTATTCTCTTCACCTTGTTTCCGTCGTACTCGACCGTTACCTGAGTTTTACCATCCGGACGCAGATATTTAAGTGCACCGTCCTTTCTCACATTTGCCAGCTGCCTTGCCAGCTTATGTGCAATAGATATAGGCATCGGCATCAGTTCCGGCGTTTCATTACAGGCAAAGCCGAACATTATGCCCTGATCGCCCGCACCGATAGTCTCTATCATATCGTCAAGCGTACCTTCCTTATATTCGAGCGCTTTGTCAACACCCATCGCAATATCACCCGACTGCTTGTCGAGCGATGTAAAGATAGCGCACGAGTTTCCGTCAAATCCATAGTCGCTCTTATCATAACCTATATCGAGTATAACTCCGCGGGCAATCTGCGCAATATCTATTGTGGCATTGGTCGTAACTTCTCCCATTATCATAGCATATCCTGTATTTGTGGTTGTCTCAGCTGCAACCCTGCCGTTTGGATCCTGAGCAAGAATGGCATCGAGTATGGCGTCCGATATCTGGTCGCATACTTTATCAGGATGCCCCTCTGTTACAGACTCAGATGTAAAAAGCTTCTTCATTTCTATTTCTCCTTCATTATAATTCGTATAGCAAATAAACTTGTATATTCAATTGCAAAAAATAAAAAGTCGCCTTGCAGGCCGCGAAAACAGGAAAAGTCCACTTACAGGCGCATCATAATCGCCCGTAAAACCGCACGCCCAAAGACGAGATAGATTTTATAAGTTATCTTTCCTCATCTTTCAGAATATACATTCTGTAGGAATTAGCACCGCTGATACCCGTAACTTAAGCGGATACCCGGTTGCCGGACGTCATAGGGCCTATTCCCTCAGTCTCTCTCGATAAGGTCTATTTACTTTTTCTATCTATAATATTATAGCACAGAACATTTGTTGTCAATATTCTTGCAGGATTTCGGCCGCATTTCCCGCATCTTTTTTATTTGCTTGCAGGAATATACTTGTAATTTTTTTCTTTTCGGGTATACTCTAATTATAAAGCCGGAGGTGATGATTTGACTGATAACAGATTTACAGTAATAAAAGGCGGCATTGACCTGCCGCCGAGCATAGATAAAAGAGATTTTGTAAACGCGTATGCTACCGACACGCGCCTCATGGGCGTGCTTGGTCTTTCGATACATTGGGAAATTGAAAAAAGCGATATTACGGATGATTTTTATCAATTTTTTTATCTCGACGCTGAGGAATATGCCATAGAAAATTATATCAGCGTCTATGGAAACAGCCCTAAGGAAATACACAAAGTCGAAAATACACTAATCGGAGGGCTCGGCGGCAAAAAAAATGAACTCACGGAGCGCGAATGCCGCATTATACTTACTGAATTTGCAGGGCTTAACAAAAAATACGAAAAGTCTTTCCCGGGAAAATATGACGAATATGCTTTTCTGCTTGAATGTGAACCACAGCCCGATCCCCGCGAAATAAATTCGCTTATGAAAAAAATCTGTACGCCGATCGAAAACGACTACCAACTTATACACTATTTTTTGATGAGAATGTTCGGAAAAGATATGACTGCGGCGCGTTTTCTCGCCGCGGAAAATGTAGATCTCGAGCTCTTTAACGACATTCCGCCGGCATCGCTGTGCAAAAATACTATTGATGCCGACGCCTCATCAGAAAGCCCGGGTGCATATATATGCGAATCGCTCATAGAGATCGATATCACATATATGGTAGCTGTCTCAAAAATTGAGGTGGATGGCCGCGGAACGGTTGTCAATTTTGAACGTGTAAGCGCTTTTAAGGTAACGCCTGCCGAAGCCGCATTGCAGCTTGCAAGGCCTGAGTTTATGACGATATACACGTTGCTTTTTGACGCTTCTGAGTTTGAAATGAGATGTGGAAGTCTCATAGATAAGGCGATGACGACTTCATACGAAACCGGCAAAATGTACATGATGTTTAACAAGCACAACAATCATGTGAAGAGCCGCATTTTCCTTTTAAGCGAGGATGTGAGCGGGCTTCTTTATATCTCAGAAACCGGTCAGATGCTTGCGGTTTCATACAGCCTGCACGGTATTCACACGCTCGAAAGCAATATAAGAAAAAGTCCGATTGCCGGCAGTGCTTTTCCTATCGCCAAATATGAGTTCAAAGAACCGATACTCTACGATTTTTTACAGAGCGACTTTTATGATTTTAACGATTTTCTTGAATTTATAAGAGACGACGATCATTGATCGCCGTCTCTTTTTCTCCGCATCGCTGCCTCGTTATTCTGTGCTGCCGCACTGCTTTTCCTATTTCGCATCGTCAACGCGGTCTATTAATATCAACTCTGCCGAAAAGCCCGACAGTCTGCTAATGAGATTGAGCGTTGTTTTTACGCTTATTTGCCGAAAATCTATGCTTGGAAATGTGCGCCAGTTGTTCAATATCATCTGCCGTCTTCCAATAAAATTCTGTTTATTTATTGCATCTTCATAAGTTGTTATCGCATTTTCGCGGCTCATTTTATACCTGTTTACAGTATATTTGCCGCTAAGACCTTTGATTTTTACAAGAAAATCCGTATCTATGTCCACATTTTCCACACATTTTAATACGGCCGCCTTGTCAAACGATGCCTGCCTGAGCTCATCGCATATATCATCATTGAGGTTGTACATAAGTATACTCAGGCTTTCAGCGGCGCCCGCATCATTCTCAGCGGCCGCGATGACATAATTTATGCCGCTGGCAATCACTTTTTCATGAAAGCTATCCATAATATTATATAACCGCGCAATCGGCTTCATCGTTTCCGTACTGAAAAGACGCCCTGGAAACAAATTTTCCTTTGCCGCAAAAGCATTCACATCGCTTATATCCGCTTCGATGATGACAGGCTCTGTAATATTCCTGAAAAGCGATTCCCGATTTAAGTCTTCAGAACGAGATTTAAGCACCTTTTTAATATCTTCAGGGGCGCTTCTCGAATATTTACATAAAAGTCCCGCATCATATCTTGACAGCATGCCCTGCTTATACCTGCTTCTATATTCCTGCGGAGTAATGCCGTAGCTTATCTCAAAGTGTTTCGTGTAATACCTGACAGCAGAAAAGCCCATTTCCTCGGCAATAACCGATATTTTTTTACTCGTGCCCGTCAGCAGCGCCGTTGACTCATGTGCCCTGAGATAATTGAGAAAGTCCTGAAATGACATCCCTGTATATTCCTTAATAATGTGTGAAAGGTAATATATGCTCAGATTCTCGCGCTCTGCAATTTCATTAAGTGTAAGCTTGCGGCTGTAATTTTTACAAATATAATTTATAATGCGTATGAGCCTTCTCGTGAGAACTTTACTGCCGCTTCTTTCCTCCTGCTCCCCTTCCTCAAGCGAATAACTGAAGCTCGCCAGCATATGCGCCACCATATTATGCGTAGTTTCCACAACCTTATCTTTATAATGCCTGCCCTTTTCCATAATCTCCAGCATAGCTTGGTTGATTCTATCCCTTAAAATTTCCGTTCCATCGCTGTGCTGCATTTTGGACCTAATGAAAAAAAAGCGATTTTCCAGTTCCGGATAATAACGGGTAAAATATTCTTTATTTATATGACAGCAAAATACCATATTTTCTTCAGCATCTTCCTCTATGCTATGTATCTCGTTTGCATTTACAATAAAAATATCGCCGCTCGAAAGCCTGTAAGCATAGCCTCCGCTTTTTATATTGACGCTGCCTTTGAGCACATAGATAACTTCAATGTCATTATGAAAGTGAATCGGCCATTCTTTGATATCGGCAATCAGCACCTGTATTGGCAAATTGGCCTTCCAAGCAATATTCTCTTTAATCATCTTCTTTATTTCTTCCTCCGTATTATGTAAACTTGCGTTCTTCTGCCTGCAAACATTTTTCAACATAGCTTAGAGCATTGATTTTCACGGATTTCTGGATTTTTCCACAAGTTTTTAAAAATTGTATACGAAATTATCCACTGGTGACTGTGGATAACTTTCTTAGCCTCAACTGCTTATTTTTCAATGAGTTTCGTCATCATGTAATTTACTGTCAAAAGTGTTTTCCACAGATTTTTGAGTTTTATTTAAACTGTTTACCTCTGAAATTCCTTCGTATATAAACTGTGCTAACTTTTCCTGATATTCCTCACTTTCAAGCAGCTCTGCTTCTTTATTATTCGACAAAAATCCACATTCGACTATTATCGTCGGCACGCTCACATTCTTTAAAATACGCGCATCACCTTTGGCAAGTACAGGGCGGTTTGTCCCGTCATCAAGACCCAAAGATATTTTCTCGTAAACGGCTTCCGCAAGCATTTTACTGTCCGCGATTACCTTTTCGTCTTCTTTCCCTTGCGGATAAAATACCTGCGCTCCGTGAACACTCCTATCTCCCTTAAAGCTGTTAAGGTGTATGCTCACGGCAAAATCAGCCTTCGATTCATCAATGATACGCTTCCGCTCTATCAGATCCGCTGTTTTTTTACTTCTGATAGCACCGCTTTCTGTATCTCCGAGAAGTCTGTCATCATCCCGAGTCATAATGACCTTATGTCCGTCCTTCTCTGCCAGTTCCTTTACGTGCAATGCTATAGCAAGATTGATGTCCTTTTCACACGTTCCTGAGCTGCTTTCCGCGCCGCCGTCCCTACCGCCGTGCCCAGGATCTATAACTATTACTGCCGTTTTCTTTCCCTCACTTTTTATGAGCTTAGCAACTCCTGTAAGAATGCTGCTTCCCGTAGGCACCGACGCTGTGATTATCATTATGCATATGAGACAGAACAGCACCCGCAGCTTTCGCTTTACCGATGTAAATTTCATTTTCCGCACCTTTCATATATATTTTCATATATATTTATGCGCGGTAGTTTTGTCCTATGTTCAGCAAATTAGTTATTTTCTTAGCAAATTATACCACAAGCGCAGGGTTTTGGACAACAAAAAAATTCATTTTCTAAAGCTTTTATTATGTAAAACAAACTTTGCCCAAGTCGTTTTCTTCCCGTTTTACCGCTGCCAACGCCAAATATTGAAATTTGTGTTATAATATTTGTATGAGATTTTATTACATTATGCCCCGCACTAATCCGCGGCGGCAGAAAAAACGTGTCTAAAGGTAAGTTATAGAAGAAAGGGAACTATTAAACTTTATGAAAACCGAAAGAGTATATCAAAAAGATGTTTATATGAAAGAATGCGCAGCCCGAATTATTTCCTGTGAACCGACTGATGGCGGAATCTTGCTCGAATTTGACAAAACCATTTTTTTCCCCACAGGCGGCGGTCAATCGTGTGACACAGGCTTTATTTACATACTCGGCGATGAAAACAGCAAAGCAAAAAACACCGCCGATACAAAAATCGCCGCTTTTGAAATTGTAAGCGTATTTGAAGACGGCAAGCGCGTACTGCACAGGGCAATACCTCTTTATGATAATTGCCCGGCCGCAGAGGCAGCGGACGTTTCTGCACAATCCGCTTCTTTAAGCTTAGCGGATATTGGCATGCGCGTGCTGCAAAAAATTGACTGGGAGCGCCGTTTCGACAATATGCAGCGGCACTGCGGAGAGCATATACTTTCGGGTATGTTCTACAGCAAGTTTGGCGGAGTAAACCGCGGTTTTCATATGGGTGAGGCTTATATGACAATTGACATAAGTCTTGAAAAAAATCCAGCCTACAATACCCTCACCTGGGATATGGCAAAAGAGGCTGAGCTCGCTGCAAATGAAGTCATCTGGAACGACAGGCAAATCACAACGCACCGATTTAAAACTCGCGAAGAAGCCTCAGCTATGCCGCTCAGAAAAGCTCTTACCATAGACGAGGATATCTCGATAGTATGCATTGGAAGCATCGAAAACGCATCGGACTGCGTCGCCTGCTGCGGCACGCACCCATCGAGTGCAGGACAGGTCGGTCTTATTAAAATATGGAAAATAGAGCCCAACAAAGGAATGTTCCGCATTTACTGCGAAGCCGGCAGACGCGCATATCTCGATTATGAAAAAAAGCACGACATAATTACCGCAATAGAAAACAAATACAGCGCCGGTACAGACGACCTTGAAGAAAAAATGGCGATAGCCGACGAAAAAGCAAAGGCTGTGCGCATGGAGCTTGCTGCTATGCGAAAAATCGTCATTGGCAGCCGCACAGCGGATATAGAAAACGAAAGGCAGCAAGACGGTCACAGCTCTCCGCTTATAGTTCGCAGATACAATGATATAAAACCTGATGATCTTCTGCACATCGGCAAGCCGTTCATAGGAAGCATCGGGAAGCTTCTCGTTCTTGCCGATACAAACTCAAATACCGTGATGCTCTTTTCGGACGGCAAGCGCTTTGACTGTGGCCGCCTCATAAAAGAAAACGCGCCGATTTACAACGGCAAAGGAGGCGGCCGCGCAGATAATGCCAGAGCCATATTCCCAAATGCCGAATACCTTGAGACTTTTATCGACCTGCTCGGCAAACACCTTCGCTAAATGCGCTGCTGACAAAAGCCTGCGCATTTGCAATTAGCAGCCGGTATAGCGTTATTAAATTTTGTCATTCCGTGAATATTTTTGTTGCCGTCCCGCACTGCCGCATGATATGATATTGATACTATAACGCCTTGAAAGGAATGGTAACAACAATATGGAAACAGCTAAAACACACGCAAATCCCGGACCACTCGGACTTATCGGTTTCGGTATGACAACAGTGCTCTTAAATCTGCACAATGCCGATATTATGCCTCTTTCGATAGTGATAGTCGCTATGGGCATTGCGCTCGGCGGCCTTGCTCAAATTATTGCAGGCATTCTCGAATTTAAAAACGGCAACACGTTTGGAGGTACTGCTTTCACCGCGTACGGATGCTTTTGGTGGTCGCTCGTAATCATCTGGATACTGCCTGTATCAAATGCTGCAGACAGCTTTTCAATGGGCGCATATCTCCTGCTCTGGGCAATATTTACAGGCGGTATGTTCGCAGGGGCACTGAAGCACAATACTATTACAAAGCTCGTATTCGGTTCGCTTACGCTTTTATTCCTGCTTCTCTCAATAGGAGATTTTACCGAAAACCATACGATTACGCTTATTGCCGGCTACGAAGGAATTATCTGTGGTTTTACAGCCATTTACAGCGCTATCGGTCAGATAATAAACAACGAACACGGCAGGGAAATAGTCAAGCTGTAAAAACAAATTACAGTTAAATTGCAATCATTTGCCGCACGTGGCAGTCTGCAAGGTTTTAAAAATAAAACAAATAAGCAAATAAAAGAGTCTCTCGGATTTCTCCGAAAGCCTCTTTTTTATTTTGTCTTCTATTCATATACGCTGCTTGGATATTTCGTGTTTATCAATTATAAAGTCCGCGTTAAACAAAGATAAAAAAGCTTGCATTATCTATCATACAGCCGCTTATACAATTGACATTGCGCTCTTTTTAATATATAATTTAGTGATGGAATTTTTCAAAATATTTCTAATATTTTATCCACAATATGGGAGGTATTATAAATGAACAAAAACAGATTTGACGGCCAGATAGCAATTGTTACCGGCGGAGGCACAGGTATAGGAAGGGCTATCGCAAAGCAGCTTGCAGCAGAGGGGGCTGAGATGGTAGTTATCGTCGGCAGAAGAGCGGACAAGCTTCAAAGCGTTGTTGACGAGATTGGCAAAGACCACGCCTGCGCAATCAGCGCCGATGTAAGCAGCGAGGAAGATGTAAAGACTCTTGTCGCGGAAGTTGAAAAGCGCTTCGGCAAAATTGATGTTCTCGCAAATATCGCCGGCATTTCCGGTCCAAGCGCTCCTGCCGAGGATTATTCGTTTGAAGATTTCAAGAGAGTGTACGAAATCAATGTCTTCGGCACTTTCCTTATGATGAAGTACTGCATTCCTGTAATGAAGAAAAACGGCAAGGGCGCTATCGTAAACACCTGCTCGTGTTCAGGAATGAGAGGCTACGACCTCGAGATTGGTTACGGCTCGAGCAAATTTGCTGTGCTCGGTCTCACTATGAACGCAGCAGGTGAAAATGGAAGAACCGGCATCAGAGTAAACTGCTTCTCACCAGGATGGGTTGACACAGAAATGCTCGACGGCATCCTCTCGCAGTATTCCGATGCAGGTGCAGCTCAGGACAAAAACGCTCTCAACAACGGCACTATGGACAGACCAAGCACGCCGGAGGAAATGGCAGAGGTGGCTTGCTTCCTGCTTTCGGACGAAGCAAGATATGTAAACGGCGCCAACTTTGTATGTGACGGAGGTAAAACTCTTCAATAAAGGAGTTATACTAAAATGTACAAAACAGTAAAGGTAAGCGAGCTGCGCGACTTAACTGTCCGCATACTGACAGCAGCAGGCGAAACAGAGGAAAACGCGCTGCTCGTGTTTGAAAATCTGCTTGAAGACGAATATATGGGCAAGTCATCACATGGCTTTTACCGCATTCCTGCGATCGCTCGCTACAGCAGAAGCCGCAAGGAGCGTACCGATTTAAATATCAGTATAAATGACAATGTTATATCTGTGGATGGATGCCAAAATCTCAGTTTTGTAGCGGTAAAGAAAGCCTGCGACAGCATAGTCGAGCTTGCAAAAACAAAATCTGTAATCATCGCAGGTGTGCACAACTACGTCGGCGAAACAACGGGAGCTCTCGGTTACTACACCCGTTTCCTCGCACGCAGCGGACTCATCAGTATGATGTTCTGCCGCGCGTCGGCATCAGTTGCTCCTTATGGAGGTATGGAGCCGCATATCGGTACAAACCCGATTTCATTTGCAATCCCGGCCGCAGATTCGCCTGTAGTATGCGATGTATCTACCGCCGGTATCAGCTACGGCAAACTTGCAATACTCGCCAAATCGGGCGAGCAGGCTCCTGAAAATGTTATTTTAAACAAGGACGGTTACCCTACAACAGATCCGCTCGATATGATAGAGCGCGGCGGCACTCAGCTTCCGCTCGCAGGCCACAAAGGTTATGCGCTCGGTATTGCCTCCGAAATCCTGGCCGGACTTGTTGTGGGCGCGCAGAGCGGCAACGGCGAAGGCATCCCGGAAGGTACAGACGGAACACTCATTATCGTCTTTAAGCCCGATCTTTTTATCGGTGCAGAAACTTTTACGCTCAATATGGACGCTTTTCTCACGGAAATTAAAAACGCAAAGCCTGCGCCGGGCTCAAGCGGCGTGAGAATTCCCGGCCAGTATGACACTGAAGAATACGAAGCAAAGAAAGCAAGCGGCGAAATTACGCTGCTTACGGAAGTATATAACGATATGCTTGCGTGTCTTTAATACAAGCTATAAAAAAATGCGCTGCAGAATCATTTTCTGCGGCGCATTTCCATATGCGGAATTCCATCTTCAAGATATTCCTCGGAGGTAATTTCAAAACCCTCCCGAGCATAAAAACCTGTCGCATAAGTCTGTGCCGAAAGACACATCTCCTGTGGGTTCATCATTTTCTCGGCAGCTTTTATGCCCTCTCCCAACAGCCTGCCGCCAAGTCCTGTACCGCGCATTCTCTTGCTCGTTACCACACGCCCTATCTGCACAGTGTCATTCTCGCCCTCTTTTTTAAAGAAACGCAGGTATGCCGCTATAGTTTCATCTTCATTCTCATAGAAAATATGAATGCTCCTGTAATCTATATCATCAAGATCGGGATAAATACAGTTTTGCTCGACAACGAACACATCCGCTCTAAGTTTCAAAATCTCATAAAGTTCTTTCGTCGTGAGCTCATCAAAGGTTTTAATTTTCACTTCCATTAGTCTCTACCTTCCCTTCTTTTCTGCCAGCAGCCTGGATGCGGCCACCATAATCGCGCATTCCATTCTCTTTTTGAAAAGTTCGCAGCCATTTTTGTATACACCGCGGACCGAGCCCGTCGAGTGATAGGCATTGGCCGCACAGCCGCCCGAACAATACAGTCTTGCCCAGCAGTCACGGCATTCTTCTCTCGCATAGACATTGCAGCCTGCAAATTCCTTTTGGACTCTGACATTACTCACTCCGTTCCATATATCTCCGAGCTTAAAATCCTCTTCGCCGACAAACTGATGGCACGGATAAAGATCTCCCCACGGGGTCACCGCCATATACTCCGTACCCGATCCACATCCTGATATTCGCTTGTAAATGCATGGACCGCCTTTAAGATCTATCATATAATGATAAAAAGTGAAAGGCTTTCCCTCTGCATCACGCTCAAGCATAAGCTCTGCCAGCTTTTCGTACTGCTCCATTACTATTTTCAGGTCATCTTTCGTAAGCTCCTCCGGGTCTCCCGGCGCACATACTACAGGCTCCATAGAAAGCTCCGTAAATCCGAGCTCCAGCATTTTTTCTATATCAGCAAGAAAATCGGGATTAGCATGAGTAAAGGTTCCGCGCATATAATAGCCCTTATTGCCGCGCGCCTTTACGAGCTTCTGAAATTTAGGTACTATACGCTCCCAGCTTCCGTTCCCAGCATAGTCCACACGATAGCGGTCATGTATCTCCTTGCGTCCATCGAGGCTAAGCACCACATTGCTCATCTCACGATTGCAAAAATCTATTACATCATCGTCTATGAGCATTCCGTTTGTCGTAAGCGTAAAGCGAAAATTCTTGCCCTTTTCCTTTTCAATACTTCGAGCATACTGCGTCAGCTGCTTTACGACATCGAAATTCATAAGCGGCTCGCCGCCAAAAAAATCAACTTCGAGGTTGCGGCGCGTTCCCGAATTTTCTATGAGAAAATCAAGCGCGCGTTTGCCCGTATCAAAGCTCATAACAGCACGGTCGCCGTGATATTTGCCTTGACTGGCGAAACAGTATGAACAGGTGAGATTGCAGGTATGAGCCACATGCAGGCAGAGCGCTTTGATTACGCCCGCCGTCTTTTCTTTAAGCTCACCCGCCATTGGCTCGAATATGTCCTGGGTAAAAAGCCTGCCTTTTGCCGCAAGCTCCGCTACCTGATCATAACATTCGCTTATGTCCTCTGCCGTAACATCGCTTCCAACACTGTATTTTTGCGTAATTTTTTCAATAACCGTATTCCTATCCTCTTCTTCAAAAAGCTCTATTATATCGTATGCTATATCGTCTACCGCATGAATCGAGCCTGAACAGACATCTATGACGATGTTATATTCTCCGAGCTTATACTGATGTACCATTTTTGTTTTTTCCCTTTCCGATAAAAATACCGCCAAAACCGGCGGCATTTCAGATTCGCGTTTATTTGCTTTCGCAGATCTCTCTTAGTTCTTCTCTGTATTCTCGCAAGTCTGGTTTGCAATGCCACAGCTTGTCTTGCAGGCCGACTGGCATGAAGTCTGGCATTCGCCGCAGCCGCCGTTCTTTGCACTTTCGCACAGATTGAGAGTTTCTATCGTTTCAATATGTTTCATTATATCTCCTCCGCTGCTCTTTAAATTTCCGTTATATTATACCGTCTTTCAGCCGCAAAGTCAACAAATGTGCGCATATATTTTCCATCGTTAAGTTCAAGGCTCGTCTTTATAAGTATCTTATCAATTTTCTGCAAAATGTCAGACTCGCCCTATAAGCTTTTAAGATACTCGATTTCCTCCCGCGTAAGCTTTCTGTAATGTCCTTCCATCAGACGGCCAAGCCTGATTTCACCGAGCGCAATGCGCTCAAGCGCCGTCACTTTGTTGCCGACAGCAGCAAACATCTTGCGCACTTGCCTGTTCTTGCCCTCGTATATCTTTATTTCAACAAGCGCCGAACGCTCGCCCTGCTTTATCACTTTTACCTGCGCAGGAGAAGTGACAAAACCGCCTATATCAACGCCGCGGCGGAGGCGCGCGGCGCGCTCATTTGAGAGCACCCCAGCAACCTGCGCGCGGTATGTTTTGTATATGTGATGCTTAGGATGTGTAAGTCTGTAAGCCAGCTCCCCATCGTTTGTAAGTATGAGCAGCCCCGATGTGTTGTAATCGAGTCGGCCTACAGGAAAAATCCGTTCCGGTATATCGGCGACAAGATCGAGCACTGTCGCTCTTTCCTTTTCATCAGCTGATGTCGTCACATAGCCGCACGGCTTATTTAAAAGTATATATACCTTTTTTTGCGGCTCGTAAATGCGTCTGCCTTTCACCTCAACGACATCGCTTTCTTTTACATCCGTTCCCAACTCTCTTACAACAAAACCGTTTATTTTTACATTGCCGCAGGATATCATCTCATCCGCCTTTCGGCGGCTCGCTATTCCCGCCTGTGCTATATACTTGTTAAGTCTCACGACTTTCTCCTCT
Organism: uncultured Clostridia bacterium; assembly: GCA_944383465.1. Taxonomy (GTDB): domain Bacteria; phylum Bacillota; class Clostridia; order Peptostreptococcales; family Anaerovoracaceae; genus QAKD01. The sequence goes on from CALWPQ010000033.1 coordinate 14,810, forward strand.
TTGTATTTTACTTTTTAATCCTCGATTGACGCGTATGCCTGCCGCAAAGCCTGCCCGCTTCAAAGCGCCGGCTTATTAGATATTAAGGTCAATGTGCAGTATCCTTGTCGTAAGCGATAATTTCACCGCTTACCGCATCTATTTCGTATTCATATTCCATTCCGCCTGATAAAAATTCGATTTCATATTCGGCAGTTCCATTATCATAATCCAGCTTGAGTTTTGTAAATGTCGCTTGGCTTTCGTCAATTCCGGCATCTGTAAGCGCAATTTCCTTGGCTTTGTCTTCCCCGATATAATCCGCATTGTCTGACACCCCTGAATTTCCTGCACCCGGCGGGCCTGAACTTGCTCCTGCGTCAGAATTTCCTTGCTGCGGTACAAGCGGAATATCATCCTCCAAGTCAATATCGCGTTTAAGTATATATCCGTCTGTTGCCCGCAGCTCGTAGTCATATTCATAAGCAGGATCACCGCTCACAAAATTCACTTCATATACTGCAATGCCGTTTTCATAATCCATATGCGCAGTGATGTACGCCGTCTCATCAGCACTGATCCCTGCATCAGCAAGTGCGATTTCCTGCGCTCTTTGCTCGCCGATATAATCCGTCTGATTATTTTTACGCGACATTCCGCTGTATACGATAGCAACCGCTATAATCGCAGCCACAATCAAAATAACGATGGCCAAAATCACTATTGTTTTTTTGCTGCTTTTTCCCTCATTTTTTGTTCTTTCTTTTTCATTCATCCTAATGTACTCCTTTTCCCTTTTTATAAATTTACTTACGATAACTTTGTCAGTCCCCTAACAAAATTTCTGCTTATACATTCCCGCAAGACCCTCGCGGCGCACACGGTTTTCTATCTCGTATGTGTCTATCGAATATAGCCCTGTCTCTTTCATACGGCTGAAATATTCCGCACCGGCAAATGTATATCTGCTCATAAGTCCTTCTTCGGTATCAAGTCTTTCCCTTGCAAACCCTATTATATCGCCTATTGCAAGCGTGCGTGGAAGCGCTGTCTGCGGAAGCCCTTTAAGAAAACGCGCCGCATTGTAGCCGGCAAGCGTGCCTGTAGAAATAGCTTCGGTATGACCGACAAACAGCCCCGACTTTTCACCGCCTACAAGCAAATTGTCTATATCCTTTGCCCGCATAAAATCGTCGCGCTCCGCTACCGAAAGATACCGTATCGAATTGCCCTTACCGCCCGCATACGGATCTGCGTATCTCGCATTTTCAAATCCCGGTATCGTCCTAAGCCTGTCGAGCGGAAAGAACGGTGTCATAATCTTAGCATACCCCGTATCGAGTAAAATAATGTTTTCCGCGAATTCCGGCAGCGCGTACTGCTGGCAGACTTTGAGTCCGAGTTTTTCTTCCTTTATTTCTTCTTTTGGAAGCGGAATAATAGCTACGCCCTTTTCATTGAGCATCTGCCTTATTTCCTCCGCAAGCGATTCCTTGATAAGCTTGCCGGAGCCGCTAAATGCACCAAACGCACCATCAGCGCGTTTACCCATTATGTCTTCGTTTCCAGCTTTTTGCGTGATGCTCACGCGCGGGCCGAATGCCGGACATCTGAGCACACACATCGAACAGCCATTGCCGTATGCAAGGCAGTTGCCCATCGGCCCTGTTGACCCTGTGCATTCTATGAATACATCGCCTTCGATGATGCTGCCGTCCGCGAGAGTAAGGCTTTCTATATGTTTTCCCGCACCTGTTTTTACATAAGTACAATCGACTGCACGAGCGATGAGCCTTATCTCCACGCCTTTTTCAATCAGCAGCCTTCTAACCTCCGGTTCCACCATTATGACATCATAAAGGCTCGCATGCTTATGCCCCGGAAAGTCTACGTTTATATGCCTTGAACATTTGTCGGTTATGTTAAAAAGTTCATCTGCGCCAAGCGCAATATTCTCTTCCGCGGCCGTAAATCTGCCGTTATTTCTCATAATACCGCCAACATTTCCAAGACCGAGAAGTAAATCTGTCTTTTCGAGAAGTACCACCTCAGCTCCAGCCTTTCTTGCTGCCAGAGCAGCAGCGCAACCCGACCAGCCGCCGCCTATTACTACTGCTTTATACACATCAAACCCTCCCCAAATATATGCTTTATTGCTTTTATCAGCATATGAAATGGCGCGGGATTTGGTGTTACACCATTTGCTCAGGGTTGACAGCCAGGTCAAAGTCTTCGCCTGTCATATATCCAAGGGAAATCACAGCTTCACGCAGCGTAATATTTTCCCCGTATGCTTTTTTTGCCACCTCGGCAGCTTTCTCATATCCGATATGCGGATTCAGCGCTGTCACGAGCATAAGCGATTTCTCAAGATTTTCATTTATTTTTTCAATATTAGGCTTGATGCCGCTTGCGCAGTTGATTCTGAACGACTCCATAGCATCGGCGAGAAGCCTTACCGACTGCAGGTAGTTATATATGATTACAGGCATAAAAACATTTAACTGGAAATTTCCCTGTGCTGCGGCAGCGCCAATCGCTGCGTCGTTTCCGAGGACCTGCACTGAAACCATTGTGAGAGCTTCGCACTGCGTCGGATTTATCTTACCCGGCATTATCGAGCTTCCCGGCTCGTTTGCCGGTATGAAAATTTCTCCGATACCGCACCGCGGTCCGCTTGCAAGCCATCTTACATCGTTTGCTATCTTCATCAGGTCAGCTGCCAGCGCTTTAAGCGCACCGTGCGAAAACACTACCGCGTCCTTTGAAGTAAGCGCATAAAATTTATTGTCTGCCGTTCTGAATTCATAACCTGTAATTTCCGCTATTTTTGCCGCGGCGCCTTGGGCAAATCCAGCAGGTGCATTAAGCCCCGTGCCGACAGCCGTGCCTCCAAGTGCCAATGCCAGAAGGCCTTCCTCCGACGCTTTTATCATCTTCCGGCACTCTTTCAGCATCGCGGCAAAAGCTGAAATTTCCTGCCCCAGTGTGAGCGGCGTCGCATCCTGAAGATGCGTCCTGCCTACTTTTATTATATCCTTATATTCCACTGACAGCCTTTCAAACTCTGCGAAAAGTGCATCGAGCGACGGCAGCAGCCTTTCTTCGAGCTCAATCACCGCCGCTATGTGCATAGCAGACGGAAAAGTGTCGTTTGAACTCTGCGATTTATTTACATCATCGTTCGGGTGAAGCTTGATACCTGCAATTTCCGTTCCGCGCCTGGCAATTACCTCATTTACATTCATATTCGACTGCGTGCCGCTTCCCGTCTGCCATACCGCAAGCGGGAAATGCTCCATACCTGTCTTTCCCCAAAGAATTTCATCGCAGACGCTCGCTATAGCATCCGCTTTTTCCTTTGAGAGAACGCCAATTTCCGCATTTGTCTGTGCCGCCGCTTTTTTGAGTACGGCAAATGCACGCACTATTTCTTCAGGCATTTTTTCCGTGCCTATTTTGAAATTCTCAAAGCTTCTCTGCGTCTGTGCGCCCCAGTATTTGTCCGCAGGCACTTTTACAATCCCCATCGTATCGTGCTCTTCTCTAAAATTCATACGTTTTCCACCCTCTTTACACTGTTACACTGCTTGTCCTTAAATAACGCAGATTACAAAAATGCAAACAACAAAACGGTGTGAGCAATGCCCAGTTCCGCATATTCAGCGCGTTCATTGCCTATCGCCTATATACGATTAAGCCCCAATCTTATCGCTTCCGCGGCCACCGCTTCTGCTATCGCTTCTGCCGCTCTCGGATCAAACGCATCAGGCAGTACATAGTCATCCCTGAGCTCTTCGTCAGTGATTATGCCTGCCAATGCTTTCGCCGCAGCTTCTTTCATCGAGTCCGTTACCTTGCTCGCCCTTACAGCAAGCAAGCCTTTGAATACGCCCGGAAATGCGAGCACATTGTTCACCTGATTCGGAAAATCAGACCTGCCCGTTCCAACTACAGCCGCACCTGCCTCCTTAGCCATATCCGGCATTATTTCAGGGACAGGATTAGCCATCGCAAATACAATAGCGTCCTTTGCCATTGAACGCACCATTTCTTCCGTTACGATGTCAGGCTTGGACACACCAATAAAGACATCTGCACCGACGAGCGCATCGGCGAGCGTACCCTGCATTTTGCCCTTATTCGTAATCCGGCTCATTTCCTCCTGCACCGGATTGTTCGTCGGACAGCCCTCATAGATAATACCGCGGCTGCCGCACATTATCACCTCACCGAAACCCATCTGAAGCACGAGTTTAGCAATCGCAACACCCGCAGCTCCCGCACCGCAGATTACTATTTTCTGTTCACCCATCTTTCTCTTGGTAAAACGCACTGCGTTCAGCAGCCCTGCCGCTACAATTATTGCTGTGCCGTGCTGGTCGTCATGAAAAATCGGAATATCACATCTCTTTTTCAGCTCCTCTTCAATCTCAAAACATCTCGGAGCGGAAATATCCTCGAGATTTATACCGCCAAAGCTTTTTGAAATGTTTGCTATCGTCTCCACAATAACTTTCGGATCCTTCGAGTCTACGCAGATAGGAAACGCATCTATTCCCGCAAATCTCTTGAAAAGCGCACATTTTCCTTCCATTACCGGCATTCCTGCGGCAGGCCCGATGTCCCCGAGCCCGAGCACTGCTGTTCCGTCGGTTACTACCGCTACGAGATTACCTTTTCTCGTATATTCATAGGCCAGCGACTCGTCCTTTGCTATCTCCAGGCAGGGCTCTGCAACTCCCGGCGTATATGCTATCGCCAAATCCTCCTTGTTTTCTATCTCTGCCCTGGCAATTACTTCTATTTTCCCTTTCCATTCCAGATGTTTCTGTATGGCCTTCGATTTTTCCATTTTCGCTCCTCCGTATCTTTTGTTCATATATATTTAATCAAAGCGTATCATCTTTCATTATTTTTACTATTTATTATACAAAAAACACTGTTGCTTGTCAAAAACTCTCTGTAGGCATAATTCCGCTGCACTTGCACATTTTGAATGTTCTGCCGAAATCATCTGTAAATGCGCACGCTCCACAGACACCTTCACCACAGCAAAGCCTGAAATTATTGCTTCTGGCATCAATTTTAAGGATTTTACCTATTTGTTCGATGTAATAGTCAGAAGCAAAAACGACAAGTGTATCATAGCCGCCAGCCCTATAAAGCGCTGAAATCCTCTCCGTTCCTTTAAATTCAAATTCGCGCCTGAGATCTATGTTTTCACGCTTGCCGTTAAGCCTTTGCGGCAGATATTCTGCGATGAGTTCCTCTTCTATTTTATCGGTATCGGTGTATATATCGGCGCGTGCTCTTCCGTCTATCCATTCAAGCATATGCGCCGCAGGAGCAAAGCCTACGCCTTTTGTAACGATCATCATCTTTCGGTCGGTATCCACTTTGCCGCGCGGGCCGATTAAGCTTTTTATTCCAAGAATGCCGTTTCTGTACACGCCGCGAACGCAGAGCGAATCCTCTCCGCCAATATTCTCGCGTTTATTGCTGCCCGCAATATTTTCATTGGCTTTGCCTGCACTATCAGTTGTGCCTGCATCTATATGTTCAAAATGCGGCTGTACTTCCGTTATTCGCTTGCTCTTAGCCGACATTTCTTTTACTGCCAGATGTATTTTGCCACCCGTGATATCGCTTTTCATCACAGAAATCGGAATGTTATAAAAATCCTCATCCTCGGCACGTTTCAAAAAAACATAAGAGCCCGGTTTAGCGCATTTTAGTGCAAAGCCGCGGCCGACATCAAGCACGAGTACGACCGTATCCTGCCCGTAGCGCTTATTCTCCTCAACTTTTGCCGTAAACTCTTCCCGTACATTATTTATTTTTTTCCCACTCTGTATGAATTCATTATATATGCACACGCCTTTCCAGTTGCAGTCGCAATAGTCCTTGCCGGCCAGTCTGCTGCATACGAGACAGTCACCCGTTGCCGCCAAATAGCACGGGCAATTTTCCGTGCCGCAGTCGATACAGTCATAAAAATTTTGCTCCATTACAAGCCTCCGTCTTTATTTATATGTATATATAATATGGCGGAGCTTATTTGTTGGTGCGGCTGCTTATTTATTCTCAAAGCAATAATCCATAAGCGCGTAAGCGTCATTAAACCAGTCGGGAGCATTCATCACGACGCAGATAAGCTGTCTTTCGCCGCGCTCTGCCGAGGCAACGAGCGTACGTCCCGACGCTTTTGTGTATCCGATTTTTATACCGTTTCCTCCTTCATATTGATGCACAGTCTTATTTTTGTTATAAAAATAGTTATATTTGTCCGCCGCGCGCTCCGCAGTATAATCGGAGGCAGCCGCTATCTCACGAAAAGTCTCATTTTCCATCGCCTCTTTTGCGATCATCGCCATATCGTATGCCGTCGTATAATGATTATCGTCGTAAAGCCCGCTTGGATTGAGAAAATTAGTACCGGTACAGCCAATTTCCGCTGCACGTGCATTCATCATTGCGGCAAAATTCTCCGTACTGCCGCCGATTATTATCGCCAGCGCCGTAGCCGCATCGTTGCCGGATCTCAGCATCATTCCGTAAAGCAGATCTATGATGCGCACCTCTTCATCCGCTGCAAGATATATAGACGAACCTTCTACTCCAACAGCTTCTTTAGGAATTTTTACCTTTTGATCCAATGGGCTTTTAAGCTCTGCGAGAGTTTCCAGAGTCAGCATTGCTGTCATTATCTTCGTAGTGCTCGCCGGATATGCCTTTTGCTCTGCATTTTTTTCGTACAGCACACTTCCATCCTCTGCGTCTATGACAATGGCCGAGCTTGCAGAGATTCCCGGAGCGCCTGTTCCGTGCCTGCCTCCTGTCAGTACTGCCTGCGGCAGGCTCTGCGACGACGCCCAAAGTCCATTTCCGTTTATTATCGCCGACAGCGCGAGCACGGCTGCTATCATTGATAGGCTCGCGGCATTTTTCCTGATATATTTTCCAATTTTATTTTTCTTTTTTAATACTCCCATAGTTTAGCCCTCCTGCAAATAATTTTACTTGCGCATCTCGAGTAAAATTCCGAAAATTATTATATTGCAGTTTTAGAATTTTAAGTATAGAATATCACTATGAGAATTACGGCTGACCGCGCACTTTATATCTTACAGGATATGTCCGGCCTCAGCGATAAAAGTACCAATTTCCGACTATATTTTTTATAAAAAAGGAAATGCTAATTAAACAGGAGGTTTTTTTAATGCTCACAATAGAAAAAATCAAAGACGCGCAAAAAATAATTGCGCCTGATATAAGAAAGACGGATTTAATTCTCGCATCCAATATTTCGGGAAAAAACAACATTTATCTTAAGACAGAAAACTTTCAGGCTACCGGAAGCTTCAAGGTCCGCGGCGCCGCCTACAAAATAAGCAAACTCAGCGATGAGGAAAAAGCGCGCGGTATCATAGCGTGCAGCGCCGGCAATCATGCGCAGGGCGTAGCGCGTGCTGCTCAAAAAGAGGGCATCAAATGCACTATATGTATGCCGGCCGGCGCACCGCTCAGCAAGGTGGAGTCAACAAAGAGCTTCGGCGCCGAAATCGTTTTCGTAAAAGACACCTATGACGACGCCTACGCAAAGGCTGTCGAAATACAGAAAGAAACAGGTGCAACCTTTGTGCATCCGTTCAACGACGAAGATGTAATCGCAGGTCAAGGTACAATCGGCCTTGAGATTCTCGAGCAGCTTCCCGAGACGGACGCTGTCATTGCCGCTGTCGGCGGCGGCGGGCTCGTTTCAGGTCTTGCACTTGCTGTCAAGAGCATCAAGCCGGAATGCAAAGTATACGGCGTGCAGTCGATGAATGCGCCGGCAATGTACAATTCCTTCAGAGCTCATCAGCTTATGGCTTCACAAAGCGCCGACACTTTTGCTGACGGTATCGCCGTTAAGGCTCCGGGAAATATAACGTACGACTGCATAAGCAAATATGTTGACGACATCGCCCTCGCAACTGAAGATGAAATCGCCGCTGCTGTTCTTATGCTTCTCGAAAAGCAGAAGATTGTTGCGGAGGGTGCAGGCGCATCTCCCGTCGCCGCCGCATATTTTGATAAATTCAATCTTGCCGGCAAAAATATTGTCTGCGTCATAAGCGGCGGCAACATCGACGTTAACATCCTCAACAGAGTAATTACGCGCGGTATGATTCTGAGCGGCAGAAGAACGTCGTTTACCATCGCCGTACCGGACAAGCCGGGTCAGCTCACTACTTTCTCGTCCATAATAAGCGAATACGGCGGTAATGTTATCGATATTCAGTACAGCAGCAGCGATCCGCTGATGCCTGTCAACAGCTGTTTCGTCAATCTCCTCGTAGAGACGCGCGACGCAAACCACGCCGCCAGCATAAGAGCAGCGCTCCTCGCCGCAGGCTTCAACCTCGTATAGTACCGCAAATATGCACCGCACTATTTATACAGCCTAACAGCAATTGGCTTGAATAGTTCTCTTGTTGTGCATAAACAATAACAAGTACAATCCCACTTTGTTTTGATGAGTTATCTTTTTTCGTTTTATTGCGCAAAGAAGATAACTCTTTTTTAATTTTTTGTTTGGTGTTATCTTTTTTCAAGTTTCCCCACTTTTTCCTATAGAAGCCTGCGTTTTTATGCCATCTTTTTTCATCGGCTTGTACATAAAGCAACCGCACCTGTTCTTTTTTCATACAAGCTTACCGCCTGCGCCAAACAACGTTCCGGCAATAGCCGCAAGACCGATGCAGATGAGACAGCGGCCTGCATTAAGTCCGAAATTGCCAAGAGACGCTTCACTTTTCGTCTGACCGCCCCATACCGCGATGACCGCCGGCGAGCCGCCAGCGAAAAGGCAAAGATACATTCAAACAACCTGCTGCGTCTCATTTTAAAAGTATGATATAATTTTTATGAAAAATTTTTGGATTCGATGTAGTATTTGCCGCTAAAACCGTAGTATATAGGTGAAGCCGGAAAGGAGGCGGTGTGATGATAGAAGATGAAAAAATTATTGATTTGTTTTTCGAGCGTTCAGAGCAAGGCATACAGGAACTGGATATAAAATACGGTAAAGTCTGCCACAAGCTATCAAACAATATCGTGAACAACAGACAAGACGCGGAGGAATGTGTCAATGACGCTTATTTAGGAGCATGGAATGCAATTCCCCCGGCACGCCCCAACCCGCTGCTTTCTTATATCTGCAAAATCGTTCGCAACATTTCATTGAAAAGTTATTACAGAAAAGAAGCAGCAAAACGCAACAGCACTTATACAGTTGCTATGGAGGAAATCGAAGCCTGCCTCACAGACTCAAACACAGTGGAGACCGAGATTGAAGCCAAGGAATTAGCTCGTATCATTGAGGATTTTTTGGACACGCTGACGATTGAAAATCGTGTTATCTTTATGCGTCGCTATTGGTTTTCCGATAACTGCAAGGACATAGCCGAGTTTGTAGGGCTTACGGAAAAAAATATCTCTGTTCGGCTGACCCGTATTCGTCAAAAAATGAAAGATTACTTAATTGAAAGAGAGGTACTAATATGAACTCCAAAAAATTTTCAGAAGCCATAAGTAGGCTCGATACCCGGTATATAGATGAAGCTATCGGTTACAAAAAAAAGAAAACTTATAAAAAACCTGTTTGGTTTAAACTGGGAGCTATGGCGGCTTGCTTATGCCTGGTTATTGCCGGTGGAGTAATGTTTGCACAAAATACTGGAGACAATATTCCAAATCCCGAAATTGTGCAAATCCCAAATCCATTTATCACTGTTACATCCGTTAAAGAAATGGAAGAATATCTTGACTTTAATGTTCCCGTTTTAGATAAAGAAGTCGAAACCTATTCTGTTCTTGTCGAGGACAGTTATCCTACAATGGGGCAAATAAACTACACAGATGGCTCGGAATTTCGCATAAAATATGGGAGTGGAGATATTAGCGGAATTTATGGCGGTACATTAGAGGAAAGCAAAGATATTGAGGGCGTAAAAGTTGATTATTATAGATACACAGACGATACCGCACCGGAGCTTACCTATGCCGTTTGGGAACAGAGCGGATTTACTTTTAGCTATATATATAATAATGACAGTATTGCCGATGTGGAAACTATAATTCAAGAATTTAAGTAAATCTTTCTACTGTCCATAATCGACTATTTACTAAAAGAGCAGCTATTTTCAATCAAGAAAACGACTGCTCTTTTTTGCGCCGACAGTAAGAAAGAAGCGGCCCTCCCTCACAAAACTTACCGGAGATCATCTTTTTAATAAAAGTGCTTCCCAAAAAGCTATTTTTTTGGTATTATCACTCGACGATTACATCTGCAAAGGTGTACCTGATAACTTTTGCAAGATCGGCAGGTGCGAGCTCCACCTGATAGCCGATTTTTCCGGCGCTGAAAATAATCTTCGGAAGCTCAGATGCAGATGTATGAATGACAGTTACAAACTGCTTCTTCATACCAATCGGCGAGCACCCACCGTGCACATAACCCGTAAGAGGCAGCAGCTCTTTTGATTTAAGCATTTCTATTGCCTTTTCTCCGGCGGCTGACGCTGCTTTTTTTAGATCGAGCTCTTCTGCCACCGGTATCATAAAAACATAATGCTCTCCCGTCCTGCCTGTGGTCACAAGCGTCTTGAATACCGCCGCCGGATCCTGCCCGAGCGCGCTTGCTACTTCAACACCGCTTATAGCATCGGTATCCGCGTAGCTATAGCTTCCGTACGGTACTTTCTTCTGATCGAGAATGCGCATTACATTAGTCTTTTCCGTCTTATCTTTCGCCATTTTCTTCCTCCGATGCGCCTGCGGCTTTATCCATTATACCCTCCGTCTCATAAGGCAGCTCCTCTGCGGCAGGCGCCGCACATTCTTCCTTTGCTGCCGCGTTTACATTTTCAGTGCTGCCTGCGCTCGATTCCTCCTCGGAATAACCGGCGGCATTTATACCGAAAGCACCGCCTGAATCCATATCCTCGTTCATCAAACTACCCGAAAGATCAAATTCCACCTGCTGCGCGTCCGGCTCTCCTGTCTCTATACCCTCATCTCTTACCGCAATCACTCCCTCAATATCGTCTATATCCGGCAGTTCTTTTATATTCGTAAATCCGAAGCTTCTGAGAAATGTATCGGTCGTACCATAGAGTATCGGACGGCCTATTCCCGCCGAACGTCCTACTTCCGCAATCAATTCTTTTTTTTCGAGACCCTCGAGTACTCTGTCACACTTTATGCCGCGTATCGCTTCAACCTCGCTTCTCGTAACCGGCTGCTTATACGCAACTATAGCCAGCACCTCGAGCGCCGACTGCGACAAGCGTTTTTGCTTCACAGGAGTACAAAGCCTCTCTATGTACTCGCTGTTATCCGCCAAAGTTACAAACTGAAAAGCCTTATTTACCTCGCGGATTCTGATGCCGCGCCCTTCCTCCTCGTACTCTCTCTCAAGCTCCTTAAAGCACTCATACGCTTCTTTCCAATTTATATTCACAACCTCCGCCGCTGTTTTGGCGGAAAGCGGCTCTCCCCAAGTAAACATCATAGATTCAAGCGCCGATTTTATGCTTTTTCTACTTGTCATCTATTCGTTTTCCTCCTTTATCTGTTCTGCGGCTTTTATGGCCCTATCGCGCCCCTGTCTTAAATGCTGCCGCCTAATCATTTATTCCTTTGCCTGTGCCGCATCTATAGCCGCCGCATCCAGCGTATCAAGCGCACTTTCCTTTGTTATCACTATTTTTTCAAAATTTGCCCGCTGCTCAAGTCCAACTGCTTTCGATTTTGCCATCTCAAGAAGCGATGTAAAGGTCACCACTTTGTTATATCTATCCCTGTCTTCTTCTACAAGCTCATCGAATGTCACGCTTGTCTTGTTTTTGCGTGCAAAAAATGATTTTATATAGGAAATTTTCTGCTCTATTGAAATTCTCTGGCGCTCCAGCCGCATATAATGCCTGCGCACATCCTCAATCTTTTTCTTTCTGTAAAGAAATAAATTAAATGCATTTACAAAACTGTCGATATCCATCAGGAAATACTCGTCCGGCGCTTCCGTATACATAGAAATGTCCTCCTGCGGTTTTTCATAAACGCGCAGCGAATACTCCTCCGCATCGGCAAGCATCGCTGCGGCTTGCTTAAATTTCTTATATTCAAGCAGCTTCTCCACAAGTTCTGTACGCGGATCCTCAGCCTCGATCACATTGCTGTCCGTGCCGACACGCGGCAGCAGCATCTTTGACTTTATCTCGATAAGCGACGCTGCAAGAACCATAAATTCCGTAGCCACGGCAACCTCTCTACGCTCCATTTCATCAATATATTCGAGGTACTGCGTCACAATCTCCGCCACATTTATGTCGTATATGTTCATCTGCGCGTTTTCAATCAGATAAACGAGAAGATCAAACGGTCCCTCAAAAACATTAAGCTTTACTTTATAGCTCATATTTTCTCCCCATCATTAAGATGCATTAAACCTCTGAAAAAGGCTCTTAACCTTTTAAGTATAACAATATTTTTGCAGAAGTGCAAGAATCAGAGTTATATTTCAATACTACGTTTCACGCGTATCAGTACGTAAAACCCTTAAATTCTTCAAAGCGCTTAACATTCTCGGCGCGGCTCAAAGCGTATATATCACAGATAATTTTATATAACAAATATCAAACAGGCCTTCGCCAATCCCTGCTCTTACCGAGGGCAAAATCTAAATTCAGCAAGCCCTGCTATAACTTCTCAAAAATTCGTTTCTTAGATATATGTAGTTTCTATGCACCTGCTTTATGAAAACAGCGGGCGATGAAGCATCTCTATACTGCCTGATGTCTGCGGAAAAGCAGACAACCGCACGCACAAAAACTTAAATATAAAATAACCTCAAAGCCATAAATTTACCAAAAATGCTTATTTTTCTTTTTAAATAATATTTTCACTATGGTTGATTTTCTTAAGCGATTATGATAAATTGTAGTTGACAGAATATTATGCAATATTTTTTATTTTCATAGGGAGGATTTATTAATATGAAGGATTATACTAAGTTATCTGCTTCGGAAAAAGAAGCCCTTGTAAAAAAAGCAAGCGAATCTGCTTACAACTATGAAAAGACTTACGGAAGCTGTGCACAGTCGTGCCTCGGCGGACTACGAGATGCGTTTCCGGATCTCGGCGTTACAGACGAAATGTTTAAAACCTCTTACGGTCTGGCCGGCGGCTGCGGATGCTGCCTCGAGGGTACATGCGGAGCGCTTTCCGGCGCTGCTATGGCAATAAGCATCTTAAACGGACGCGATAAGGATCATATGGATGACGACTTCAGTGCGTGCTACGACAAAATAAAGAAAGTTATTGCGAATTTCAGGAGCAAGTACGGCGTAACCTGCCGCGAAGTGCAGACTGCAATGCTCGGAGACTGCTACGATTTCTTCACTGAGGAAGGCGAAGCGGGCTACAATGCAAAAGACGGCGACGAGAACTGCGCTAAGGCTGTCGGCTACTCGACAAAGCTCGTTGCGGAAATGATAGTAAACGGTGAACTGTAGAGCGCAAGAGACACAAAAATACACACTACATACATATTATAAAAAATGAAACGGCAAAGCTATGAATTTTCTCAGCGCTCTGCCGTTTATTTTACTTCATTATATTTTTGCACAGATGCTGCGCAAAAATCGGATGTAAACCATCGTCCACGTCCTATATCTTTTTCCCCAATTCACTTTTGTGTTCCCTAAGAAAACATTATTCCACTTTGTATATTCATTTGCAGCAGCGTTTATTTTCCCTTTCTGCAAGGAGCTGCAAACAGCAGCACCATGATTAAAATGTAAACGGCATAAATGAAATATGTTATGGTATTGCTCCAAGGGAAACTTGCTGTTGGATGTGTGATAGCAAACACAAAAAATGCGATTGCAGCAATAAGCATAATCGACGCGATAATTCTGGATTTTTTCTTAAACGACATAATTATACGCTCCTATTCATTATGATTTGCCTGGTATATAGAGCAAAATTGAGACTATCTTTTTAAACCCTTATAAAGCTATCTGCCTCCAGCTTTCAACGCAGATACTTAAAAATATTATAAACATTTATGCATATAATCAGCACCATACAAGCCTCCAACAAAAAGTTCGCCTGTTTATTATCTATGCGCTTGCTTATGCGTCTTCCTATTTCACTTCCTATTATGCCGAAAAGCCCCATACCTATCAAAATTATTGGATCAAAATCCGGTATACCGCCCGTTATTACCGTCTTCAGCGTACTCGCAAGCTGGCTAAAAAGCACTACAAACAAGCTGTTCTGCGTTGCCTTTTTCGTCGGCATCGAGAAAAAATACGTAAGTGCCGCCACATTAAACGGCCCGCCGCCGATACCGAGAAATGCTCCCAGCATTCCGAGAAGCAGCCCAATGACAAAGCTTACCGCTCGCGACTCTGCTTGTCTTGACTTTAATTTGTCTTTTCTGATTGTATAAATCAGCGTCAAAAAAGTCGCGGCCAAAAGCAGACACGCCTGTACGCCGCCAGCCATATTCCTGTCAGCAAAAAGCTCCGCCACAGCTATGTACATTTCCTTACCGAGCAGACCTCCTACAGCAGCTGCAAGTGCGAATATCGGCGTGCGCTTCATATCAAGCACATCTTCTTGCCTATAAAGAGCCCTGCTCACGCTCCAGCCGCTCATAGCAATTACAGTGCAGCCCGATAAAAAGGTTATCGTATCTACGGTCATAACACCTGTCGCATCAAGCACCGGTTTTATGATAATACCGCCGCCCATGCCGCATATCGTGCCCAGCACGCAGGCAAAACATGTAACCGCATAACAAATTAAATAAACCATAACTTATCCAAGCTTCAGCATCATATCAATACACTTTCTCGCTTTCGTCATCACTTCACCAGAAAGCACGATTTCTTCGCCGCCTATACCTCGCACACAGTTATAGACCTCACCGAGTGTTGTCAGCTTCATATTCATACACACGCATCCCTTTGAGAGCGGATAGAAACGCTTGTCCGGGCACTCGAACTGCAGATGCTGCACAATGCTGTTTTCTGTACCGATAATAAATTCTGAGGCGCTGCTGTTTCTCGCATAATCCATAATACCCGTGGTGCTTCCGATATAATCTGCAAGCTTTGCTACCTCAGGCACACACTCAGGATGAACAAGAAGCTCTGCCGCAGGATGCAGCTTCTTTGCCGCCTCGACATCGCGCACAGTCATTTTAGCGTGCGTCGGACAGCCGCCGTGCACGAGCTTTATATTCTTTTCCGGCACCTGTTCAGCTACCCAGGCGCCAAGATTGCAGTCCGGAATAAAAAGAATATTTTTATTCTCAATATTTTTTACAATCTTCACCGCTGATGACGATGTCACGCACACATCGCACCGCGCTTTGAGCTCCGACGTTGTATTTATGTATGCGACCACCGTATAATCAGGGTACTGTTCTTTCATCGCGCGCAGCATTTCAAGGTCTATCTGCTCCGCCATCGGACAACCCGCCTGCGGATGCGACAGAATTGTCTTTTTATCCGGCGAAAGGAGCTTTACCGTTTCCGCCATAAAACGTACACCGCACATCAGTATTGTGCTCTGCGGCGCCTTTGCCGCCTCAAGCGAAAGACCGTAAGAATCGCCCACATAATCAGCTACTTCAAGTATATCCTGGCTCTGATACGCGTGTGCAAGTATGCAAATATCATTTTCTTTTTTCAGCCTCAGAATCTCATCCTGAAGCTCCCTCGTTGTAAACATATTTCTAACCTTTCCTATCTTGTTCTCGTAAACCTTGATGATCCCGTAACCCGGCAGCAAAGCGCCGATGAATTTACCAATAAATCAGCAAAATCAATAAAATAACTGACCTGATTATATAAAAACTCTCGCTTTCTGTCAATACACAGCTTTACATTTATCATAACAACTGTCTTGTCATATGACAACTCTTATGTTATAATTATCCGGTAACATCATAAATACAATATGCACAGTTCCTGCCGCAGTACAAATCTTATTACCGCGTCTTGAAATCCGCATACAATCAAAGGAAAGAGAATTTTATATTATGAAAACCGATGTTTTAATTGTCGGAAGCGGCTGCAGCGGCCTTTACTGCGCGCTCAGGCTTCCGCGGGAAAAGAAAATTACTATTATCACCAAAGCCGATCTCGAAAGCAGCGATTCATTTCTCGCTCAGGGCGGAATATGCGTACTGCGCGGCGAGGCTGACTACGATGCTTATTTTGAAGACACTATGCGCGCCGGACACTACGAAAATGACAAAACCTCAGTCGATATTATGCTGCGCTCATCACAGCGCGTTATCGCAGACCTTGTAGACTGCGGCGTGCTGTTTGAACGCGACAAAGACGGAGCCTTTCTATATACACGCGAGGGCGCGCATTCAAATAACCGCATTCTGTTCCACAAAGACATCACCGGAAAGGAAATCACGAGTAAGCTCCTTGCCGCAGTCAAAAAGCTTCCTAATGTCACGATAATTGAAAATACAACGCTTCTCGATGTCATCGAGCATGAAAGCACATGCTTTGGCGCGGTTGTCCGCAATGCAGCCGGAAATACAGAAATCATCGAAGCCGATTTTACCGTGCTTGCAACAGGCGGCATCGGCGGCCTGTTCCGCCACTCGACAAATTTCCGCCATCTGACAGGTGATGCGCTTGCCATAGCTGTAAAGCACGATATTGAACTCGAAAACATCAATTATATACAGGTACATCCAACAACTTTTTATTCACCGCAAAATAAAGACCGCAGCTTTCTCATCTCCGAATCTGTACGCGGTGAAGGAGCAAAGCTCTACGGTAAGGATATGAAGCGTTTTGCCGACGAGCTGCTTCCAAGAGACAAGCTCACCTCTGCAATACGTGAGCAGATGAAAAAAGACGGCACTGAATTTGTCTGGGAAGATTTAAGAACAATCCCGCCGGATGAGCTTTACGGCCATTTCCCCAATATAATCGCGCACTGCGCCGAAATGGGCTATGACGTAACAAAAGAATGCATTCCCGTAGTGCCTGCACAGCACTATTTTATGGGCGGCATCAAAGTGGACTACGAAAGCCGCACCACGATGACAAGCCTCTATGCTGTAGGTGAAACAGCCTGCAACCGCGTACACGGCAGAAATCGCCTCGCCAGCAATTCGCTTCTTGAAAGTATGGTATTTTCCGGCAGAGCCGCAGATGATATCGCAGAAAAAAGTGAATCACAGGCAGAAAAGGCAGAGGCAAAAACACAAGCCATCGGCGCTGTAGACCTTTCAATTTATAAAAATTACGACAAAATCAAAGAAGAATATAAATCACTTGTTCTCGGCGCCATAGAAAAGGCGAACGCTATCAATCCGTTTTAATAAACAAACTCACAATATAAATAAACAAAACTGAAAGGAATCTTTAATTATGTTTGATCCCGTAACACTTAAATTAAATGTAGATCCGCTCATTATGAGCGCCCTCCGCGATGATATTTCCGGAGAAGACGTATCGACAAACAGCGTTATGCCGCATGCTCAGGCAGGCGAAGCCGACCTTATCTGCAAAGAAGACGGTATCATCTGTGGACTGCAAGTTTTTGAACGTGTTTTTTTGCTGCTCGATAATGCCACAACGGCTGAATTCTTTGTAAATGACGGCGACGCCGTTAAAAAAGGCCAGCTTCTCGGAAAAATCCGCGGCGATATCCGCATCCTTCTATCCGGTGAGCGTACGGCTTTAAATTATCTCCAGCGCATGAGCGGCATCGCAACATACACGCATTCGGTTGTCAGCCTTCTCGACGGTACGAGTATCAAGCTTCTCGACACCAGAAAAACATCGCCGAATAACCGCATATTTGAAAAATACGCAGTGCGCGCAGGAGGGGGAAATAATCACAGGTACAACCTCTCAGACGGAGTTATGCTGAAAGATAACCATATCGGCGCCGCCGGAGGCGTAAAGAATGCTGTTTTAATGGCCAAGGCATACGCGCCTTTTGTCCGCAAAATTGAAGTCGAAGTTGAAAATATGAATATGGTAAAAGAAGCTGTCGCAGCCGGCGCTGATATCATAATGCTCGACAATATGACTCACGAGCAGATGAAAGAAGCTATTTCATACATCGCGGGCAGAGCCGAAGTTGAAGTTTCAGGAAACGTCACTAAAGAAAATATTATCGCACTCGCAGATCTCGGCGTAGATTACATTTCGAGCGGCGCGCTTACACATTCCGCTCCTATCCTCGATATTTCACTCAAAAATCTGCATCCGATTACCGAGTAAAACATATAAAAAATTTTTGACTGTGAATATTTTATCACATAAGTGGTACAAAAAACTATGAAAGGAGGTCCGCTGTATGAATGGGGATAAGAGACGAAAACAACTTCTCAAAATACTTTTGGAAAGCGATAAGCCTGTCTCTGGCGGTACGCTAGCCGAAACCTTAAAGGTCAGCCGCCAGGTCATAGTGCAGGACATTGCGCTGCTCCGCGCAAACGGTTTAGACATACTTTCCGCAAGATATGGATATATGATGCTTCACAGGTCAGAGGAAGCAAGCAGAATTCTCAAAATGCACCACTCCGACAGAGAAACAGAAGCGGAACTCACTGCCATAGTCGACCTCGGCGGCAAAATCAAAGATGTATTTATATATCACAAGGTATACGGCATAGTCCGCGCCGACATGAATCTGCGTTCGCGCAAAGATATTGCCGAATTCATTGAAAAAATTCACTCCGGAAAATCAAGTCTGCTCAAAAACGCGACTGCCGGATACCATTATCATACAATACTGGCTGACGATGAAAAAACCCTCGACGAAATTCAGGAAAAACTTGCGCAAATGGGAATGCTCGCCGAACTTCTCGACGATGAGCCCATCGATTTTTCCCGCAAATAAACAATAAACATTTTCTTTTTTATAGCTTCAAATCAGAAAAATCCAAGTAATTTTATAAAGGCATACACCTCGCGATATACTGCAAGTTTTGTTGTCCTTAAAGACTACAAAATAAGCAGCATATCAAAGACGATGTATGCCTGTTTTTATCTTATATTTATTTAGGATCAAACAGCTCGCCGCCTTGAAACAGCAAAATACACTTAAACATCGAATACGCTCAGCTGTTTTACTGCTAAGCGGTTAAATCAGTCAAAATTGTATGCTGTCATTATCGGTTCTCTTTGCTCTTCTTTGTCATTGAAATATTCGTAAAGACTGATGCCGAGATACGAGCCGCTGATATTCACAATATTGTCAAATCCACGGCCTTTGAGCGCTCTCAAAGCGTAATAGCTCCTCTGGCTCGATCGGCAGTGAACATATACGGGTTCATCCTTAGGAATCTCGTCGAGATGTTCTCTCAGCTCTGAAAGCGGTATATTGTGCGCGGTCTTTAAATGTCCCGCTTCATATTCGTCGGACTCTCTCACATCAATGATATATGCGCCGTCCTCAACGAGCCCGCGCACTTCGTTTATATGTACCTGCTTTGATTCCCCGTAGAGAATATTGAGAGCAACCAGCGCCGCCATATTTACGACATCCTTTGCCGTACCGAATACAGGAGAGTAGCAGAGCTCCAATTCCTTTAAATCTTCGAGCGTACCTCCCATAGTAATCATTGTCGCGATAACATCTATCCGTTTATCCGCAGAGCCAAGGCCAATAGCCTGCGCTCCGAGAATTCTGCCTGTCGGCACTTCAAAGATAAGCTTGAACGCCATATAGTGACTGTCCGGCATAGGCCCCGGTTTATCCGCAGGAAACAGAAGCACGGAATCAAAACTGTATCCGGCTTTGGCCGCCGCCTTCTCTGAAAGACCTGTTACCGCTGCATTCTGATTGAAAATGCGTACGCAAGATGAGCCGATGTACCCTTTGTTATTGTGATACTTGCCGCACATATGATCGGCGGCGGCTCTTGCCTGTCTCTGCGCAGGGCCGGCGAGCGCGAGCCTGCCGTACGAATGCGTCATACTATTGAATATTTCCACTGCATCTCCAACCGCATAAATATCAGGATCACTTGTCTGATAATTATGATTTACCTTAATGCCCTTCGTCTCACCAAGTTTAAGGCCTGCATCCGCCGCGAGCTTCGTCTCAGGCGCAACGCCTATTGCCATAACGACAACCTCAGCCGGAACCTCAAATTCCCTGCCGTCTTTGACGGCTGTTACGCTGTTCTTGTTTACCGCGGTAACCGTGCTGGAAAGATAGATCTTAACACCGTTATCATCCATTTCCTTGTGGAGTATCTGCACCATATCATAGTCGAAAGGCGCCATAATCTGTTCTGTACCTTCAACAAGACTTACATTCTTGCCTGCTTCTCTCAGATTTTCCGCAACCTCAACCCCGATAAATCCACCGCCAACTACAGCTACATCGTTTATACCGTTGTTGTCAATATAGCTCTTAAGTGCTACGATATCCGTTACATTTCTTACCGTAAATACATTGCTGCTTTCAATACCTTTTATACTCTTCGGCAATATCGGACTCGCACCCGGAGCAAGCATGAGCTTATCATAACTTTCCTCATACTCTTTTCCGGATATGAGCTCTTTTACCGTTACAGTCTTCTTCTCTCTGTTTATCGCTGTAATCTCGCTTTTCGTGCGTACCTCTATATCATGTTTTTTCTTAAAATCTTCCGGAGTCACAACGAGAAGACTGTCGCTGCTTTCAACTACTCCGCCAAGATAATACGGAAGCGCACAGTTTGAAAACGATACATGCTCTCCGCGCTCAAACATAATAATCTCAGCACTTGCATCGAGCCTTCTCACACGTGCTGCCGTAGACGCGCCGCCCGTTACTCCTCCTATTACAACAAGCTTCATTAGAAATCCTTCCTTTCATTTTTATCTGCGCGGCGTGCTTTCGTTCAGAATATACTCAGCTCTGTACCCGCATCCGCCGCAAATGTGTGAAAATTCTAAAACTATTATATTCCTATCCATTTTAGAAATCAATATCGCGGTCAAAAAAGTACAAAAGCCGATATTTACATCGGCCTTTGTACTTTTCTATTTTTATGCTTTTATTTATGTCGTGATTTTATTGTCCTGCGAACCCGTTTACAGTAAGGTAGTTGCCTATTCTGTTATATTCGGCAAGAACTCTGTCTGCATAGGCCGTAGAATGAGTTCCTCTGTTTACTTTTGCGGAACCCTGATTGTAAGCTGAAAGTCCTTTGATAACATCACCGCCGTAGGCTCTTATTCTTTCGCCTACATATACGGCGCCCATATCAATGTTCTTCTTTGCGTCGTAAAGGTCATCAGTTGTGAGACCATACATTGCGCCGGTGGCAGGCATAATCTGCATCATACCTCTTGCGCCTCCGCTGGATGTCGCCCACGCATTGAAATGGCTTTCCTTGCTTGCAATAGCCATCAGAACTTCAGTCTTCACTCCGCTCACTTCTGATGCCCTTTTAAAGAGGAACAGATACTGCTGTGCAACAGTAGTCGTGATCGATGAATTCTGGCTCTTAATGTAGGATACAAGTCCTTTATTTCTAAGCGTTTCCTCCTTATTGCAGTAGCTTTCGGCGGATACACCCTCTTCTGTGCTTATGCACAAGCCGTAATAAGGATCGAAATATATATCCCAATTAAAGCTGTCTTCCGCTGTCATTGCTCTCACAGGAAGGAACAGGAATTTACCTGCTGCCAATACCGGCGCACCTCCAAGATCGAGCTCTGTAACGGCAAGTTCCGGGGTATCTATGATACCTGTGTCTTCATTTTGAATTTCATCGTCCTCACCCGGAACAAACGCGAGAACTTTTACTTCTGAAATAACGCTAAGTGTTACATTTTCGTTATTATTTTTCATCCAGTTTGAACTGATATTTTTTCTCGTCAGATCAGTTTTCAGAAGTTTTAATGTGCGGCTTTCCCAATCCATCTCCGCTTCCAAGTCTAAGATCTCTTGCATCTCGGGGGATAATGGAAAGTAGGTGATGTTATTATACATAAGGAATGGATACTGCAAATTATAATTTATAATTTCCTCTCCGTTGATAATAACATGTTTTTCAAAAAAATCTCCTTGAACGTCTTCTTCAGCATAAATAGAAATTGATGAGAACAGCACCATGAGTAAAGTAAGCCACACAAGAATAAGCTTCTTTTTCATATTCAGTTTCTCCTCTCTTTCCTTTGCCTGCTTGCGCAGACATTATCATTATACCATATTTATTCAAAAAGTATATCTTTTTTGCCTTTTTCAGAATATTATAAACCTTAAAAACGGCTGAAATTCAATGCTTTCAGCCGTTTTTATCACAAAATATTCACATAAATAAACGCATTTTTATGGTCAAAATGTCATCGTTATGAGCTTATTTTTCATCTCATTTTAAGCAGTCCGTCGCGTCTTTTTGCTGCATGTATTCTGGCCTCCGAACGCGCAAGACCCTTCTGCACGGCTATGATATTCGGATCATCATCCGGCAGATCTTTATGCTCTTTAAGGTATTTTTCCGCTGCCGCTTTCTGGTCTGTCGCAAGTTTCAAATCTATATCCGTGTCCCACTCCGCAGCATCCGTATATATCATAATACCGGTCGAGCTGACATCTATATAACCGCCTGCAATAACGCCGTACCTCATCTCAGAAGCTCCCGGTTCTCTTATCTTGAGCGGACCTATCGCGAGCAGCTTGCGCGCCCACATATGTCCTGCCATAAATCCCTCTTCACCTTTCGTCGTTTTTACGACTAATAGTTCCACATCATCTCGGTAGAACATCTTTGTCGGCGTAATAATTTCAAGTCTTATCGTATTATTCGCCATTGCTCTCCTTATACCTTTCTACGACTTCGTCTATACCTCCGGCAAACAGGAACATCGATTCAGGTATTTGATCGTGCTTGCCTTCGAGAATTTCCTTAAATCCTCTTATAGTTTCCTTAAGCGGCAAATATTTGCCCTGCATACCTGTAAACTGCTCGGCAACTCTAAACGGCTGCGAGAGGAAACGCTGTATTTTTCTCGCTCTTGATACGATGAGTTTGTCCGTATCAGAAAGTTCATCCATACCGAGTATTGCTATAATATCCTGAAGATCTTTATATTTCTGAAGTACTTCCTGCACACCTCTTGCCGTTTCGTAATGCTCTTCGCCGAGAATAAGCGGATCCATAATTCTCGATGTCGATTCAAGCGGGTCAACAGCCGGATAAATACCAAGCTCTGTAATCGAACGCGAAAGCACCGTCGTCGCATCAAGATGGGCAAACGTTGTCGCAGGGGCCGGGTCTGTCAAGTCGTCAGCCGGCACATAGATAGCCTGGACGGATGTAATTGAGCCGCGCTTTGTCGATGTTATTCTTTCCTGCAGCGCGCCCATTTCTGTAGCCAGCGTCGGCTGATAGCCTACAGCTGACGGTACACGGCCGAGAAGCGCGGACACTTCCGAGCCCGCCTGTGTAAATCTAAAAATATTGTCTATGAAGAGAAGTACGTCCTGTCCTTCCACGTCTCTAAAATATTCCGCCATAGTAAGACCTGTGAGCGCTACTCGCATTCTCGCACCCGGCGGCTCGTTCATCTGTCCGAATACCATCGCGGTCTTTTCTATTACTCCCGATTCTATCATCTCGTAGTAGAGATCATTACCTTCTCTCGTACGCTCGCCTACGCCCGCGAATACGGAAATGCCTCCGTGCTCCTTGGCAATATTACTGATAAGCTCCTGTATAAGTACAGTCTTACCCACGCCGGCACCGCCGAAAAGTCCTACCTTACCGCCTCTCGTGTACGGTGCTATGAGATCGATAACCTTGATTCCTGTTTCAAATATTTGCGCTGTTGTATCCTGCTCCTCAAAGCTCGGTGCCTGTGCATGTATGGAGCTTTTTCGCTCCGTTTGCACAGGGCCTTTATTGTCTATCGGCTCTCCTATTACATTGAAGAGTCTTCCCAGCACCTCTCGTCCGACAGGCACTGATATTGGCGCACCCGTATCAAATGCTTCAGTACCTCTCCTAAGTCCGTCCGTCGAAGAAAGCGCTATACAGCGCACCACATCATCTCCGATATGCTGTGCCACTTCCGCAACTATCGTCTTGCCGTCATTTTCGATGTTAATAGCATTTAAAAGCTTTGGCAACTCTTCGGGAGCAAATCTGATATCTATTACAGGTCCTATAATTTGGCTTATTATTCCCTTATTCAAAATCTTCACCTCTCTATTTCTGCGCTTCCGAGCCGGATACGACTTCTATTATCTCATTTGTTATCGCCGACTGTCTTGCTCTATTGTAGTATAGCGAAAGCTTTGAAAGCATATCGCGCGCGTTGTCGGTTGCGCTTTCCATCGCCATACGCCGCGCAGCATGTTCGCATGTAGCGGATTCGATAACGGAACTGTAAAGCATTATTTCTACATATTTTGGAATTAGATAGTTGAAAACCTCATCTATTGACGGCTCATATTCAACCTGCCTTTCACGCGTATCAAAAACCTGCGCATCGTGCGTTGTAAAATCTTCCTTATCCTGCATCTTAAAAGGCAGGAGCTGAAGACTCTTGACTTTCTGCTCCAGATTGTTTACAAACGCCGTGGAAATGAGCACCACTTTGTCTATAACGCCCTTATCGTACATATCGACGACGGTCTTAGCTATCATCTTTGTATCGGCAAACGAAATATTTTCGGGCGGCATTTCATACTCGCTGTGAATATATTTGCCGCGCTTTTCAAAGTATTCCTTGCCCTTTGTTCCTATCATAATGAGCACCGACCTGTTGGGGTCGTCCTCTATCTCTATTTCCGCCTGTTTTATAACATTGGAATTAAATGAGCCGCAGAGCCCTCTTTCCGATGTTATAATTATAAAGCATGTGTTCACTACTTCTCTGCTGCCTTCAAGGTACCTCTCAGGCACTTCATTGCCATCATAAAATATATCTGCGATTGATCCTGTCACATAGTGAAAATAATCTCTCGTCTTTTCAAAGGTGTTCTTCGCCCTTCTCAACTTAGCAGCCGATACCAGCTTCATAGCGTTTGTTATATGCTCCGTTGAATTAACGCTCTTTATACGTCTTCTGATGTCGGCCATACTTTCCGTTGCCACCTGCGATTCACCCCTTTCTTTATACATTCTTTCGTCTTTTCGTCCACTTTCGTTTTTACATATCAAGATCGCGTATCTTAAGCTTTCTAAACTCTTCAAGCCCCGCTTTAAGTACTGCCTCTGTCTCCGCCGTAAGCTCACCCGTCTGCTGTATGGTTCGCTTTATTTCAGGATGATGTGCATCCATAAAGGTGTAGAGTTCTTTTTCAAATTCTTTTATCTTTGCCGGCGGAATATCCTTAAGATAGTCATTTACCGCCGCATATATGATTATTACCTGATCTGCAACATCAAGCGGACTGTACTGTCCCTGTCTCAGCACTTCCATAAGAAGCACTCCGTGATCGAGTCTTGCTTTAGTATCTTTATCGACATCCGAGCCGAACTGTGAGAAATTTGCTAGTTCCCTATACTGCGCAAGCTCGAGCTTTATCTTACTTGCCGCCTGCTTCATAGCTTTTATCTGCGCATTGCCGCCTACACGGCTTACCGAGATTCCGGCGTTTACCGCAGGTCTCTGTCCCGAAAAGAAAAGCTCAGATTCGAGGAATATCTGGCCGTCTGTAATAGAAATTACATTAGTTGGAATATACGCGGATACATCGCCCGCCTGCGTTTCTATTATCGGCAGCGCCGTAATCGAGCCGCCTCCGAGTTCATCAGACAGCTTTGCCGCTCTCTCGAGAAGTCGCGAATGCAAATAAAATACATCTCCCGGATATGCTTCGCGTCCAGGCGGTCTTCTTAAAAGAAGCGACATCGCACGGTAAGCTACAGCATGCTTTGAAAGATCATCATATACTATGAGCACGTGCTTGCCCTGATACATAAAGTGCTCACCTATCGCGCAGCCCGCGTAAGGCGCTATATACTGGAGCGGCGCTACATCGGAAGCCGTCGCTGATACTACTATCGTGTATTCCATTGCGCCTCTGCTTTCGAGCGTCTGCACGAGCTGTGCCACTGTCGATTTTTTTTGACCTATCGCAACATATATACAGATAACATCTTTTCCTTTTTGATTTATTATAGAGTCTATGGCGATTGCCGTCTTTCCGGTCTGTCTGTCTCCGATAATAAGCTCTCTCTGCCCTTTCCCAATAGGCACCATTGAGTCTATAGCTTTAATCCCCGTCTGCAACGGCTCTTTTACCGATTTTCTCTGCAGCACGCCCGGCGCCGGGTATTCGATAGGACGAAAGCCCTCCGCCTTTATTTCTCCCTTGCCGTCAATCGGCTGTCCAAGAGGATTGACAACGCGGCC
Source organism: uncultured Clostridia bacterium (assembly GCA_944383465.1). Classification (GTDB taxonomy): domain Bacteria; phylum Bacillota; class Clostridia; order Peptostreptococcales; family Anaerovoracaceae; genus QAKD01. The sequence goes on from CALWPQ010000033.1 coordinate 41,197, forward strand.
TATGAGCTCCTGTCCTACAGGTACTTCTATTACACGGCCTGTAGGCCTTACGATATCTCCCTCTTTGATACCTGTATCGGGCCCCATTATCACTGCGCCGACATTGTCCTCTTCGAGGTTCATAGCCATACCGTATATTTCACCGGGAAACTCGAGCAGCTCTCCCGCCATACAATTTTCAAGTCCGTAAATTCTGGCAACGCCGTCTCCAACCTGTATTACCGTGCCGAAGTCCGAAACTTCCATCTGATTTTTATAACCCTTGATGCGTTCTCTTATTACGGCGCTTATTTCATCAGGTCTTAAATTCATCGACTCGCCTCCTCTCTATTTTATTGTGTCCATAAGTGCAGACACACGCGCCCTGAGCGACGCGTCTATCATCTTGCCATCAGCGAATATTTTTACTCCGCCGATAAGGCTTTTATCCACTTCGTTTTCCAGCCGCACGTTCTTTCTGAGAAGCTTGCCCGTTTCCTTTTCAAACCTTTCAAGCCTGTCTGAATCAAGCGGCACTGCGGAATAAATAATTCCGACTGTAATGCCCTCCTCAGTATTCACAAGTTCTGTGTATACTGAGGCAATTTTCTCAAATCTTCGCATTCTTCCTTTTTCTATGAGAATGTCCATAAAGTTTAAAAACTCACGGCTAAACTGGCCTTCAAACAAATCATGAAGTACAGCTTTTTTCTCGTCGTGAGAAATCGAAGGCGCACTTAAAAACAGCATAAATTCCGGATTGCTTCTAAATATTTCCAGCATTTCCGCAATTTCATTTTTTATAAGCTCGATCTTGTCAAGATCTCTTGCTGCTTCAAAAAGCGCGCTTCCATATGTTCTTGCAACTGCTAATTCTGCCATCCCGCTGCACCTGCCTCATCAAGTATGCTGTCTATAATCTGCGTCTGTCCCACATCGTCAAGCTCTTTTTCAATGATCTTTTCAGCAGCCATAACAGCAAGCATTCCTATTTGCTCTCTTGCCTCCGTGATCGCGGCATCCTTCTGCCTCTCAATCTCCTGCTCTGCTTTCTGCATAATAAGCGCAGCCTTCTCATTTGCATCATCTATAATCTGTGATGCCTGCTTGTCGGCCTTGATTTTTGCCTCGTTTATTATACCCGCGGCTTCGCGTTCAGCTCCGGCAATTCGCTTATTATAACTGTTCATCTTCTCGTCGGCACGCTTATTGACAGCCTCCGCGTTACTGATAGCATCTTCTATCATCTGCTTCCTGCGCTCGAGATTTGCCAAAAAAGGCTTATACATAAACTTCGCGAGCACGGCGAGCAGTATCAAAAAATTCGCAATGGCAAATATTATTTCTTTTAAATCAATGCCTAATGCTTCAACCATAAGTTAAAACCCTCCTGATTTTCCGGGTCTGTTTTTTTCTAACATCTACAGCTTGTTTACGAGAAGTATCGCAACGAGAAGTCCGTAAATTGTGAGAGCTTCCATAAACGCAAGTGCCAGGATCATTGTCGTACGAATTTCTCCTGCCACTTCCGGCTGGCGCGCCATACCCTCAAGCGCTTTTGATGCCGCAAGTCCCTGCGCAATAGCAGGTGCAATAGTTGAAAGACCGATTGCGATAGCTGCTGCGATTGCAATTGTAGTTGTTGTCATTTTTATAATCTCCTTTCATATCTGCGGAAAATTTTAACCCGCAGTCCTTTGACTTTTTTATATATCAATTGCGGCATTTTATCTGCAGCGTTCTGCCGCAGAAGCTGTGCCGGAAATCAATATCGCATTTATTTTCCTCGTTTTCCACGTGATATATACTTTATTACTGCAAGTGCTCCGCCGTTTCCACCGCCTCGCCTATGTATATGGCAGCGAGCAGTGAAAATACCATTGCCTGCACAAATCCCATCAGCAGCGAAAGCGCCTGCATAGGAATAGGCAGCCCAAGAGGCACCATATTGAAGAACGAGCTTATTACGGACTCTTCACCAAAAACATTACCGTAGAGACGCAGCGTCAGCGAAAGCGGTCTCACAAACTGTTCTATAAGCATAATAGGAAAAAGAAACGCAAACGGCTGAAACAGATGTTTAAAAAATCTCACTCCGTGAGCCTCTCTTATACCTATTATCTGAGTTGCAAAAAACACTACAAGAGCAAGCCCTATCGGAAAATTGATGGAGCTTGTCGGCGCCGCCAATCCCGGAATATGACCCGCCATAGGCAGCAGCCCTGAATAATTGCACAAAAGTATATATATAAATAATGTTGCTACAAATGGAAAATATTTTTTACACGCCTTTTCACCCATAATCCCGACGAAAAAGTTGTAAAGTTTTTCTACTGCAAGCTCAAGCGCACCCTGAAGCTTCGAGTTTGGTACAGTTTCTATGCGCTTTCCGCCTATTACCGCAATAAGCGATATCACTATCGTTATACCTGCACTCGTTATCATTCCGTTTGTTATTCCGAGTGAATTTAAAGTCTCAATCATTCGTTTTTTCCTCCGCACCCGTTTCTGCGCTTATTTTGTCAAATACTTTTCTTATCGAAAAAAACCTGCCGATGAGCGAAAGGCTGACTGCTGCAGCGATCGCCGTCACCGCAAAATCAAGCGGTAAAATAATATTTCTTACTAAAAATAATATGACAAATGTCATAACATTTATACCGTAGTCTATCGGCATTCTTATATAAATTGTCTTTGCAGTAATCTCTTCATTCGGTCCGGCAATTATTATTTTTCGCCAGAGCGCTATATATTTTAAACCGCCCATTAACGCCCCATAAACGAGCCCTGCGACAGCACTTATAATATATATCAATGCGGCTTCCTTTCTATGCGGATCTCCCGCTAATTTCACTAATTTGTCATATTATGATACTATTATACCCAAATTTTTCATTTTGTCAAACTATAGTTAAAAAACCGATAAAACAAAAAACTTTTAACGATATTTTTGCCTGTTTTCCCGACTGTAAAATAACTAATTTGTTGTTTTTTAAACACACATTTTTGCTGTTTATTTTACCTTTTTATCGACTCTCAATATCGCTCACGACATTGCGCACCCACTTGTTTGATTTAAACCTTCTTCTAAGAAAAATAAACTTTACAATATCCTCAAAGGCTACACACAGAGCGCATATGTATACAGGAAATTTAAGAACAAGCGCTGTTATAAACGCGACCGGCACACCAAAAGCCCAGATGCTCAATGATTCACATATCATCGCATATTTTGTATCGCCGCCAGCGCGCAGCACCCCTGTTATAAGTATGCCGTTGTGCAGCGTAAACCCCATAAAGCCACCGTATACAACAAGTATAATAAAGCAATATGTACGCGCTTCATCTGTAAACTCAAACAGGCTTATGAGCGGTCTGCCCGCCGCTATGAGCATAAGTCCGCATACTGCGCCGATAAAAGTACCTATTTTAACGAGCCTGCGCCCAAGCTCTGCTGCGTAGTTAAGATCACCTTCACCAAGTTTTTGCCCTACGAGTATAAGCGTTGCTGCTCCCACGGAAAAGGCCGTCATATTAAACATTTTTTGTATTGTATTGGCCGCCTGTACTGCTGCGTATTCCGTTACGCCTATGCGCGCATATGCAGCCACATACATTGAAGTTCCAAGACCCCACAGCGTTTCGTTTATGGTAGTTGGTATTGAATTTTTTATTATTCTTGCGGCAAAAGCCTTGTTCCAGCCAAAGAAATCCTTAAGCGGTCCGGCTATAATATTTTTTCTTACGAAAACTATGACCAAAACAAGTGTAAGCTCAACTGCTCTTGCTGCCATCGTCGCCAGCGCAGCGCCCTTGACTCCGAGCATCGGTGCACCCGCCTTACCGAAAATGAGTATATAATTGAGGCCAGTATTTACGCTGAATGTCACAAGCGATATAAAAAACGGCAATTTTGTCTGCTGCGTGGATTTGAGCGCGCTCGTAAAAGGAACTGTGATACCGAGCATTAAAAGAAGCGGCGCTCCTGTCTTGACATAAACAGCCGCAAGCTCTATAACCTCAGGTATATCTGAAAAACAGCGCGCCACAGTGTGCGGGATAAAAAATGCAGCTGAAAAAAATATTACGCCGACAGCGCTCGATACCGTTACCGCCAAGCCTATTGTTTTTCTTATGTTTTTTATCTCACCGCTGCCAAAAAACTGTGCTGTAAACGTAGCCGTGCCTGAAACGAATCCGAAAAGCACCATCCAGTGTATGAAAAACACCTGAACTCCTACGCCGACTGCTGAAAGCTCCGTCTCTCCGAGCGAGCCTACCATAAGATTATCAACAAAATTAAGCGAGCAGGAGATGAGTTCCTGCATCGCCATCGGCAGCGCTATGACAGCCAGTGTCTTATATAAGGTTTTGCTTTCTATCACCACGGGCTTTTTTCCCATATTAAATGAGTCCGCCATTATCCCCTGTTCCTTAGTATTTCAATTATCTTTTCGCAAGCGTGCCCGTCTCCATACGGATTAGCCGCATGCGCCATTTCATCATATGCAGCTTTATCAGTCAGAAGCTCCTTTGCCAGCGCATATATGGTATCTCTATCGACGCCCGCGAGCTTAACAGTGCCCGCAGCTACGGCCTCCGGTCTTTCGGTTTCCTTTCTGACAACCAGCACCGGCTTTCCGAGTGAAGGCGCCTCTTCCTGCATACCGCCCGAATCTGTTATTATGAGGTACGACTTTGCCTGAAGGTTTACAAACGGCTGATACTGCAGCGGCTCTATTAAGTGTATATTCTCCGCGCCGTTGAGTATACGCCCTGCAATTTCTCTTACCTTTGGATTTAAGTGTACGGGGTAGACAATTTCCACATCGTCAAATTCATCGCCTATTTGCCTAATCGCGCCAAAGATATTTTCCATATTCTCGCCAAGGTTTTCACGCCTGTGGCAGGTAACCGTAATTACCCGTTTATTTTCAAAGTCGAGTTTTTTAAGCGTCTCCTCCTCAAATTCATAAGGCTTATCCGCAACTTCAAGCAGTGCGTCGATCACAGTATTACCCGTTATGAAAATATCTGCTTCATTTATGCCCTCACGAAGCAGATTTTCCTTGTTGCGCAGGGTCGGCGCAAAGTGAATGTCCGCAATGTGTCCGGTGAGAACTCTGTTCATTTCCTCAGGGAACGGCGAATATTTGTCATATGTGCGCAGTCCTGCTTCCACATGTCCCACGCTCACCTGATGATAAAACGCTGAAAGCGCGGCCGCAAATGTCGTAGTCGTATCGCCATGCACGAGCACTATATCGGGTTTTTCTTTCTCAAAAATCTCATCGAGTCCGAGAAGTACATTAGTTGTAATCATACTTATCGTCTGATTAGGTTTCATTATATTTAAATCATAATCAGGGACAAGCTCGAAAAGACTCAGTACTTGATCGAGCATTTCCCTATGCTGAGCCGTTACGCAGAGGACGGATTCTATACCTTCCGTTTCTTTTAATTTTTTAACGAGCGGCGCCATTTTTATGGCCTCCGGTCTCGTTCCGAATACGCTTAGTATTTTCATTTTTTGTTCTCCTGCTTGCATTGTTTTATATGTATAGGCACGTGTAAATACATTTTCCTTGCTTTTAATCGACTATTTACGATAGACATTATTCGTCATCCGTGCCATCAGATTCCGTCACTGTTATTCCCTCGGGCATTTGCTGCTCGATGTCCATTTTCACCTTTTCCTCTGCTTCTGGCGGCAAAGTTTCTATTTTTATTTCAGTATTTCCATTTATTTGAGTTTCCGCACTTTCCGCCGGCACCGCTTTAAGCGATACCTTCCAATGGTTGGCGTCCGTTAAAAAGATATAAATATACATCGCAGCGATAGCGACAAGTCCGAGCATCTCCACAAATAGGTCGCGTGAAAAAAGCACGGCTGCAACACCCATAACGCCGCTGATACCGTAAAGCGTAAGCACTGTACGCCTCTGACCCATTCCTGCCGCCATCAAGCGGTGATGCAAATGGCCTTTGTCAGCTTCCATTATCGGTCTGTGATTTGCAAGACGTCTTAAAATTGCAAAGCCGGTGTCGAAAATCGGCACACCGAGCACGAGCACCGGCCCTATCATCGCCAGCACCGTCGCGCCCTTCATCGGCCCCACTATCGAAAGCGTCGCCAGCATATATCCGAGGAACAGCGATCCACCATCCCCCATAAATATTTTTGCCGGATGAAAATTGTATGGAAGAAAGCCGAGCGCGCCGCCGGCCAGAGCCAGCATCGCAAAGGCTGTCAAATAAGCGCCGTGTATATACGCCGTGTACGCAAGACACAAAGACGCTATCGACGAAATACCAGAAGAAAGGCCATCAAGACCGTCTATCAGATTCACCGTATTCGTGATGCCCGCAATCCATATAAGCGTAATAACCAGTGAAATTGCACCTGAAAAAAAGATATGATCTGTCAGCGCCGAAAAATGATTCGTTACAAAATTTATTCTGACACCGAAATAATATGCCACTCCACCGCATACGAGCTGTCCGAGTAACTTTACTTTTGCCGGCATTCCTTTAAGATCATCGACGACGCCGAGAATATATATCAGAACTCCGCCGACAATAACACCCGTCATTTTAGAAACGGGCTGGTCTATGAACTCTGCTCCCGGATATGCTTCTGCAAAATACTTCTGATACATAGGCAGCACCCCATATACCGTAAATATAAGCGCTGTCGTGGTTCCTATAAAAATAGCAAGACCTCCGAAACGCGGCACAGGCTTTGTGTGCATGCGCCTGTCATCCTTGGGCACATCTACCGCGCCGATTTTCGGCGCTATCTTTATCGCTATCGGCGTAAAAATTAACGCGAGCGCAAACGCCGTTAAAAATACTAACCAAAACGCCATTTCTTTAATACTCCCCCAACATAACAATTTTAAGACCAGCTTCCGCAAGTATATCTACGGAAAGCTTGTCCGGATACCCCTCTTTAACAACAATTCTTCTGATACCTGCATTTATAATCATCTTGGCGCAGATAACACAAGGCTGATGCGTCACATAAATAGTTGCTCCCTCTATACTCTGTCCGAGCGTTGCCGCCTGAATTATGGCATTTTGCTCAGCGTGAAGAGCCATACAGAGCTCGTGCCTTTCCCCCGACGGCACGCCGAGCTTTTCTCTTACGCAGCCGCCTCTTTCGGCACAATGCATAATTCCCCGCGGTGCTCCGTTATATCCCGTGGCAATTATATGCTTGTCCTTTACAATCACCGCTCCCACTTTCCGTCTGAGACATGTGGAACGCTTTGCTGTAAGCACCGCCATCTCCATAAAATATTCATCCCAGCTTGGTCTTTCGTCCATTATTTGCTCCTTTCAATCCCCTGTTTTATCTGTATTTTCTGTTTGTAATTTTGTATTTTACACATATAAAGTCATTATACCACAAATTTCTTAAAATTTTGATACTTTTTTGGATGAATAATGCCAGCAATGACAGTTACTTTAAAAAAAGAAAAACCCGAGAATACTATTCCCGAGTTTTCTGCTATATACTGAGTATATTTAGTTCTGCTCTGCACCTTCGAGGCCCGCAAGATTCATCTTTCTTCTGCCCTCAAGACACTTCTTGTTGTGTGCCCCCGCCCACATAGCGTTTAAGATACCGAGCACACAGATAACAACCATGGCTGCGAATATGTATCTGTATCCAACCGCACCTTCATTATTATCTATGAACGAGCCGAATATCGGCGTCAGAATCATAGGCACAATCGTTTCTGAAAGTGTTGCTATGCCTATTGTCGTTCCACTTACGGCTGCCGGTATGTGCAGTTCCCTTATTATAGAAAATGTTACGCTGTAAAGCGCCATTGACACACCAGCCGGTAAAATCGTGTAAATTCCTACAATCATAGCATTAGAATCAGGTCCGAAGAGGAATATAAGGCTTGCATAAAGTACTCCTGTGATTGCAAAAGCTGTAATATACCATTTGTAAGTGGCTTTCAGCACTTTATCCGCCATAATTCCGCCTAAAGGCGCAAGCACGAGTGTACCATACTGCCTTATGATTGAAAAAGCCGACGACATTTCGACACTCATTCCGAATACATCCGTCAAATATGGATTTAAATATGACATGTACTCATAAAGTAGTATTGTCGTTCCATATGCAAAGAACAGTATATATGTTCCCGGCCATTTTAATATGTAAGGGATATACTTTATTTTTATAGGCTCCTGCTCTTCTCCTTTAAGATAAATTCCCCTTTCCGCAAGTTTCTTTTCACTATCTAAAAATATAACAACAAGTACAGTCGCAATAAGTGTTATCGTTCCCATGGCAATTACCGTGGTATTAATCGGGTTTCCTGAAAAATGAGTCGTTATCCACAGCGGAAGCGCATTCCCGAGCGCACCCGAAAGCCCGTTAATCAAGTAATAGCTTCCGAACGAACTTCCTGCCTCTTCCTCTCCGCCGAGGTTATTTATGTACTTGACAAGTGAAGGCCAATATGCAACAGTTACAAGCCCGTTTACACATTGAAAAACAGAAAATGTGGCAAAATTTCTTACAAACAGCGGGAACATGAACGCCAGCACCGTAACACCCGTTACACTGAATACAATAATTTTTTTGGCATCAAATTTGTCCGAAAGATATGCTCCCGGAACTGATAATATAAGTGCCGTTGAATTGACAATAGTAGTTACAAGTCCGAGCTGAGTGTTTGTCATATTCATAGTGTCGAGAAGCTGTGTATAAAATGTAGCTTTTAAATATGTAGTCAGATAAATTGTTCCGCCCATATAGCCGAGTGACAGCAGGGCCATAAATTTTCTTAAAGGACTTTGCTTTTGCATAAATATACCTCCTGCAATAAAGTTTTAAACCATTTGTCTAAATTTTATTGCAGTAAAGCGGTATTTGCAATTCTCACAGCATTCAATATGTTACCTTTTACACACTTGAGTCTTTTTGACTACCAAATTTAATGATCGTTTTCCTTAAAAAATTCCTCTGTCACTATTCTGCGGCTTCTTTTTATGAGATTGCACAGTACATCTTCGGAAATCTTCATATCCGTAAGAACCCATTCTATAATCATATAACGATATCCACCTCCGTGATAATCTATGCACAGTTTAAGTTCCTCGGTCAAAGGCTCTTTTTTCAGCCGCTGATACCACCAAATATCTATACTGCGGTAATTAAGAATATAATTTTTAAGAGAATTGGGCTCATCTATAAGACAGGCGCTTTTCATAAATTTTTTATATCTGCGCATATTCCTCAGCCACTCCAGATTCCACGCATCAAGCTCACTATCGGAGGCTTCGATTTTCCACGCCGGTACAATTCTGTCTTCATAACAATATTGTATTAAATCGTTCTTATCATGAAAATGATTATAAAAGGTTTTTCTACTCAGCTCCGTTCTTTCCGATATATCCTTTACCGTGATTTTGGACACTGGCTTTTTCTCACACAGCTCAAGAAAGCTGTCCGCGATCATTTTTTTGATATCAAGAGCCATATTCAATCCCCCACTCTCACACTGTATCAGCCAATACTGCTTTCTGCTTTTACCGGCATTCTTAATACGTCTTTCACAGCTCGTCATAATATACTTCCGCAAGGTACAGCCCCTGCGGGGGCGCGGTATGACCGGCATTCTGCCGGCTGCCGCTTACGATGATATCTGCAAGCGAAGACGGCTTCCTCTTTCCGAGTCCTACCTCGACAAGCGTGCCCGTAATAATCCTGACCATGTTGTAGAGGAAGCCGTCACCGCGCACCGCAATTGCAATTTCGCGCTCTGCATTCTTGCTTGTTCTGATTTCGCACTCTGCGCTCCTTTCTGCTTCTCTTTCGCATTCAATATTTTTGCTCAGTGTGGTCATATCATCGCATTTCGCAATTATATTATCGTTTGCTGCTGCTTCGTATATCTCTATTCCGTGTATCGTCCTTACAGTCGTCGTCTTTTCTTCGCCGCCGGCAGCCTGAAAGCACTTGAAATCATGCGTTCCTTCTATAAGCTTTGCCGCTTCGCGCATCTCGTCAAGGTCAAGCTGCTCCGTTATCTGATATCTGTAATTCCTGAGAAATACATCCGGCGTCTCTGCACATCTGATACGGTAAATGTATTTCTTGCCGCGCGCATCAAAGCGCGCATGAAACCCGACAGGTACGCTCTCCGCCTTCAATATGCGGATGTCTCCCGTGCCCGCAAGCTTGCTGTCTGCAAGCATATTGTTTGCGGCAAGCGGTATGCGCTCTACCGGTATGCCGAACTCCGCGCAGAACGAGGCGCGCTGCCCGAGCGCATGCACACCCGCATCCGTCCTGCTCGTTCCGTTAATGTGTATCTCCATGCAGCACAGCGTGGACAGTACCCGTTCCAGCTCCCCTTGAACGGTTCGTTTTGCAGGCTGCCTCTGCCAGCCTGCAAAGCGCGTGCCATCATATTCTATTGTCAAAAGAACATTCTGTTTTTCCATAAGCCTCTGCACTTTCTCTTCCTTAATATTCACCATCAGTATCCGCAATCAAACCAAATTCGCATTAACATTTACTGTTACAGCCTGCCAATCACATCTCTCATTTGCCACCTGCTATTTTATTGTCCATTTTTACTTTTACATCATTGCCCCGTTTATAAACATATATATAGCCGCAGCTACAGCAATATACGGAGCGAGCGGAAGCGCATCGCTCTTTTTCATTTTCTTTGCTGCAAGCTTATATGCAAACGCGCAGCACGACATAAGCGAACTCGCTGCCAGTATAAACGCAGTACCGCCGAGCCCCGCTGTAAGCCCAATGGCGCCCATAAGCTTAACGTCACCAAATCCCAAAGCTTCACGCTTAATTATAAGTCTGCCTGCCAGCGCTGCGGCAAGCATCACGCCGCTTCCAAGGCACAGCCCCAGCAGCATATCAAGCACACTTTCCCTATATATCGACATCGGAAACGCAAAGAGTGCGAGAAAAATTACAAACTGATCCGGGATTATCATATATTTTTGGTCGGAAATTGCAATCATAAGCAGCAGCCAAAGCTCCAGCAGCGTCGCCGCCGCATAAACATAATCCTTTATTCCAAAAAAAATTCCAAGCGTTGCAAACAAAAACGAAAACATCAGCTTATTGGGAAACCCTTTTATCCGCTGAATGCTCATATCAAGCAGCTCTTCCGCAGGTTCCTCGCCGTAATCGCAGAGCCACCTTGCCGGAAGCCTGTTAAAAACATAAACCGCGCCGCAGCCTAAAAATATCCCAAGCGGCAAAAACACACCTGTTATTATCAACATTTTAATTACATTATTTACCATATAGATATTATATACTTTTGCTCTTCACCTGTCAACATATAAACATTGCCAATCTCATCAGCTTGAGTCTTTTGCAAAAATCTCTTGTTTTTTGCTTTCATATGTGATATAGTATAAAGGCTATATCGGAGCATACTAAAACTCCGCAGGCAAAAAATTTGCGTGGCAGCAGCCGAGCAGGAAAGGAAGTAAAAAGCATGAAGGAAGGAATCCATCCGGAATATAAGGAATGTAAAGTAACTTGCGCATGCGGCAACAGCTTTATCACTAAGTCGACTAAAGAAGAAATAAGACTTGATGTTTGCTCACAGTGCCACCCATTCTTTACAGGACAGCAGAAATTCGTCAACAGAGGCGGAAGAGTCGAAAAATTCAAGAATAAGTACAAGATTGACTAATTTATGTAAGGTTTACTTGATAAGATCGACCAATTTAAATAAGAGACAAAAATACCGAGAAAATTCTCGGTATTTTTTATTTCTTATAAAACTGAAAGTACCGCAACCCTGTCAAGCCCTGCAAGATCACGAACTATCCTTATTCCGCCGTATTTCTGTTCATCGGATGCCATACTCGCTAAAGCCGCAGCCTGATCGCAGCCTATTTCAAGAATCAGCATTCCGCCTTTTCTCAGAAAATCAGGCGCCTCTCTTAATATACGCCTGTAAAATTCAAGTCCGTCGCTCCCACCGTCAAGCGCAAGCCGCGGCTCGTGATCTTTCACCTCTGTTTGCAGCCCCTCTATTGCCGCCGTCGGTATATACGGCGGATTTGACACTATCATATCAAATTTGGTCCTGCCAAATTTCTTTTTGAAAGGAGCAAGAAGGTCGCCGCAGGCAAATGTCACTTTCGCACCGTTTTTTTCGGCATTGCGTTTTGCCGTTGCCAGCGCCTCTTCACTTATATCTGAAGCCATAACGTCGGCGCCCGAAAGCTTGGCAAGCGAAATTCCGATGGCGCCGCTTCCCGTACAGAGATCGAGAACTTTTTTAATTTTCCTGTCCTTGTCCTTTATAATATCGAGCGCCTCGCTCACAAGCACCTCTGTGTCCTGTCTCGGAATGAGCACGCTTTCGTTTACATCGAAATCAAAACCCATAAATTCCTGATGCCCCGTTATGTATTGCAGCGGCACCCCGCTGCACCTTCTGTCGAGCAGCTGAAAATACTGCTCACAGCCATTATCATCCACACTTTTCGACCAGCTCATAAAAAGCTTGTTTCTTTCAATATTGTAAAGATAGCAAAAAAGCTCTGCCGCGTCCGTCTTAAAATTAAAAATACCGGCTCTTTCAAGTCTCGTTTCACCTATTTTCAAAATATCTTTTATTAAAAGTCCCATATTTATTCCTCTGTCCCCGCAATCAGATTGCCGTCAAGGTCGCACTTGCCCGTAAAGGTCGGCGTATCTTCACTTACCATCACGGCTTTCATCGCCGCTATTGCCACTTCCAGGTGCTCATCATCAGGCTCGCATGTCGTCAGCTTCTGTAAATAAAGGCCCGGCAGCGAAAGCACCTTTACCACGATACCGTCAGAACGACCCGCCCAGCGCAGAAGCTCATATGAAAGGCCTGCGACCACAGGTATGAGCAAAAGCCTCGATACTATGCGCATAACGAGATTCGGCCAGCCGAGCAGTGAAAATAATACCAGCGATATTACCATTACGAACATCATAAAGCTCGTTCCGCACCGCGGATGAAGCGTATAAAACTGCTGACAGTTTGCCGGCGTAAGTTCAAGCCCGTTTTCAAAACAGTGTATACACTTGTGCTCCGCCCCGTGAAACTGGAACACGCGCCTTATATCGCTCATTCTTCTTATGAGCACTATATACATCACGAACATTACGATTCTCAGCAGCCCTTCTATAAGATTAAGAATTATTTCATTTTCCGTAAAACGGTGGCAAAAATTCACCAGTGCCGTTGGCAGCACTATAAAAATGCCGACTGTAAATATCACCGCAAAGATCACGGAGCTGTATATCATCAGATTCCAGAGAGCTTTTTCACCAAATTTGCGTGCAAACCACGCGGAAAATCTGCCTTCGCTCTCCTTTTGTTTTTTCTCTCCGTTTTCGTCCTCAGGCTCTTCGTACGCTTCGAGCACATCGGCTGAATACATAAGTATTTTCGTACCGATTACGAGCGAGCTCACAAATGCGGCTACACCGCGCAGAACAGGTATCTTATTTATCTTCCTTGGCTTAGGCAGCTTTTCTGTCTTAATATGAAGAGATCTATCCGGCAGACGTATAACCGTAGCCGTTCTATCCGCACCCCGCATCATTATGCCCTCGATTATAGCTTGTCCTCCTATTTTTGTCGGGCAGGCGTCTTTAATAAATATCCTTTTTAAATCCATTTTCCCTTAGTCCCTCATTGTCTTTGTTATTATTTCAATAAATTCCTTGTTGTTTTTCGTATACATCAGATTATCAATGACAGTCTCCGTTATCTCCTGCACGCCTCTGTTCGCAAGTGCACGTCTCATAGTCCAGATAGCGCCGAGCTCTTCAGCACTGAGCAGCAAATCCTCTCTTCTCGTGCTCGACTTATTTATGTCTATGGCAGGAAATATTCTCTTTTCGGAAAGCTGTCTATCGAGATGTATCTCCATATTACCTGTACCCTTAAATTCCTCAAATATAACATCATCCATACGGCTTCCCGTCTCTATGAGCGCAGTAGCGAGTATAGTAATACTGCCTCCTTCTTCCATTTTCCTCGCCGCACCGAAAAACTTCTTAGGCATATGAAGCGCCCCCGGATCAAGACCGCCGGAAAGCGTACGCCCTGATGCAGGTACTACAAGGTTATAGGCTCTCGCAAGCCTAGTAATGCTGTCGAGAAGTATAACCACATCTTTTTTATGCTCCACAAGTCTTTGTGCCCTTGCCATTACCATTTCCGCTACTTTGGCGTGATGCTGCGGCGTTTCGTCAAATGTCGAATATATTACCTCGCCGCCGTTAAGACTTCTCTGCATATCCGTTACTTCCTCCGGCCTCTCATCAACGAGAAGCACTATAAGCTCTATTTCGGGATAATTTTTTTCTATCGTGTTCGCAATATTTTTAATGAGCACGGTTTTACCCGCTTTAGGCGGCGCTACGATGAGCCCCCTCTGCCCTCTTCCTATCGGAGCTATAAGGTCGATGAGTCTCGTCGCCAGGTCGCGGCTGTTGCCCTCAAGAGAAATTCTCTCATATGGAAATACCGGCGTTAGCCGTGAAAAATCCTTTCGCCTTATAGCAGCTCCCGGTTCTTCTCCGTTTACCGTGTTCACATATAGAAGCGCGCCAAAGCGCTCTCCCTCATTCGGAAGTCGTGTAATACCTTTTATTTTATCGCCCGTTTTGAGATTAAACCTTCTTATCTGCGTCTGCGAAACATATATGTCTTTTTCGCTCGTGAGAAAGTTGGAAAATCTCAAAAAACCAAATCCGCCCTCCGCGATATCAAGTATTCCTTCAACCTGTGGACGCTCCTGATCGCTGTATTCCTGTCTCGTTTTCTGCCTCGTCTCACGCTGTACATGCTGTATATGCTGTCCATCCTGCCCGTGCCTCTGCTCCTTTACGCACTCTAGCTCAGGCTCTTTAACATTTTCGATTTCTTCTACCTGTATTTTTTCATCTGTATCTTCGCTGTTTCCCATTATCGCGGCAATAATCTCCGCCTTTTTCATTTTATCACAGCCGTCTATACCGTATGCTTTTGCTATTTCTCTCAGCTCAGCTACCTTTTTTAATTTCAAAATACTTTTTTCCATTTTAAGTATTCGGGAAAACCCCGTTCCTTTCTCAATTTTTAATTTTTGTTTATGGGAATTTTAAGACTATCTAAGAAAATTTCAGGTTTTTTCAGAAGAGGCGGGCATTTCTACCCCGCCTCTATCAAGAATTTACTTCACTTCTATAAGTTTAACACCGTCAGCTATGAACGTTATTTCCGTTCCGCTCGTTATTTTTGCTGTATTTTCCGTATTCTTATCGAATATGTAATAAACCGTTTCCCTGCCAACACCTTTATCATCGACCTGCACACCAACTTTTATTACATCGGAGGTGATGTTTTCTGTAGATTTTATTGTGCCTTTTAATGCTTCCGGTGTACCTACAAGAAAAATCTGCGGCGTTTCACCGCTTGCCGTACTTATACCCGATACGGCGCTGCAACCGGTTTCATTTCCTATTACTGTAGCTTCGCTCGAAAATCTCAGTTGGTCACTTTCCGGTTTCGCTCCCGCTGCGATTTTATAATTATACATTTCTTTAGTAATGTCGTACTCCGCCCCTGCGTTGTTAAAAACCCTATTGCTTATCGCCGCAAACTCGCTTCTCTTAACACCCGCGCTTGGCTGGAACGCAACTGTTCCGTCAGGCTGCCATGAGCCCTTCATAATTCCGTGTCTGTAAAGCATATCGACATATTTTGCCGATGCATCGTCTATTTGCGATGCGTCTGTAAAAGGCAGATAATATGCGCCTGCCGCCTGTTTATCGAGCGCCTTTGCCGTCCATATTGCAACAGCAAGGCGTGGCGCCGGATTGCCGAGCTTTGTATTTGCATCCACAAAATACGCAAGCTCACTTTCTTCTATTATATTATATTCAAGAACGTATGCAACATAAACTTTTGCCCAATCAGCTATGTTCGCTGTACTTAAGGCTTCGCTGTGCTTTTCAACGAGCGCAGCCTGCTGCTCTTCTGTAAGAGCACTTTGTCCTGCTGCCTTGGCACTGTCTGTCTGCCCTGCACCTGCATCTCCGTCTGTTCTGAGTTTTCCTGCGGCCGCCAGCGCCCTGTACAGCATCGTCGCCGCTTCTTCATAGCTCACCTGATTTTCAGGATAAAACACATGTGTGCCTCCAGCAGCATCATATCCGTTTACAATGCCCTTCTGCGCCGCAAAATCTATATCATCGTATGCCCAATAGCCCGCCGCTACATCCGTAAAACTTACAGTCGCGGCCGCAGCCTCCCGCGGTTCTGCTCCTAAAAACGGCATACCGCTTATGATTACAGCAGCAATCGCTGCTGCGATTACTGATCTTCCTGTTTTTCTTTTCATATCCTTACCCCTTTTATTTTCTCGCCTTTTACAGCTTCAGCTTCTCTATTGCGTCTCAACGCTCTCGACAGCGCCGCCGCTTATCGCGCCGTCCGTAGTCTCTTCCTCAGGTTGCAGCGAATATATCTCGCGCAGCATATCCTCTATTCCCTGCTGCTGCGGATATACATACCAAGGAGGCTCCTGCTGCAGTGTATGCGGCATAGTGTACGTCGTAATATTTTCCGCTTCTATGCCAAGCGCTTTTGTTCCGAGACTCAATATCGCTTTGTACGTCAGATTTGAATCTATTTCCTGAAATGCTACATCGGCTACTTTAAGTATACCATAATCTATCGCCTGCGACATAGCATTTTTCATCCACACCTGCTGCGCCTTTATTCTTCCGATATCGCCCTCTGCATAGCCTTTTCTGTATCTTAGGAATTTTACCGAATCATCGCCGTTTAAAGTCTGCTGACCCGCTTTAAGATGTATGTGCAGAGGCGGATCGTCCCATTCATCGTCATAGTCCAAATCCTTTTCGAGATACATCGGCACGCCGCCCATTTCGTCCACTATTTTTCTGATGTCATCGTACTCAATTACCGCATAATAATTTATAGGTATTCCGCAGAGCACATCGCTTACAGCTTTTGCCGTGTTGAGCGGATCGCCCCTGTATGCGGCATTTATTTTAAGCTGCGCGTAATCCGTTTCTGCATATCCAGGTCTATAGTAATACGTGTCGCGGGGTATTGAAATTATGTCCACATGTTTTGTTTCCGGATCAAAGCTTCCGAGCATAAGTACATCCGTAAGCGGTGGGTTTACGCCCATAAGCAGTATGTTGATTCTTTCTGAATCCGAAAACTCCGTAAAAAATGGGCTTTCCGGGTCTACAAGCACTTCAAATTTTACTTCATTGTCCTGTCCTAAATTGATACTGCCCTTAAACGGACTTGTTTCCAAGAATGCGTTAATGGCAAACGCTGCCGGTATTAACACTATGAGAAATATAATAAGTGTTGTTGCAAATATCCTGATAAACCGTTTCTTTTCTTTTTCATTTCTTTCCGCTTTTACACTGCTTGAGATATTGCTTTTTCCTTTTCCCTGTGCGCGAGCTGCTTTTCTTTCTTCCTTCTGTCTCTTTTTTGCGAGCTTTATTACCCTCTTTTCGTGTCTCCTCTGTCTTTTTCTTTCTGCGTTCATTGTCAGCTACCTATTTCTCTTTCCCTTTTGCTCTTGTATATATTTTCTTAAACCCTTTCTGTGATCAAATCCAATCCTTAATATTTTACATTATCGCAGCCAAAAAATAAATAGCAAGTGTAAAGAATTATTTATGATTTCTTAATAAATTATTACTTGAATTGTCATATTAAAACATATATAATAATGATATTAAGTTTCCGACCCGCGGGTCGGCTCATATATGCGGGCAGGAGAAAGTCCGCCGCATATATTATATATGACATTAAAAAATAAAGGGGAAAAAGATATGAAAAAAGCGCTCAGTTTTATTTTAGTATTAACACTTGTATTTGGCAGCACATCTGTAATATTTGCTGATTCTGCACAGACAGCAAGCTCGCCTGCATTTACTTTCAGCGGTGAGGAAATAAAGCTTTCTCTTGACGAAGCAATAGAAAGAATGACGACTACAGGCCCGGCTTTTGAATCCGTAATGCTCACAAAGGACGGCAACGACGCGGCGGCAAGAGGTCAGTTTGAAGCGATAAAGGCAATAGAAGAAGCCCGCGATCAATACAAAGCTTTGACTCCGGAGCAGCAGGCAGCCCTCGGCGGTGTAAGTGTTCCTTCTTTGAACTCGCTTACAGGCAAACAGGCTACTCTCGCCAAAGAATACTACAAAAATTACTCGCCTATCGCGTACGAGGCAGGCATAAACGGTATTAAGAATCAGACCATTCAGGCTTATTACGGACTTCTTATGAGTCAGGAAAATTATCGTATCGCCAGTGAAAGTACGGATATAAAGAAGACTCTTCTCGATAATACGAAGAAAAAATTTGACCTCGGTGTAGCTTCAAAGATGGATGTACTGCAAGCGGAAAACGCTTACCTTTCGGCTCAGCAGGCTGAAGCTGAAGCTTTGACATCCCTTACCACTGTAAGAATGCAGACAAATATGGCGCTCAACTATGACACACTCCAGAATCTCACGCTGACAGACAGCCTCACATTAGTAACAGCTCCGTCAATCGACCTCGACAGCGCCATTGAATCAGCACTCACAAACAGAGCAGACGTAATGCAGGCCAAGTACAATATGGATAATGCCGAACTCGAATTCAACAGCGTCAAAGCTTATCCGAAAAATTCCGCAACATATATGGGTGCTCAGGCTTCGTTTCAGGGACAAAAGCTCGCATATGACACAAAGCTCACAAGTGTGGAAATAGAAATCCGCCAGGCATATATGGAGCTTGAAGACCTTAAGAAGGCCGTTGATGTTGCACAGTCAACATACGAAAATGCAAAGGAAGCAGCCCGTCTGACTCAGCTTCAGTACGATACGGGAATGTGCACGCTTACAGATCTCCAGACGGCTCAGAACAATTCGTCTGCGGCACAGCTCGGCGTATACAGCGCAATTACGAATTACGATCTTGCTGTTTACAGTTTTGAGTACAACTCCAAGGCCGGAATTTTGTAAAAGTCTATTTCAGATATAAGCTGCGGCTTTTGCCCGCATAAATACAGAGCCCGCCCTGCATAAAATGCAAAGCGGGCTCTTTTAACTTTCATTATGTCTTTTCCTTCTGCTGCGTCCTATTTGAAAACGCGTACCATATCGCGTGTAATTTCACCGAGCGAATACGCCCCGCACATCGCCATTGTATCAGCAAGCTCAGCACCGATTTTTTCTATGTAGCACCTAACGCCTTCTTCGCCTCCGCCGTATACCGCCGTCACAAACGGGCGGCAGATAAGTACGCCGTCCGCGCCGAGCGCAAGCGCCTTAAACACATCCGTACCGCTTCTGATGCCGCCGTCGACAAACACTTTTGCTCTTCCCTTCACAGCTTCTGCAATTTCCTCGAGCACCTCCGCCGTAGCCGGACACTGATCGAGCACGCGGCCGCCGTGATTTGAAACCACAATGGCGTCGGCCTGCGCCGCAATGGCTTTTTCAGCCGTCTTCACATTCATTACTCCTTTGATTATGAACGGTACTCCCGCCATCTTTATTATTTCTCTGAGCTCATCGACGCTCTTGCTGCCCGCAGGCGGCGTCATATTTTTGAGAAACGGCAGTCCCGCCGCATCTATATCCATGGCCATCGCAAACGGATTTGATTTCCTTACAAGCTCCATTTTCTCGCGCACTGTATCTGCATTCCACGGCTTTATTACAGGTACACCGATGCCCCCTGCTGCTGCAATCGCAGGTGATGCCGCTGCCATTACTTTCGGGTCGGTGCCGTCGCCCGTAAACGCCGCAATTCCTGCTTCGCAGCACGCCTTTACAAGCACATTGTTATATGTCATATCCGTGTATTTTTCGCTGTAATGCAGATTAACGGCACCTACCGGCCCTGCAAAAAACGGATACTTAAATGACTTGCCAAAGATACTGAATTCCGTGCTAACCTCACGATTTTCAGTAATAGTGTCCATTTGCACTCTGATATCGCGCCACTTTTTATAATTCCTGATAGCAGTGTCGCCCATACCTTTTGAGCCCGGCCCCGGAATTTTATTGCCGCATGCCAGACCGTCACATATGCTGCACGCCTTGCACTTGTCGCCTATGCACTCCCGCGCTGCTTTTACCACTTCATTGTAATCCATCGTCTTTCCCTCCTATAATAATTTTTTGCTTGGCATTGCCCTCCGCTTTGTTTTACTTTCCTCTGCAATTCTTCTTCCTTTTATAATAACTTGTTTCATATTTTAATGTCAATAATCGCTGCTTTAATATTTCCTATACAATAAGGGCAGCCATATATATATTTTACTGGCTGCCCTTGTTCTTATTGTTATATCGTTCTGCCGCTTGCCGCTTTTACTTTTTCCACGATGATTTGAGGTCTACAATTCTGTTAAATACCGGATTTTCCTTACTATACAGCTTTGCGTCAGCTATATAATAGCCGTGGCGGAAAAATTGGAAACGATCCCCCGCCTTGGCCTTGGCAAGCTCAGGCTCTGCATAACCCTGTATCACCTCAACCGATTTCGGATTAAG
Source organism: uncultured Clostridia bacterium (assembly GCA_944383465.1). Taxonomy (GTDB): domain Bacteria; phylum Bacillota; class Clostridia; order Peptostreptococcales; family Anaerovoracaceae; genus QAKD01. Next base: position 61,766 of record CALWPQ010000033.1, read on the forward strand.
CTGATTGTTGCCCTCTTCATCAGGCAGCATCAGATATCCGTAATTTCTGATTGTCACAGGAATGGCCGTCTTTGCGTCTACCCAGTGAATCGTGCCTTTTACCTTTCTGCCTTCAAAGCCCGAGCCCGAACGCGTCTCCGGGTCATATGTGCAGAGCAGTTCTTTTATCGAGCCGTCTTCGTTTTTCACAACTTCATTGCAGGTGATAAAATATGCGCCTTTAAATCTTACTTCGTTACCCGGGAAGAGACGAAAATACTTTTTCTCAGGCACTTCCTGGAAATCGGCGCCATCTACCCAAAGCTCACGCGAAAACGGTACCATCCTGCTGCCCATTTCCGGCACTTCCTTATTATTTTCTATCTCCATCATCTCTGTCTTATCTTCAGGATAATTCGTAATAATGACTTTGAGCGGATTTTCTACCACATTCCTCGACTCAACGCGCGTCTTTAAGTCCTCACGCACGCAATATTCGAGAAGTGCCACATCCACCATACTGTTAGCCTTTGATACACCTATACGCTCGCAGAAATCCCTTATTGACTCCGGCGTATAACCGCGGCGGCGAAGTCCGGCTATGGTTGGCATTCTCGGATCATCCCATGACTCTACCGCACCGTCATCAACAAGCGCTTTAAGATATCTCTTGCTCATCACTGTATTTGTAAGATTGAGCCTTGCAAATTCTATCTGCTGCGGCGGTGTTTCCCACCATCCTATTTCGCGGAGCACCCAATCGTAGAGCGGCCTGTGATCTTCAAACTCAAGCGTACATATCGAATGTGTTATGCCTTCTATTGCATCCTCGATAGGATGTGCATAATCATACATAGGATAAATGCACCATTTGTCTCCTGTATTGTGATGCGTTGCATGAGCTATCCTGTAAATTACCGGATCCCTCATATTGATATTGGAGCTCGTCATATCTATTTTAGCACGCAGCACTTTTTCTCCGTCCGCATATTTTCCGTCTTTCATTTCCTCAAAAAGTCGGAGATTCTCTTCTACGCTCCTGTTTCTGTACGGAGATTCCCTGCCTGGCTCTTTGAGCGTGCCCCGGTATTCCTTTATTTCCTCCGCAGACAGGTCGCAGACATACGCCTTGCCCTTTTTAATGAGCTCTATTGCCCCTTCATACATTTTATCAAAATAATCAGAAGCCCAAAGACGCTCGTCCCATTCCCAGCCAAGCCACTTTACATCCGCTTCGATGGAATTAATATATTCAATATCTTCCTTTACCGGATTTGTATCGTCATATCTTAAATTGCATTTGCCCCCGTATTTTTTTGCAGTCGAAAAGTTAAGGCATATCGACTTTGCGTGTCCTATATGAAGGTATCCATTTGGCTCCGGCGGAAATCTCGTATATACTTTCCCCCCGTATTTGCCCGTTTCATTGTCTTTTTCTATGATATTATGAATAAAATTATTTGATTCCGCCATATCATTCCTCCAAAAAAATCTTATTTGTAGTATACCACAAAGCCCCAATAAATACAATTACGAATACAAAAAAAGGAAGATCCCCTTCGCACGTCCAAAATGTCCGCCGAAAGGGCTCCTCTAAAAAATTGCAAAATTTATTAAACCTCAACCACAAGATTTTTTATTTTCGCACTTAGTTTCTCTCTACGATAAGAGCTGTTCCCTGTCCGCCGCCGATGCAGAGCGTAGCAAGGCCAGTCTTTGCGTCTCTTCTTGCCATCTCGTAAAGGAGGGTGATGAGAATTCTGCAGCCCGATGCTCCAATTGGATGTCCAAGAGCAATGGCTCCACCGTTTACGTTGAGCTTGGAAGCGTCAAATCCGAGTTCCTTGCCAACTGCTACCGACTGAGCAGCAAATGCTTCGTTAGCTTCGATGAGGTCGATATCCTTAATCTCGAGGCCAGCCTTTGCAAGAGCCTTCTGAGTTGCAGGAACAGGACCGATACCCATGATCTGAGGATCAACACCAGCAGATGCATATGACTTAATTGTAGCCATAGGCTTAATTCCGAGCTCGTCAGCCTTTTCCTTTGACATAACGATAACAGCAGCGCCCGAATCGTTGATACCTGATGCGTTAGCAGCAGTTACCATACCGTCCTTCTTAAATGCAGGCTTGAGTCCAGCAATACCTTCAGCTGTAACTCCTGCTCTTGGGAATTCATCTGTATCGAAAATTTTAGGATCGCCCTTCTTCTGAGGGATTTCTACAGGAACGATTTCGTCCTTGAACTTTCCTGCTGCAATAGCTGCTTCTGCCTTCTGCTGTGAAGCTGCTGCAAACTGGTCAAGCTCTTCTCTTGTGAGACCCCACTGCTCACAGATGTTTTCAGCTGTGATACCCATATGTACTCCGCTGAAAGCGTCTGAAAGACCGTCTCTTATCATAACGTCAACAAGCTTAGTGTCTCCCATTCTTGCTCCCCATCTTGCTGCAGGAACAACATACGGTGAAAGTGACATATTTTCAGCACCGCCTGCTACGATGATATCAGCATCTCCTGCTTTGATGATCTGAGCAGCAAGCTCAACAGCTCTAAGACCTGAACCGCAAACCTTGTTAAGAGTCATTGAAGGAACTTCCTTAGGAATTCCAGCTTCCATCGAAATCTGTCTTGCTACGTTCTGTCCGAGACCTGCCTGAAGTACGTTACCCATGATAACTTCTTCTACCATCTCAGGAGTGATTCCTGCTCTCTTGATAGCTTCCTTAACAGCGATAGCGCCGAGAGTTGATGCAGGAACTGACTTTAAAGTACCGCCAAAACTTCCGATTGCTGTTCTGGCTGCACCTACGATTACAACTTCTTTCATTTTCTGATCCTCCTAAAACATATTATTATTTAATAATAACCAGTTTCTTATTATTATCTCGATATAATAACATCATAACATACACAAAAATAATTGCAATAGTTTTCGCGAAAAAATGTTAATATTTTAACAACTTTTTTGTTTTTACGCTGATCAATTTGCTATAAATTCCGTAATTATTGAGATATCGCCCAAAATTGAAAAATCCGTAAGATCTGTATGAATGGGCGTAACCGCTGCATAGCCGCCTGCTATGATCCCGGCATCGCAAATTTCCGGAAGCCCGATTTGATCTATCAAATTGCCTCCGTAGCTGTATTCCGTTTTTCCTTCTTTATCATTGTCACTTTCTTTGTGTATGCTCCTGTCTGCGCTGTTACCATCGCCCTCACTTCCGCTCTCCGTAATATCCATATAATTATCGAGATATGCCCGTTTTGCAAGCACTCCCGTTTTCACACCTTTTATCGCGGCTGCCGGCAAATCAGGAACATTTATATTAAGCGTTATATTTTTGCCGAACTTTGCAAAGCCGCGCTCATTTTCACCGCAGTTCTCACCAATGCCTGCGCAGCCATAGGTCCCGCTGAAGCCCCATTCAGCAAACTTAACAGCAAGCTCCGCCGCATATTCAAAGTACTGCGGCTCTCCTCCTCTGCCTGCAAGGTCAACTGAAACCGCCACCGCCGGATATCCCTTAAGATTTCCCTCGAGCGCTGCCGATACTGTTCCTGAATACAGCGTATCCGTGCCGAGATTGCCGCCATGATTTATTCCCGAAAACACCATATCTATTTCCACGCCCTGCCGTTTTAAAAGATACAGGCCAATTTTCACGCAATCGGCCGGTGTGCCCGACACTTCATATGCCTTTTCTGCACCTTCAAATTCAACCTCGCGCACAAAAAGGCTTCCTGAAAGCGTCATTCCGTGGCCGGCAGCACTTCTCTGCACATGCGGCGCACTGACATAAACTTCTGCCACCCGTGAAAGCGCTGATACAAGCTCATGTATACCTCTTGCGTTTATACCGTCATCATTGGCTACCAAAATTTTCATTATATAGTCTGCTCCTTTCCCCAATCAGCTTTTGCGGACGCCGATTACCGGCACTGCTTTTCCTCTGCTATGGTTAATCGCCGAGAATCTTGCCGATTGAATCGTAAATAACAAGGTTTGCCTTGCCGTCATAAGCCGTCGCAGTCTTATTTATCAAAATCATATTATCCCCATTGAAATAGTTTATGAAGCCCGCAGCAGGATATACCACCAAAGATGTACCGCCAATAATAAGGCAGTCCGCCGATGATATGTCGGAAACAGCCTCGCGTATAACTACATCGTTAAGAGCCTCTCCGTAAAGCACGACGTCAGGCTTAACCGAGGCGCCGCAAACCTTGCAAACCGGCACACTGCTCCCTTCTGCACAATTTTTTTCATCCATTATATAATCGAGATCATAAAAGGCATGACATTTTGTACAGTAATTTCTCATTACCGAGCCGTGAAGCTCGTGCACTCTTTTGCTTCCTGCCGCCTGGTGCAGTCCGTCTATATTCTGAGTAACAACGGAGAGCAGTTTGCCTTCTTCTTCGAGACGTGCAAGCGCAATATGAGCCTTGTTTGGCCTTGCGTCCCTGTATATCAGATTGTTCTTATAATAGTCAAAGAACAGCTCTTTTCTGCTGTGATAAAAATCACTCGACAGCATTTCTTCAGGTGAATATCCGTAATGGCGCATAGCATTGTATAGACCAGTTTCCGACCTAAAATCAGGTATATTGCTTTCGGTCGACACACCGGCACCGCCAAAAAACACGACCCTTCTGCTTTTATCTATTATTTTTCTTACTCTTTCGTCCATTTCTCCCTCCCTGTATTTGCCTTGCTTTTACTATTGTACCATAGTTTAAACTCAGCGGACAGCGGCAAAATATTTTTGCATTTTAATTTTATTCCGGGAAAAAAGACTAAGCCTCTGTAAATTTTCTCACTTCATCTCCGTCAAATGCTTCCAATAACGCACCGGCATAAAATTCTTCTGACAGCGCGGATTTGTGCGTTCTTTGATCGCGATTGTTTCAAAGTAATTTTTCCAAAGGCTGCGGAAGCTGCTCTCATCTTCGTGATATTCAGGCAAGTTTTCTTTAGTAAACTCCGATATATACCACCTGCCGCCCGCAGCTATAAGCGCGCGGCTCCGCTTAACATCATGTATTATGAAAGGATCGTTTTTATATCTGTCGCTGTAATGCGGCCCGAGAAGTTCAAGTATGTTGTTATCGGGTTCTATTTCAGAGTAAAGAATATCGTTTTTGAGCACGGAAAAGCGAAGCAGCTCTCTGAATCTATTTGCCTCCGTCGTCACTCTCTTTTCCAAAAGCTCTGCGTCGCGCACGATCGGTAAACCGTGGTACGATGATGCTGCCTGCCCTTTTATAAAACCGAAGCAAAGATAATTGAGAAGTATCATTTCTTTATCCGGTGCTTCGGCAAGAAAAATGCGGTATGCACGCTTCAAATCAAATGCAGAAATCTTGTTTTCGATAGCGCGATACACAATCTGCGCTTTTTTACCGTCAGTTTTAATTTCTGCAAGCTCACCAAAAAATGCTATCTGCTCCGCATCACCTTTGACCGTAATTGCCGTGGCTTTTTCGTTATAGTAGTGGGCATATACGCAGCACAAAAATCCCTCAAATGTTCCGTCATAAAGATATTCTGCCATTTTTAGCTCCTTTTCCCGATAACCGCCTCAAAAATCGCTTCAGATCTAACATCTCACTTCCTTATAATCCCGTAATCACAGCCGGGCTGTTCTTCGGCAAGTTATGCCACGGATTTGCACCATTTGCAATCTTCCCGCCAGCCGGCGCAAACATCGAAAGCTGTTCTTCTTCACTGATACCGAGCATATCGCTTCTGATATCCGCAGGCTCAAAGCGCGCCGTACCGTAATACTTTCCTGAACAGGTCAGAAAATATTTGGCACGTTTGATTACAACCCCCATTTTTTTAAGGTCTTCATATTTCACTGCCGCCACACGCCGCTGACGCAGTATCCTGTGCGCCGACTTAACTCCCATTCCCGGAATACGGAGGAGCTCGTCAAGCGACGCTTTATTAACTTCCAATGGAAATTTATGTATATTGCGCAGTGCCCATGATACTTTGGGATCAAGCTCCGGATCGAGGAACTGATGCTCATCATCAAAAATTTCATCGACGCTAAAACCATAAAAGCGAAGCAGCCAATCCGCCTGATATATGCGATGTTCCCGTGCAAGCGGCGGCGCACTTCCCGCATCCGGCAGATGCGGTGAATCGCTGACCGCTACATACGCGCTGAAAAAAACGCGTTTCATTTTAAAAATTCTATACATATCCTCTGAAAGCTTGAGTATCTGCCGATCAGTCTCACCGCTCGCGCCTATGATCATTTGCGTCGTCTGTCCTGCGGGAACAAACGGCTCGCGCTTTCCGCGCCGGCGCGCCGGCGCCGCCGTCATATTTCCCGAAGCCGGCGCAAGCTCTTTTGCGGATGCAAGACCTTTTTTCGGCATTGATATCAGGGTGCCGAAACTTCTGCCTGCATCAGTCCTGTTTCCTTCCTGAGCACTTGCAAGCCTTTTATCCTCATAACTCTCTGTGCGAGCTCTGTCATCAAGATGCAGTCCTTCATCCTTTATATAATGCTCATCCGTATTAAGCTCCTGTCCTTTAAACATAGTACCCGGGCCAATCAGACCATTTTGTTCAATCAATGTATTTGTAATCTGTTTCATCGGCTTGAATATAGCGCCCGCATTCTTCTGCGGCGCCAGCAGCTTCAGACTCTTTTCCGTAGGCAGCTCTATATTCACAGAAAGCCTGTCAGCGATAAAACCGATTTCAGAAACGAGCTCGTGCGCTGCGCCGGGAATCACTTTTGCATGGATATATCCGGCAAAGCCGTAGTCGTACCTCAGAATCCGCAGTGCCTTAATCATACGTTCCATTGTGTAGTCAGGCGATATTTCCACCGCCGATGACAAAAAAAGTCCTTCTATATAGTTACGCCTATAAAACTCTATCGTAAGCCGCGCAATCTCCTCGGGCTCAAACGACGCCCGCCTGCACTCGGCACTGCGCCTGTTTACACAGTATTGACAGTCATACACGCATTTGTTGGAAAAAAGCACTTTGAGCAGCGATATACACCTGCCGTCTGCCGACCACGCATGGCAAATGCCCTCACGCACGGCATTTCCTATCCGCCCATTGTTTGCGCGCTGCGTACCGCTTGTAGAACACGATACATCAAATTTTGCGCTGTCAGCTAAAATTTCAAGTTTTTCATATATGTCCATACTGTGCTCCCTTCAAAACACAAAATATAAATTATTGCTATGAAGCCGCAGACTGCAAGGCTAACTAACTCAAAACACATACCACAAACGTGTAAGTCCACTAATTGCAAATTGGCCGGCCGCAGCGCCGCATATCTTTTGCGCAAACTTGTGTTCACATTATATCACTTTTAGAACATATGTTCAACGGCAATTTCACTTTTATTTCATGTTAATTTATGTATATATTTTCCGTTAAATTTCAGGCTTAATGCATTGTATTTTTCTTGGTTTTTTACTATAATAATTAAAAAAATAATTTAAAATTGTATTACCGTGGTAAATGAATCAATATAAACGAGGAGGGTTAAATTATGGCAAAAAATAAAAAAACCGCTCTCGTTCTTGGAGGCGGAGGCTCAAGAGGAGCATATGAAATCGGCGTATGGCAGGCACTGCGCGAGCTTGGCATAAAGCTTGACATCGTCTGCGGAACATCGGTCGGCTCGATAAACGGAGCCGTTATAGTGCAGGATGAATTCGACCTTGCTGTGAAGCTTTGGCATGAACTAGAAACGGAAATGATCTTTGACGTTGACATTCCCAAGCAATCCGCTAAAAAAAGCCCGGCTGTTTCGCTTGACATAGCCGGTATGCCGCTTGAGGAAGCACGCGCCTACACGCGCGAAATTATAAAAAACGGCGGCGCGTCATCAAATGGTCTTGCTTCTATTCTTAACAAATATCTCGATGAAGACGCTATCCGCTGTTCGCCGATAGAATACGGTCTAACAACCGTTGAACTGCCGAATCTCAAGCCTCATTATATATATAAAGAAGAAATTCCTCACGGGAAGCTCATCGACTACATTATCGCAAGCTCATCTTTTGCTCCCGCAGTGCAGCCTCACGAAATAGACGGCGTAGAATACATTGACGGCGGCTTTGCCGATGTAGTGCCGATAGAACTTGCGCTTAACAAAGGCGCGGATAACATCATCGCCGTAAACCTCAATGCCGTTGGTGTTATGCGCAAGGATAAATTTAAAAAAGCGGAAACAGCAGCCGATAAAGTAACAACTATCTCATGTCCGCATGAAATGGGCAGCGTGCTCGTCTTTAACAAAGACAATGCAAGAAGACTTATGCGTCTCGGTTATCTCGACGCAATGAAAACTTTTAATATTTTCAGCGGAAATTTTTACACATTTCCGCACAAAACCTTTGACAAGAAGACACTGCTTGGCGCCGACACCGCCGCCAAGCTCTTTGACCTTGACCCAACGCTCATATATACCCGCGAAACCCTCAATGCTGCGCTCGCCGAAAAAATAAAAGAACATCGCAGTATAATAAAGCGCGAGCTTTTAAAATCAGAGACAAAACAGTTTAACGGCTCTCGCCCTTTCAAGCTGTTTGCCGTAGAAACCTTCGAGCTTCTAAGCAAAAAGCTCAGCCGCAAAACCATTGCAATTATGATTGCGGATGAGCTTAAAAAAGAAGACTCAATGCCAGTACTGTCATCGCGTGCAGCGCACAGATTTCTTGCAGAAGAACTATCCTCCGCAAGATATATCACTGCCAGCGGACTTGTGTAGGTAAAAATCCGGCAGCGGTTACATTTCCAGTTCTACAGGCTCTTTTTATATGTGAAATAACGTCCGGCCGGCGTCTTTTGCAGCGCTGCGGAAAGTATTTCCGCAATAACCATTCCAACTGTAAACTGGCCGATATTCCACGGAATTCCGATTGCCGCTGCCACCCAGTTGCCATACATTACCCCCTCTGCCACATAGTAGCCGGCAACCATAAACGCTCCTGCAAGTATCATGCCGATAACCTCTTTCAGCTTAGAATCGCCTCCCTTAAGACAAGCTCCCATAATCAGTGCCATACCGCCCTTTATTACAAGCGTCCACGGTGCCCATGCGGCTGCCCCGCCTATGATATCACCGAGCATAGAGCCCACTCCGGTAGCCACTATTCCGTATTTCCATCCGAGAATCAGCACTGACAGAAATATCATGGCATCGCCAAGATGTACGTATCCCTGTGTAAAAGGAATTGGTATTTTTATAAGCATAGTGGCAAGAATTATCAGACACATCATCAGTGCCGTCAAAACAACTTTTGAAGTTTTATCCTTTTCCATTTTATTTCCTCCCGTCACTTGATTTCAAAATGCTCTTATATTATAATGTTATAATAAAATTGTTTATTTATAAACAGACAAATTTATTTACTTTTTAATATACAGTTTAAATTATTAGGCGTATAATTATCATCTTTTCAAAATTGTACCCCTATATAATGGTTTAACTATGCAGTACAGTCTTTTGTATATCGCATATTGTTATACCAAGCCCCCTCTTGTACTTATTATTTTATCCATTTAGGAGGAGTTATTTATGAAAGCAATTATTCCCGTTTTTACCCAAGAAACCAAACGGCCAATTTACCTGCAATTATACGACTATATCAAAGAAAGTATTCTCTCTGGGGAAATGTCGGAAAACGAAAAACTGCCGTCGCTGCGCACACTCGCAAAATCGCTGTCACTGAGCCTTACAACTGTAACCTCGGCATACGAACAGCTTGAAGTCGAAGGCTACATATACAGCAAGCCGCAATCGGGATATTACATAAGAAGCGTGCGTATTATCGGACTAGCCGCGCCCGACAGAGCAAATGCAGATTTCCCGGTGAATCAAGGCTCATCAGGCAAAAATAATGCTGGTTCCGAAAGTGATTGCGGCAAAGACATAACGGCAGCGCAAGCACTTATCAATTCAAGCTCTTACGATTTCAGCACCACAGAACCATTCAGCTCTTTATACAGCACACCTCAATATAAATACGACCTCGCCTGCTTCGACTTTACAAAATGGAAAAAATGTATGTCTCAAGTGCTGACAGAACACGCCGACCTTCTGATGTTTGAATCAGACCCGCAGGGCGGAGCCGCGCTCAGATACGAGCTTTGCAAATATCTTTTCAGTGCCCGCGGTGTAAAATGCACGCCGGATCAAATAGTAATCGGCGCCGGCACACAACAAATAACAGGGTCGCTTTCACTTATTTTCAGAAATTACGGTATCAATCATGTAGTGTTTGAAGACCCGGGCTACATTCCCGCACGTCACATCTTCCGCGACCGCGGGTTTGCCGTAACACCCGTTCCTGTCAACGAAAACGGCATTCTCATCGAAAAACTGCCCGCCAATATCAGAACTGCGGCATATATAAACCCCGGCAATCAGTTTCCAACAGGCGCCGTCATCCCTATCGGCAACCGTTACAAGCTGCTCGCCTGGGCGGTGCAGAACGACAGCTTTATCATTGAAGACGATTACGACAGCGAACTGCGCTATGCGGGAAAACCAATCCCATCTATGCAGGGGCTGGATAATGAAAACCGCGTCATATATCTTGGCTCGTTTTCATCAACACTTTTTTCTTCCGTAAAAATCAGCTATATGGTGCTGCCAGAGCAGCTTTCACAGATATTCCTGACCATAAAAGACGACTACACGCAGACGTGTTCCAAAGCTGAGCAGCTTACGCTGGCTCTTTTTATGGCTCGCGGACTTTATCAGATAAATATAAAGAAACTGCGTACACTTTACGCGCAGAAACTCCAAAAGCTGCTAGCTGCCATAGATAAATACGGAAAAAATCTCGTCTTCCCCGTAAATACTGCCTCCGGCATAAATATCACAGTAACAATCGCCTCGGGCAAAGCTCCGGAAATCTTGGTAGATGAAGCCGCCCGTTTTGGTGTGCCTGTACAGCAGATAAAAACAAAAGATACTGCCGCTTCTGCAAGCGACAGTACCTATATCTTATATTATAATCAAATTCCCATCGATGAAATCGAACCAAGCATTAAAGCTATTATTGAAACTTGGAAACATTGAGTGCCCTTATCGAATTTAATATTGCAAGCACCGCCACACCTACATCAGCGAAAATGGCCGCCCACATATTAGCAAACCCAATCGCTGCCAGCGCAAGCACAGCAAATTTAACACCGAGCGCAACTATTACATTTTGGCGCGCTATCCTGGTCGTCTTTCTCGCAATACCTATCGCAGCGGCGAGTTTAGACGGCTCGTCTGTCATAATCACCACATCAGCGGCTTCTATAGCCGCATCTGAGCCCAGACCGCCCATCGCTACGCCAACATCTGCTCTCGCAAGTACAGGGGCATCATTTATACCGTCACCTACGAATACAACACTGCGTTTAGGACTTTTTTCAGCAAGAATTTTTTCCGTTTCGTTTACTTTGTCCTGTGGCAGAAGCTCTGCGCGCACTTCGTCTATGCCGATTGCCGCCGCGACATTTCTTGCTGTTTGTTCCTTATCGCCCGTAAGCATAACAGTCTTTTTCACACCCAGCTGTTTCAGCTTTTTTACAGCTTCTGCCGCATCCGGTTTTATCTTATCCGCAAATGTTATATAACCCGCAAAATTCCCATTTACAGCAATATATACAACTGTATTTTCCAAAGTCGGAACACTTGATATGCCTATATCTTTCATTAGCTTTTCATTACCCGCATACACATTAGCAACCTCGCCTGCGGCGTTATCTTCGGCCTTTGCGCACATATTTTCACTTGCGGCTGCTTTTATTTTAGCGAAAACACCTCTTCCGGCAATTTCCTTTACATCGACAATTCTGCCTGCCTCAAATGGCTTTCCGTAAGCACTTATTATCGACTGCGACAGCGGATGATGCGAATAGCTCTCCGCATAAGCCGCAAGCTCTAATATCTCCGCATCTTTATATCCAGGCTGTGCAGCTATCCTTTCTATGTCAAATGCTCCTGTAGTCAATGTACCGGTCTTATCCATTACTACCGTTTCCGCTTTCGCAAGCGTTTCCAGATAGTTGCTGCCTTTTACAAGTATGCCGAGCTTGCTCGCTCCGCCTACACCTCCGAAAAACGAAAGCGGTATCGAAATAACAAGCGCGCACGGACACGAAATTACGAGAAAGGTAAGAGCGCGGTAAATCCATACGGAAAATGTCTCTCCCGGAATAATGAGCGGCGGCAAAACTGCAGTCAGCGCAGCCGCAAGGCATACGAGCGGTGTATAAACAGACGCAAATTTTGTAATAAATTTCTCAACATCTGCCTTTTTGGCAGCTGCGTTTTCAACAAGATCGAGAATCTTTGAAACTGTCGATTCCTCAAATTCCTTAGTCACCTCTACGCGTATTACACCTGTCAGATTGATGCACCCGCTTATGACCTCATCGCCCGCTTCAGCTGCTCGTGGTTCGGCTTCGCCCGTAAGCGCCGCCGTATCAAGCGACGTCACTCCTTCTGTAATTTTTCCGTCCATCGGAATTTTTTCGCCCGGTTTTACTATTATTATTTCTCCTATTTTTACATCGTATGGATCAGTCTCAATCTCCTCACCGTTTCTCAGCACATTGGCGTAATCAGGTCTTATATCCATAAGCTCTGAAATAGATTTTCTCGATCTGTCCACGGCGCACGACTCAAAGAGCTCGCCTATCTGATAGAATATCATTACGGCATTTGCCTCGAGCATTTCTCCAAGCGCTGTTGCACCTATAGTTGCTACTGCCATAAGAAAATTTTCATCAAAAATCTGTCCGCGAAAGATATTTTTCACAGCCTTTACAAGCGTTCCGAGTCCGATTATCAAGTACGATACAAAATACATCGCCGTATATGCTTGCGGCGGCATATTGGTAAAATGCTCGCAAGCGGCGGCAACAGCGAGTATGACAAACGCAATGATGATTAACGCGAGCTGCCTTTTCTGCTTTTTATTCATCATATGACCCCCTATCAAACACCGCTTCCATTTTTATTTGCGGTATTTGCTTTATGTTCTTTATCTTACGATAAGACAGTCAGGTTCCACTTTTTTTATGGCTTTCTGCGCCGCTTCTACCGCGCTGTCAAAAGCTGCATCATCCGCCTCAAGCGTGAGCTTTGATGTCATAAAACTGATAGTTGCGTTTACGCCATCAATTTTGTTTATCGCAGCTTCCATTTTTGCCGCGCAATTTGCACAATCAAGGTTTTCCAGTTTAAAATTCTTTTTCATTTCAATCCTCCATTTTATTATAATTTTTTATTTTTTAAAGTGTATCACAGCCCCGTATTTCCATCATCTTGTCCACAGCCGCATGAAGAAGCTCTGCTTCACGCGTATCGGCAACGGTATAATAAACTTCCTTTCCGGCCTTTCTGCTGCTTATAAGGCGGGCGTTTTTGAGTACGCGCAGATGATGCGACACTGCCGGCGAGCTCATTTGAACAGCTGCCGCAATGTTAATTACACAGTCCTCTGTGTGGCAGAGCAGGCAAAATATCTTGAGCCTCGTACTGTCACTAACCAGTGAAAAGATATCGGCCGCATCCTCAAACGATCTGTTCTCATATGTGCCTTTAAATATTTCCAGAGTATGGGTACCGTGATCATGAGGTAATTTTTTATTTTCCATATCTCTACCTCCTTACAGATAGTGTATACCACTCACTTAAACGATTAAACAATTATTTAATTATTTTTCTAATTTTTTTCGCGGATGCATTTTTGTAAGTATTTCGCGCTTCCTTTTTTCGCTCGTATGCAGGTAAATCTGCGTCGTGGTTATAGAGCTGTGTCCGAGAAATTCCTGTATGTAGCGCAGCTCTACGCCTTCCTCAAGCAGAAGCGAAGCAAACGTATGGCGAAATGCATGCGGTGTAATGTTGCGTTTAATTCCTGCCGCTTTGCAATATTTTCGCACGAGATCGCGCACAGCCTGGCATGAAAGAGGTTTTCCCCATCTGTTTAAAAATATGGCATCGCTTTCTTTATCCATATGTACTCTCTTCTCTATATATTTTCCGAGCGCATTTATCACACCGTTGTTGCATAAATACAGCTTTCTTTCTTTACCGCCCTTTCCAAGTATGCGCACACTCTGCTCGTCCTTATCATATGTTGAAAAGTTCATACTGCACAGCTCATTTACGCGCAGTCCCGTGGCAAATAAAAGCTCCAGTACTGCAATATCGCGGCATCTTAAAATTTCCGCCATTTCCTTGGTTATGCCGGTTATGTTATCCCTAAGCGGCCGGTATACCGCATCAAATATACACTTCATTTCTTTCAGGCTGAGCGTCTCCGGCACACTGCTTGCTGGCTTCAGCTTGAGTTTAAATTTGTCAAGAGGATTTTCTTCTATTATGCCCCTGTTTTCAAGAAAATAAAAAAAGCCCGTAAAACAGGCTAATTTTCTCTTTACCGTTTTCACCTTTTTTAATGCGGCAAGCTCCGCCATATATTTATGCCAAAAATCTCTGTCAAGTCTTTTTATGTATACGCAGTTCTGTTTCGGTCTATACTGTGCGTTTTTTGCATTGCCTTTGCACTCCAACTTTTCAATCAACGTCTCATTTAAGGTGCTGGCTTCATCATTTTTCTTTTCTTGTTTTGTTTCTCCAGTTTTGTATATACCCCCGCAAGTCTCAGTTTTTCCGCAGCTGCCGGCCTTCTCACTCCGCGATATGTAACTTTCCGC
>CALWPQ010000034.1 GCA_944383465.1 uncultured Clostridia bacterium
AGGGAGGTTTGAAAAAAAAAGCGGTTTGCTTGGGGCCAAAGAAAACAGCGGCCTTTCTGTTTTTGTATCAAACGCCTACAGCGATGACGGCAAGCTGATGACGGGGGCCGAACCTGCCGCGATGGTCGCATTGCTCGAGGGAATGGGCGCTGACGCAATCGGCGTCAATTGCTCGCTTGGACCAAAAGCGCTGGCGCCGGTAGTTGCAGAATATCTTAAATATGCGTCTGTGCCGGTACTTTTTAAGCCTAATGCGGGACTGCCGCAGATAAATAACGGCAAGACGGTATACGATGTCAAAGCTGACGAATTTGCAGAGGATGTGGCAGGGCTTATAAAAAACGGTGTGCGTATTGCGGGCGGCTGCTGCGGCACGACGCCCGCATATATAGCGAAACTTACCGCGCTCACAAAAATGGAAAGACCGCTTGCAGTAAAGCCTAAAAATATCACGTTTATATCGTCGTATACACATGCTGTTATATTTGGAGAAGCACCCGTGCTCATAGGAGAAAGAATAAATCCTACGGGTAAGAAACGATTTAAACAGGCGCTTGCCGAAAACGATATTGCCTATATCTTAAACGAGGGAATAAGGCAGCAGGAAATGGGAGTGCATATACTCGATGTCAATGTCGGACTTCCGGAAATAGATGAAGCGGAAATGCTGACTAACACCGTTTGTGAGCTTCAGACCGTAACAAACCTGCCGCTGCAGATAGACACTGCGGATACGGAAGCTATGGAAAAGGCGTTGAGACGCTATAACGGCAAAGCGATGATAAACTCGGTAAACGGCAAGGAGGAAAGTATGAGAAGCATCTTTCCTCTCGTCAAAAAATACGGCGGACTTGTCGTTGCGCTTACGCTCGACGAAAGAGGCATACCCGAAACAGCAGAGGAAAGAGTAAAAATAGCGGAAAAGATTTTAGAGACGGCATCCAAGTACGGTATAGAAAAAAAGGATATAATATTTGATACACTTGCAATGACAATAAGTGCGTCGAAAAATGCGGCCGTGACAACGCTTGCCGCACTTTCTGAAATACGGCAAAAGCTCGGCTGTCTCACATCTCTTGGAGTTTCAAATATATCCTTTGGGCTGCCGGAGAGAAATGCCGTCAACAGTACTTTTTTTGCGATGGCGCTTGAAAACGGACTTTCGGCGGCCATAATGAACCCTGAATCACAGGATATGATGAAGGTATATTACGCATACCGAGCGCTTCGCGGACTTGACGACAACTGCAAAGAGTATATAGTGTTTGCCGAAAAATATGCGGAAAGAAAAGAGAAACTTGCCCAAGCTGCGACAGAGGCGGCATCTAAGAGCAATGCGTATAACAAAGAGACAGCAGTAAAAAGTGCGGATGAAGGAAGAAGTTCGGATTTGCAGAAGGCAATTATTAAGGGACTTAAGGTAAGCGCAGCAGATATAACAGCAAGACTCATAGAAGGAGGATATCCGCCGCTGGAAATAGTGCAGAATGAAATTATCCCGGCACTCAACATTGTGGGCGAGGGTTTTGAAAAAAATACAGTCTATTTGCCGCAGCTGCTCGTGAGTGCTGAGGCCGCAGGGCAGGCATTTGAAAAAATTAAGGAAGCGATGACTGTGTCAAGCAGCGGCGCCGCACCTAAGTGCAGCGTTGTAATAGCAACCGTAAAAGGCGATATTCACGATATAGGCAAGAACATTGTAAAGCTGCTGCTCGAAAACTACGGCTTTGCTGTGACTGATCTCGGACGCGATGTAGCGCCTGAGCGCATAGCGGATGAGGTTTGCCGCCTGCATGCACCGCTTGCGTGTTTGAGCGCGCTGATGACGACAACTGTGCCCGCTATGGAAGAGACTATAAAGCTGCTGCATAGGCGCACGCCTTGGTGCAGGGTTGCCGTCGGCGGAGCCGTGCTGACGCAGGAGTATGCCGATATGATAGACGCGGACAAATACTGTAAAGATGCTATGGAAACAGTGAGATACGCAGAAAAGATAAACGAGGAAATATTAAAATAACAGCCGGAGAATAAGCAGGCACGCAATTTTGTATGCCTGCTTTTATATTGAATGAGAAGGCATATTGTGGTATAGTTATATAGTTAACCGAAAAAATATTGCTTTGTTTTGATTTATATAAAAGGAGAAGGATATGCTTTTTAAAAATATCGCGGTTTTGAATGAAAATCTCGATTTGCAGGAAAATATGTATGTAGGCATAAAAGGAGAACGAATAGATTATATTGGTAAAGAAGCTCCGCAAGGCTATGACGGAGACGAAATATACGACGGAAAAAACAAGCTTCTTATGAGCGGATTTTATAATACGCATACGCATTCGCCGATGACGCTTATGCGCGGATACGGCGGAGGGCTTAATTTACAGGATTGGCTAAATTTGAAAATATTTCCTTTTGAGGATCATCTCGATTCGCATGCGACATATTGGGGCACGATGCTCGCTATGGCGGAATCGCTTAAATCAGGAATAGTATCAAGCACTGATATGTACAGTCTGTGTGATGATATAGCGCGAGCTGTGCTCGATGCAGGAGCTAAGATGAACATAGCGCGCGGCATCGTTCATTTTGACGATTCCGACCCCAAAAAGTCGGAGAAATATGCTGAAGCTGAGAATCTCATAAAAGCCTTTCCGTTCAAAGCGCAGGGGCGGCTGATCGGAGAAGCTTCGATACACGCTGAATATACTTCAAACCCTAAGGCAGTTGAAGCTCTTGCTGAACTGGCAAAGGAAAACGGCGCACAGATGCACATACATCTATCGGAAACAAAGAGCGAGCATGAGGAGTGCAAGGCACGCTACGGCAAAACGCCTGCGCGCTACTTCTGTGATCTCGGGCTTTTCGATGTTAAGACTACAGCAGCTCACTGTGTATGGCTTGAAGACGAAGATTTTTACATTCTCGCTGAAAAGGGCGTGACAGCTGCGACCAATCCAGTGAGCAATATGAAGCTTGCAAGCGGTATTGCGGACATAGGTAAAATGCTCGAAAAAGGCATCAGAGTAACGCTGGGAACCGATGGAGTAAGCAGCAACAACAGCCTCAATTTTTTTGAGGAAATGAAAGTTATGTCGCTGGCCGCTAAGGTAAAAAGTATGGATCCGCTTGCGCTCTCGCCGGATGAGGTGCTCTTTATAGCGACAAAAAACGGCGCGCTTTCCCAAGGCAGAGCGGACTGCGGCAGTGTCGCTGTAGCAAATAAGGCGGACCTCATCGTAATAGATTTAGCTGCACCTGAACTCTGCCCTCTTCACGATATAAAAGATAATCTCGTGTACTCGTGCTCTCCGGCAAATGTAGTGCTGACAATGGTTGACGGAAAAATTCTGTATAAAAACGGAGAATTTACGACAATCGATATAGAGCGGACAATGGCTGAGGTAAAAAAGGCAGTAAACAGAATTTTGGGAGAATTAAAATAAATGGCTAAAAAATCATTTATAAAAGGAGCGGCGATACTCGGCATTGCCGGTATTTTAGTAAAGGTGCTGGGAGCGTTTTTCAGAATACCGCTCGCTAATCTGATCGGCGATGTCGGAATGGCATATTATCAGGCAGTATACCCTGTATACAACATATTTCTCGCCGTATCAACAGCAGGTATACCCGTTGCGATTTCCAAGATGGTATCGGAGAGAAACGCGATCGGCAGGTATAACGAAGGCTATAGAGTGTTTAAAATATCGTTCTTTCTTATGTTTGCTATAGGAATAGTATCGGCGTCTTTATGCTTTTTCGGCGCAGAGCCGTATTTTACGGCTTGCAAAATACCCGAAGCGAAATATGCGATGATGGCTCTTGCCCCGGCGCTGCTTCTCGTACCGATGATGGCGTCTTTCCGCGGGTATTTTCAAGGCAATCAGAATATGACGCCGACAGCAATATCTCAGGTAATGGAGCAGGTCTTCAGAGTAGTGGTTGGGCTTGCGCTCGCATACGTATTTCTTTCAAAAGGACTTGAATTTTCGGCTGCGGGTGCAGCGTTCGGCGCAACGGCAGGCTCGATAGGAGGCATTCTCGTAGTAATTATTATATATTTTAGCGGCAGAGGCAAATACAGAGTAAATATAGAAAGAAGCGCAGGCAAGATTTATGAAAGTGCGAGCTCGATTCTCTTAAAGATATTCGCTTTTGCAGTGCCTATTACGCTCGGTGCTGCCATAATGCCGATAATGAACGCGATAGATGTGCCCATTGTAATGAACAGGCTGCAAAATGCGGCGGGTTTTTCGCCGGCCGAGGCCAAAGCGCTTTACGGACAGCTTTCAGGGTTTACAGGCTCGCTCATAAATTTCCCGCAGGTACTTACGCAGGCGGTATCGATGAGTCTCGTGCCGGTGGTTGCAGAAATGCACAAGCTCGGCAGAACAAGCGACCTTCGCGACAACATATATACAGGCTACAGAATGGCTATAATAATGGGACTTCCATGCGCTGTCGGCATGATGGTGATAGCAGAACCTATTATGCTGCTTTTTTATCCTATGCAGAGAGCAAGCGCTGTCGGTGCAGCCGAGTGCCTCAAGATAATGGCTTTTGGTGTCATATTCCTTTCGAGCATTCAGACTCTTACAGGCGTGCTTCAAGGCGTTGGCAAACAGTTTATACCGGTAATAAATATGTGTTTCGGCGCAGTCGCTAAAGTCGTACTCACATACTGGCTTACCGGCATTCCGGAAATAAACGTAAAAGGCGCGGCTATAGGAACAGTGGCGGCATACATCATAGCGTCTGTACTCAATTTAATGGCGGTAAGCCGCTATACAGGTACAAAATTTGACTTTATGACTGTATACGGCAGACCGGGAATATCGGCGATTGTTATGGGGGCAGCAGCTTGGCTTACGCACAGGGTACTTGTAGGGTATCTTGGAAATTCTCTTGCCACGCTCGCAGCAATAGCGCTTGCTGCGCTTATATATGGGCTTATGCTGCTCAGAACAAAAGCGATATCGCAGGAAGAGTTAAAAATGCTGCCTAAGGGAGAAAAGCTTGCGAAGATAGCAGGAAAATTTGTTAAATAGTCTGGAAATCGAAGCTTTCGAGAAGAGATTGCATATGCAAAAGAGGAAAATCTATGAATGAAGATAAGTATATGAATTTAAGAAACCGTGCGGAGACAAGTCAAGAAGCTTTTTTGCGGCTTTGGGAGATTATAAAGGTGCTTAGACGCGAGTGCCCTTGGGATAAAGAGCAGACGTATGAAAGTCTCGTGCCATGTATGCTCGAAGAAGCATACGAAGCGGTGGATGCTGTAAGTAAAAAAGATATGACAAATCTGAGAGAAGAGCTCGGAGATGTTATGCTGCAAGTGCTCATGAACAGCGCTATTGCGGAAGAAAATGGAGATTTTATGTTAATATCTGTAATAAATGACGAATGCGAGAAAATGATAAGGCGTCATCCCCATATTTTTTTAGAAGAAAGCATTAAAAGTGTTGACAAAGTCCTTGAAAAATGGGAGAATATCAAGAGTAAAGAGAAAGGAACGACGACACAGACATCTGTTCTGGAGAATGTACCGCGGGCGCTGCCGGCGCTTACGAGAGGATACAAAATACAGAAAAAAGCTGCGGATGTGGGTTTCGATTGGGATGATGTGTCGGGCGCTTTTCAAAAAATAAAAGAAGAAACGGAAGAACTGCTTGCAGCAAGTGTGTCTGACAACCATATTTCAATTAAGGATGAAGTTGGTGATTTGCTGTTTTCTGTAGTAAATGTAGCAAGATTTCTTAAGGTTGATCCCGAGCAGGCACTATCCGAAGCTACGGACAAGTTTATACGGCGTTTTTCGTATATTGAGCGGACTGCCAAAGAGCGGGGGCAAATTCTGAACGATATGACTATCGAGGAAATGGACAAGCTCTGGGATGAGGCAAAATTGCTTGAAAAACTGAGTAAGTAAACCGTATCTTTAATAAAAAAGTTTTAATATTGTTTAAGGAGGAATCATAAATGAATAAGGCCGAATTAGTTACTGCTGTTGCAGAGAAAACAGGGTTTACAAAGAAAGATGCTGAAGCTGCTGTAAACGCTTTTGTATCATGTGTAGAAGGCGCGCTTGTTAAAGGAGACAAGGTGCAGCTTATCGGTTTTGGTACTTTTGAAACAAGAGAGAGAAAAGCAAGACAGGGAAGAAACCCGAGAAAACCGGGAGAAGTTATCCAGATTGCTGCTTCAAAGGCTCCTGTATTTAAGGCAGGCAAGGCGCTTAAGGACGCAATAAACAAATAGTAAACAGTTTATTTGTTAGTATCGGGGTGATTTTTCGGTCACCCCGTTTTTATTTCATCTTAAAACAATATTTGCAGGGAGGCATTGATTTGCGTATAGATAAATTTTTGAAAAATTCAAGGCTTATAAAAAGGAGAACTATCGCTAAAGAGGCATGCGAGCAGGAAAGAATTACCATAAACGGCAAGATCGCAAAGCCGGGAAGCGAAGTAAATATAGGTGATATAATAAATATCAAATTCGGCAGCAACGAAATAACGGCAAGAGTGCTGCTTTTGACAGAGTCATCAAAGAAAGAGGATGCTGTCAATATGTATGAAATAATATAAAATAGCTGCGCGGGCATAAAAATAAGCTCGTGCAGCCGTTTCTGTTTTTTTAACAATGTCATAATTAAACTGTATCAGAATATATTACCCGCGCTTACTTTTTCGTTGAGGTCGAGAAAGCTTATCTGTGATTTTAGATATGAAAGATCTCCCGCGGCACCTGCTGCGTCGGCGTTTTCAATGTAAGACTTCGACTTTGTTATGGTATAGCTTATTTCATTTAAGTCAGTTGTTCCGAGAAAAAATTCAGCATATTTCCTGTATTCGTGCCAATCTTTTTCAAGCATTTCAAGTGATGCCGCAGCATTTTGCCAGTTCTCACTTTCTATATGAGGCATTATTTCGGCTTCAATGGAATCAATGTAGCTGTCAAGTCTGCTGTCTGAATACATATCAAATCCGACCCAGCAGCCCAAGATCACGAGAAGGAGTAATATAGAAACTATGAAAGATCTCATTTGCTCACCTCCTCGGCTCTGCCGTTATCTTTCTTGCAGTATATATGAAATTCGCGCTTTTCATCACAGAAAGCCATAAAAACTTCATCGTATGATTTTATATTGTACGAAAGCAGCGTACTTTTGAGTTTGTTCTCATCGTATCCCATTTTTTGAAGGTTGGCGCTGTAAAGATGGCCGTCGGAGATGATGACAAGAGGCATAGCATCTCCGCTTGCGGTTATTTTCATATCATCTGGAGTCAGCGGCCGTTTGCCAGGCTTAGGAATTATTGAAAGATCGCCGTTTGACTCCATTACGGCGTAGTCTACATCGGCAAGGGACGGAGAGTTTCCCAGCCTAAGCTGTTCCATAAGATCGTTTATAGATATGCGCAGAGAAGAAAGCTCCCTGTAATTTATCTTGCCGTTTTCTATGAGCACGCTCGGTTTGCCGTTTACAAAATTTTTAAATCCTTCACTTTTTATAGATATATATGAAATAAATACTTGTAAGAACAGAAGAGTGAATATAGCAGCCATTCCTTTTATAATGGAAACATCGGGTGACTCTATGGGAATAGAAGCAAGCTCGGCAATCATAAATATGACAACTAACTGAAAGGGCGACATCTTGGAAAGCTCAGACTTACCCATAATGCGTATGGTGATGAGGACAGTAATATAAAGAATAATCGTCCTTAAACATATTATAAACACAAATAACACCTCCGGTATTTAACATATAAGTATATAACTTTTACCGCAGAGAGCAGTAAAATTCTTACTTCTTATTCTGCGCAGAGTATTGAATGATATTCATATTTAAAAGCAAATTTATTATTTCAAAAAATATTGCAAAAAATATGTTGACAAGGACATAAGTATTTGGTAATATTAAAAAGCTGTCGCAAAATTAAGTTACAGCTTGTAAAAAACATCTGCAAAAATGTA
The DNA here is from genome assembly GCA_944383465.1 of uncultured Clostridia bacterium. Lineage (GTDB taxonomy): Bacteria > Bacillota > Clostridia > Peptostreptococcales > Anaerovoracaceae > QAKD01. The sequence continues at coordinate 7,975 of CALWPQ010000034.1, forward strand.
CAAAAAGCTGTTGACAAAATATTGCGAAAGTGTTAATATATAAAATGTTCGTCGGCGAAAGAAGACGAGCAGCGAAAGAGCGATAGAAGCTCTTAGGAACCTTGAAAACTTCATAGTGAAAGAAAGAAGTCAAAAGGTTGTCCGAGAGGATGACCAAAAGACAA
>CALWPQ010000035.1 GCA_944383465.1 uncultured Clostridia bacterium
CATCATCAGTAAGTACATATTCTTTCTCTTCACCGTTCTTGTCGAGGAGTATGATTGTATCATCTCTTCCTACCTCTTCTACTTCGCCAGTTACGATAGCGTAGTTCTCTGCGTCAGCATCTTCTACCTTCCAAAGAGCGATTTCACCCTTGTAGTTGAGGTAAGCTGTACCTGTGTCACCAAGTGAAGCCTTAGTTAAATCATCTTCATCTGCAGAGAATGAATCAGCTATGCTGTATACCTTGCCGCCGATTGTGAATTCATCTCCATCTGTATTAACTACAGTGATCTTTCCTTCAACAGTCTCTGTTCCAACTTCGATTCTAACGATGTCTGTATCGGAATCTTCCGGTGTCTCAAGATATACTTCAACAACATTGTCTTCCTTGATGTCATTGAGCGAGCTTACACCAAGAAGCGCAAATGATTTTTCATCGATGCTTCCGTTATCATCTTCTACAAATGTATATCCGTCAAGCTTGTTATCCTCTGTATCAAGCATATCGTTTTCAAAGAGGAATGCTTCTTCTGCTGTCCACTTGCTGATTGAATATACTTCCTTGATTGTCTTTCCGGAAACCTTTGCTGCTATTGTATAAGTTCCGTCTGCATCAAATGCATTTCCTGTAGTCGTATTCTTGCCGTTTACGAACATCTGTGTATCCTGAGTATCGTTGTCCTCATCCTTGTAGTTGATGTTGCTCTTAACAAGGTCATATGTTACATCATCTGTTTCAAATTCGTCATCTGCTTCTGTGTAGTCACCTGTTAAGAATGTCGACTTAACTTCTGCAATCGCTATTACATCGTCATCGTCGTTGCGGAATGCTTTTACATATGCACCGATGTAGCTCATTGTGTTGATTACAGAATCATCAGCATCACCCTTTGTGTAAACAATCCAGCCTGTTGGTGTGCAGTCAAGATATACTTCGATAACTGTCTTTGCATTATCAGTATCCTTGTCTACATAAGCATCTGTTGTCTTGCCATCAGCATCTACTGCTACTACTGTGCAAGTAAGCGCATTGTAGATTACCTGTGCTGCTGAGCCTCTGTCGATTGTTGTAGTTGTTGCTACATCATCATAAAGTCCCAGTCTCTTTCCCAGTGTTACATAGTTTGATGGCCAAGCTCCTACCAGCTCCGATGAGTTATTTGTATAACCAATTGCACGGAGTGTCATAGTGATTGCTTCATTTACTGTTACTGTTCTTCCCGGTCCAAATGTTCCGTCTCCATAACCGTTAATGATTCCCTTCGCTTCGCAGAAACCGATGTAGCTGTTTGCCCAGCCATATCCGCTCATATCTGTGAAAGAAGTCTTTGCATAGCCTGTAAGAGCTGAGTCTGGAACGCCCAGCATTCTTGTAAGCATTGCTGCGAATTCTGCTCTTGTTACAGACTGCTCAGGCTTAAAGCTGCCGTCTGTATAACCCGTAATGATTCCGAGGTCGCAGTTCGCGATGATAGCATCTGCATTGGCACTGTCTGCAATATCTGTAAGCTGTGAACCGCTTCTTGTATCAGATGCAGCGAATACCATTGAGAAGCTACCGAGTACCAGTGTCAACACCAGTACAAATGAAAGTACTTTTTTCATTTCGAGTATCCTCCTAAATTTTTCTTTGGAAGGGGCCTTCTTGTTCCTGCAAACTACCTTCCCCTTCCGAAGATAATTTGACATTATGAATGGTAGAAAATAAAAAAATATCCTCAAAATCTAATTTCTGATTTTAAGGATATTTTTTATTTCAATAATAATCATTATGTAAAATAGCTGTTCAAAATCCAGCGTTTATTATTTAATATCAGTAATTGCTCTAAAGCTTTTTATCAAAGCAATACAAAAATTTCGCCATACTTTCACTCGTGTAAGCAAGGATCTTTCCGACTACTGCATATCCAAGACCGGTATAAATGCTGTACGCCAATTTATTAAACTCCGATGTATCAAAACGTATAGTTGTGCATCCAAGCTCACGGCCAAGCTCCTCACCAAATGCGACAATTTTCTTTGCAATTCCTCTTTTCCTGCCGCGTGGAGACACACTGAGAGTATGAAGCACAATAACGCTGTCCCCCGACGCTTCAACATTCCACTTGAGCTTACCATACTCCGGCGGCTGAATATGATTGAATATTGCAGCGGCGAGCACCTCTCCGTCCTCTTCATATACATAAAGTGTTCCTGCCGCTTCTGCCCGTTCCGCATCGGCGCGCAGAGGATATACCTTAGCATCCCAGTTACAATAATTGTTATTATTTTCATTATCTTTATGTACTTCTTCATATATTATCTCTACAGCATCAACATCCTTTGCCGACGCCTTTCTGATAATCCCGCTCATCTGTTATTCTCCTTTCCTACTGTTACTTTACCGTCTGCCGTAACGCCAATTACTTTGTGTCCGCGTGCGCGCAGCTCCGACACATATGCAGCAAGTTCTGCCGTTATTTTCTCGCCCGGACAGACAAGGGGAATCCCGGGTGGATAAGGAATAATTGATACCGCGCATACCCTATCTGCCGACTCGCATAGTCTGACTTTCTCTTTATCATCCGGAACGCTGCAAAGCTCAAGCGTTCCAAAACAAGGATAACCTAACGATACACCGCCATTTTCAACTTCCACCGGCTTATTCTTATGCATTTCTAAATCATTTTTTGCTCTGCATACGCCCGCTTCTCTGCACCTTCCTCCAGAATACCTCTCCGCAATCTCGCGAAGTGCTGCAAGCAATTTTTCATAATCGCCTCTTACATTTCCCATACCGGTCATGCACATAAGAATATTTCCGGTCACAAGTTCCGAATAAATACCTCGCTTCATAAGCTCCTCATCGAGCATATCACCTGAAAGCCCGAGCGCGCTCATATCGAGATTAAGCTTCGTACTGTCAAACTCACCGGAAGCCCCCTGCCTTGCGGAGTTCATAACAGAAAGTCCTTTTATTTTCTTTGTCTCACCGAGAAACCACTCTATATTCTCTTTCCACCGCGCAAAAATCAGCGGACCGTGCTTATCTATAATATCCGCGCTCATATCTAACGACGCCAGAAGCAGGTACGACGGGCTTGAAGATTCCACCATTTGCAGCTTATCCTCCAGCAAATTTAAATCTATCTTGTCTGAATTTACATTCATAACGGCACTCTGCGTAAAAGAACCGAGCGTCTTGTGCACAGAATTTATTGCAATGTCTGCACCCTGTTCTTCCGCAGACTTCGGAAAGCGCACTGCACATGCGCATAAAGTGCCAGCTGCATCCGCACAGCGCGAAGAGCAAGCCGCAGCCTCCGAAAGCAAAGCCTTATCCGCGCAACGCGTCACACTTTCTTCACTCAAAGCGCCCGTCATATCAGCGCCGCTCAAAGAGCCGAACTTTGAAAAAAACTTTAAATGCGCACCATGCGCCTGATCCACAATCAGTATCTTGCCAGCACGATGCACAACATCGGCAATCGCCTCTATATCAGAACATATTCCATAATAATTAGGGGATGGAAAAATAACAGCCTCAGCATCAGGGTTTTCTGCAAGCAGCCGTGCAATCTCATCAGCTGAAACGGCTCCCGAAATCCCATGCTCAGAAATAAACTCCGGATACGCATACACCGGTTCTATCTCCGCCAACGACAGCGCATTGAACACCGACTTATGGCAGTTTCTCGCCATTATCAATTTCTTACCTTTCGGTACTGCCGCCATTACCGCCGCAAGAATGCCTCCGCTTGTTCCATTTACAAGCAGGTACGATTTTTTTACACCGTAAAGCCGTTCGTATTTTCTCATCGTTGTCAGGATGATATCCTCTGCCTGAAACAAGTTGTCTGCACCGGCAATTTCCGTTATATCGGCATCAGCCATTATATCGAGAAAACTGCTGTAGCCAAATTCACGAAAAAACGACGCCCCCTTATGCCCCGGCATATGAAAGGAGACGGGCTTTTTTGCCGCATGCTCCTTTAAAAAATCAACAATACTTTTCTCCGCCATAATCTTTCCTGTTCTCTATATTTTCTTCTTTCTTTGCAAAAAGGACTCCTGGCTGCTGCCAAAAGTCCTTTTTATCAAATTCATAAAGCAGCTTCAGCTTCTTATTTCTTAGCAATCACATCTACGCCCATAAATGGTCTCAGCACCTCAGGCACTACTACACTGCCATCAGCCTGCTGATAATTTTCAAGAATAGCAGCCACTGTTCTCCCGACTGCAAGACCGGAACCGTTAAGCGTGTGTACAAATTCAGGCTTGCTGCCCTTTTCCGCAGGTCTAAAGCGAATATTTGCACGACGCGCCTGAAAGCTCTCAAAGTTACTGCACGAAGAAATTTCAACATATCTTCCGTAGCTCGGCATCCAAACTTCTATATCGTACGTCATCGCGGACGAAAAGCCGAGATCACCCGTCGAAAGTCTTACAACTCTATACGGAATTTCAAGACGCTGCAGCACCGCTTCAGCTGCTAACGTAAGCGACTCAAGCTCATCGTATGAAGTCTCAGGCTTTACAAACTTAACCATTTCCACCTTGTTAAACTGGTGCTGTCTTATGAGACCTCTCGTATCTCTTCCGGCTGATCCTGCTTCGGCGCGGAAGCAAGGCGTATATGCCGTATAATAAATAGGAAGCTCAGCTTCATCTATGATTTCCTGTGCTCTTAAATTAGTCACAGGGACTTCCGCTGTAGGAATAAGGAAAAAGTCTTTCTGCGGTACATAAAACATATCTTCTTCAAACTTCGGAAGCTGACCCGTACCCGTCATCGCCGCTCTGTTTACCATAAACGGCGGCAAAATTTCCGTAAAGCCGTGCTCTGTAGTATGGAGATTGAGCATAAAGTTTATTACTGCGCGCTCAAGTTTTGCACCGAGGCCCTTATATACGGTAAATCTCGCGCCCGAAATTTTGGCTGCTCTCTCAAAATCGAGAATGTCAAGATCCGTTCCCACATCCCAGTGCGCTTTATATTCAAAATCAAACTCACGCGGAGTACCCCACTTTCTGAGCTCTACATTGGCGCTGTCGTCTTCGCCCACCTGAACATCCTTATACGGAGTATTCGGCACTGACAAAATCGCCATATGCAGTTCATCTTCAACAGCGCTGAGTTCTCCGTCGAGTACCTTGATTTTATCGGAAAGCGCTTTCATGTCCGCCATGAGTTCGGTAGTATCCTTACCTTCCTTTTTCATAACCGGAATGAGCTTCGAATCCTGATTCTGCTTGTTTTTAAGCGCCTCCACTTCAGCAAGTATCTCTCTTCTCTTTTCATCGAGCTCTTTAACCCTGCCGATGCCAAAATCGCCTTTCAGCCTCGATTCCACGGACTTTTTAACGCCCTCGTAATCTTCTCTTATTCTTTTAATATCTAACATATTATCATCTCCTTGATTTTAAAAAAGATTTTTTCTGTAGGTTATATAAAGCTCCGCAAGATCTTCCACAGCTTTCTGCATTTCTATCTGAAGATCAGACGCTGTCTCATAATCTCCTATGTCGAGGGCCTCTTTTATTCTCGTCAAAAGACATTTGTTACCTATACTGTCTTTGCCTATCGCTTTTCTCTTTATATCTATCTGCAGCCATCTTGAAATATCAAGGTTAGTACAGTCATCATCATCGTGCAGCTTTACACAGCGCCTTACGGTTTCCATGCTATTCGGAATAATCCTGTCATGAAGCTCCGTAGCCCACTGCGATATTATCGCTTCCTTATATGATTCAAGCGTCAGGTCATTCATTACACCGTCCGCCTTAAATACTTCGAGCTTTTCGGGATAAATATCAAAAGCATTGATATTTTCCCACACGGTAGCAGGCGCTCTGCCAAAGAGCTTATTTCTCTCTTCCTCAGTAAATTCCTCAAATACCTCTCGCTCGCTCCTGTATTCTCTGTCCTTTTCAAGGTAAAAGTCCTCATCTCCCCACTTCTTTGAGAGCGAAGCAAGAAGATCATCCGAGCTCTTCTTTGCCGCAAGTGAAGCCTTGATACCGTCGAGCATCGCCATATAGCTTGCAGCTATTACAAGATATGTATTGCTCTTTGGATTCGGCGCCCGCAACTCAAAACGCGTAGCCAGCGGGTTTCCGAGCTCTCTCACAAGGCCGATGAGCACCGTCCTGTTTCTGGATGGTTTTTCAACTGTGTGCCCAAGTGAAGTTACAGTACAGACAGGCGCTTCATAACCCGGCTTTAATCTGTTAAGGCTGTCGTTTGACGCGCTTACAAAAGGATTTATAACTTCATAGTTCTTGAGTATTCCAAGCAGCGCTCCAAAACCGATAGGCCCCATAAACTCATTATCCTTGCCGGAGAAAAGATTTATCTTTCTTCCGTCCTTAAGCTTTGCCGCAACTCCGAGATGCGTATGCTCTCCGCTTCCGGCAATGCCCGTCATCGGTTTGGCCATAAATGTTACATCAAGACCGTGCGCACGAAATACATCTTTTACTATGTACTTTATCATATTTTCGTTATCAGCAGCCTGCAAAGCCTCCGCATATTTCCAATCTATCTCCAGCTGCTCCATAATGTGATCGTAGTCTCCGGAATGTCCCATCTTGGCCTTTACTCCGCCAACTTCCTTATGTCCCATCTCCGGCTCAAAGCCATACTGCTGCAACACCATAAGCGATTTTTCGAGCGCTGTTCTTACAGGTCCTATCGTTCTCTTCCAATACTGCTCTTTGAGGCTCTGTGCCGTCGAAAGCTGTTCTCTGTCCGCTTCATCATCGGGTGTCTTTACCCAAAACTCAAGCTCAGTTGCACATGTAAGACTTAAATCTTCAATCTCGTCTACACTTTCTATCGGCAAATATTCAAATACATATGGATTATTCTTTAAAACCTCGATAAGATCCGTCTTAAAATTTCTCACCGCATCGCGCAGTATCACCCGCGAGCCCACTTCATTAGTATCGTTATGAAGAAGAAAAGCAGGAATCCGGAGCGTCCCTACCGGGAGCTCCGTCTTCTTGTCTTTGTGATTGTAATTATAGTCTACATACCAATTTACACTAAGGTCCGGTATTATATCGACTTTGGCATTATTAAGATCCGCTATCTTCGGAAGCACTACTGAGCTTCCATCGGTCTGTACTCCATGAGCCAGTATTTTTTCAAGGCTTCCGAGGAATAATTCCACGGGAATTTTTTCGTCCGTGTCGTGGCCGCCTATATCAATACCTACTAAAGATACAAACTTGACTTCCGGGTGATTTGTTAAAATCTCTGTGATTTTTTCAGGTTTGTGTTCGTTTACCGGAATGTTGAAAAGCATCCTGTCAAATTCAAAATCAAGCATCTTTTATTCCTCTTTCCATTACAAATTTACAATTATTCTGCCAGCATATTCAGATACTGTTCAAGCTGCGTGAGATATTCTCCATATCTTGCCCAGTTACCGCTCTGCATTGCAGCCTGCGCATTGTCAAACGCCTCATTTGCGAGGGTTATAAGCTCTGTCTCTGTAAGCTCCTGCGATCCTTCGCTTGTTTCCGGTTGATTTGTGCTTCCCTGCCCGTTTTCACTCTTTCCAAACAGCGATGCAAGCGCCTCCGCAAGCGTAGGCTCGTAAGCAATTCTGTCATTATATGCGACGATTACACGCTTTACTTCAGGTATCGCTGAGTTAGATGCTTCAAGATATACAGGCTCTACGTAGATAAGCGAATCTTCGATAGGAATTACAAACATATTTCCTCTTGTATATGTTGAGCCTGAAGAATTCCAGAGCGAGAATTCCTTGGAAATCTCTGTGTTCTGGTCTATCTGAGCTTCTATCTGCATAGGTCCGTAAGTTATCTTGCTCTTAGGCAGCTGATAAAGCACGAGCTCGCCGTAATGTTCGCCGTCGTTTCTGGCAACAAAGAGCGACATCATATTATCTTTATCTTTCGGCGTATAAGGAATTGTATTTACAAATTCTTCCTTTGTCTCGCCCGGAAGCTTCATAATATAATAGTTCGGAGTCATCTTCGTCTCTTCGAGTCCATAAATTTCATCCGCTATATCCCAAAGGTCTTCACCCTGATAGAATACATTTACATCTTCCATATGATAGCGCGCGTATATGTCCGCCTGTATCTGGAAGAGCATGTTAGGATATCTGAGATGGGCTCTCAGTGACTCAGGCATCTCGTCGGCATCTTTAAAGAGATCCGGATAAATCTTCTTCATCGTATTGGCAATAGGATCACTGTCGTCAACAAGATAATAGCTTGTAGTACCGTTATATGCATCTATTACTACTTTAATTGAATTTCTAATATAGTTTACCTTTGACATATCGCTGAACGGCGCCGAATACGGATAGTTGTCACTCATAGTGTATGCATCAATAATCCAGTAGAGCTTACCGTCTGCAGTTACAATATACGGATCTGAGTCATACGATAAAAACGGCATTATCTCCTGTACTCTGTCTTTTATATTTCTGTTGATAACTATTCTCGAATCACTGTTGATATTTGTCGATACAAGCAGCTTCATAGTTCTTTCTCTTATCGAGAACATCAGTCTGTTGAGCATATTCAGCTCAATTCCTGCATCACCTTCGTACAGAGTATACGTATTGCTGCTGCCGTCAGGATAGTCGAATTCTTCTTCGTCCGTCTTTACAAGAATGTAGTTATTTGTAAGCTCACCGAAGTAAATCTCCGGTCTTTCTATGCTTATTTCTTCAATCTGCGATACCGGCGGAATACTGTCTATAAGCATATCAGGCTGGCCGGATGCCGTTACCTTATCTACACGCGAGAGAGTTATACCGTATCCGTGAGTATACTTGAGGTGCTTATTAAGCCATTCCTGTGAAATCTTCGTTTCATCTATTTCTCTTGCCGAAAGGAATACCTGCGTGTATTCGCCGTTAATCATATATCTGTCAACATCGGCGTCTGTAAATGTATAGTACTGTCTTATAGCCTGCGTCTGATTGTAGAATCTTTCCGTTGGCTCGTAGTCGTTAATCCTGATGTTGTTTATCGTTTCCGCATTGTTCTCAATATCCTCAAGCGTGAGCGTACTCGACGCCGAAAATTCTTTAATATCTACATCATCAAGGTCGTATGCAGACTGAGTAAACGCTATGTTTCTTTCAAGATATGTGCTTTCCTTGTTGATTTCGTCAGGCGATACAACAAAGTTATGTACGAGCACCGCAGCTCCGCTTCCTACAAGGCCTACTATAACCATAATGAGAGGTACAGAAAGCACTGTCTTTATCTTCTTCTTGTTGACGCCGATTGCAAATTTCACTGCGCCTATAAGAGAAAGTATAGCCAGCGCTCTGTAAATCCAAAGCGTAATATTTACATCTGTATAGCCTGCTCCGTAGAGAACTCCCGTCGACGAATAAAGAAGTTCGTACTGACGAAGGAAAAATCTTATCGCAAGCATAATAAAGAAGAGCACTCCTATGACAATTATCTGAGTCTTCGCTATTCCTATAAATTGATTGATATTTTTATTATCAAACTTTTTCTTAGGACGTCTTGCGCGGTTCATACCGCCTCGCAGACCTCTAAGTCCGTCCATAGCCTCGCGAAGAGTCTCACCCATTGTCGGACCCTCAAACGGATAATCCTTGTCTTTCCCCGTTCTCATTTCAGGACCGTAATATCTGGCCTGCTCTTCCGGTTCTTCATCCCTTACTTCTTCAAATATTCTCGGCGTTCTGGCCGCGAGCAGCACTGAATAGTAAATTGCCGTTGCTATTACAAAAATTATAATAGCCCCGATAACCATTTCATTCAATCTCTGGATAAAATCGAGCTTAAAAATGTAAAAAGAAACATCATGACCGAAAAGCGGGTCTGTTATATCAAAGTCCGTGCTGTTGAAAAACTGCAGTGCCTGCCACCACAAATTGGACATAACGGCCGCCGCCACAAAACAAGCGCCGCCGATAGCAATAAGCCATTCTGTCAGCTTGAGTTTTCTTTCATCAGGTATTTCATCGGACTCCACCTTGTTATAGTACCCTTTTTTGAGCATCTTCATGTACAGCAGCAGCAGCACTGCCATTACAACGAACGTAGGTATTCCGAGCTTTAGCTGTGACACAAGCTGCGTAAAGAACACACTCACATAGGAGAGTTCTTTAAACCATAAATAATCAGTAATAAATCCGATGAGTGCGAGGAAAATCAAAACGATCAAAAGTACCGCTACTATGATCCATTTTGCTTTCGTGCTTTTCTTTTTTTCCAAGTAAATACCTCCTTTGGGTTGTCCCCTTAAAATTTATAATAATCTACAATAAGCAATTTTTCGTTTTCAGGTTCCATATAGTATACCCAATTAAAATTATCGCTTGTAGTTTTACTTCCGCTTGTTGTTTCAATAGTCTCGCGAGCCCATATGTAATACCCTTTGTCATCCTGCCTTATCTCGCCTATTTTAAGCGTTTTAAAAGTTTTTTTAACATTTTGTTTGAATGCTGCGCAGTTTTTATACGCATTGCTGTCTTTTTTAAGAACATCAAAAACAGATTTATCCTTATCGTTTACATAATCTATCCAGCGCGAATCAAAAGCTATGAGCGTACCCACAGCCTCTCTGTCCGCATAGTACGCATTGCCAGCGTCATCTGTATAAAATACATTGTCTGTAAGCGGCTTCGTATCTTTTATTTTATCTGAGCTATACTCTATCTGCGGCATATATTGAAGCTCCTCACTTGATGTTACAATTTCAATATTCTTATTGTAGACACTCATCTGCTCTTCAATTATCTTGTTCATACTGACAGGCTGCGCCGCATCGTCCTGATTTTGATTTTCATCCTGCTGAATATCGCCGTCCGTCTCATCTGCATCGGTATTTACGCCTTGGCCGCCGTCATCTGATGCTTCCGATTTTCCTATTTCAGAAAAAAACGTTACGGCATCTGTTAATTTATCATTTATAAAAATCGCCGCCCTGCTGTCGGGTGCAAAATACCTGATGCCAAGAACTGCCAGCTCTAAAATGAGAATAGCTATAACAACTATGAGCAAAATTCTTCCTGCAATCGGTTTCTTTTCACCGCCGTAATCGTCGTAACCGCTGTTACCGGTACCGCCCGGATTTTCCTCACCGCCGCTTCCTGAACTTTCTGCATTTACTGAGCTTTGTTCATGAGCAAGCATACCTGCTGCTTTTTTGGCGCGCTTTCTCTCTTTCTTTTCCTTTTTGGGGTCAACCGGTTCTTCCATATCGCTGAAAAGCTTATCGAGCTCCATAGTCAGCGACATATTTTTTTCTCGAATATCATCTTCGTAGAAATTATCTGCACTATCACCGTTTTCATCTTGTTCTTTTTCTGTTTTTTGTACCGTTAATTGCTGTTCATAGACGCTTTTTTGGTCTTTAATGCCGTCATCACTTTCGTTCTCAAAACCACCCTGCTCTTCGTTCTGCGCCTCGCTTTCTGCTTTGCTTCCAAAAAGCCCGTCGAGCCCTGCGGATGATTCGTAAATATCTTTTTCGAGCTCCGTAGTATCAAACCTTCGCATTTCCTCGCCTTCTGCGCTTGTTTCCGCTAAAGGCGTTACTGTTTCCACGGAATCTCCGCTCTTAAAATCACCACCCGTATAATCTATACCGCCATCAAGTATTGCTTTTCTTGCGGCTTCCGCTTCTTTAAGATGCCTTACCGGGTCAAATTCTCCAGAATCATAAACGGCTTTTTCTTCCCTTACATTCAAATCAAATATATTATCTAATTCCGTTTCTTCTCCCCTGCCCGAATTTATCCTCTCGTACTCTCTGTCGAGCAGTTTTTGAAACTCTTCGTTTTTCTTGTTAAATGTATAAAATCTGTCCAGCCTTGCCGTATCGCGTTTCATTGCGCTGTTTTGTATATTTTTTCCGCTTTCAACATCGCTCGATATGTCTTCGAGGGTTACGCGCTCGAAGACCTCATCCTCTTCTTTTTTTTCAGGCTGATGTATATGTTCGTACTCTTCTTCTGCTGCCGGAACAAATTTGAAGTGAGGCTCCTGCGTTTTTTTATGCATTTCTTCTTGATGAAGTTTTTCTGCCGCAGCGCGCACTTCGCGTATTTTTTCTTCTTCGGCCTTGATCTGTTCTTTTATCGCATCAAGACTTGGGGCTTTGGCTTCAGCTTTACTCGGCTTTGGCTCTTCTTCTGCAGAAGCTGGCGCTGAATTTGGTATCACAGCACTTAAGCCTGAATTTTCTTCCGCTTTTTCATCATCTTTTCCAAGCTCTGTTACAATTCCCCTCTGCCAGTCCACCTCCACTTTTTCCGGAGTTTTATGTTCACTGTTAAACTCATATACATCCCATACAAATTCACTCGTGTCGAGAGTATAAGGCACATATTCTTCCGTATTTCCGGTTTCGTAAGAGGAGTTTTCCATCATTCTTTCACCGGATGGCTCTATTTTACTTCCGCAACCGCTGCAAAATCTGTCGTTATCGCCTATATGTTTTCCGCATTTGCTGCAATACAATTTTTTTCCTCCCCGTTCATTTCCGTCAATCTTTTATCAGTTTCGTTATTTCCTCTTCTGTATATATTCTGCCTTGTTTATCCGTATCATATCCGCGCAGAAATATTCTGTCTCGTCCGCCGCTAAAAGATGTGCTTGACGCCTCTCCGTTTTCAGGCAGCGGCTCCTCATCCTTTTCATTTTTCAGCGCGGCGTGACTGCTTTCTGTATTTTCAGCGTTTACTTCGCCTTTGCCGCTTCCCGCACATTCTTTTGCTTCGCTCCCCGATACCATAACTTCTATATTCTTAACTGCTTCACAGAGTTTACCAAGCTCTGCATTTATTTCTTCTTTGTTTTTATTTACTTTCCAGTACCACAAACGGTACGGTCTCATTAAAAGCGCTGCAATAAGCACCACTGCTAAAACAGCAAAAATTGCGATAAATATATTAAGATTTTCTACAATAATAGTTCTATAAAACATTTTTATAAATTCACCGAAAGTCATATGAGTTTCTCTGCTCCCAAAAGATTTTATAGATAATTGTATTATACTATAAAAAACAAATAATAGCAAATAATCATATATAAAAAAACACAAAAAGAGCGGGGTTTCCCGCTCTATATATAACGAGAGATTAGTCCTGCTCTTTTTGCGCAAAGGTTAATGCTGTTTTTTCGTTTTAGACCGTATGGTCTATCAAAGATTCGCCCTAATTAGTTGCAATTGTTGTTTGACTGATTGCTCTGGTTTGACTGATTGCTTTGATTTGACTGGTTGCTCTGATTTGACTGGTTGCTCTGGTTTGACTGGTTGCTCTGATTTGACTGATTTGTCTTGTTAGTCTGATTTGACTGGTTATTATTCTTTGCGTTTGAATTGTTTGAGTTGTTATTTTTCATTTTCTAATCCCTCCTCGATTTTTATTATGTCCCGATATTTTTAAAATATAATCGCGTTAAAGCAAAAATCGAAATAGCTTATAAAATTTACACGTCATACGCAATACATCTTGATTTAAATGCAAAAAACCGAAGTATATACTTCGGTTTTTTTCTTGGTACGCGATCAGGGGTTCGAACCCTGGACACCCTGATTAAGAGTCAGGTGCTCTACCAGCTGAGCTAATCACGCATATTATATATTTTCTTTGAACAGTAATTAGTTTATCACCTTGTACATGCTTTGTCAACAAAATTTTTTTGATTTTTATTATAGTATTATTTATTCAGCACAAAGACATACTAAATTTGTAAACAAAATTTTTAATATACTGCTTTGATACAGGAGGTTTTTATCATATGAATATTATTGATATTACAAATGAAAATTTTGATTCTGCTGTCCGCACCGCTGACAAACCCTTTATTATTGATTTTTGGGCTCCTTGGTGCGTATACTGCCGCAAGCTTTCGCCGGTGCTTGACAGAGTTGCTTCTGCTATGTCGGACAAAATAAACGTCGGCAAGGTAAACATCGACGAACAGCCAGAGCTTGCTTCCAAATTTGAAGTAAATTTCGTACCTACACTCTGTATTTTTAAGAATGGCGAGGTAGCTTCCGCCACAATATCGCCGCAGTCGCAGACCGCGCTTGAGGACTGGATCAATGCAAACATCTGAATATGATATCATTATAATAGGCGGCGGTCCCGGCGGGTATGCTGCCGCGCTTTACGCTGTGCGCGCAGGTCTAAGGACACTCGTTCTTGAAATGTTTTCCGCCGGCGGTCAAATGGCAGAAACTGATAAAATTGATAATTACCCCGGTTTTGACAGCGGTATTGAGGGCTTTGACCTCGCAGAACGTATGGCAAAAGGCGCCGAAAATTTTGGTGCCGAAACTGTTTTTGCAGAAGTAACAAGCGTCGATTTTTCTAAAACCCCAAAAATCATCAAAACAAGAGATACAGTGTACAGCGCTCTTGCTGTTGTAATCGCCACAGGAGCAGCGCCGAGACGGCTTGATATCGAGGGTGAGGAAATGCTTAGAAACCGCGGCGTTGCTTACTGCGCGTCATGCGATGGTATGTTCTACAAAGACAAGCCGGTAGCTGTCATCGGTAGCGGAAATACGGCCGCCGGCGACGCCCTGCTTCTGGCGAACATATGCAGTAAGGTTTACTTCGTTCACAGACACGATGCACCGCACGCCGAGCAGACATATCTCGAAATATTGAAAAACACACCGAATGTCGAATTTTTTCCCAATTCGGAAACTGCATCTTTCATATACGAGAACTCTGATTCAAATACCGGCACCAATACCTCAAGCGGCAAAAATCTGAAAGGTATAATTATCAACGATACCGTATCAGGAGCTTCCCGCGAAATACTTTGCGATGGAGTTTTCGTTGCTGTCGGACGCATACCAAACACAAAACTTTTTGCCAACCAGCTTGATCTGACTGCTCAAGGCTATATAACGGCCGAAGAAAATACAAAAACGAATATTCCCGGAGTTTTTGCCGCCGGCGATGTGCGTACAAAACCTGTGCGGCAGATTATAACCGCAGCGGCAGACGGTGCTGTCGCCGCAAAATTCGCAGAAGAATATATCTTTTCCGCAAGAAATCCGCATTCTTGACTTCTTGCTTTTCATGATGTATCTTTTACCATTCAGCCGAATAATTCCACTGCAACTTTTACGAAAAACAAAGCTATTACAGTCATCATTATCGGCCTTGAAATTTTAGCGCCGCCGCGGACAAAAGCCTTCGTACCCGCATAATTACCGGCGATACTGAAAGCTCCCGCGGTCAGGCCTAAAAGCACGGCTATTTTGCCGCTGCAAAGATATACGATTAACGCGGCAATATTCGTGGACAGATTTATTACCTTGGCAATGCCGTTCGCCTCTGTAAGCTTCATATGCGCTATACCGGAGAGCACAAGTATTAAAAAAGTACCTGTACCCGGCCCGTAAAAGCCGTCGTACATACCTATTACAAACGCAGCTGTGCTCCCAATAGCAAGCGTCTTTACAAAGCCGTATGGCTCAGTGCTCTCAGCAAACGCATGCCCGCGCATTATATAAAGCGCTGTCAGCGGTAAAATAAAAAGCATAATAATTTTAAAAACGTTATCGTCTATGAGAAGCGCAATCCGTGCGCCCAGTGCCGAGCCTGCAAGTGCAAACACTGTGCAGCCCGCACCCATTTTCCAGTCGATATAACCGCTCCGAGAATAACGGAATGTCGCTACCGCTGTTCCCATAGCCGAACTCACTTTATTTGTACCTATAGCAAAATGTGCAGGAAGTCCGGCAAGCAAATAAGCGGGAAGCGATATAAGTCCCCCGCCTCCCGCAACCGAATCTACGAATCCCGCCAAAAATACCAGCGGACATACTATTAAATACTGCAAAGCTCCGATCTGCATTTTATACTCCGTCTATACTATATCTTTTAATTCACAAGTACCGTGTCTAATTCTTTCACTCTATCAGCCTGCCAAACTGCACGCTCAGCTAAAGCACGGCAGCCCCAATGCTGTACACAACAAACGATGCCAACCACGCAATTATGCACTGTGCAATTACAATATAAACGGCCCATTTCGCACCCAGCTCTCTTTTTATAGACGATACCGCCGCCACGCACGGCGTATAAAGCAGACAGAACACGAGAAGTGAAGCAGCTGCGAGAGGCGTTACTGCCGCAAGCAGCGCCTCCGTGCTTCCGAACAGTACCGATAATGTTGCAACAACGCTTTCCTTGGCCATAAATCCGCTGATAAGCGCCGTCGATATCCTCCAGTCGCCGAGGCCTATAGGGCGCAGCAACGGTGCAATCACTCCCGCCACCATCGCCAGCAGACTGTTTTCCGAATCCGTCACCATATTGAGGTGCGCGTCAAAGCTCTGTAAAAACCAAATTACGATAGTCGCAATAAAAATTATGGTAAACGCTCTTTCGAGAAAGTCCTTAGCTTTATCCCAAAGAAGCTGCGCCACATTCTTGGCTCCTGGCATCCTGTAGTTCGGAAGCTCCATCACAAAAGGCACCGGCGATCCCTGAAACTTGGTGCCCTTGAGCACAAGCGCTGTTAATATACCCACAATTATTCCAAGAAAATAAAGGCCGATCATAATCACTGCCCCTTTACCGGGGAAAAACGCATCAGTAAAAAATCCATATATCGGCAGCTTAGCCGAACAGCTCATAAACGGCGTCAGCAATATCGTCATCTTTCTGTCACGCTCAGATGGCAGCGTTCTGCTCGCCATTACGCCCGGCACTGTACAGCCAAAGCCTATGAGCATAGGCACGATACTGCGGCCCGAAAGTCCTATTTTACGGAGAAGTTTGTCCATCACGAACGCCACACGTGCCATATATCCGCTGTCCTCCAGCATCGAAAGAAAGAAAAATAGTGTCACTATAATCGGCAGAAAGCTGAGAACACTTCCAACACCACTAAAAATTCCATCAATCACGAGTGAATAAAGCACCTTATTTACACCCGCAGAAATCATCGCCGAAGACACCATTTCCGTCAGCACCTCTACCCCGTCCTCCAGCAACCCCTGCAAATACGCCCCTATCACATTAAAGGTAAGCCAGAACACGATACCCATTATCGCTATAAACGATGGAATCGCCGTATACTTTCCCGTAAGCACTTTGTCTATTCTGCGGCTTCTCAAGTGCTCCTTGCTCTCGTGCGGTTTAATAACGGTAGCTCCGCATACCTTACCGATAAAATCAAAACGCATTGATGCAATCGCCGCAGCTCTGTCAAGCCCGCTTTCCTCTTCCATCTGCAAGATGATATGCTCAAGCATCTCCTTTTCATTTTGCGAAAGTCCAAGACTTTCAATAATAATACTGTCACCCTCGGCAATTTTGCTCGCTGCAAATCTCACGGGAATATCCGCTTTTTTCGCATGGTCTTCGATAAGATGCATAATTCCATGAAGACACCTATGTATCGCACCGCCGGCGTCCTCCTCGCTGCAAAGATCAAGCACCTGCGGCTTTTCCTGATAACGCGCCACGTGAAGCACGTGGTCCACAAGCTCGTCTATACCTTCATTTTTCGCAGCGGAAATAGGCACTACGGGAATTCCGAGCAGTTCCTCCATCTCATTCACGAGCACCGAGCCGCCGTTCTCACGC
Organism: uncultured Clostridia bacterium; assembly: GCA_944383465.1. Taxonomy (GTDB): domain Bacteria; phylum Bacillota; class Clostridia; order Peptostreptococcales; family Anaerovoracaceae; genus QAKD01. The sequence goes on from CALWPQ010000035.1 coordinate 17,572, forward strand.
ACCTCATCCATCATATTTAGAGCCAGCACCATCGGACAATTAAGTTCGATGAGCTGCATCGTTAGATATAGATTTCTCTCAATATTTGAAGCATCCACTATATTTATGATGCCCTTCGGTTTTTCTTTCAGCAAAAATTCTCTCGTTACAATTTCCTCGCTGCTATAAGGAGACATTGAATATATGCCCGGTAAATCCGTAACGAGCGTTTCCGGATGCTTTTTTATCGAGCCGTCCTTTCTATCAACGGTTACACCGGGAAAATTTCCCACATGCTGATTAGAGCCTGTAAGCTGATTAAAAAGCGTGGTCTTACCACAATTCTGATTTCCTGCGAGAGCAAAAGTGAGAATCACATCATCCGGCAGCGGATTTTCATCTTCCTTTGCGTGGTACCGTCCACCCTCCCCGAGACCCGGGTGTTCTTTGCCCTTTTGCTTATTTCTCTCCTCCGCGCGTTTAATTCTGCCTTGCTCTTTTATAAATTCTTCAAAAGTTTTTTTGCTTTCTTCTCTTACATTGTCTATAAGTATCTTTTGCGCGTCTGCCAGCCTGATTGTAAGCTCGTAGCCGTGTACCCGCACTTCCATTGGGTCGCCCATCGGCGCCAGCTTTATCATTGTCACATCCGCCCCAGGTATAATTCCCATATCGAGAAGATGCTGTCTGAGCGCTCCTTCGCCACCGACTTCCTTAACAGTCGCGGTTTTTCCTATTTCAAGTTCTCTTAACGTCGCTGTCATTATTTTTTCCTCTTATAAAATCTTTTCTTTTTTCGGTTAGCACAGCTATTATAGCAAGCAACATAATTTCTTTCAATATATTTCTTGATTTTTCTTTAAAAATAGTGTATTGTAAATAGGCGATATATATTACTTTTAATTTTGAAAGGACATGGATTCCAAAATGAGACTTAGAAAAGATAATGATTTAATGCAGGAAGACGAAATTATCCTTGTGGCACAAGTTTCGGATGCGCTCGCGCATCCCGCCAGAATAAAAATATACCAGTACATAATGCAGTGCAATAAGGAAAGAAAGCCCGTATGCAATAAAGACGTCGTGGCAGCGTTTGACTACTCCCAGGCGACAATTTCGCAGCACATTAAAAAACTCGTGCAGGCAGATCTCGTGCAAATGCGCAAGGATGATAAAAAATCTATGTACTACGCCAACATCGGTATTCTCTCAAAATATTTGGCGGCAACAAAAAAATTCAGTACATTTCAAGCGTAGAACAGCTTAATACTAAATACCGATATAAAAGCTCTTTTCAGAGGCGCATCATTCATAGGTGCATCATCAGAAGCCTTACTTATATATAAGTAAGGCTTCTAAATTTACCTATTTACCGCATTGTCCTTGTGAGGTAAACTTCCTTGGAAAGCGGTTTAAGAAATTGATACGCCCTCTCGGCTTCGCTTTTATCAAAGTACACGCCCAAAACCGTAGGCCCGCTGCCGCTCATCATAACGGCAGCGGATTTTGTTTCCTTAAACATTGTTTCTTTTATTTTCTTGACCTCAGGATACGCTTTGAGCGTATAAAGCTCGAGAACATTTATCATATTGGCAATTATTTTTCTGCGGCTGCCGTTGGCAAGCGCCACGACGAGCTCGACGTTATTCGGCCTCTTGAGCTCGCATCTTTTTTCTGCAAACTCTATTTCCTCATCAATCATCTTGTACACCTCGCGCGTCGATACGCCGAACATCGGTTTGACGAGTACAATATCGCTTTTCAGCGCTGTGACCGGTTCAAGGCGAGTGCCCGTGCCTTCAGCAAGAGCCGCGCAGCAGGCCATTTTATCCTGCCTTATGTACGTATTGAGACTGCGGTTGGCCCGCGCCTGCCCCATAACGCAGAACGGCACATCCGAGCCAAGCTCAGCGCCAAGCTCCATAAGCTCGCAGACTGACAGCCGCAGCTTCCATAGCTTGTTGAGTGCATGAAGCACAGCGGCGCCGTTGCTGCTGCCACCTGCAAGCCCTGCTCCCACAGGAATATTTTTCTTTATATCTATACGCACCTTGCCGCCGGCCAGGTCTTCACGCATGCCATACTTCTCTGACATAAGCTGAGCCGCTCTATATGCTATATTTCTCGCATCTCTCGGCAGATACGGTTTGTTTGTCGACAGCTCAACCGCAATTTCATGCGTATTCATCGCCTTTTTACTGTACATATTAGAATATACTCCGTTGCCTTCATCCTCTTTACTTAAGTGGTCTGCACTGCGTATGCCTGCTGCCGCTTCAAGCTCGCTGCGCGTTATAAAGCGCACGAGTACCTCGTCGTGCAGCTCTATCTGCTGCATCACCATCGATACATTATGAAATCCATCATCTTTAAGTCCGAGGACATCAAGTGAAAGATTTATTTTGGCATAGGCCTTTATGTTTATTTTTTTCATATCGCACTCCATATAAAGTCATGTTTTTAACTGCCCTTACAATCATTCTGTTGGTATCGTCTGCTCTCTTTTAATAAGAAAAACGGACGCGCCCTGCGGCGCGCCCGTTCAGTCTTTATCTCTTTCTTTTTTTGCCGCCTGATTTCTTAGGATTTGTAGTACCCTTTAAGCGCATTGCCGCAGCTTGTTTTTTACGCTCTTCCTCTCGCTTTGCCACATATGAATTTTCGGCAGCTCTCACAGCACGCGCGCGGCTCTTCACATGCTTTGCATAAGGATTACCCTGCTCTTCTTCCTCTTCATCGTCGGTATCCTCATACTCCATTTCTTTCTTTGCCTTTTTCGCTTCGGCTGCCGCTTTCTTTTCCTTCTTCTTGTTTTCTGCCTCGACTATTTCTTCAACCGATTTACCCGTTTCCTTGGCCACCTTGTAAGGATTTACTTTTTCCTCTACCTTTTTCTTCTCTTCCTGCTTCTTGTCAGTCTGTCTGCCGAAGAAAATCATTCCCACCATCATTATGACCATCATTATGACATTTATTCTCGAGGCCTTGGCCTGATCCAGCGTCTTTACCTTTATCGTCTGCTCTTCGCCGAGCGTCTCTCCGCTTGCCGCCGTAAAATCTCCTGCAATCGTGAGCGTATATTCACTATTCTGTTTTATCTGAAGATCCTCATCGGTCATATCGGCAAGCACCATCAGCATTCCCTCTTCTTTATCGGAATAAATGACCATTGTCGGCACTTCTTTACCCTCGTCGTCTGTTATAACAAAACAGTCCTTATTTGCCTCTTCATTTTCAGCGTTTATTACATCCTGGTTAAAATATAATTTTATTCCGAAATTATCTATGGCTGCGTTCTCATAGCCGTCTCTTGGATATGTATCTTCTAATTTCAGAGGCTCCGCAAAACAAAATGAGGCCGCGCTCAGTACTATTAGTATTGTTAGGCTTAAAATTATGCCCGTTTTTTTCATAATATTCGTTCCTCCGATTTCTTCGTCCTAAGTTTTTTAAAAAATTCTTTCATTATTGCGGAGCATTCTTCCTGCATGATGCCGCTCTCTATTTCAATCTGATGATTGAGCTTCTTTTCCTTGGGAATGTTAAAGACAGAACCGCAGGCTCCTCCTTTCGGATCCGGCGTGCCGATAAAAAGTTTTTCGATGCGCGCCCACACCATAGCCCCCGCACACATAGCGCAAGGCTCGCAGGTCACGTACATACTGCAGCCAATAAGACGCCAGCCGCCGATATTCTTTGCCGCTTCTCTTATCGCTATTATTTCGGCGTGCGCTGTCGGATCTTTTGCAGTCTCCGTCATATTATGTCCGCGGCCTACGATTTTGCCATCTTTAACAACAACCGCGCCCACCGGTACTTCTCCAAGTGCTGACGCCTTTTCAGCTTCAGCTAAAGCCTCAATCATAAAATTCTTCATATACCTTATAATGCTAACACAAATCTGCATATTTTTCAATCACTTTTCCACAAATAGCGTGCTTTAGAGAAATATCTTGTCCCCCACAGTTATTTACGCCTCGAGAATATCACCGTTTTTTATGTCTACCGCCACTATCCAGTACCCGTACGCCATCCGGCGCACTTCTATAGGCGTCGTCTCTTCTGTGGCATTATAATCTTCCGCTCCGAGGATCGGCTGCCAAAGAATAAAGCCCGAAGCTCCCTCCTCCGGCTGCTCCTCTCTTAAAAACCTGCCCGGCACTCCGAAATAGTAGTATTTTTCATTTTTTCCAAAAATATAGTGCTTGTATTTTTCCGACAGCATCTGCGCTCCCGGCGATACCATCGGCAGTCTAATATCATCTGTCACCTTCGTCCACTCCGCGCCCGTTACATCGTTTTTAAAAGGCACCACACGGTCGTATACATTTTTATCTCTGTCCATTCGGAAACACTGCGCCGCTATATATTTGTTATAGTAGGAATTGTAGCACATAGGCGCTCCTTCTGCGGGCATAGAAGCTTCCGCTCTGCCTGCCGCCGTGCTTGCGCTGCGGCTTTCATCTGCGTATGTGTTATCTGTAAGACCTGCTTGTTCACCTCTATTTTCCCCTGATATTTCCATCCCTTCATCCTGCTCTAATGCTTCCCGCTCCTCTCCATAGGGCGGCATATCGAGCGTACCTTTTAAAACGGGATGAAGCGGCTCTTTTTCATCGTTTACCGATACAGCTGCTACTATTGCGTGTGAAAAATCGGCAAGACTATGGCCGTTTTTGTCCATACTGACAGGATCAAAGCGAAAATATGTTTCTCCGCTTCCCATTCTGTTGACATTTACCGTGCCGATTATGGCATGTATCATTTTTTCACGCACCGTTCCAAAAAAAATCAATTTGTATACATATTCGCTCTTCTCATAATATTTGACATTCTGTACACCGATGCGCATTGCCCCGCGATTATTTCCAGTCTCTATTTTTATATGACCTTTCGCCGGCTCTCCTGTACGCATAGCAAAAGCCTCGCTCTGTCCTTCCATAATTATAAAAAATCTGTCGTACCTCTCGTAATTCATATTTTCCCCTCCTGCAGCCTTGCTTTTTTTCCTTTTTTACAGTAATATATATGAGAAAATAGGGGGTAATATCTATGATTTTTGATATTATTGTAATTACAATTCTCGTAACAGCAATGGTCTTCGGATTTCGGTCGGGATTTATATATACATTTATACATACAACCAGCTGGTTTCTTGCTGTTCTCATCAGCTTCATATGGTCGTCGCAGGCGCGCGATTTTATCACATTGCACACCGGCATTTACGATTCGCTCTACAATGTATTCCTCGGCAAATTTTCTGAATCCTTTACAGCTGCTGATGAAACATTAGCACAGCTTCCTGAAATAATTGCCAAAGTCATACGCAGCACGGAAACGAATTTTATATCGACTTTAGCCGATACGATGACATCGCTTAGCGTCACAGTTATAAGCTTTCTCTTGGTTTTGCTGACGGTAAAAATTATGCTTTGGGTAATAACAGAGCTGCTGTCCAAGAAGAAGAATAAAGGATTTACAGGTGCGCTTGACGGTATTCTCGGCCTTGCTTTTGGTATCGTGCGCGGTTTTCTCATCGTGTTTCTCGCTCTTTCGCTGCTCGTGCCTGTAAGAAGCTTCGTCTCGCCTGAAACGGCATCATTGATATCTGACTCGCTCGATAGCTCTGCCTTCGCAAAGGATCTATACGACAATAATCTCTTAATGCTCGTAATTCGTGATCTGATACCGTAACAGCAAAAAAGATATCCGTTGGCAGGCTAAAGCCGTTTGCCTGCGGATATCTCTTCGTATTTAATATTCTGCCTTTAGTTTTATATGTTTATTATTTTCTGCCGAGAACGATATCTTTAATTTTGGAATAGGTCTCTTCGCTCAAGTCATGCTCTATTTTACACGCGTCGCCGAGCGCATTTTCTCTCGAAACGCCAAGGAATTTTTCCAAATACTCAGATATGATATTGTGCCGCTCGTATACTCTTTCCGCCGCGGCCATTCCTGCCTCTGTAAGCGTTATCAGCCCGCTTTCGTCCATAACGATAAGCCCTGAATTTTTGAGTATACTCATCGCCCTGCTTACGCTCGGTTTGGAAAAACCCATGCGCGTTGCAATGTCTATAGAACGCACCGTTCCCTTTTCCTTTTTCAGCATGAGAATATTTTCCAAATAGTCCTCTCCCGATTCGTAAAGTGCCATAAATCAGACCTCCAATTAAGTTGCGTTTAGTAAGCCTCTGCTTACTTCAGGTATTTTTATTATACCACACAAGCGCAAAATTGTCAGTCTATTTTTAATTATTTACATTATTCCTCATCATATGACCGCCAAATCCCCCGTTTTCTCTTTCTCTAAATTCCCTGTTCATACTGCCTCCGCCTTGCGTTCCCATATCGGAAATATTTATATTATCCGCAGATACCAGAGCTTCCGGATTTTCAAGCTGCTCGCTGTGTGTTGCCGGCACACTGCCATCAAGCTGTCCGTTAAGACTTTCGGCTCGAAGTCTTCCGAATTCCTTCAGAGTCTCAACTGCCGTTTCAAACTGCTCGTAAGAATAAAATGCACTTTGATCTCCTGCCACATAATCGCTTATGAGTTCGGTCAGCTCATTTACCTTGTTTTCAAAATATCCACTGTCAAAATATTCGGTGACGAGGGTGTTTATATATTCGTGATATATATTTTTATAATTTTCATTTTCCAAAAGCTTCCCTATGAGCGGTCTTTCTTCAAGCTCAATTCCCGACATGACAGGCGTATCTATAGGAAAATTTACAGCTTCGGAAGCATCCTCTACCTGGAAGCCCGCAAATGACAAATTCAAATCCCACGGAATTATCTGCAGCACCCCGTCTTCTTCGTACAGATAATAATTGTGCTTAAAGCTGCTTACATAACTGTCAAGATTAACAAGCACAGTATTTACGGCAAAATATCTTAACACCTCATCAGTATCTATATACTCTTCAATTTCCGACTCATCTTCAGAAGTATTCAGCACCTTAAGCGCCTTTATTACGCGTTTTTTATCGCTGCTTTTATTATCTCCGAAGACGGCGTTGTCAAATATCTGGCTGTAGCTTTCAATTTCATCATCTGTATATACAAGATCCGCACCTCCGCCGGAGCTGCCGAAATCTGCAAATCCTCCGCCCTCCGGCGGCGTAAATTCTCCGCCTGTTTCAGGCGCTTCCCCTGCTGCGCCTCCGAATTCAGGCCTCTCGCCGCCGTCCGCAGAATTGCCTCCGCCGAAATCAGGCGCTTCACCATTAAAATCCTCAGGCATTGCGCCGTCAAAAGCATTTGGCATTTCTCCATTAAAATTATCAGGCATCTCGCCAAAATTTCTCTGCCCATCAGGTGCACCGCCGCCCATATCCATACTTTCAGGCTTATAGAGCTGCCCGTAATCGCTGCCGTATGTTCTCTCGGCCCATTCTCGTTCTACAGCTTCCACGGCGAGATAAAAACCCCATTCCTCGCCGTTGACAGTGATATCGGCAAATGCATACGCAGGCGTATTTACGCCGAGAAATTCAAACATATCGTATGAAAGGTACTCTTTCATATACGTAGCATCTCCCTGCATATTGTTCACGACAAATTTACTGAGTCCGTAGTAGTTTTGCCCGTCAACATACTCATCCATTTTTATTTTAAAGCTGTACCTGTCGGAGTCGGGCATCGCCGCCACCGTACTCAGGCTCGAATTTCCCTTGGGTCTTATTCCCACATTATAATATTTTTCACCGTTTATCGTTATATTGCAGGAGATATATTCCTCAGCCGTCGCGTTATCGAGCATTTCCTGCCAGTCCTCCGCGTCTGCCTCTATTTCTATTTCTGTGATTTTCTCCTTATCAAACATCTTTGCAAGGTATTCCGGCTCGGTCGCTGCTGCTGTAATCCCCAAAAGATCGGGCGCAAACATAAATATTCCGGTAAAAATGAGTGCCGCCGCCAGCATCACGACAATAACAGCATCAATTTTTTTGTTTGCCAGCATCTGCTCTCCTCCTTATGACAAATATTCTCCATTATACGAAACAAGTGCCGCATTTTTTACACCGTCTATTTTCGTTACCGCATTCACAAACTCAGTCGACATTTCTGGAAGACGAACTTCCATTGTCATTTCTATGCCACTTTTGGACACCGTTTTCGATTTAACCGTATACTTTTTAACCACTTCCCTGACTTTCGCCGCTGCGGCCTCCTCTGCACGCTCATCATCGCATTCGACAATTAAAATATACGGACTGTCTTTAACCTTTTTAACCCCGAGTGCGATGAGCACTATGCCGACAAACGCCGTTCCCAGCACAGCAAGCGGCAACATTCCCGCGCCAAGTACTATGCCTGATGCAATTGACCAAAACAGATAAACTATATCCATAGGGTCTTTTACAGCTGTTCTGAAACGAACAATTGAGAGCGCGCCGACCATACCAAGCGAGAGCACAACGTTCGAGCTGATCGCGAGAATTACAAGTGTCGTTATCATACACATAGCAATAAGTGAAAGACCAAACACCTGTGAATACATAACTCCGTTAAATGTCCTTTTGTACACCATAAAAATGAAAAGTCCAAGCACCAGTGAAAGCGCAAGCGCAATTATCATATCTAACGGCTGAAACGCCGAAACATCTTCAAGAAAAGATGATTTAAAAATATCATTAAAAGTCATTATTATTCTCCTTTTTTCTTATATTTTTCAGGCAAGTGCCGTTTTATTATTTACCCGTACATACGGCAAACTGCGTATTTGGAAAACGCCATACTGCGTCTGTTGCCAAGCTGCACCGCTCCTCTTATGATCTCCGGTAAAAAATTATCAAACTTTACTTCGAGTATTATCGGATCCGCCATAAGCGGTGACAGGGTTACAACTTCACTGTTTAAAAAATCCTTTGAATATATCCCTGTTCTGATATTGCTGTCTATCGTAATTCGCACATTTCCCGGTGCATATACATACGGCTCGCGCGTATAGTCGACGATGGTCTTCGGCATCAAAAGCTCCCCTTTCATTGTGCCGTAGAGCTCAAGCAGAAGTGCCCTCCCGCTCTTCTTCATCCATTCTATATCCCCGCTTATGATTCTTTCGCATTCCTCTTTTGTCACGGGTGCCGTGATTTTATTGCCATACCCATTCGACTTTGATTTTTTTTCGAGTTTTATAAAAGAAAAATCATCATCATAATATCTAAGCCTAAATTTCTCCCTGTTGTTCACTCCATCGAGCTTTTCGCGCAATGCTTTGTCATCGGGTGTCTCAAAGTATAAACTTCGTATTTTATACTTGCCGCTCCTCTGTGCATGCTTATCCTTACTGCAGATAACCTCAAGGCGATTCCGCAGGATAATGTAATCACCGATATTTATATACTGCTTAAGCTCATTTCTGTATATCGGCTTCTTTTCATATGCTCCCTTCATATGCACCTCCTTTCTTTTCAGCTTTATTTACCGCGCCTTTACGTCAGCCAATCCCCTTTTCGATTATAATCATACCGCCCGTCTATGGTTGTTAGGTGAAGGCTCATTGTAAAAATCTTGTAATAAATGTGTGCTTTTACCATAAAAAAGAGGGCAAATGCGCCTTTTTTCCTGTGCATTTGCCCTTATTTTTGTAATTTTCTACGATGTTTGCCCCTGTTTTACGATTTTTTACTATTTTTTACTGTATTTTTAGTAGTTTAAGCACTATCTGATAAAATTCGTATATACCGGCGTCTCATACTTTGGAAATTCCACGCCCGCTTTACGGCCTGCTTCAATATTTTTAAGCATCCACGCCATATTCTGTCCGAGCGTGCGCATAGTCTGCAGTCCTTCGAGATCCTGCTTCACCTGCTCAGCATTGCTTCCATGCACCTGATTCCAGTACTGTGAGCCCACTATAAACATATTGCTTATACCGAAATATTTATTGAGAATATCCCAGGATGCAGTAGCGCCGCCGCGTCGGCATGATACAACCGCTGCGCCGAGTTTTCCCGCCATTTTTTTGCCGTTAAAGAAAAACAGCCTGTCAAAGAATGCATGCGCCTGACCGGTCGCACCCGCGTAATAAACAGGTGCGCCGAGAATGATGCCGTCAAATTCGTCGAGCCGCGATGCGAGTTCATTGACTCCGTCATCGAATACACATCTTCCTGTTTTCGCGCAGCTGCCGCAGGCAATGCATCCGGCAATCGGCTTTGTGCCTATCTGATAGATTTCAGTGTCAATTCCGTTTTTATTGAGCGTTTCGGCAACCTCACTCAGCGCCGTGTAGGTACAGCCGTTTGCATGAGGACTGCCGTTAATAAGTAATACTTTCATTTTATCCTCCTCTTAAAACTATATTTATATATCTGCCATCGTATTTTGGCCGATAGACCGATATTCCGATGCTATTGAAAATTTCTACGCCCAGCCTGCATTTTTCAGTATTTGCTGCACCTCGTCGTCTTCATCCGGCGGATTAAAATCAGGGAATAAGCCGGCTTCCTCTGCTCTTTTTTCTATTTTTGCCGCCAGCCGCAGAAACATTTCACCCTGCTTGCGAAAATTTTCGCGTGTATTTTCGTTTTCTATTCCCGTCAAATTTATAAGAACATTGAGCCAGGCAGATCTGAGGCCAGCCAGGAGATTCAGCACCGCAATTGTAAGATCGCTTTCTATGTTTGGATTGCATTTGCCGATAATCATTTCTGCAGCCGCAAGCCCCTCGTGGCACATTCGCATAACATTGAGCGGCACTATTGTCGCGGTAATTGTTGCTTCTTCTATTTTAGCCTTTTTCGCCGCCTTTTCATCTTCTGTATTTTCGGGCATTTTTCTCGCCTGCGCCACCTTACTGTACGCTTCTGCATCCTGATCCATGAGCATCGCGAGATTGGCATATACATATGAATTCGCTGCGCGCGCACCCTTGCACGCCTCTTCAAACTGTGCATAATTTTCGTTTCCTATTGTAAATTCCGCCACCATCATTACGAGTGCCGCGCCTTGTGCCCCTGTAAGCGCTGCCGCCGCACCGCCGCCCGGCGCTGATTTTTTAGCCCGCAAATCTTCAAGATAAGTTTGTGTTTTTTCGTTTAGATATTTCATTTATATGCTCTCCTTTGAGTTTTTTATTACTTTCGGATATTTTATATTATATCACCTTTGGGTGCTGCAGGCAAAGGGCAAATCACCCGTGTAAACCTGACCTGCCGCAGCTTAAATCTTTACGTGTACCGAATTTCTGACAGCGAGAGCTTTTGCAAAACTCTTATTTTGTGATAAAATATAATTATGGAAAAGGAAGATAAAATTTTACTTGCGACAATAGAAGATAAAAGAAGGCAGTGCGAAATCAGGTATGCTGCAACCAATACGGTGTTTCTTGATATGCGGCAGCGCGCGCTCGCAGAAGCTTTCTGCAAGGCGGATAGGAGCCTTATGCTCCTATCCGAGCGGCCGGACGGTACCTACGAAAATCCCGATATCGCAGGGTCCGGCCGCGTGCGCGCGCTGTTTTACGGCGGTTATGCCGATGCAGAACGCCGCGCTCTTATATTTTTACCGGAATATGCTGACCTCACAGATTTTCTGCCACCTGCGTCCATCGCCGGCGCGCAGAATTTGGAAACGCCTGCTGCAAAACCGCAAAAGAATAAAGTTCCGACTGCAAATATGCAGGACGGCAGCGCACAGACCGTAGCTTTTCAGCACCCGGCACCGGAAGGCTGCCCGCTTACCCTCATCAAAGCACACACCGCAGGCGGCATAGGTGCAAAAAAGCTCACACACCGCGATTATCTCGGATCGCTTATGGGGCTTGGCATTAAGCGCGGGATGATAGGCGATATCATCATCCGCGATGATGGAGCTGACATTATAGTAATGAAAGAAATCGCAGATTTCTTACTTATAAACTACGAAAAAGCCGGACGCACCAATCTCAAACTCGAAATCGCAGACATAACTGAGCTCAATACGGGCATTGTAAATATAGAAGAAAAGCACGATACCGTCGCCTCGCTAAGACTGGACAACCTCGTATCCTCTGTATTTAGTCTTTCACGCAGCAGAGCACAGGAAGCGATAAAAGCAGGTCTCGTTTTCGTCAACAGCGCTCCCGCAGCAAAGCCTGATATGCAGCTAACAGAAGGTGATAAGCTTGTACTGCGCGGCCGCGGCAAAGCAGTGCTCCGTAAAGTTCAGGGAAAAACAAGGAAAGACCGAATTTACATATCGTTTGACCGTTACCTTTAAAAATATTAAAATGGAGGAAAAAAAATGTTTACAATAGGCTGCCACCTTTCGGCATCAAAAGGTTTTAAAAATATGGGCGAAACCGCCCTTTCAATAGGTGCAAATACTTTCGCATTTTTTACGAGAAATCCCCGCGGCGGTGCTGCCAAAGCAATTGATGAGGCTGACGTACAGGCGCTCATCGAATTGATGCACGAGCATAACTTCGGAAAGCTCGTAGCTCACGCACCCTATACCGTAAATCCGTGCTCAGAAAGCCAAAAAACACGCGACTTTGCACATATGGTACTATCCGAAGATATAAAGCGCATGGAATATTTACCGGGAAATTACTATAATTTTCACCCCGGCAGTCATTTAAATCAAGGTGCTGAAAAAGGGATAGAGCTAATTTCGGCAATGCTAAACGATATCATAACACCAGAGCAGAGCACAATTGTTCTTCTCGAAACGATGGCGGGCAAAGGCAGTGAAGTCGGCCGCACCTTTGAAGAACTTAAAGCAATTATCGACAATATGAAATATCCGCAAAAAATTGGAGTATGTATGGACAGCTGCCACGTAAGTGACGGCGGATATGATATCGCCAAAGACCTCGAAGGCGTGCTTGCTGAATTTGGCCGCATCATCGGCATAGACAAGCTGAAAGCTATGCATCTCAATGACAGCATGAATCCGCTCGGCTCACATAAAGACCGCCACGCTAAAATTGGCGAAGGCCATCTTGGTACAGAGGCTTTCATAAATATTATAAACCATCCTAAGCTCAAGGATCTGCCGTTTATCCTCGAAACACCAAATGAACTTTCCGGCTATGCCAGAGAAATAAAACTTTTGCGTGAAAATTATCAAGGATAGGCGTTGAAACTTTGTACCGATTTTCATAAATATTTGATTTATTTTTTACTCATAGGCAAATATATTTCAAAAATCATATTTTGCGCGATTGCACAAACAGAAAACTTGTAGTATACTGTATTCGATAAATATTGTTTTCCGATTTACCGTAAAATAGCTGCTTACAGCTTTATATAACAGTATTTTCAGTTTTAACAAGGGGCATTAGCGCAGCTGGGAGCGCGTTTGACTGGCAGTCAAAAGGTCAGGGGTTCGATCCCCCTATGCTCCACCAATCTAATTGCAAGCCGAATGCTAAAGAGTGTCAAAAACAAAAGCTTCCACTACTCCTAAACAGCGCTTTTGTTTTGTACCCTGTATTTTTTGCAAATGTACAGTATATACTGTCATAAACTTTGGCTATGCAGCTTAAATAGTTCTTGTTAAGGGCGATTAGCTCAGTTGGGAGAGCGCTGCGTTCGCAACGCAGAGGTCGAGGGTTCGAATCCCTTATCGTCCACCACGTCGCCGCAAACGTCACACCGTTTGCGGCGACTTTTTTGCAAAGCGCATTTCTCATTTATTATGCCGCAGCTTCTCTCTAATTGTACCCGCTAAACTGACCCCAGCTTATAGGCACAAGACTGACAGCGCCTGATTTAAAAAAGACCATCCTTTCCAGTTAAAAATATTATTAAAAGCCAAAACTTTCAAAAATTCTTTTTAACAGTTTTTACTTTTAAATTCATAACAATATACATCCGTCGTACTTTTTTAAAAACTATTCCAATTCAAAAGCGCCTGTATAAAGCTGATAGTACGTCCCTTTTTCTGCAATCAGCTTTTTATGACTGCCTCGTTCAATAATTCTGCCGTGATCAAGCACCATAATCACATCGGAATTTTGAACGGTTGAAAGTCTGTGGGCAATTACAAATACAGTTCTTCCTT
>CALWPQ010000036.1 GCA_944383465.1 uncultured Clostridia bacterium
ACGAGTTACCTGCTTCCTCCTCACCGCCGAGGTTGTTGATGTACTTAACGAGACAAGCCCAGTACGCCATCATTACTATCGCCTGACCTACGAAGATGAGCAGTGCAACAGTATAGCTGTGCGGGAAGATTGCCCATATAAATGATAAAGCGGTGATACCACTTACCGAAAAGAGAATTACGTTCTTAGCATCAAGCTTGTCTGCCCAGTAAGCTCCGATAAGCGAAAGCGGGAAACTTACGATTGAACATATTGTGTTCAGGAATCCGAGCTGTGTGTTTGTACAGTTAAGAGCCGTCATTGTCTGCTCATAGAATACATAGCGCACAAACATCAGAAGGTAAATTGTTCCTCCCATATAGCCGAGAGAGAACAGTCTCATGAACTTCAGAAATCCATTGTTTCCTTTAATCATAACAGTCCTCCTAAAAAATAAAAATATGAATTATGGCTTTAAGTAAAATATGCTGATATGTGTTTAGAACTATTTTGCTTAGGAAAATCTCCATACACATACATATTTCACCCTTATAATTTTATCATTAACAATTTTTTAACGCAAGTATTTTTTATAAAATTCGCATTTTTTTAACAGAAAGAGCAATCTGTCTATAAATCATAAAAATTAAAAGAGCCCCTCATACCTAAGCTTTCGAGAAGGCTCTTTTCTATTTATTATGCAAATTTGTCGCTGTTAAGTTATAACTTTAGCTGTTTTTCTGCAATCCTGAAAGGTTGAGTGCTTTCTTGCCCGACTTGCACTTCTTGTCGAGGTTCTTAGCCCACAGCGCGTTCAATATACCTGCAACACACATAGCAATCATAAATGTGAAGATATAAGTGTATCCTGTGTTGCCGAACTTGTCGAGCCACGATCCGAACATCGTCGGCCATACACCGTCTACGATGAGCCCCGACTGCGAGCCGAGACCGATTGCTGTACCTGCCACCATTGTCGGTATGTGCAGCTCTCTCAATATCGAGTAAGTTACCGAGTAGAGTGCGAAGATTACGAGCGACGGAAGTATCGAATAAATACATACCATCGTTACATTCGACTCTGACGAGAACAGGAACGGAACAGCCCACATTACTCCTGCGATTGCAAATGCTACGATATACCAAGTTGACGTTGACTTGAATACCTTGTCTGCCATTATTCCGCCTACCGGCGCGATTACCATTGCTCCGTACGATCTGATTACCGAATATACAGATGAAGCATCAGGGTCAATACCGATTACATCTATAAGATAAGGATTGAAGTACGATACATTCGCATAAAGCGTGTATGTAGTCAAGTAAGCAAAGAAGATGATGTAAGTTCCAGGCCACTTGAGTACGTATGGTATATGCCTGATGTTAATAGGCTCGTCGCCCTTGAGCTGAATGCCTCTCTCTGAGAGCTGCTTTTCGTCTTCGAGGAACAGCCAGATGAGAATTGTCGCCACAAGAGTGATACCGCCGTATACAAAGATAACTCCCTGGTATCCAAGGTTAAACTTTGTAACAACCCAGAGCGGGAATGCATTTCCGAACGCACCTGAAAGACCGTTGATAAGATAGTACATACCGAACGAATTGCCTGCTTCATCCTCGCCGCCAAGATTGTTGATATACTTGATAAGGCACGACCAGTAACATACCATAACGAGCGCCTGTGCAACGAAACAAATTACAGAAGCCGTATAGCTGTTGGCAAAGAAGCCGTAAACAAATGTTACAACCGTCATACCTCCTATCGAGAATAAGAGTACTTTTTTGGCATCGAGTTTATCTACCCAGTACGGTCCGATAAAACCGAGCGGCAGACTTACGAGTGAGCATACTGAATTCAGAAATCCGAGCTGTGCGTTTGTACACTGAAGTGCCGCCATCATCTGGTCATAAAATACATAACGCACATACATCAGAAGGTAGATTGTACCGCCCATATATCCGAGGGCGAACAATCTCATGAATTTCAGAAACTTGCTATTTCCTTTAATCATAACACACCTCCTAAAAAAAATATGAATTATTGCTTCAGCGTATTATGCGTTGCTTGCGGCTTATGTATATATGCTTAGGAAAGCGCGCTTCCGCACTTTTATATACCGCCGCTTTGCATCGCATTTACTTTATCTCATCATAACACTAACGCTTTATCAATGCAAGCTATTTTTTTGAAAATTCATATTTTTTTGATAAGAGAGAATTGTATGACTATATTTTTAAAAAACATATTTTTATTATTTTAAAGTTTTATAAATTATTGCTTCAATTTATAATTTTACAATATGTCTATTTTAATAAATACCGAAAAAGCAGTTCAAAGTGCATATTTATCAACAAGCTCTTGTATTATTTCTGCTTTATCCGTATCGAGTACGCGTTCTGCCTCCTTTTCATCGAGCACCGGTTTTGCTTTTTCATTCCAAAGCGCGTCTGCCTTTTTTGCAAGCGCTCTGTCGCAAGGACAAGCCGCAGCCTCAGCGTACGCGCGGGATATCTCATTCCAGGTTTCCTGAGAAAGCGGATATGTATAGTAACTTTTAGGCGATACTCCTTTCACACTTTCTGCAAATATTGTCGCGTATGTGCAAAGCGCAGCTGCATAGGATCCGTACTCTGAGGCATGCTCTCCGTCCAGCCAATACATATTTATTTCCGGATAATTATTAAATATATCTTCAAATATTCTGCCGACAGGATTTATACGCACTCCTGCCTTCTCCGCAAGCTCCTCATATATTTCATACATCTCGTACTGATGTTCAGGACTGCGTTTTTCTGCCCAGGGCATCGTTTGAATCGGTACCACACCGTACCTCCTTGCAAGCTCTATAATTTTCATACCGTCGGCAAGCGTTTCTTCCTTGCTCGGACACGGACTGTGCGCCGCCTGCTGCATTATTATATAATCATATCCACCGTACATAAGTGCAAAGCGAAGCTCTATGAGCTTACCGTAATGCCACCCGTAAGTTACACCCGATTGAGCCTGCATAGCCACATCAACATCCTTACCTCTTTCCTTACAGATATTCGCAAATATCTGCGGCATATCATTGTAATATGTGTGACTGTTTCCCAAAAACAAAATTTTCATTTTGCACCATCCTTTCATCTTTTTAATACTCGTACCACAAACAAAACGGGCAGGCGCACTGTGCGCCCGCCCACCTTAGGCTGTCTACCCTCTTACATTATACCGCATCTCTTATTTTTATGCGACAATGTCTATTATTCCTCTACGATATCCATAACATCGATTTTGTCGGCAAAGTGAATCGTCGCTTCCGTTCTCTTCTGCAGCTCCTCCTTCGTCATACCAGGCGCCATCGCTACTACCGTCATCTTGCCGTCGATAAACTCAATGATGCAGATGTCTGTTACGAGCACGCTCACACAATTGATTGCCGTCAGCGGGAATACGCACTTCTTGAGTACCTTCGGCGCTCCGTCCTTAGCGTTATGCTCCATCGCTACGATTACCTTCTTCGCTCCGCTTACAAGATCCATAGCTCCGCCCATTCCCGGTATGTTCTTTCCCGGTACCATCCAGTTCGCCAGGTTGCCCTCTTCGTCTACCTGAAGTCCTCCCAGCACTGTTGCGTCGAGGTGTCCTCCTCTTGCCATCATAAACGATACCACGCTGTCAAAGCACGATGCTCCCTTGCTCAGTATCGCCAGATTGCCCGATGCGTCGCAGATGTCCTTGTGTCCTATCTTCCAGCCGTTTTCCTTGTCCGCCCACTTAGGATTATTGAGCTCTCTGTCGCAGGCTTCTCTGTCGTTTACATCCCACGGAGGCGTTATGGCTCCATCCTGTCCCGCAAAGCCGCTTTCCGCGTGAAGAATGATTTCAGTTCCCTCAGGTATGTAGTTTGCCGACAGCGTAGGAATTCCTACTCCGAGATTTACGAAATCTCCGTCGTGAAAATATCTGGCGATATTCTTTGCTATCGTTTCTCTCTTATTTACTGCCATTAGTAATGCACCTCCTCACAGTGAACAACATAATCAACGAATACTCCAGGAAGCTGCACCTGATCCGGAACGATTTCACCGTTCTCAACCAGCTTTTCGCATTCGAGAATGACGATATCCGCTGCTGTGGCCATTGCCGTATTAAAATTCTGCGCAGTATAGGCGAATACTGCATTACCCATTCTGTCAGCTTTGTAAGCCTTTACAAGAGCCACATTCGCTTTGAGCGGCAGTTCAAGCAGATATTTTTTACCGTTTATTACCTTGGTCTCCTTACCTTCTTCAACAACCGTGCCTACGCCTGTCGGAGTATAGAAGCCGCCGAGGCCTGCGCCCGCAGCGCGGAGTCTTTCCGCAAGAGTTCCCTGCGGGATAAGCGTAAGCTTAACTTCGCCAGCATCCACCTTAGCCTGCGCCTTCTTATGCCCGAAAAAAGAAACAACGATTTCATCAATCTGTCCATTCAAAAGGAGACCCGTAAATCCCTGATTATAAGGAGTCTCACTCATCTGAAAATCCTCGGAAATAGTCGTGAGGTGATTTATTTCCGGATGCTTTTCAAGCTCATACAAAAGATTCATCGGTCCGCCTACATTGCCAAATCCGCCTACTGCAACTTTATCGCCGGACTTAATCTTGTCTATGGCTGTCCTGATGTCAACAACTTTGTTCATAAAATCTTCTCCTGTCATTTATGTTTTATTGTCTTACATTGTAACATTGAAAAATTTGGTACGCAACTATTTTTCAAACAGAAAAACGCCTTTGCTTAATAAATAAAGCAAAAGCGCTTCTCTGAATTTTAATCTTTTCCTTGCTAAACATAGATATCGTATCATTTAAGAGCATAAAACTGTTTATATACTTTTTATGTATTTTCCGTATTCCCTTACTTCTACCTCTGCTCCACAATAAGTTTTATTGCGGTTCTCTCTTCTCCCTCTATCTGAATGTCCGTAAATGCCGGCACACACACAACATCAATACCGCTCGGTGCGACAAATCCCCTTGCTATCGCAACAGCCTTAATCGCCTGATTAAGCGCTCCGGCGCCTATTGCCTGAATTTCAGCCCCGCCCCTTTCTCGTAACACTCCTGCAAGCGCACCTGCGACTGAATTCGGACTTGACTTGGCCGATACTTTTAACACTTCCATTTTTGTTTCCCCTTTCAATGCTTGGTTTAATACCTAATACAAAGGCTTTTTATTTACAAGTAACATTATATAACATATTTTGGGAACTTTATAGTGCTTTTACTCGTCAAAAAAATCTTATTTCTGCTTTTTTTCGACAAAACACTTGCTTTTTACAACAATCTCTGCTACAATCAAATCGTGGTTATCCCCCTGATAACCTCATTAATCTCTAATCCCAATACCCCTTTTGAACAAAACAGACTGCTCCCCTGCAGTCTGTTTTGTTTTGCAGACGCATATTCTGCTTTAAAAATGCCGTTTTTAATGATAAAATATCTTTAGATATACCATTTTATTATTTACAGCTACCCGTTCTTCGGCAGGAGGATAAACCGTTCCCATCTCACCCCCCCAGAAGCATGGTCACCGCCTCCGGATAGCTGAGGTGATAAAACCGCTGCACGAAGCTGACGGCGTGGCCGCCCCGCTCCTCGGCATGATCGTACCACTCGT
>CALWPQ010000037.1 GCA_944383465.1 uncultured Clostridia bacterium
TACCTCTCGTACAGCGAGCCTGCCGTCAAAACGGACGCACGCGATACAGAAGCGTTTAAAGATGTAGACCTGATGCTTTTCGACAAGGTAATAGTGTTTGATAATTTCCGCCAAAAGATTATCCTTATTGTCAATATGCCGCTTGACGATCCCGAAACAGGCTACAATAAAGCGGTAATGGAGCTCGGCCAGCTCTGCTCGCTTCTGCGTACCGGAGCTAAAAAAAGCGAGCACGGAGGACATCTTACCGGTGATGTAACGGCGCTTTTCGATAAAGAAAAATACTGCGCTATGGTAGAAAAAGCAAAGTACTACATCCGCGAGGGCGACATATTTCAAATCGTGCTTTCAAACCGTCTGTCAGCACCGTTTACGGGCAGCCTGCTTAACACGTACAGAGTACTGCGCACTATCAACCCCTCTCCTTATATGTTCTATTTTTCGGGTACGGATGTGGAGGTTGCGGGTGCCTCCCCCGAAACACTTGTTAAGCTGGAAAACGGTGTTCTCCATACTTTTCCGCTTGCGGGCACAAGACCCAGAGGGAAAACGGAAACCGAAGACTTGGCTCTCGAAGCGGAGCTGCTTGCCAATGAAAAAGAACTTGCAGAACACAATATGCTCGTAGATCTCGGCAGAAACGACCTCGGAAAAATCAGCAAATTCGGTACGGTAAAGGTCGAAAAACTGCACTCTGTCGAACGTTACTCACATGTTATGCACATAGGCTCGACAGTGCGCGGTGAAATACGCGACGATTGCGACGCGTTTGATGCAGTCGAGGCCGTGCTCCCCGCAGGCACACTGTCCGGCGCTCCCAAAATTCGTGCCTGCCGCCTGATTGGCGAGCTTGAAGACAATAAGCGCGGTATCTACGGCGGTGCCATAGGCTACATAGACTTTACCGGCAATATGGACACTTGCATTGCCATTCGCATCGCCTACAAAAAAGACGGCAAGGTGTTTGTAAGGAGCGGCGCCGGCATAGTTGCAGATTCAGTGCCCGAAAAGGAATACGAAGAATGTATAAACAAGGCTCAGGCCGTTATAAACGCGCTCAAAATGGCAGAGGAGGAAGAATTATGATACTTCTGATAGATAATTACGACAGCTTTTCATACAATTTATATCAACTGATCGGCGAGATAAATCCCGGCATCAAAGTTATCAGGAACGACGAAATGAACATCAGCGAGATAAAGGAATTAAAGCCGGAGCGAATAATTCTTTCGCCTGGACCCGGACGGCCGGAGGACGCAGGAATAACACTTGAAGCTGCAAAAATTCTCGGAAAAGAAATTCCTATTCTCGGTGTCTGTCTCGGACATCAGGCAATATGCGCCGCATTTGGCGCCACCGTCACATATGCAAAAGCGCTTATGCACGGCAAGCAGTCGCAAGTGACCTTTGATACCGCAAGCCCTCTTTTCAAAGACTGTCCCGATAAGGCGCCTGTGGCACGCTACCACTCGCTTGCGGCAGATGCAGCTACCATTCCTGACTGTCTAAAAGTTACTGCCATAACAGACGACGGCGAGATAATGGCCGTACAGCACAAAGAATACCCGATTTTCGGCGTACAGTTTCATCCGGAGTCGATAATGACGCCGGACGGCAAGACAATGCTCAGAAACTTTATGTCGCTTTAAATACTTCATATAGCGAAAGGAGAATGCAAGATTATGATTAAAGAAGCAATCGTTAAAATAGTAAATAAAGGTGACCTCACATACGATGAAGCCTATACGGTAATGAATGAAATTATGAGCGGCGAAACAACGCCGACACAAAATGCCGCCTTTCTTGCCGCTCTCTCGACAAAAAGCACGCGTGCCGAAACCATAGACGAAATTGCTGGCTGCGCAGCAGCAATGAGAGAGCATGCAACAAAGGTAGAAACTGATATGCCGCTTCTGGAAATCGTAGGCACGGGCGGAGACAACGCCGGCAGCTTTAACATTTCCACAACCTCCGCCATCGTAGCCGCCGCAGGCGGCCTCAAAGTGGCAAAGCATGGCAACCGCGCCGCCTCTTCAAAATCAGGCACTGCAGACTGCCTTGAAGCGCTCGGAGTCAACATTATGCAAAGCCCGGCGCGCTGTATCGAGCTTTTAAACGAGGTTGGCATGTGCTTTTTCTTTGCCCAGAAATATCACACTTCAATGAAATATGTAGGCGCAATAAGAAAAGAGCTCGGATTTCGCACCGTATTTAACATCCTCGGCCCGCTTACAAATCCTGGCAGTCCGTCAATGCAGCTTCTCGGCGTCTACGACGAATATCTCGTCGAGCCTCTGGCAAAAGTGCTCATCAGCCTCGGAGTAACGCGCGGTATGGTTGTTTACGGGCAGGATAAGCTCGATGAAATATCTCTGAGCGCACCTACTGCCGTATGTGAAATAAATAGCGGTGAAATAAAGTCCTATATTATAGCTCCTGAGGATTTAGGCTTTGAGCGCTGCACCAAAGCAGCACTTGAAGGCGGCACACCGGCAGAAAACGCTCAAATTACGCTTGCAATTCTCGGCGGTGAGCGCGGTCCCAAGCGAGACGCAGTGCTGCTGAATGCAGGAGCTGCTCTCTATATAGGCGAAAAAGCCGAGAACTTGAAAAACGGCATTGCGCTTGCCGCCGAACTCATAGATTCGGGAAGAGCTCTCGAAACGCTGAATAAACTTATAGAAGTAAGCAATCGTCCGGAGGCAGAGCAATGAGTATATTAGATCAGCTTGCAGATTACGCAAGGCTGCGCACCGAGCAGTCTAAGCAGCTCATTTCCGCAGAAGAAATAAAGGCAAAAGCTCTTTCTCTGCCGAAATCCTCTTTTGCTTTTGAAAACGCTATCAGGGGCGGCGATATTTCTTTTATCTGCGAATGCAAAAAAGCATCGCCTTCCAAAGGCATAATTGCTGAAGATTTTCCATATGTGAAAATTGCCTGTGAATACGAGTCTGCGGGCGCCGACTGCATTTCCGTTCTGACCGAGCCCAAATGGTTTCTCGGCAGCAGCGAGCACCTGCGCGAAATATCGCACGCCGTCTCTATTCCCTGCCTGCGCAAGGATTTCATCGTAGACGAATATATGATATATGAAGCCAGGCTTCTCGGCGCTGCCGCCGTCCTTCTCATCTGCTCAATACTGAGCGATGCACAGCTGAAAGAATATATAGACATATGTGATTCTCTCGGACTGTCAGCTTTGACGGAAGCTCACAGCGAAGAAGAAGTGATGCGGGCGCTGAGATCAGGGGCACGCCTTATAGGTGTAAACAACCGCGATTTAAAAGATTTTTCAGTAGACACCGAAAACAGCAGACGCTTAAGACACCTTGTTCCAAGTGATATGCTGTTTGTATCGGAGAGCGGCATAAACAGCGCTGAAGACATCGCAAAACTGCGCGGCACGGGTATAGACGCTGTTCTCATAGGTGAAACACTTATGCACGCACCTGATAAGAAAAAGAAGCTTGCTGAATTGAGAGGTAATATATGACAAAGATAAAATTCTGCGGTCTCACAAGAGTCTGCGATATAGAAAATGCCAATGAACTTCGCCCTGAATACGTCGGGTTTGTATTTGCACAGAAAAGCAAAAGATTTATCTGCACAAAAGGAGCGGCAGAGCTCAAAAGCCTGCTAAATCCTGATATAAAGGCAGTCGGTGTATTTGTAAACGAAGAGCCCGAGAAAATTGCCGCGCTTCTTTCCCGCGGTATAATAGATATCGCGCAGCTTCACGGAAACGAGAGTGAAGAATATATAACCCGTCTGCGCACTCTGACAGGAAAGCCTATCATCAAGGCTTTCCGCATAGATAAAGCTGCCGATATAATGCGGGCAGAAAACAGCACCGCCGACTACATACTTCTCGATTCGGGAAGCGGCGGCACAGGTGAAGCCTTCGACTGGCATTTAATTAAGAACATAAAAAGACCGTACTTTCTCGCCGGCGGACTTTCTCCTGACAACGCCGGAAAGGCTGTCGCTCTTTTAAACCCATATGCCGTCGACGTCAGCAGCGGTATTGAAACAGACGGATATAAGGACAAGGTAAAAATGACGGCCTTTACTGCGGCCGTAAGAAATATAAACAATATATGAAAGGAAGAATTTAAATGACAAATCCAAACGGACGCTTTGGCATTCACGGAGGACAATACATTCCGGAAACACTTATGAATGCAGTCATAGAGCTCGAAAAAGCATACAATTATTACAAAAACGACCCCGCCTTTAACGCCGAACTGACTGAGCTTTTTAACGAATACGCCGGCAGGCCTTCCAGACTATACTATGCGGAAAAGATGACAAATGACCTCGGCGGCGCCAAGATATACTTAAAACGCGAAGACCTAAACCACACCGGCGCGCACAAGATAAATAATGTACTCGGACAAGCGCTTCTTGCCAAAAAAATGGGCAAAACGCGCCTCATCGCCGAAACGGGCGCCGGGCAACACGGTGTAGCAACGGCAACGGCGGCGGCACTTATGGGTATGGAATGCGTCGTGTTTATGGGTGAAGAAGACACCGTAAGGCAGGCGCTCAATGTCTATCGCATGCGGCTTCTCGGCGCTGAAGTCATACCTGTAACAAGCGGTACGGCCACCCTCAAGGACGCCGTATCGGAAGCGATGCGCGAATGGACTTCCCGCATTTCGGATACTCACTACTGCTTAGGTTCGGTAATGGGTCCTCATCCTTTCCCTGCGATTGTGCGCGATTTTCAGGCTGTAATTTCCAAAGAGATTAAAGAACAGCTGCTTGAAAAACAAGGCCGGCTTCCCGATGCGGTAATCGCCTGCGTCGGCGGCGGGTCAAATGCCATCGGCAGCTTTTACCATTTTATAGAAGATAAAAGCGTAAGGCTTATTGGCTGTGAAGCCGCGGGACGCGGTATAGATACGTTTGAGACCGCGGCCACCGTAAACACCGGCCGCATCGGTATATTCCACGGTATGAAATCATATTTCTGCCAGGACGAATACGGACAGATTGCTCCCGTTTACTCTATTTCCGCAGGGCTTGATTATCCCGGCGTCGGACCGGAGCATGCGCATCTTTATGATACAGGGAGGGCCGAATATGTCGCCATTACTGATGATGAAGCCGTATGCGCTTTTGAATATCTGGCAAAGACGGAAGGCATTATCCCTGCCATTGAATCCGCCCACGCCGTCGCCCATGCAATGAAGCTTGCGCTACTATGGAAAAAGAACAGATTATAGTTATAACAATATCGGGAAGAGGTGACAAGGACTGTGCCGCCATCGCCCGTTACAGAGGGGAGGATATTCATGAGTAATATAAAAAAAGCATTTGCAAATGGCAAAGCGTTTATAGCCTTTATAACCTGCGGCGACCCTGATCTTAATACCACGGCAGCCGCCGTGCGCAGTGCCTGCGAAAACGGTGCCGATCTCATCGAGCTTGGCATTCCTTTTTCCGATCCGACTGCCGAAGGAACTGTAATTCAAGGCGCTAACATTCGTGCTCTTGCGGGCGGCATCACCACTGATAAAATTTTTGATTTTGTACGCGAGCTGCGCAAGGACGTCAAGACTCCGATGGTATTTATGACCTATGCTAATGTTGTTTTTTCCTACGGTGCGGAGCGCTTTATTTCAGCCTGCCGCGCAATAGAAATAGACGGTCTTATTTTGCCCGACCTTCCTTTTGAAGAAAAAGACGAATTTTTGCCGCTTTGCCGCAAGTACGGCGTCGACCTCATTTCACTGATAGCTCCAACCTCGGAAAACCGTATTGCTATGATAGCCAAGGAAGCCGAAGGTTTTCTCTACATTGTTTCCAGCCTCGGTGTAACAGGCGCGAGAAGCGAAATCAAAACAGATATCGCTTCCATAGTGAATGCCATACGCAAAAATACCGATATTCCGTGTGCTGTCGGTTTTGGCATCTCGACCCCCGAGCAAGCAAAAAAAATGGCAGCTATAGCAGACGGTGTCATCGTGGGCTCAGCGATTGTTAAAATTCTTGAAGAATACGGAAAGGATGCTCCTCCGTATATTGGTGCCTATGTAAAATCAATGAAAGACGCGCTCAGATGAGCGCGTCTCTTTCTGCTATGTCCACTGTTCTATTATTTCCTGCGTCTTAAATTTGAGCTGTATTTCACTTCCTCCGCTGCCAATGCTGTCTGTCTCTATATTTTCGAGACTTGCGCCTGACGGATCTATTAAGCAAAGAGGCGGAAAGAGTACGCACCACCAGTTTTCTCCTTCACCCGCGCCTATCGTTATATTGAGCGCTTCGTAGTTTCCCGCAGGAAAGGTAACATCGCCGTACGTTTTTTTAGGTATAAAGCGCACTCCGAGTTCAGCGTGCGTTTCGTAGTCGCTTCCGTACTCTTTTATCACTTCTTCCGCAATTCTTTCGATTTCATCGAGATTTTCCGTTATAAGGTCTTTTACCTCGTCAATATCGAGCTTTGCAGTTTCCGCAAACACTTCCGCACCCGCATCGCTGCTGCCGCTTCCTTTATCTTCAGCATCATAACGGCTTACAGTTTCGGTCATAAGTTTTTCACTCATTGCCTCGAGTACTCTGTCTCTGACCGCAAGCTTCATTTCCTGATCGTAATCGCTGTTGCTGTTAGCTATAACATGGAACCTCACGATTCCTCTATACTCTTTATCAACTCCAGAAAGCACTGCTGAACCGGCTCCTCTCGTGCTTCCGTATGCGTATATACTCGTGAGGAATATAAGCGCTATCGCTGCTGCGATAATTATATTCCTCTTTTTATCAAATCTCATCTAAACCCCTCCGTTTTGATTGTCTTTAATACGAGTTTCACCAAAGTCGCGGGTTTATATACATTTTTTCCTATTTTATAATGAGAAGTTTGCTGCCTTCGGATATAGCTTTATCGGGATCAAGTCCGTTAATGCGGCTTATCCTTTCTCTGGTTGTTCTGAACTTCTTTGCTATAGTCCATAAATCGTCCTGCGGTCTTGAAATATAAATTATCATGCTTGCCTTACGTTTTCCGTCATTTTCGTTTTGTATAAATACAGGATTTTTGATGAGACTGCAAGTTTCGTGTCCCGATACCGTTCCCAGCGCCAAAATGCCCGCATTTACTTCTATTTGCTTGTTATTTATTTTATCAAACCAAAGTTCTTTTACATAAATGTCGCTCTCGGCTATCATTCCCGCCTTTGCACCCGAAATGTCCATTGAGCCCCTGAACGGCAGGCTGTGCTGCATCTTGAACGGCGTTTTCTCTTCATCCGCTGCGATTGCAAGAAGCTCTGCGTCTATTACACCGCTTACTGTTTCTTTGCCGTTTTCCACTGTGCACTCAACATTCTGCACTTTGCCGGATATATATATTACCTGTTCTATATCGCCGTATTGTGCCGGAATGTTGATGATTTCGCGGGCAGACAGCTCTGTTACACCGCTTCCTGCTATGGCTTTGGCTGTAAACGGTTCACTGTCGTATGCAAGTTCTTTTTCATTATGATAAACATCTGTTACGATTTCGGCTTCAACATTTTTATATATTTCAATACTTGTGTTTATACTGCCTTCAAGGGCAAAGCCAATGCCGCTCGCCTCGTCATCATCCTCGCTGAAATTCTTTATTCTCACGGAAAGGTCACTTCCGTCAAATGTGATGCGGCTTCCCGATTGCGTGTCGTCTATATCGAGCGGGATAAACTGTGTAAATTCAATTTTTCCCTGATAAAATGCAGGGTCAGGTATCAGCGCTGCTGCACTTGCACCCGTTTCCGCCGTTTCGTCCATAAAGTCTTCGGCTTCCATAGACGTCTCGATGATTTCATCTTCAGGCGACTCGGCAAGATATAGAATGTTGCAATAAACAGTGCCGTTTATTACTGCTTTTTCCGGTGTTATCTGCTTGTGGTTTTCCACCACATTGATTCCGTATTTTAAAATTCTGCCCGGCATAGGACTGTTCTCTTTAAGAAGCATGTTTTCCTCGATGTCGAGCACATCCTTTTTTTTCGTAAGAATATCCGTTATATTTATTTTTTCCTTGAGTACTTCAATGTCTTCACCACGAATACCCTCAAACAGCTCGAGATATCTGCCCGCGTATTCGCGCATTGTAAGTACGACGGTCAGTTTCGCTCGGAATTTTCTTTCGTTTATCACCATATAGTCAATACTTTCAATTACAGGCTTTATGACTGCCGATGAAAACGGCGCGGTGCTGATCCCCCAGTCCGTTCTGAACGGAATACGCGATTGAATGGTTACAATCGGCTCTGCTGCCGGTTTTTCCGGTATGTAAATTGTTTCGAGTGTAATATCTCCGGTAACCTTTATTCTGTCCTCGCCTTTCTGTCCGCTTTTTATTTCTTTGTCTGCACACTTTACGCTGCCGTCCATCGAGAGAATTTTGGCCATATCAGGTTTAATATCAGGTACAAGAATATCCTCTTCTATATACACGCGCGTGCTTTCGCCATCTCTTATTTCCGTGAAATTGAGTTCATTTGCAATGAGCAGGTTATCAAGCGATATTTTGGATGCTGTTTCCTTATCATCTGTTTTATCCTCTATTTTTGGTGATGAGATGTAGTCCTCCGCATCCGTTTCTGTATTTTCTGCCTTGTTAGCTACTGCCTCTTCTTCTGAAATTTCAGTATCCATATCTGCAATATCGCTTTCCGGCGTAATTTCATCAACAGCTTCTGCGTTTTTGTCTTTTATTTCATCGTCATAATCGTCTATTTGCGATAGACTTTCTTCCTGCATTTTATCGTTTTCGATAGCTGCGCTTACTGGCTCTGCACGTTCCTCCAACTCACTTTCTGCTTCTGCCAATTCTTTGTCTGCGGCGGTTTCCACAGTTTCCGCAAGTTCGCTGTCTGTTTCTGCTGCCAATTCACTATCTATCTCTGCCTCAATGTCGCCGTCTGTTTCTGCAAAATCTGTATCAGCAGCCTCAAAATCTTCTTCAAAATCCTGTGCATATTCTTCTGCCGCAATTTCCATACTTGCGCCAGCGCTTGCAGCTTTCGGCACCATTTCATCGTCTATTTGCGATAGGCTTTCTTCCTGTATGTCCCTTTGAATTTCGCTGTTTTCGCGCGCCGCTCTGTACGCATCTATATCTTCTGCATTTGCCGCCGCTCTCTTTGGCGTATGTATTCCACTAAGTATACGGTCATACGGAGTCGGATCAAATCCATCATCCTCATATCTCATAGCTTTTCCCCCTTCATATGCAATTCTTCGTACAATATATGCGTGCCCACTGCTCTCATATACCTGCAAAAAACAAAAAAATATCTTTTAATCGACCTTCTGCAATTAAAAGATATTTTTGTCCATTAAATTTCAGGAAAATCCTGTACAGTAGGTGCAAATATCTCTTTCACGCTCTCGCGCGCATATCTGCCCTCAGCAAGAGCAAGCTGCATCTGCTTCCTCGCATTTCTTCTGCATAGTTCTGCTGCCGCGGCAAGCACCACATCTTTCTCTGCCTCTACCGTGCCGAAAAATACTGCGTCATACATCCACGCCTCCGACAGATTCGCTGTAAAGTCGCATATCATATACACGCCTTTTTTCTTAAACACTTCATCTGCCGCAGCCGATGTTGCGATATTGGCACCTTCAACTACAAGCGCTGCCTTTACATATCCCGCATTATCTCCATTCAGTGCGTCTGCCAGCGCACACGGCACTATAATATCACATGGCACGGAAAGCCATTCGCACGACTGCATAATTTTCGTTCCGTCACCAAAATCGCCGCTTTTAAAAGCTTTCCCCTCTTTCTTCAGTTTACGAACCATCCGCGTATCGAGACCGTTAGGATTATAAAGAAAAACTTTTGAATCCGACATTCCGACTACACGATGCCCAAGCTGCATAAGTCTATTAGCACAGGCGCTTCCAACTCTGCCCATTCCCTGAATAACAACATCTGCTTTTTGACCCTTGCTACCTCTCACATAACGATCACAGGTCCAAATATTATTACCGTCAAAACTCCCGTCAGTGCTGATACCTTCTTTAGATATTTTCCGTGCTTCCATAAGCAGCATATATGCCTCGTCCGCAGCTTCGGCAACACCATATCCCGCTATCACATCGTTTATAGGCACTGTGTCCACTGTCTGCTCAAGAAGCTTATTATACGCAGCCGCATTTTCCACAATTTTTTTATCATCGCGCATTGACTTTGTCAGCGGCATATCAAAGCCAAATTCACGAAATACAGCAAGAATATCACTATAATTAGTTCCGTAATCACCACCGAGTGAAACTCCCTCACGAATATACGGCATCATAGCAATCAAATACCTGCGAAGTACAGCCTTGGCATCGGGTGCCTTGCTGTCATAAACAATACCACCCTTACAGCCGCCGCAGAATTGCGACTCGCAGGCCTTGTACTTGTACGCCATCGCCTCCGCAAGCCGCAGCACTTCTTCTTTATTAACGTCAGGGTGCATTCTTATACCCCCTCCCGTATACCCCTTTACATAATTATATATGACAAGCCAGCCTTTCGCGCTGCTTTCGGTATCATTCCATTCGACCGTCAAATACTCTTTCATATTTATTATCTATTCTCCGTATAACTCTTATTGCAGCCGCCTTACACTCTCGGCGGATATTCCGCTTCGCATACCTTACAGAACTTATCAAGATCAATATTGCCGCCCGTTATGATGCAGAGCACCTTCTTGCCCTTGAGCTCTTCGTGCCTCTCGAGAATTGCAGCGATACAAGTCGCCGACGCGCCTTCTATCATCAAATGATGGTTTTTAGCCATCCATTTAATTCCCTCTTTTGTCGATTCTTCGCTCACAACAATTATACCGTCAACGCATGTGAGCGCAAGCTCCACATTTGGCCAGGTAATTTCTCCCTCAAGACCGTCCGCAATTGATGGAATAAACGGGCAGTCGTTGTTAAGCCGTTTTTCTTCAAACGACTTTTTCCACGGCGCAGAAGTGTCGGTCTGAAGTCCGTAAACTTCTATGTCCGGTTTTATCGCTTTTGCTGCAATAGCCACACCGCACAGGAGCCCACCGCCGCCCGTCGGCACTATTACAGCATCAAAATCATTATTTTCCAGCAGCGCTTCAATCGCTACCGTGCCTTGCCCCGCTACTGTTTCAGGCGATTCATATGCGTGAACAAACTTTCTGCCTTGCTCTCTTTCTATCTCATGCGCTTTTTCCTCTGCCGCTGCATAGTCGGCACCGTATACAACGAGCTCCGCACCGTACCTGATCGCGCTTTCCCTTTTATTCATCGGCGTTGATTCAGGTACGCACACCACCGCGCTCGCACCCTGCATCCGCGCTGCATAAGCAACCGCCTGAGAATGGTTGCCGGCCGACGCCGCAACGACGCCGCGTGCTAAATCTTCCCTGCTCATCGCGAGCATATTGTTCATAGCGCCTCGCAGCTTGTACGCGCCTATCGGCTGCATATTTTCAAGTTTAAACCAAACATCACTGCCCGCAAATTCTGAAAGCTTATCTGATTTTATAAGCGGTGTCTTTACAATATACGGTTTTATGCGCGTATACGCCTCGCAAATATCAGCAAATCCTACTTCGATTTTATACACAATACTCCTCCTCAGCACAGTTTCCTTACAGATCTACAATATTTCTTTTAATAATTATAATTTTGCCAATATAATTTTATCATAATTTTCTGATATATTCAAGCGAGGACTACCGCCATACTTCTATCTTTTTTAAATATAATCTTCTCTTGGCGGGGTAAACACATCAATAACCTCTCCCGCTTCTATGACCCTAAAAGAATGAATTTGATTACTTGGAACAGAATATGAATCACCCGTATTTAATTCGTATTTCTCATTGCCGATAATAAGCTCATATTTACCCGAGATAACATATCCGCTCTGCTCATGCGGATGTCGATGAGGTGAAGCAAAATTCCCCAATACATAATTCATCTTCGTGACCTGCAATTTTTCTCCCAGTGCGAGAGAGTCCAGGGAAACTCCTTTAAAAACTTTTTTAACCGCATCTTCCTTTTTTACTACTGTTTTCATACTATAAACTTCCTTTTGTATATTCAAAGGCAATATCTCCCCTTATATATTCACAATTTTCCAATTCTATTTCTTTAAAGCCATATTTTCTGTAAATATGCAGCGCCGGTTTTAAGCGACGGTTTGAAACAATAAAAAGTTTTTCCGCCCCATGCTCCAGCGCCCAATTCATTGCGGCTTCAAATACAGCGCTTCCCGCCCCTTTATGCGGGAGTTCTTTATTTGAGCCAAGCTTGCATATTTCCCAAGTCGCTTCCTCCATTGGCCTCGCCATACATGTTGCCAGCGCAGTATCATTCTCAACAGCAAAAAATATCATAGCTCCAGCCTTCATTTCTTCATCAATTTTTTCAAATGTTTCTTTATCCTGTTCTTCCAGAAAACCAAAATTTGAGACAATCCAGTCAGTATTAAAATCAATAAAATCCTTTCGATATTTTTCTTCAAACTCAATAATCTTCATATCAGTTTACCTCTTTTCCTAAAATTAAAATTATCGTATTTAAAGCATCGCATAACTCATTG
Source organism: uncultured Clostridia bacterium (assembly GCA_944383465.1). GTDB lineage: Bacteria > Bacillota > Clostridia > Peptostreptococcales > Anaerovoracaceae > QAKD01. The sequence continues at coordinate 12,572 of CALWPQ010000037.1, forward strand.
CAGTCTTCTTTGCTCAATCCGGCAACCTTTGCTCCTATTTGCATATTTGTCAATTCAATCAACCTGTCCGTTTCCTTCTTTCCCATTTCAGTCAGCGTAATTTTTGTTGTCCTTTTATCATCCTCCGACTTTATTTTTTGCATAATACCTCTGGTGCATAAACGCTGCACAATTCTACTCAGATAACTTTTATCAATATGCAGAATTTTTACGATGTCACTTTGCGTACAGCTTTCATTCATTTTAATTTCAAAAAGAATTCTTGTTTCCGCTACCGAATAACTACTGTCAAGATAATTTGAATTTAAAAAGCCCATATTTACCGTATAAAAACGATTAAATTTTCTTATCGTATCAATTATTTTCTTATATTCACTCATATGACCTCCTATTTTTATTAGTTGACATCGTCTACTTAATATTATAAGCATTTAGTGGATTTTGTCAACTAAATTGTAAAACTTATTTTACAATTTGTTATTTTTGATGAAAATATAAAAAGCGGCAAGAATGCACTTCTCCTGCCGCCAATCTGCTGTATACGCTATATAAAAATTATTTTACCGCCTGCACTTTCACTTGCACAAGCAAGTATATTACTTAAACCTTTGAAAACGCTCTTTACCTATAAATCTTCATAATGAAGGTATTAAGCCTGTTCACCCCCGCACCTTTTGAGTTTTCCTATTATTTGGTTTCACTCACAATGTAGGCTTCAAAACCATCTGTATAGCGTTTCTCACCATCCGGCATCACCCACATCACTTCTATAACAGAGTCTGCACCTGTCTCTTCCGTTTCTTCATCATCTGTCTCCGCTTCTGTCACACCCGCACGCGAAGGCGCATTTTCCGAAAGCCCTGCTGCAAGACCCCGCTCCGCTGATACACTGCTCGCGAGCCCTTCGACAAAGCTTTTCCCTTCCTCATAATCCATATTAAAGAGCGCCGTCGAAAGCGCGTCGGCAAGCCCGGAATCCTCTGTCAGTACAGATACCGATAAATATCTATCTTCAGGCATCAGCGTATCGCCGTCTATTATATGATGATAATTTTTACCGTCCACAACATAAAATCTCTGGTATACTCCACTCGTTGCAAGCGACAAAGCATCCGTTTCTATAGTCTCTATATGCGCGATACTGCTCATAAGATCAGGATTTTGTATACCGACTACCCACGGCATACCGTCCGCTTTTGTGCCTATCGCCCGCACATTGCCTCCAATATTGAGAATAATATTCGTATATCCGCCGGCCTCTAGATCCTGCGCAATTCTTTCAGTCGCATAGCCTTTTGCCACTGCGCCGACATCAAGACGCATATCGGAATCGGCAAGAAATACTGTGCCCGCTTCCTTGTCTATTATCATATCTTCTATATTGCAGTGTGCGCTTGCAGCTTCAAGCTTTGCCATATCCGGCAATTTAGCCTTGTCAGGATAATTGATGCCGTGGTTTCTGGCATCATGCCATAATTCAAGCACGCTTCCCATCGCGATATTTACCTTGCCATCCGTTACATAATACATATCGCGCGCAAATTCGAGCATTGCTATTATATCTCCGTCAACAGCAACAGGCTCAATTCCGGCATTCTCATTTATGGTCTTGATGTTGTTTATTCCTGCATACTCCGTATAAATATCATAAAGTCTATGATATCTCATAAGCTCATTGTGAACATAAGTCTCCGCCATTTCTGTAAAGGCCTCCTCGCTGTCGCTATAGCCTACGACGCTGATTGCCGTATCAAACGCATCGAGATATGTCTTCTGAAACCGTTCTTTTTGAGGCTCGCTGCAGCCCGCGGTACCAAACACAATTCCCAAACTTAGTGCAAAAACAAGCAGTATGGCTGCCGCTCTTCTTATCTTCGCCAGCGCACAAAAATTATAATTCATAAATTTCACTCCTTATGCAAATCTTTTACAAACACTGCTTCTAATCAAGCTCAATCAAAAGATCAAGCACCGCCAAAGGCTCAGCTTCAAAATCAAATTGAAATTTCAAAGCTCAGCTTTCCAAAATTCACAGTCATTCGCTGCAAGCAATAATATATGCACATTTCAATAAAACAAAGGCGTCGCCAAAAGCGCCGCCTTCATAAGTAAGAAATAGAACTTAGAAAACAATAGTAGCTTTTGCACTGAGTAACTACATTCCTGCAACTATCGCAGCGATGAAGTCAGAAATTGCCATTGTGCAGCCAGCTGTAAGAGCTTCATCAGCACCAACTATTCCGTGCTCATTCTCTACTGTCGGAATATTTGCAACATCGTCCTTAGTCATTCCCTTTACATATTCTTCAAAAGCAGCAATCTGCTGATACCACTCACCTTCTTCAAGCGGTGATACAGGACCCATTCCGTAATCTTCCTTAAGATCTTTCTTCGTTGTTACTGTTTCAGGAACATCTACAACTGAACCATCCGATCCGATAGTGATCTTTGACTGTGTACAATCTACGAGAGCAGCAGTGATCTTGCCGTCAGCGTCTGTTGCCGTTGCCGCATAAGTCGAAGTCGAAAATGCAACGCCGTCTTCGTCCTCTGTTGCGTCTGTCGAGCTTGCCATATCGCTTACGATTCCGAGATGAACATCAGTAGCCTCGCCTGCATCTACAGCCTTGTCGCAAGCCTGTACAACAGCTTCGATAAATGCCGAAATATCCATTGTGCAGCCTGCTGTAAGAGCTTCGTCAGTACCTACTGTGTGGCCGCTGTCATTTACAGTCGTTGCGATATTGGCAACATCGTCCCTTGTCATACCCTCTACATATTCTTCAAATACAGCTATCTGCTGATACCATTCGCCTTCTTCAAGCGGTGATACAGGACCCATTCCATAATCTTCTTTAAGGTTCTTCTTTGTTATGAAGTCCTTATCCTTGTCAAGCACAACACCTTCTGATGTAAACGCCATTTTATTCTGCGCAACATCTACGAGACACTTAACGATCTTACCTTCGCTGTCGAGAAGTACGGCAGCAGCTGTTCCGTCCTGCTGAGCATTTCCGTCAGCATCCTCTGTTGCTTCAGTCGCCGAAAGACTTACGGTAATTCCAAGCCCTACCTTAGTGCTTCCTCCGGCAACATCTTGATCGCCATCGTCAGTGTCTCCGCCGCAGGCAACCATAGCAAATACCATTGCCGCGATGAGTAAAACTGAAACTAACTTTTTCATCTTTGTTTTCTCCTTTTCTGATAAAATTCTATATATAACGCAGCACGCGCCTTATTGCGAGTGCCGTGAATATATGACAATCCTTAATCACGCCGTTCATTCAATAATATCTATACGACCGGTATCTTTTTAATATGTTCTATCGCTTTGCCTGATACAATGCCTATAAGCACACCTGTCAGCATTCCCACCGGAATCAGTACAGAAAGATAAGAAAACAATCCTACCGTTTCCATAACCGCCGCCGCTGCTGAAACCTGCCCTACATTGTGAAAAACACCGCCCGCCATACTTACACCTATGATGCTGAAAATCTTTGCCCGCTTGAGAATCGTCATCGCAGTAAGACTCAAAGCAGCTCCCGCTAAGCTGTAAAGCGCCATCATCGGATTTGCGAAAAGAGCCGATACAATTATTATTCTCACCGCACTTATGAGTACAGCGCTGCTCAAACCAATCCTATAAAGCGCAAACACCGTCACGACATTTGCAAGCCCGAGCTTTATTCCCGGAATACCCAGCGGAATAGGAATTATAGCCTCAACATAAGAGAAAATCGCTGACAGGGCGACAAGTATACTGTTTAAAACAAGTTTCTTAGTTCGCAACTGTATCTATCTCACTTTCTCCGTTATCTTCTATTTCAACAAGCACCTTATTCGGCAGACAGACTATCTGTTCATTGCCGTATCTTATAGGCGCATGCAGCACACAATGCTGATTTTTGCAGTCAGCGCTTTTCATATACGCCGCTCCGTTTTCTATGACAACAATATTGCTGCCACCGTCAACGACTATCTCTCTATCCTCAGACAAACTGTACACACCGACAGTTTCACCGTGTGCCGTTATGACCACGCTGTCAGCGCTTCCGCCGAAATATCCGAAGGACCAAACAAGCACAGCAGCCGCAGCTGCGATAAAGAACACTGCAAGCACAATATCAGCTTTTGTAGCTTTTAATCTTTTTTCAGGCATCTTATCATTACCGACAATTTTTAACACTACGCGTTCTTAGGCATTACGATAATAATGTTCGCCGGACATACCTTTGCACACATACCACAGTTCTTGCATTTCTCATAATCAATAACCGCATGATTATCAACCACCTCTATAGCTCCGAACTTACATGTGCTTGCGCATTTACCGCATGCAAGACAGCCCGCCGTGCAAGCCTTTCTCGTATCGGCGCCCTTATCACTTGAACTGCACCCTACAAAAACTCTCGAATCCGCAGGGGCAACGCTTATTATACCGTTCGGGCAGGCAGCCTCACAGGCTCCGCAGCCCACGCACGCAGCTCTGTCAACAACAGCTACGCCGTCTATTATATTCATTGCTCCGAAATGACAGGCCTCTACACAGGCTCCGCACGCTATACATCCATACTTGCAGGCAGCTTCGCCCTCTCCACATCTCTTGCCGTCTATACCTCTGCAATGAACTCTTGCAATTTTTGCCTCGCCGCCGCCAGCGGCATCAGCATCCTTACCGAGCACCTCAGCTATTGCAGAAGCTGCCGCTGCGCCTCCCGGCACGCATGCATTAAGCGGTACATTATCGGGATCATCGGCAAGAGCGCCAGCGTAGTCATCACAGCCTGCAAAGCCGCAGGCTCCGCAGTTTGCCCCCGGCAGACATTCTCTTATCTTTACCTGCGTCTCATTGACAGGCACGGCCATAAACTTAGCCGCAAGAGTAAGTACGATACCAGCTATCAGAGCAACAGCTCCCAGTAAAAGAAGTGCATCTAAATACATTCCCATAATTGCACCTCCTACATTCCGAATATGCCGTCAATTACGCCGCCAAATCCCATAAATGAGAGGGCAACGATGGATGCGGCAATAAGTGTCGACGGAATTCCCTTAAAGCTTGGCAGAAAGTCATTATTTTCAATTCTGCCGCGCACTCCTGCAAAGAGCACCATAGCGAGCATAAATCCGAGTCCCGCTCCGAGTGAACTGAGCATTGATTTGAGGAAGCCATAGCCATCGGTTATATTATTTACACATACTCCAAGCACCGCGCAGTTTGTAGTTATGAGCGGTAAAAATACGCCTAACGCCTTATGAAGAGGCGGCATATATTTTTTCATCGTAATTTCCACAAGCTGTACGAGCGCTGCTATTACAAGAATAAATACAATAGTCTGTAAATATCCAAGTCCTTTAGGATCGAGAATATACGTCTGAATCGGCCAAGTCGCGGCAGTTGCAATAAGCATTACAAAGATTACTGCGCAGCTCATTCCGAAAGCCGAATCAAGTTTCTTTGATACTCCGAGAAACGGGCAAATTCCGAGGAATTGCACGAGCACGAAGTTATTTGTGAGTATAGCTGCCATTATAACTATGATATATTCTGTCATTATAAAGCACCTCCCTCTTCATCCATATTGATTTCATCCGCAACTTTTGCATCTTCGATAGCCTGCAAAAGCTCTTCTTCGCATGTAGGCGTGCATCCGCCAACATGACCGCATACAGAAGAGCAGGCGCATTTCATACATCCGTTCTCCGCATTTTTGCTCGCCTTGCCGTTTGTAAGCTTATTTACTATAGCAACAAGTATACCGAATACGAAGAATCCTCCCGGCGCCAGCTTAAGCACCGCCATAGGCTCTATGATATTAGCTGTAAGCGTAATGCCAAATAACGTCCCTGCTCCAAGAAGCTCTCTTGCCGCTCCCATAAAGAAGAGCGCCAGCGTAAATCCCAGACCCATTCCAATGCCATCGAGAGCTGAATCCACTACCGAATTTTTGCTCGCAAACATTTCCGCACGGCCGAGTATAATACAATTTACCACTATAAGAGGTATGTAAAGACCGAGTGCACTGTCAAGCTCAGGTAAAAACGCCTTGAGCATCAGCTGCACAATCGTAACGAATGTCGCTATTACTACGATGTAGCACGGTATGCGCACTTTATCGGGAATAATATTTTTTAACAGTGAAATAATTATATTCGAGCAAATTAGTACCACCATCGTAGAAACGCCCATTCCGAGTCCATTAATTGCACCCGTAGTTGTCGCAAGCGTCGGACATGTACCGAGTATAAGTACGAGCACCGGGTTTTCCTTAATGATGCCTCTTGTCAGAATACTAAGCTTACTTTGCTTGTTTTCCATTTAAAAAGCACCTCCCATCAATTCATACTGCTTGATAGCAGCCTTTACGCAGTCGTATACGCCTACGGACGAGAATGTTGCTCCGCTGATTGTATCAATCTTCGTACCTTCTCCGCTTGCCTTTCTCGTAATTGCTGTCGCACCGATAAACTGATTGATATAATCTTCTTCCATAGCCTTTGTCCCGATTCCGTTTGTTTCTGTCTGTTCAATTACCTGTACACCTGTAACTGCTCCCGAGGCATTGATACCGACAAGCGCCTTTATAGGCTCACCTCCGACAGATGACGCATAGCCTTCTCCTGATGTATATACTACAATACCTGCACCGTTCGCAGCTTTGTATACTTCAAGTGCAATATCCGATGTTCCGGTATAAAGCTCTACATCGAGCTTCTCAAATGTATCTCCCTCAGGAAGCGCGAGGCTCTGTGCCTGTGCAAACTGTTCTTCCGGAGTAAGCTCTACAGGTGCTTCGTACGCTGCGCCGTTGGCAACGGCAAATTGAAGCAGAGCGGCATCTACAGCGTTAAATACCGCCGTTGAAGAAATTGTCGCCCCCGAATAGGCGTCAATCATCGTTCCTTCGCCGCCCGCCTTATTTGTAATCTTGGAAGCGCCGATAAACTGACTTAAATGCTCCTCAGTCATCGCGTTTGTACCGAGGTTTGGCGTCTCGGAATGATTTGTAATTTTTACTCCTGTAATTTCGCCGTCAGCGTTGATACCTGTCATAACCTCAACAACACCGCCAAATCCATTGGCGCCTGCCGTAATAACAAGCCCCGCGCCGTTCTCGGCCTGATATACTTCGGTTACTCCCTCTACAAGTGTAATATCCTCCATAGGAAGAAATACATCACCCTCAGGAAGCACTTCGCCTCTTGTGCTGCCCGCAGCCTCAAGAGCTCTTTGATCTATAATAGGCTTTGTCACCTGATATGTACCTGTAAGCAGTGCTGTTGCCACGAGACATATTACAAGCAGCACTATTGTAGGTGCAAATAAATCTTTAAACTTTCCGTTCATCAGTTTGCACCGCCTTTCTCTGCCTTAGGCTTTCTCATTGTGAGACTGTCTATATGAGGCGTAAGGATGTTCATAAGAAGTATCGCAAACGATACTCCCTCAGGATATGTACCATATACTCTTATCACTACCGTAAGAAGACCGCAGCCGATACCGAATATAATTTTTCCGACTGTCGTCTTAGGAGATGTTGTCGGGTCAGTCGCCATAAATATAGCTCCAAGCATTACGCCTCCCGCGAGAATATGGAAAACCGGATCGAGTCCGAGCGCCCATGTAAATACGAATACCGTGCCAATATAAGCTACCGGAATTGCCGGCGAAATTACTCTCGTCACAAGCAGTATAACCGCGCCTATAAGAAGCGCCGCCGCGCTTATTTCTCCAAGTGAGCCGCCTATAGTTCCTATGAACATCTCCATATTGCTCGGCAGGGAGTCTGTGCTTCCCTCCGCAAACTGCGTGAGCGGTGTAGCTCCCGTCACTGCATCAGCGGCTGAAAGAAATCTTTCCTGCGGCTTTGCCCATACTGCCATATCAGTAGAAAAACTTACGAGCAGTACGATTCTCGCCGTAATAGCAGGATTTGCAAAATTTTGTCCTATGCCCCCGAAAAGCTGTTTTACAATGACGATTGCCACAAAGCAGCCGATAATCGCCATCCAGTACGGAAATGTCGGCGGAAGATTATACGCAAGCAGCAGACCTGTTACGATTGCCGAAAGGTCTGACACAGTGTTCTCGCGTTTTGTGATTTTTTCAAATAAGAACTCAAAGAGTACGCTTGCTGCCACACATACCAAAGTCAGTATGAACGCTCTTGCCCCAAAATTATAAACCGCCATTATAAGTGCAGGCATAAGCGCGATTATGACGCAAAGCATTGTTTTCTTTGTCTCTCTTTCCAATATTTGCATTTGCTTCGCTCCTTACTTAATTTAGCCAATCATCTGTATAATTTTAATAATACAGCTTTATTATATCTCAATCATATTTGTTTCGACAAGCCTTTTCTTTTAATTCACACGCTTAATTGCGATCTTTTTAACAAAATTTTTTGCCCATTTTTTTACCTTAAAAAATTCCTACATATATATAATATAAATGCTAAATGATGATGAGATTTCGTGACGCTATAAAAATATTTCAGTCAAAATAGCAGCATTTTGCCGTCAGATTGACTATAACTTGACAATAACTTCTAATCTGCGTTAAAATCAAGCAAACAGCAAGGAGGTGTTTTTATGAAAGCGACTGTTTTATCGGACAATATTCCTTTTGACAATTTGGGCAGTGAGTGGGGCTTGTCCATTTATATTACATATAAAGATAAAAAAATTCTTCTTGACTGCGGAGCGTCCGGGCTTTTTCTCGAAAACGCCAAAAAGCTCGGAATAGATTTGTCGCAGGTAGACTACGCTGTGCTTTCACACGGGCATTTCGATCATTCCGGCGGTATGGAAACATTTTTTACTGTATCAAAAGACGCGCCTTTTTATGTACGCCCCGACTGTGATGCCTGTTATATGCTTGAAAGCGGTAATATGGAGTACGGCGGCGTTCCTGATGCAGTAATGGAAAATTTTAGAGACCGTATGGTTTTTATTGACGGAGATTTTTCACCTTCTGATGGTGTTTTCCTAATCCCGCACAAAACGCCGAATCTCAGCGCCTATGGTGAAGCCGACAGTATGTATATAATACGCTGCGGCACGTTAGCACCAGATGATTACGCGCACGAACAAAGCCTCGTTTTTGATACTGAAAATGGTCTTGTCATCTTCAACAGCTGTTCCCACGGAGGTGCAGACAACATTATTAAAGAAGTCGGCGCGACTTTTCCCAACAAAAAACTGCTTGCGCTCATAGGCGGCTTTCACCTCTTTGAACGCACGGACGACGAAGTGCGCGCGCTTGCGCAGCGCATACGCGCTACCGGCATTATTTCCGTATACACGGGTCACTGCACGGGTACTCGTGCTCTTGAAATACTCGCAGATGAACTCGGAGACCTCGTTCATCCATTCCATACGGGCCTCGTAATGGAATTTTAATCGCCGCTCTCACTCCCAAGCGTGAGCAGATATCGATTGCAGCTTTTGTTTTTATAAAGTCTCTGTCCGAGATAAGTATTGGTGAGAAAAATTATACACTTCTAAATATATTTATGCATAAATGGGTCTAACACCCACAGAAATAACTATGTTCCCTTACAAAAACAATTTTTGTAGGGGAACATAGTTATGTTTAGTGCTGATTTCAATTATACCGATATACAGAAACAAATTGCTGTGGCTGACTTTACAGACGAGCAAATCCAAGAGTTATTCAATCTTCTGCAAACGAAGAAAAGTGAAAAACCTAAACTGACCAAGGAAGAGAAGGCATTTTTCCAATGTTGCAGAGAACATAGAAGTTATACTAACAACAAAGATTTGGATGCTGTTGTATGCCCTCATTGTGGTTCAGTTAAGGTTATAAAGAACGGAACAAGAAACAGTAGGCAGAGATATTTCTGCAAAGATTGTTATAAAACTTTCGGTGACACCAATGGCACCGTTGCCTTTCGCTCCAAGTTGTCTGTTGGCAAATGGATTGAGTTTATCAAGTTGACATTACAGGGTGAGAGTTGCCGTACCATAGCAAAAGAATTGGGTATCAACAAGCAGACCGTTCTGCACAACAGACATAGGATATGTTCTGTCCTCCTTCGGTTCGTCAGCAATCAGGACGATTTCAAGAGCTTGGCTGAAAGCGACGAATATTACTATCCTCTGTCCTTTAAGGACATTAAAGACCCAATGTTCTTCTTGGGTACACTCGGCAGAATGCCATATGCCCATTTGACCTTTGAGAAGAAAATCGAATATGTTGAGAAACAAGGATTTGACATAGATTTCTTGCATAGGTACATTAAAAACGAAGAACAGAATAAAGCTGAATTGTTGGATTATGTTAAACTTGGTGATTTGAAATCACAAGAGAAGTTTTCCAATGCTCTAAATGGTATGGATACAAAGAAAATCATTGAAGTCTTGAATTCCTTACACGAACAGCAGAAGAAAAAGAGGGGTATCAGCAATCAGCAAGTATGTTGTCTATCTTGCGTGGATACCAACAATAATCACTTCTTGCAGAGGGTTTGTGTTGGCAGAATACAGCCTATCCATATTGAGCAGACCCTTGTTCCACATTTCACCGATGATACTGTTTTGGTTACAGACAGCCATAGAGCATATAAGACCGTAGCCAACAAATACAAGATACCCTTAAATCAAATCCCAAGCGCGAAACATACAAGCGGTAGATTTCATTTGGGACATATCAATGGCTACCACCACAACATTAGCGATTTTA
>CALWPQ010000038.1 GCA_944383465.1 uncultured Clostridia bacterium
TCTACCTCTTCACCGCAGATAGGACACTTCGGCTTTTCTTCTACTCTGTGAGTTTCGCAATAATTGTAATAGTTCTCTGCATCCCTTACAGGGTCATTACTCATAAATATCATCTTGCACCTCCATACATTTTGTGATATCCTTTAAGTGGTTTATTTTGTTTGAGTGCTTGTAAAGCTTCGGCTTTGCGGCACTCTTTTCATTTAATATATTCATCAGCCTATCCTCCTGTATACCGCCACACGACGCTTTGTCGCATTGTCGTATGCCTTATCAATAACTTCTACCTTGCCCGCCTTTACAAGCTCCGTCAGCCTCGGCTTGACAGCATTCAAATCAGAAAACCCGAGCTTATATGCAATCTGCCGCGCCGTCATTGGCTGCGTCATTACAGACAAAATCAACTTCTTTCTCCTGTCCGTCGGCGTTGTTATGTAGCTTTCAAATCTCGTCTCTTTTGTTATCCTGTTCGTTTTCATTTTTTATCCTTTCCTTTATCTCAAGTACACTCTGCGCATACTTGCTTACCTTACCTTCCGCTGTCATCTTATTCGCATAACTTACGCCACCGTTATACGCCATAAGCGCCCATTCTACGCCAAGCCCCTGCTCCAGATGCGCAGCCAAAATATCAACACCAATCGCTATATTCTCATACGGATTAAGTAAATCCGTTACTCCAAGTTCATCCATTCTCACAGACCATACTCTACCTTGCACCTGCATAAGCCCGTAGCTCTCGCCGCCGTCTCCGATTGCAGCTTCGTTATAGCTGCTTTCCCGCTCAATGACCGCAAGTATCAGCGCAGGCTCAATGCCGTAGTAATCGCTAACATTAAATATGTAGCGCTGCACCTCGTTCGATAATGGTACATCATACAGCGGTCTTGGCTCTTGGTATTCCGCTACCGCCTCAACAACTTCCACAGGCTCTTCCGGCTTGTCCGAAAATCGTTCTGCTGGCGACGGCGCAAGCAACATAACTATCAATGCCACAAATATAAATAGTCTTATTCCCTTATCCGTTCCCATAGCTTATCCTTTCGCTATTCATCCGCTATAATTTGCATCTTTGCAATCTCAATGCATTTTTTATATATTTTTCCGTGTTTTAAATCCCCGTATTTTTCCTGTACTCTTTCAAAAAATTTGTCAATATTGTTGCAAAAACAACCGCAAATAACTGATATTCCACCATCTTTATTTTTGTAAAAAGTAGTAAAATCATTTCTGCTTCCTACCGGACCCACTGTTAAAATATCGTTTATTTTTTCGACCTGAGCATCGCCGGAAACCCGAGCATCGCCGGAAACCCAAGCATTACCGGAAACCTGAGCATTATCGGAAACCTGAGCATTGCCAGAAACCCAAGCATCGCCATCATGCGAAAGGTTGCTATTTTTTTTAATAAATCCGCCTAAACTTCCTGCCTTTACACTGCCAAAATCCCGGACAGCTTTTATGCGGTGCAGCACCACTCCGTCCACTTCTTTTGTTTCATCTGTAAATTCATATTTTTTCATAACTCCATAACGCCTCCTTTCTATCAAAATAGTCACATCCCTCTGTGTAGCCTCTTCGGCTTTTAATTCTGCCCTTAAAGCAGTGTCCCGTGTCTATTTTCGTAAAACACTTCGCCTCTTTGTCTAAAATGTAATGAAATCTGAAATATCTACAGTCCTTACAATAACTTGTCACTTCGCCCTTTGCCATTTCGTACCTCCTTGTTTATGGTGCAATATTCTTGCACTATCATATACCCTTATTATAGTGTAAAATTATTACACGGTCAAGTACTTTGGTGCAATTTTTTTGCACTATATTTTGGAGGTATTATTATGTTCGGAAAACGGTTAAATAAAGTTCGCAAAACAAAGGGATTTACAGCTCAATATATGGCTGATTATCTTTCTGTTACTCTTCGCACTTATAGAAATTACGAGAGCGAAAGTAGTTATCCTGATTTTGATAAACTTGTACGAATAGCCGACTTACTTGATATCTCTACCGATTGGCTTCTCGGCCGTGATGACTATCTGAAATCTCTCGGAGTTTCCGTTGATGTATATTAAACATATCTTCCATTGCGTCCCAAAGTTCAACATTTCCAACAACCAACCCTGCTTCCATATATTTATAATGTCGTAGGGATATATTCAACCTGTCCGCCATATTCTGTTGCGTAAGCCCTGCATCTTGCCGGGCTTTCTTTAATGTTTTTCTCATTTCATTTCTCTCCCGATACGACCACTACTCGCGGCACTGTACGAAAGTTTGTCCACCGACCGAGCACTTTATCAAACCATCATCTATTCTTAAAGGAGTTTTATTTACAAATTTAGTGCCGCGAACAGTAGCCGCATCGTTTTCTTCTTGTTATCGTCTTTGCGCTTTCAGCCATTCGTCAAATTCACTTTTGACGACCTTGTATGGTTGTCCTTTTGACCGTGGAAGCACCGGACACCCTTTCGTATTAAGGTACCGAATTGCCTCTCTCCTTCCGAACCCGTAAATTTCGCAGAGTTCGTCGAATGTAATTATGTCGTCTTTTCCCATTCGCTTCTCCTTTCTTGTTTATCTTTTGTCAACTCTTCTCATATTTGTGCATCTTGTTCAAACTTTTGTTCTTTTTTACAAGATATAGATTTTTAATGCAGAACACTTGTTTTTTGCCCCAATATGTGGTATAATTGCATCATCACATATGAAAGGGGGTATTTTATGGGTACAAATTCAAAGCAGACATCTAAGAAAGCTGCCACGGCCGCTTCTAAAGTACTGCGTGACGGTCGCACCAGCAAAGCCTCGAAAACTGCTGCCGGTAGTGCTTTGGCACAGACGCCGTCAAGAAAAACTAAATAGCTGTACCAGCTGAGCAAGGCAATTAACTGTCTTGCTCTTTAAATTATCTGATTGTTCACATTCTCATCTTCTTTAAATAGAAAGATGCTGTTGATATCATCATCATTAAGATTTAGAATTTCTATGAGTTCATACACCTTCCCCAACGGTATGCTTTCAAATCCGCTTTTTATCCAGCGAGAAAATGTACTCCTGTTGATATTCAATTTCTCGGATACGGATATAACCGTTTCTCCTCGATCATACATAACCACTTTCAAGCGATGTATATCTGTTTTCATTGTGTCTCCTTTCCTACCCGCTTATTTCGGTTAAACCGAAATCGAGAGGCAAAAAAATAATCCTGTCATAAGAAATACCATAAAGCTTTTCTATCTTCCGCAATGTTGGTACATCAGGATAGCTTTTCCCTCTTTCATAATTGCCAATAGTATCTGTGCTGACGCCGATCTTCTCCGCAACTTCCGCTTGTGTATATCCTTTAATCTCTCTCGCTTGCTTTAATGTTGCTTTCATACTTGAAGGTATATCTGCCATTTTTTTCGCACCTCCTTTCCTTTGTTGATTATATCTTACTTCGGTTTAACCGAAATGTCAACGGTTTTTCCGAAATTTTTTATTTTTTTATTGATTTTTTTTCGCTTATACCGTATACTATGAAATGTAAAGGAGGACTACAGATGAGTAATCTTGGCAATAAAGCCATTATGGCTAAAAATATACGATACTATATGAATAAATTTAATGTATCACAAACAGAAATTTGTAATACGCTCGGTATCAAAATGCCAACCTTTTCAGATTGGGTCAATGAAAAGACATACCCGAGGATAGATAAAATTGAGCTTATGGCAAATTATTTTGGAATCAGCAAGGCTGACCTTGTCGAAGAACAGAACTCTTCATCAAACCAGAAGCCTAACCGCATAAATGTCTATGGCTCAGTCCCTGCCGGCATACCTATTGAAGCTGTAGAAGATATCGTCGACTGGGAAGATATCCCTATGGAATGGCTCAAAGGTGATCAGCGCTACATAGGACTGCGCGTCAAAGGTGACAGTATGTTTCCTAAATACATTGAGGACGACACTATAATCGTGAAGCTACAACCCGACTGCGAAAGTGGACAAGACGCTGTTGTATATGTAAATGGATATGACGCTACTCTGAAAAAGGTAGTAAAAAACGAAGACGGAATTATGCTCCAGCCGTTAAATCCTGAGTATGTTCCGAAACAGTATGACTACAACGATGAGCGTTACCCTATTTCGATTTTAGGAATTGTCGTAGAAATTAGAAGGAAAGTTTAACTCAATCATTCCCGCAAATGCGGATGATATAAAATAATGTATCAAGTAAAAGGAGAAGTAACTATGAAGTATTGTAGAAATTGTGGTGCCTATGTAGAAGGAAAAATCTATTGCCCGCAATGTGGATGTGATGTGCGGGACAAAGTTGCCCCGGCAAAGAAGAAAAAGAATCCTATAGTAATTGTACTCAGTGTAATTCTAATTATGCTCGGAGTAATGGTACTCGTATCTGGAATTGGTGGTATGGTGAGTGATTCAACCGATACTACTACATCACAAAATACCGAAGGTAACGGGACTGAAAGCGATGCTGTAATAGTCGATAAGTTTGAGATAATGGATGACTTTACTACAGAACGCGATGAGGTCGGACTATTATACATTACGGGAAGCGTAAAGAACTTAAAAGGTAGAGATTTATCATATGCACAGATAACATTTAATTTATATGATGCAAACGGTGCTCAAATCGGAACAGCTTTAGATAACATAAATAATTTAGAAGAAGACGGATTATGGAAGTTCAGAGCATTAGTATTCGATGATAGTGCTGTTGCTTCATATAAACTCACAGGGATTGATTCTTTTTAGTTTCAAATAAAAAAACAGGTGCCCCCTGTTGGCGCAGGGGGCGAAAGTCGATAGGTTGTGCTGTCGCACGATACAAAATACTATCAAGTAGTATTGTACCACGCACAACCCGAATTTGTCAAGTTCGGGCATTTTTATGCCCTTTTTACAGAAAGGAATGGTACAATGGCAAAGAAAACAGCAAAACGACGCGGTAATAACGAAGGCAGTTACATGCAGCTGCCAAGCGGAAAATGGCGTGCGCTTTATACCCTGCAAGGTGAACGCAAGTCTCTCACCGCCGAGACAAAAGAAGATGCAGTGCACGCTGTAGCTATGGCAATCGCTGATTTTGAAAAGCGAAAAGGCATAAACGATGATCTTCTTGTGTCCGAATGGCTCTATATGTATATGACACGATATATGAGCCACACAACAGAAGAAACGCAGATAGGATATCAACGGTTTATT
>CALWPQ010000039.1 GCA_944383465.1 uncultured Clostridia bacterium
TCCGCTATAAGTTTGTAGCTTTCGCGGCTGTGCGGCAAAAGACACCTGCTGCAGTCCTTTTTGCCATCTTCAAGAAAGACAGGATTTCCTCCACACTTATCTCCGAGCACATAGAGCGGGCAATAACAGAAAAGACAGTTGAAATCTTCTTCATTATCAGTATTATGACACGGAAAAAACTCGCATTTGCTATTCTGAAAAAATGAAAAATTATTTTTTTCGGTCAACTTTTCACCTCTTTTCTGCCTGCTGCTTCAATCCACTCAGTTTTAATCTGCAAGTATTTCGCATATATAGCTTGCAGGATGTGAATTTATGCTTTCAGCCAGCTCTACTACACTGTCCTTTCCGCTCTCTGCATTTATCATTTCTATCGCAGAAAGTGCGCTTCCCAAAAGCCATGAAAGACTTGTGCTGTCCGCTTTATATTCTACATCAACGCGCTCCATATAAGCCGGAACATATTCATCGCCGTATCTCGAGGCAATCTCTTCATACATATTGTAATATGCCTCCTCTATACCGCCGATTTCATCCACAAGACCCGCATCTATCGCCTGCTTTGCACTGTATATTCTGCCGTCGGCAAGGTCATAAACCTCTTGCATACTCATATTTCTGCCGTCGGCAACAACTTCCACAAACTGCTCGTACGCCTCATTTACAAGCTCCTGCCAAATAGCCTCTTCCTCCGCCGTCATTTCCTGATAGTTTGAACCCATAGCCTTATTTGCGCCTGATGTTATGGTTTTCGTTCTTATTCCATAATTTTCGAGGAACTGTGAAAAATCAACGATTGTACCTATCGTCACACCTATCGAGCCCGTCCAGGTATTTCTGTTCGCATAAATCTTATCGCACGGCGCCGATATGTAGTAGCCGCCTGATGCCGCAGTGCTTCCCATTACTGCATATACCGGTCTCTCCGTGATATCCTGATATTCCTTTATCTTGAAATAAAGCTCATCGCTCTCGTATATTGTACCGCCTGGGCTGTCGACAAATATAATGAGTCCGTAATTGTCATCATCATATATGAGATCATCAATAGTCTCGAGCGTCCACGCATGCTGATATCCATAGCTGCGCCCGAGATAATCGACATTATCTGCCTGTATTGTACCTTCAACATAAAGCGTAGCTATGTACGGGGAATTAGGAAGCTCAGAATATGAGTAGGCTTCCTGATTTCCGTTTATCCCCAGCACTCCGCGCACGGCACCTTTTACAGCTGATGTAATACAGATAACCGCAAGTACGATTGCCAGCACTATGCTAACATTTCTCCAAAATTTCGGGGTTCTGCCAGCACCTCCGCTTCGGCCGCCGCTGCCGCCTCCAAAATTGCCGCCGCCCATTCCGCTGCTTCCTCCTGCAGCGAACGATTTTTGCGCGTTTCCTGCATTTGCGGCAGTACTCTTATTTGTACTCACCCAGCCAGAACTGCATCCGGCCTGCGAATTTGCTGCCGGCTGCGCATTCGGTGAGGCGGCTGTATTTTCCGCTTTATTACTTGCATTGTCTGTAAGTGCATCTATATCACCTTTGACGTCAAAATATCTGATTCCATTTTCATCCGGATCACTCATATATCTTCTGCCTTTGCCGTCCACTTTTGTTTCCTCCGCTTAAAGGTTCTTAACTGCTTCCAAAACAGGTGCAATCTCTGCTGCCTCTTCTTCCTCTATTTTACCTTTGTCCGCCGCACTTGCAAGCGCGCTGTTTATAGGAAGCTTTGTTACAGCCTTAATACCGTATTTTTTTGCGATTTCATCTATGTGGCTTTCACCGAAAATTTTGTGTTCTTTTCCACAGTCAGGGCACTTAAAATATGACATATTTTCAACAATTCCCAATACTGGAATATTCATCATATTCGCCATTTTCACTGCTTTTTCAACGATCATAGAAACAAGCTCCTGCGGCGATGTGACAATAACGATACCATCAAGAGGAATTGACTGAAATACAGTAAGCGGTACATCACCCGTTCCCGGCGGCATATCTATGAACATATAATCCTCGTTATCCCAGAAAGTTTCGCTCCAGAACTGCTTTACCGCACCCGCAATTATAGGACCTCTCCATACGACAGGATCTTCAGGATTTTCAAGCACGAGATTTATGGAAATAATATCTATCCCACCCGCGCTTTTTACAGGCACCACGCCTTTAGCACTCATGTACGCGCTGCCGCTGACTCCGAAAATCTTAGGAATCGAAGGTCCTGTAATGTCTGCATCGAGCACAGCCGTTCTGTTTCCTTCCTTATTTACAGCAGAAGCGAGAAGCGATGTTACCATCGACTTTCCTACTCCACCCTTGCCCGAAACAACGCCAATAACCTTCTTTACACTGCTGTACTCATTAAGCTTTTCCGTAAAGTCAAACGGAACCGTTCTTTCTCCGCAGTTTGAACTGCAGCTTTCGCAATCATGATTACAATCTGCCATTTTTAAATCTCCTTTTATATTTACCATTCTGCTTTTTCCTGCTTTCAGCCGTAAGAGGCTTTTTAACAGTCTTATTAAATGGGACGGTCTCCCGTCCCATAATATTATAACCACATTTTATACAGCATAGTGAATTTTAAACGCCATATTTCTCAGCTTTACATTGCTTTTGTTCTAATTTCTTCGACCAATTTTGCTGTAAAATCATCGACGCTCATTTCCCCAAGCTCTCCTGACTTTATTGAACGCACTGTAAGCGTCTTTGCCTCAGCTTCGCGCTCACCTATTACACAGATATACGAATCTCTCGCATTTCTCGCTTCTCTAAGCTTATAACCAATCTTTTCATTTCTCGCATCGAGCTGCACCCTGAGACCCGCTTCTCTTAATTTCTTTTCCACTTCTTCTGCATATGGTACAAATTTTTCCGTTACCGTAAGCAGCTTTACCTGAACAGGCGCGAGCCAAAGAGGGAATTTTCCTGCTGTGTGCTCAGTCAATATGCCGATAAATCTCTCTATCGAGCCAAATATTACTCTGTGAATCATAATAGGCCTGTGCTTTTCACCGTCAGCGCCTACATAAGTGATATCAAATCTCTGCGGCATTTGCAGATCAAGCTGAATCGTTCCGCACTGCCAAGTTCTGCCAATAGAATCTTTAAGGTGGAAATCGAGCTTAGGGCCATAAAATGCACCGTCGCCTTCATTTACCACATAATCAACTCCAGTCGCCTGAATTGCCGAACGAAGAGCGTTTTCCGCCATTTCCCACTCTTCATCCGTACCCATCGAATCCTCAGGTCTTGTTGAAAGCTCAACATGATATTCAAAGCCGAACAGCTTATATACTTCATCGCAGAATTTGGCTACTCCCACAATTTCCTCTTCTACCTGTTCAGGCATCATATAGATGTGCGAGTCATCCTGCGTAAATGTTCTTACTCTCATAAGTCCGTGCAAAGCTCCCGAAAGCTCATGCCTGTGTACCTGGCCGAGCTCGCCTATACGCAAAGGCAGTTCTCTATACGAGTGCATCTTCCCTCTGTATACGAGAATCGAACCCGGGCAGTTCATCGGCTTCACAGCATAATCTTCATCATCTATTTTTGTAAAGTACATATTGTCTTTATAATGATCCCAATGACCCGACGTACGCCAAAGCTGTTCATTTAAAATGAGCGGCGTCTTTATTTCAACGTAGCCTCTTTTTCTGTGCTCTTCTCTCCAAAAATTTTCAAGCTCATTTCTAATGATCATACCGTTAGGCAGGAAGAACGGAAATCCCGGTCCTTCGTCATAAAGGGCGAAGAGCTCCATCTCTTTGCCGATTTTTCTATGGTCTCTCTGCTTTGCTTCTTCAAGCATTTTAATATAATTATCAAGTTCTTCTTGGGTAGGGAATGCTGTCGCATAAAGTCTCTGGAGCATCTTATTGTCAGAATTTCCTCGCCAATACGCCCCGGCAACGCTCATAATCTTAAACGCCTTTATCTGACCGGTCGATTCCATATGAGGTCCCGCGCAGAGGTCTGTAAAATCTCCCTGTTTATAAAATGAGATCACCGCATCTTCCGGCAGGTCGTTTATGAGCTCAACCTTGTAAGGCTCATCTTTTTCCTGCATCAGCTTTATAGCCTCCGCTCTCGGAAGTTCAAACCTCTCAAGTTTATAATTCGCCTGCACAATTTTCTTCATTTCCTTTTGAATCTTGAGAAAATCCTCTTCTGTAAATTTATGTTCAAGGTCAAAATCATAATAAAAACCGTTTTCTATCGCCGGTCCTATCGCAAGCTTAGCTTCCGGCCAAATATGCTTTACAGCCTGCGCCATAATATGAGAAGCAGTATGCCTGTAATCGTGTCTCACCTGCTCGTCTTCAAAATTTATCTTCTCTTTTGCCATATCTTTCCCTCCCATTTTTCGATTACCTTTTATTATATTACAAATCACCGTTTTGTCAAGATTGCGGCTTGTTTCAATACTCGTAATCGCCAAACGCTTCGATCACAACAAGCTTATCTGACTTGGCAATATCTCGCGGCGTTACAAGCCAGCTGCCATCCGCATCAAGATCGAGCCCAAACTGCTTATATGCGTACCATACAAGATGCGCACACTGCGTTTTTTCAAACGCTGAAGGTGCAGGAGCTTTATCAGGTATACCAGAAAAAAGCCCGTACATAACACCATTTTCATATTCTTCCGCAAAAGCGGCGGCAAGGCATCCGAGCTGCGCGGATGCAGCGATACTCGTATCGCGCGCTATGCCGCTTGCGGCAAGCGCGCTTGCCGCCGCCTCTTCACTCACACGCAAATGCACCGCGTTTGCATATGATGACCAATGCCGCATACGCATTTTCTCAGAAGGCTTTCCCCACAGCGCAGCTTCAAGTGTAATGCCGCGTTCAGCATCTATCACAATGGCTGCATGCCCGTGTCTCCAGCCCAGCGTATGCGTACTCATAGAAATAAATATATCGCCGTTTCGCACATCAGTAAACTGATGCTCCGATTTGAGCCCGCCATCTTCATCTCGGTAACGCTCTTCCTTAGTGATAAAACCTATTTTGCGGCAAACAATGCCATCACCATGCACTTGTCCGCATGTCACCGCATCCACTGCCGTAATCCCGACAAACGCGGCAAGCGCAATCAAAATCAATAAAAGAATAGACCGAAGACGTCCAAGCGCCTTTATTCTTTTGGCCGCACTTGTCTCTCTTTTCGCATTTTTCTTTTTGCGATGACTTTCTTCCTGCACACCGGCACTTGTTCGCAATCGTCTTTTGCAAACCGCATTTATATTTTCAATTTTTGTTATTATTTTTACCTTTTTCATATTACTATTTTAACCATTATATAAAAAGAAAACAAGAGGCCTATAGCCCCTTGATTTCATATTTTGATTTTCTTGTTATGCTGTTTCTATGTAAAAATGGTAACCGAAAAAAATCATCCGTTTCCACCCTGACTGACACGATTACAGCCGGAAACTCTTCATCATTTCCAATACTATAACCGTGCTCGTCGTCTTCGTAAGACATTTTAAAGCTAATCTCGTACTTGCCGCCGTAAGCAAGGAGCCTGCGCGCCTCGCTGACATATGCCGCCACCGACGATTCGGCAGCATATTCATCAAAACGCTTTTCTCCCATACCATAGGCGCTTTCGTCGAGTTCAAGCGCCGCTCTGCACGCTGCTTCTTCAGCTATCATTTTAAGAGTTTCCTGTTCATGCATATATGCGTTCATATCCCCCTGATAAACTATGCAAGTCAGGCCCATCATAAATATAGCTGAAAATACGATAAATACCTTCATATTTTTTCACTCGCTGTGCTGCTATCTATAACATAAGTCACTGTGTTTTCGCTGTCGCTTATACCGAGGAACCTTCCACCTGCCATCACGCCGTCAAGTCTTACGCTTACTCTGTAATGGATTAACCTGCCTTCTCCCTTCGCATAGCGATACTTGACCTCATCATCGGAAGCAACCTCAATACACTCTGCCGGAATAGAAATTCCCTCCGATATCTCCTTTACAATGCGTGTCTTTAATTCTTCGGTGAAACATCCCTCCTGCTTCGCCTCTTCCTTCGCTGCGTAAACGACGCTTTGTATAAATGCCACCTTTTCTCCATTCACCTGGTCCGCAGTGAACTGCATCAGGAATATTAACATTATCGGCAGCACCGCCATAAGCACTATGAACTGTTTCATTCCGTATAGCTCCTTATGCCTATGCAGCTTCTCCACATATCAGCCATACTGTTCACAACCGAATCATCCTGGCTCCCCATTATCATATAATAAATCGCTATTCCCAAGAAAATCGTACTGCACAAAACTATAAGCTGCTTCATTTCATCACACCCTCGCTAATACTGCCAGTCAACCGCACTTTCAGCTATCTTTCCCATCGATTTTGAAGCAGTATCTGCAATTGATTCCGCATCACTCGCAAAACCTGTGATAATGCCGCCAATTGCAAGCCCGAGTATAATTGTGGCTACAAGTACAATAAGTTGTTTCATTTCTTTTACCCCCTTTCTAAAACATCATTTCAAACATTTCTTTCTGCTGCATAAAGTAAGAAATGTAAATAAAATTTATAAATATAAGGAAAATGTTAGCCGTCGCCGGAAAATAGATAAAATTACTTATCATCTCATCTCTTTTCTTCTGTTTGGTTATACAATTTTCTCTTATACTCTTCCTGTATGAGACGATTATCTGCGAAAGCTGCTCTGGCTGCATATGCTCCCACGATGTTAAAAGCGCCGCAAATTCACGTCCCGCTTCCGTTCCCGTTTCTTCGCACATAACATCCTCCGCCTCTTTCACCCTCCCCATGCGCATAAGCGAAAGCATCTTTATATATACCTCTTTAAGAGCACTATCCCTTTCGGCAAGCCTGCTTATCACGGTATCACTGTTTATACTGCCCTTATGCGCAATTATCAGATTTCTCATATATGAAAGACTCTCGTATATCTCCCTGTCCGCATTTTCTCTCTTCAGCGATTTAAAAAAGTCCATTTCCCTTGCTGATTCAACAATTTCTCTACGCTTTCTTAAGACTGCTTTCCGCAAATCCAAAACTCTTATTTTTATCCCTGTATTTCTTCTTTTGCTTAGCCTCATAGCATAAGCGCTGTCCCTTGCCGCTATTGTGCGCGCATCTTTATACACAGCGTCATTTTCCGAGGCTCTGTGTACATTGCCAAATATAAAAACGTTTCCCATGCAAAACAGTGCGTACACGATTAACATCATTAACTTATCATTCATTTCTTATTACCCCTTTTGCGTTCCCTCATCAGTAATCAAACCTCCTGTTTTCCACTATCTTAAGCAGCGCAATATTTATAAGGAACATAAAAACTATAAATACGAAGAACGCAAACCCCTGCGGCGTAAAAAACTGATTGCGTAAAAGAATTCTCGCTTCCACACCGACGTATTTTACGGCTAACACCAGTGAAATTATGTACGAAAGCGGTGACATTATTCTTACGAGGTTTACCGCCTCTGAATTCATCCTTTTTCGCTCTTCCGACAGCGTTCTCGCCTCGCGGAGCTGCACTATGATATCTTCAATCGCATCCGTAACATCAATTCCGCTTATAAATGCATTTGCCATATTGTATGTTGTCATACGTCCCCAGTTTGTATTTACGGCAAATTCAAATTCCCTAAACGCTGCCTTTATTTTTTCTCTGTCTCCCGTAGCTCGCGCTGTAAGCAGCACAGGTACGAGCAGCTTCCTGCAAAGCTCCGGCATTTTTTCATCTGCCGCCGCAAGCTCAAGCGCCTGCTGCATATTGAGCGACGCCATCCTATACTTTGTTAAAAGAAGCGATACAAAGGCTTCGCCCTCATAGCTCGCCTTATGTCTTATTGTCTCGAGCCTTATACGGCAGAGTACGTACAGCATCAATCCTATCAAAAGTCCGAACAAAACCGCACTGAAAAGACTGTAGCTCCTTATTCCCGTCGCTGCCACAGCTGTAAACAGCACGAGTGAAACCATAATCAGGTGCTTATCGCTCAATCTGCCTCCCGTTACCGTTCTCATAAGCTTCCTTAAATGCAGCGTAAGAAAATCCGGACTTCTGCTTTGAGCAAGCCGCGTCTTTAGCCTTCTTTTCATTTTTATTTTCATAAAAACTGCCTTGAAATCTTCACGGAACAGCATTAAAATCCCACTGATAAGCGCCGTGCAAAGAATGGCATATATTGCTTCCCCAATTTTATAACTCATCATTTATACACCTCTCCCCTGTATAGCGAGTATTTCCCTTAGTGCCGCTATCCGCAAGCGCTCTGAGCTTTTCTTCAAACCTTGCAAAAACCTCCGCATCCTCTTCCAGACCCATCTCGCGTTTTTCATCTGAAATATCAAAAAACCATTCCCAGCTGCTTCTCGCCATATCATAAAGGCAAACAGGTTTCATCGCAGGCTTTCCGCATTTTCTGTCAAATCTAAGCTCGTATATCGCCTTGAGTCTCTTCTGCGACTTGTCCTTCAGCTGTATAAAATGAAATATATAGTCAAATGCGGCCGCGGTTCTCTGCGCTGTAAACTGCACATCTCCCCCATACGCATTTACAATCTCCTGTGCAACATCATACGAAAAATTGAGAGGATCGCGTGAATGAAATGTAATTTTCATACGCCGCGTACCTTTTGCCGCCGCTCTGAGCACCGTATCGAGCGCTGCTCCATCTCTTGCTTCAGCCATAATAAAATAGTCTGCATCGCTCCGGAGAAGATTTTTTGTAATCGCACTCAATCTGTCTCCATCTGCTATAAGCTGCACTATGGGTGCTTCCGGCATGAGCTTTTCCATCGGAATCTCAGGATCTGTCTCTATCATCACGCCCTCAAGCTCTCTATTCTCGTATGCCTGCCATGTTGAAAGAAATGTACTCTTAGCCGTTCTCACTGCCCCCGTAAACGCCACATTGTACCCGAGACTCACCATATCCTCAAACAGTGCGATGCTCTCCTTTGGTATTGTTCCGCGCTCAGCCTGCTCCTCAAAGGTGTACGACGGCACAACATAGCGCCTGAATATTATTACATCCTGACCCTTTTTCACCATAGCACGCCTAAATATCGTCACACGCGTGCCGTCGCGCATATATACCTCATGAAAATCTTTATCAAGTCTCTCTTCAGGTGTCAGCATAAGGAACGCTCTCACGAGCTGCTCTCTGCGCTTTTCAGTAATTTTCTGCGGTTTCAGGGTCATTCTTCCGCCTTCGAGAAAATAAATTCTGTCTCCTATTATCTTTGCAGAAGACGAGTTTTTATATTTTTCGGAAAACCATTCTGCAATTGCCGCCACGCCCCAGTTTTCGTGATATACCGCATCTTCAAGCGAATCATACCAATAAGGAAATACTGTAGAGTTAAGATTATGTTCTCGCAAAAAAAGACTTATTTTTTTCTTGAAGAAGCTTACCTCCGGGATGCAGCCCGTTATCGCCTTTTTTTGAAGTTCCAAAAGCTTTTCCGGCTCTTCATTGCCGCTTTTCCACTCCTTTGCAAATTCGTCGTAAACCTCAGCGCATACGCGCCTAAAATCAGCAAATTTATTTTCTTCGCACGCAACGCCTAAAATCTCATTCTTAAAATCGCTGGCTACTCCTGATACTTCACTTTTTCCCACCCCGCCGCCCGCACCCATCTCACCGCTTTCGCCTGCTCTGCCTCTGTTTCTTATATATTCATCTAAATAAAACCCTTCCATCTGTTCTTCCTTTTCTCATTTCTTATCTCAAGCCCCAAATCTTTTATTATATCAGAAGCTATTTTTTCAATATCGCGTTCATATTTTTCATTTGCGAGCGCTTTTATCGTCTTATACTCTATTTCCGCTTTCCGCCCCGTATCGGCAAGCCTGACAGTGTATACATTTTTATCGTCAAGTCCAAGTCTCTTTTTTATATAGCCTGCGCTATAAGGATCTTTTTCCATATATTTGTTTATTATTACACTGTCAAAATCCATTCTAATTTCACTGTAAAGACCTGACTGATTTTCGTAACGCCTTATTGTCGCCTCGTTCTGTGCCAAAATCATATATGTTTTCTTGGCTTCGCTGAGGCCGCCTATCGCAAGACCGTTATCGAGCTCACTTCCCGTATCTGCAATTATAGCATCGAAATCATCCGCGACGTTCGCAAGCAGCTGTTTTACCACAGCCGGCATATAAAAACGCTGCTCTTCCTCCTTTTTTACACCGCTTATGACAAACAAGTTTCTGAAGCCTTCTGCCGCTTTGATATCTGATACTGATATGCGTATGCCGCTTTCCAGCTTGCTCCGGTAATTATCTATCGGTACTGTATCTTCACGCAGATACTGAATATTCTGTCTGCCGTTTAATATGAGAAGAAGTATGCGTGCCCCAGGGGCCGCTTCCGCGATACATTCTGCTACCGACTGCGATATCATCGTTACTCCCGCTTTTCTGTCCGCCCCATGAAAGGCATATAACTTGTCCATTTTCAAAATTCACCTTTCTGCACTATCATCAAGCTGCGTGCACCATCTCTGACAAAGGCATTTATTGCATTATACTCGTCAAGTGTGGCTACTATCTCGATATGATTTGCGGCTCTGCTGCTCATCTTTCTGTCCAGTATATTCTGTTGCCTTGAAATTCCGTCCGCCGAAGTAACTTCCTGTTCGTTATCATCCTTGACAAATGCCACCCTGAAAGTTCCGAGATATACATCACCTGTATCGCTGTATATTTGCACAATATCCCCCGATCGCAGCGAACTGCTTCTCATATCCATCCACGAAGGCTTTATGACAAATATACTCTTTCCCTCTTCTATCAGTTCTTCCGTATTTTCAAAAAAATCCGCTACAATCTGACTGTTAGCCTTAATATTCTGCCTGCATATCCTGCCTTTGAGTTTGCTGGCCTCCTCCATACTGAGCGCTCCGTCAACAATGCATTCCGGCGGAACGCGCATTTTTTTAAACATAGCCTCGTTTATTTCTTCACCCTCCGCTATATCGAAAGCTGCCGACGCCACTTCCTCTGTAGTCCAGCGTATGCGGCCATCATGCTCCCAGTAGAACAGACCCACAAGTGCTGTAACTATGAGTATGCAGCCGATTATAGGTTTAATAAATTTCATATCGCCCTCCATTTTCCATTTATATGTTATTATTTACAATTGATTACAGTAATAATTTACCATATATTTTATTGATTGTCAACCAAAAAATTACATATTTTTAAAAAAAATAAAAAGAGCATTGTTTTTTCAATGCTCCTTACAATCTTTTTCCTTCCTGCATTATCTATCGGCAAATTGCAATTGTCTGCCCGCAGTTAGAACAATATAAATTTTAATCATATACTTTATATTATAATTTACAGTCTGTACATATGATTAAGAGGTCCTGATCCCTTTCCGAGGTCGAGCATAGCTCCAAGCGCACCTGTGAGATACTCCTTTGCATTTCTTATGCTGTCCTCAAGCGAATACCCCGCGGCAAGATTGCAGGCAATCGCCGATGAGAGTGTGCAGCCTGTTCCGTGTGTATTCGGATTGTCTATGCGTTCCGATGAAAACCAGCTTATTTTTCCATTCTCGTAGAGCAAATCAGTGGCGTCGTTCACGAGATGGCCGCCTTTCACGAGAATCGCGCCTTTAAAGCTTTTCGCTATCTTTTCCGCCGCGCGCACCATACCTTCTTCATCCTTTATTTCGAATCCGCACAGCACTTCCGCCTCCGGAATATTCGGCGTAATCACTGTCGCTATAGGAATAAGCTTGCTTATAAGCGTATCACATGCTTCATCCGAAATGAGCTTGCTGCCGCTGGTCGCCACCATTACAGGATCAACGACAATCTTCTCCGCACTATGCTCCCTGAGCTTTTCGACAATGGTCTCGATAATCGCGCTGCTCGACACCATCCCGATTTTTACGCTGTCCGGCCTTATATCATTAAAAATACAGTCTATCTGCTGCGCAACAAACTGCGGAGACACCTCTGAAATTCCGTAAACCCCCGTCGTATTCTGAGCTGTCAATGCTGTTATCGCACTCATCGCATACATCTTGTGCGCTGTTATCGTCTTTATATCCGCCTGTATACCCGCGCCTCCGCTCGAATCCGAGCCTGCAATAGTCAGAACCTTTTTCATTTTTCCTTCTCCTTCTCAAATATAATTACTCGCTTATCATTTTTTCCGAAAGCTGCTTCAGTCTGCGGCACTCGCTCTCTATATCCTCTGCTGCAAATATAGCCGATACGAGTGCGACTCCGTCAATACCACAGCCAGCAAGTTCTGAAATATTTTCTTTAGTGATACCGCCTATTGCAACAACCGGCACGGATACAGCCCTGCAAACAGCTCTCACCGTGTCCTTTGCAACATGCCCCGCGTCAAGCTTGGTCGCAGTCGAAAAAACCGCACCTATGCCGAGATAATCCGCTCCGCTGTCTACTGCTGCAAGAGCCTCTTCCACATTGTGCACCGACACACCGATAATCATATCATCACCGACAATGCTTCTGACATTGCCTGCTTCCATATCGCTCTGTCCCACATGCACACCGTCTGCACCGCACTTCACTGCGATTTCTACGTTGTCATTTATGATAAACGGCACGCCATACTCCCTGCACAGCTTCTTTACTGCAAACGCCTCCGCAAGAAAGCTCTCTTCATCCAAATTTTTTTCGCGCAGCTGCACGCAGGTTGCTCCGCCTTTCAGCGCGCTTTCCACCTGCTCTGCAAGCGTCTTTTCGCCGAGCCACGCTCTGTCCGTCACCGCATAAAGCAACATCGCTTTCTTATCGCATCTCATAATCAGCACCTCTTTTCAAATCTTCTGCCGTCAGCCGATAAACAGCATCTATAATATAATTTCTATAAGTAGCATTTCCGTCAAGTCTTCCGAGCCTGTCAAACGCAGTTTCCCCGCATACGCCCATAGCAATTACAGCAGCAGCTGCTGCCTCCATCACACATTCTCTATTTGCTGTAATAAAAGCCGCCGTCATCGCGGAAAGCTGGCAGCCCGTCCCCGTAATACTGCTCATCATCGGATGCCCGTTTCTTATACAGCAAGCTTCCGTACCGCACGCTACAATATCTATTGCTCCGGTAACGGCAATAACCGCTCCCGTTTTTCTCGAAAATTGCTCGGCAAAAGCGACTGCTTCTTTGAGATTTTCTTCTGTCACCTTATCGGATATATCGGCATCAACGCCCTTTGTGTGCCCTGCGCCTGCACCGGATGCAAGCGTTTTTATTTCTGAAATATTGCCTCTTATAACATCAAATTTTATTTCATCGATCAGTCTGAGTGCAGTTTCGGTGCGCAGCTTTGACGCACCTGCTCCCACAGGATCTAACACTATCATGCGCCCGAGCTCATTTGCCTTTTTTCCTGCCGCCAGCATAGATTGCACCGAATTATGATTGAGAGTTCCTATATTTATATTAAGTCCTCCGCACATAGCTGTAATTTCCTCAACCTCATCTATATCATCAGCCATAATCGGCGAAGCACCGCACGCGAGAAGGATATTCGCGCAGTCATTCACCGTCACATAGTTAGTGATATTATGTATAAGAGGCTTTGTCTCTCTGACTCTGTGCAAAATTGTATCAAAATCTATTGTTTTTTTGATATTATCATTCATTTTTTAATCATCTGTCCTTCATATTTCCTTTTGCCTATATCCACTTCGGCTTTGCGTCAATTCCTGCCGTTAAGCATATTTGTAATTCTGTCAAGCGTCTTCGTCTTTTTGAGCGACAGCACGATAACCGCTGCCAATATTGTGCCGCCTGCAGTTGATATTAAGAATGGAATTACATATGCGTAAAATGCTACGCTCGCCGCGGGAGTTCCCATAAGAAGCACTGCTACCGGATAAGCTGCAAGTCCTCCAAGTATCGAAGTTCCTGCCACTTCACCGATAAATGCAAGCGTAAGTTTTCCCGTCTTTTTATAAGCAATTCCCGAAATAAAAGCTCCGAACATGCTTCCCGGGAACGCCATCAGACTGCCAAGTCCGAGAATATTTCTTATAAGGCTCGCCGTAAACGCAACTGTAACCCCATAACCAGGTCCCAGTATCACCGCGCACAAAACATTTACCATATGCTGAACAGGCGCGCATCTGCTTCCGAACACAGGAAACGAAAATAAACTTCCGACTACCGCAAGAGCGCAAAACAAACCTGCAATCGCAAGCTTTTGAATATTTGTCTTTTTCATCTTAATTCTCCTTTAAAACAATATCGAGAAACGGCAAACAGCTCGCATCTCTTCCCGAAGTTTGCAGAATACCTCTGCACAGAAAAGTCGGTCGAAGCTCACTGGCTTCCTCTCACGCCGGAACACGGCTTCCCATCGCTGTTTATTCAAAGCGCAGGGCGCTCCCCCTCCACTTGTCGCGGCTCTCCCGCGAATACCGTTTTCACATCCTTTCTTAAAGAAGATTTTATAAAAACAGAGACACCCGATTTGGTGTCTCCGAAAAAATCAAACTATGACTTCCTACGGCGGCATTATCCGCATCAGGTTAAGGGTCGAAGCCGAATAGCTTCCTCTCAGCTTGCATACCGCATGCTCCCCTGCTTTATCACCATTATTCTAACAAGAAAAATCGCTCTTGTCAAGCCGTGATATTCCTTTGCAGCTCCGTCTATATTTTGGTCTCATTCATATATATAAGTACTTTTAAACCTTTAACCTCTCAAATATCTGTTATTTTTGACATTTATATATGCTTTATGATATGTTTTATATAATATAAGATTTAGGAAGGAGATAAAAATTATGAAAAAACCTTTTATCTACATTCACTGTCTCACGAGCCTTGACGGCAAACTTATGGGAAACTATATGAAGCTTCCCGAAGAATCGAACGCCGCGCCTTTCTTCAAGGAAATCGGCTTCGGCGGCGAAATATATCCTATGCGCGCTATGCTAAACGGCACCAATACTTGCGCGTCCGACTATACATACGGTAAAGCCCCTATACTCGACAAAGCCGCGGCTCCTGTTCCCGATGGCGACTACATTGCCGACAAAAGCGCCGAGCGCTATCTCGTTGCACTCGACCGCACGGGCAAGCTTGGCTGGAACAAAAATTACGTCGAATACGCCGGCGCCAGGCAGCATATCATTTCTGTCCTCACCAATCAGGTCAGTAATGAATACAAGGCGTTTCTGCGCAGCCTTGGCATTTCCTATGTCATCTGCGGCGAAGATTCCATAAATTTTGACCTTCTATTTGATAAGCTCGCTGTACTTTTCGATATAGAATGCCTGAAAATAGGCGGAGGCGGTACAATAAACTGGACACTGCTGCGAGGAGGATACGTCGACGAAGTAAGCATCGTAATAGTGCCATGCGCTGATGGTTCTGTAAAAACACCTCAGCTCTTTATGGCAGCATACGGCACGAGCGAAGATATTCCTGTTGCCTTTGAATTTATGGAGCATAAGGTCGACCAAAACTCTGGCGGCATATGGCTGCGCTATAAGGTAAAAAAAGTATGGGATAAAGGCGAATACAAAAATACCTTCGGCGAAGGGCCGAAGGACTTCATTGCAGTTGACAACAGCAGCAAATAGATTTTTACAAAGTGACATGCAATTACAGCGTCAATTTATAGTTTTTGGCAAAATTAAGTGCATAAAATAAAAGCCCCTAAACCGCTGCTAATCAGCAATCCAAGGACTTTTTTAATGGTGCCCAGACTCGGAATTGAACCAAGGACACGGGGATTTTCAGTCCCCTGCTCTACCTACTGAGCTATCTGGGCATACTATGCTTGTCTTTTTTGTCAATCGTTCCATAAGTGTTGCGCTCTTATTCGGTCACATCCAAAATAAGCTCTCTTCAGCACTTGCATTTTCTCGCGTCTAACAAAAAATCCTGCATATATCTGTTTTCATAATTCAAAATATCTTTTTTGCTGTTGCATACGCACCAGCCGTATTTTCGATATATGGTGGGCCATCAGGGACTTGAACCCCGGACCTGCCGGTTATGAGCCGGACGCTCTGACCAACTGAGCTAATGGCCCCTCTCATAAATGGTCGGGGTGGCAGGATTTGAACCCGCGGCCCACTGGTCCCAAACCAATTGGGCTACCAAACTGCGCTACACCCCGATATATTCGTGCTTGGCAGGGGCAGTAGGATTCGAACCCACGGCACGTGGTTTTGGAGACCACTGCTCTACCAACTGAGCTATACCCCTATATATGGCGGAGAAGATGGGATTCGAACCCATGCGGCCCTAAACGAACCCTAACGGTTTAGCAAACCGTCCTCTTCAGCCTACTTGAGTACTTCTCCGTGATATTTTCACTATAAAGGTTCTTGTGGCGGAGAGGGTGGGATTCGAACCCACGGCCCCTTTCGGAGTCACCGGTTTTCAAGACCGGCTCCTTAAACCGCTCGGACACCTCTCCATCTGTTGAGAGTTCTGCTACACACCATAATTAACCCAAAAAGCTAAATAATCAATGGTGACCCATCGGAGATTCGAACTCCGGACACCTTGATTAAAAGTCAAGTGCTCTACCGACTGAGCTAATGGGTCGTATGGCTGGGGTAGCAGGACTCGAACCTACGAATGACGGAGTCAAAGTCCGTTGCCTTCACCGGCTTGGCTATACCCCATTCTCAAATCCTAAAAAAATTGGCGAGCCCACAGGGATTCGAACCCCGGACACACGGCTTAGAAGGCCGTTGCTCTATCCAGCTGAGCTATGAGCCCGCATTTTTATTGGAGCGGATGATGAGAATCGAACTCACGCCATCAGCTTGGAAGGCTGAGGTTCTACCATTGAACTACATCCGCATAATTGGAGCGGAAGACGAGATTCGAACTCGCGACCCTCGCCTTGGCAAGGCGATGCTCTACCCCTGAGCCACTTCCGCATATTTGTTGGTCGAGGGAGATGGATTCGAACCATCGAAAGCTCAGCTAACGGATTTACAGTCCGCCCCCTTTGGCCACTCGGGAATCCCTCGAAATCATCTCTATTTTGTTATTATATCAAATCTTATCTATATATGCAATGCAAAATTTATATCTGGAGCTGGTGGAGGGAATCGAACCCCCAACCTGCTGATTACAAATCAGCTGCTCTACCGTTGAGCCACACCAGCAAATGCGCATATATAATTGATTAGATTTCTTAAAAAGTTGGCGATCCGGAACGGGCTCGAACCGTCGACCTCCAGCGTGACAGGCTGGCATTCTAACCAACTGAACTACCGGACCATATTCTGTATGTGGTGGGCGCTATAGGGCTCGAACCTATGACCCCCTGCTTGTAAGGCAGGTGCTCTCCCAGCTGAGCTAAGCGCCCATATGAATCGGATTACCCGAAACAATTATTTAGTATATCGTACCTATGGTAAAATGTCAAGCATAAATTTCTTTTTGCATAACATATTATTTACAGTTGGCTCCAAGGGTGGGGCTCGAACCCACAACCTATCGGTTAACAGCCGAGTGCTCCACCATTGAGCTACCTTGGAACATCTGCACTAATTTATGATTAGAGCCGAATATTATATTAGCACAATTGCACAATTATGTCAATGCAAAAATTGAAAATTTTTAAATAACTCTTACCTTAACAAATTCTACCTTTTCCGATATAATTCGTGCGCTTCCTGCTGTCATATCTGCCAGAAAAGCTTTCAGCCTTTCTTCGTTTTCCGGTTCCGTCGAAAGCTGCATAACAATACTGTCTGTATAGCTTATATTTTCTACACTGAAAAACTCACCTGCTAAATTTTTCATTTTTGCAAGATACGAATAGGCCATCCGAACTTCGAGCACGAGCATCTCGCGTACATCTGCAATTCCCGCTGCCTCAAGCGCGAGTTTTGCGCTGCTCGTATACGCGCGCACAAGTCCGCCCGTACCGAGCTTTATACCGCCGAAATAGCGTGTCACCACCACTGCTACATTCGTAATTCCTTCTTTTACGAGCATCTGCACTATCGGCGCACCTGATGTTCCCTGCGGCTCACCGTCATCCGATGCCCATTGCAGCTGCATTTTATTTCCTATCACAAAAGCTGGAACATTGTGTGTCGCTGTTTTATATGATGCCCTTATTTCCGCAATAAATTCCTCTGCCGCTTCTTTACTCGTTACCGGCTTTATGTGTGAAATAAATCTCGATTTTTCTATTGTCTGTTCTGCTTCCGCTTCTTCCATCACCGTCTTGTATAAAATCACAGCGGCCTCCTTATACTTTTTGGTTTTTCGCAGACATTATGCTTATTGCAGCTTTCCTGCACACATTGATTTCTATAATATAAATTCGCGGTATCTGCCCGCATCCGCTGCCGATAATTCTGCGTCCATCAGCGTACCTTTTTCCGTATATTCTGTCGCAAACACCGTCGCTTTTTCACACAGACGCGATACGATATCACCTTTGTCATACGGTACAAGCAGCTTTGCACGCATACGATCTGCAAACAATTTTTTCTTTATAAGCGTCAGCAGCTCATCTATTCCGTCTCCGCGTTTAGCAGAAACGCATACTGTCTCATGCTCTCCGGAGCGCAGCAGTGTGCTCACTGTTTCCGGCTCGTCATCAAGCAAATCAACCTTGTTATACACGATAATATGTTCCTTGCTGCCCGCTCCTATTTCTTTAATTACGCTTTCCGTCACATCTATATGAAAATCACGCTCACTGTATGAAGCATCCGTTACATGAAGCAGCAGATCAGCATAATTAACCTCTTCAAGCGTCGCCTTAAAAGCTTTTACCAGCGAATGCGGAAGCTTGCTTACAAATCCAACCGTATCTATCAATATAAACTCATAATTAGAATCAAGCTTAATACTGCGCTGCGCTGTATCGAGCGTAGCAAAAAGCATATCCCTTTCCATTACTGACTTGTCCGCTTTTTCGGAAAGCGAAAGCAGCCTGTTCATAAGCGCCGATTTTCCCGAATTTGTATACCCTACAAGCGCCACTACCGGGATCTCATTCTTTTCACGTCTTGCACGCTGTGTATTTCTCGTACTAATAAGGCGGTTTATTTCCGCTTTTATGTCGTCTATCCTGCGCTCTATATGCCGCCTGTCAGTTTCCAGCTTCTTTTCGCCCGGACCTCGTGTACCGATGCCGCCGCCCTGCCGCGAAAGCGATTTGCCGAATCCCATAAGCCGCGGCAGCCTATACTGCAGCTGTGCCAGTTCTACCTGCAATTTTCCCTCGCCTGATGTTGCTCGCGCTGCAAATATATCGAGAATTAAAATTGTCCTGTCTATCACGCGCACGCCGATTTCATCCTCGAGATTTCTTATCTGCATACCGGAAAGCTCTTCGTTGAATATTACAGTGTCGACTTCCATATTTTCTGCGAGTTCTGCAAGTTCGCGCACCTTTCCTGTACCTATACAGGTAGCGCTGTTTCTGCGCTCCGCACTCTGCACCATCTTTCCGACCACTTCGCAGCCGGCAGCCTCAGCCAGACGCTCAAGCTCGCTCATCGAATATTCTATGCTCCCGCCAGCTTCAATCCCTACAAGTATCGCCCGGCACTCGTATTCCGTTATAACTTCATTCTTCTCATCAAAATTTATCATAAAGTTCTCTTCTCCCCTTTTCTCAACAATTATTTTACCATACAGAATAAAGCTTGCAAAGAGCCAGCGCGCACTTATATACCCATTCTTTGTTTGCCTCTCCTATCTTTGCCGCAACTGGCATCACATGATACGGACTGGCATATGCCCCTGCGCTGCCTCTAAACTGCATCCAGGATTGACTCTTTCGGCACCTGTACAAAGCTCTCCGGCACTTTACCGAGTATTATCGCCTCTGCCACCAGTATGGTACTTTCCACCTCTATATGATGCATCGAAAACGGCGCCATTACACGCGCTTCCGTACTGAGCACTACATATACTTTGTATTTTGTCTGATTTATGCCCTGCGATTCAAATTCTGTGATAAAATCGATTTTCGATACCGCCACAGGAATTATCGTGAGCTCCACGGTTGGTCCGCTCTGCGAAAGGATCTTGCTTCCGATGAGAGAGCCTATCGGCACCTCGATATCCGTACCCGCTTCACCGTTTTTATACCTGTCCTGAAGTTCTACCAAAAGCTCGGAAATGAGATTATTTATAGCCGCAGTATTTGACTGCACCATTTCTATGCTGCCTTCTTCATCCGTTTCCGTAATGAGAAGATTCCCTGCTGACGTCTCATTTCCGAACTTCTCGTTTATCGTTTCGTTAACGATTCTATTTACAATCGATTTGGTCTTTATCGCGCTCACAGCTTCGAGATTCGGCGATATGCGAAATACCCAGAAATACGCCATATATGTAATAAGCCCCATAAGTATGACAAGCACCGCCAATTTAAATGCGCGGTGATCGTAATTTTTCCTTCTTACGCTTCTTCTACTCATAAAAATACCCCCGATCATTATATGATGACCGGGAGATTTTTGTTACATACTCACTTTAGCAAGCTCTTCTCTGAATTTACTGTTGACAATTTTTATGTAGGTTCCCTTCATTCCGAGCGAGCGTGACTCTATAACACCCGCAGACTCGAGCTTCCTGAGCGCATTTACTATTACCGAACGTGTAATTCCCGAGCGGTCCGCCACCTTGCTGGCAACGAGCAGGCCTTCCATCCCTTCGAGCTCGTCGAATATATGCACCACGGCTTCGACTTCCGAATATGAAAGCGTGCCAATTGCCATCTGTACTACCTGACGTTCCCTTTCTTCTTCTTCCTGCTCGAGAAGTTTATTTCGCTGTATTTCAAGCCCTACAATCGTTGCCCCATATTCGGCAAGCACAAGATCCTCATCGCTGAATTCCGAATCATACCTTGCCATAAGCAATGTACCCCATCTTCTCTTGCCTCCGAGAATAGGCACTACGGTATGATATTTGTTGAAGAAGTCGTAATTCTCTCCGAATACTTCTATCATTTCATCGTTTGTCATATTGGCCGTAGTTTCCTCTATTTTAAGAAAACCTTCGTTGTACGATTCAGGCAGTCTTGCTTCGCCAGTCTCAGCATCGACTATAGCATCGCTATCCTCTTTCACCTGATAGTACACTCCAAGCAGTTTACCTTTTCTACTTATAATATATGCATTTACCCCGAGAAGCTCACTCAATATGCCGCATAAATCGTTAAACGAAAAAGCGCCTGTCGAACTTTCCTGGAATACCCAGTTCATTTTCCTTATTTTAGCAAGTAACGTATTTTCCATAATTCTCTTCTCCTTATATACAACCTCCAATACTTGAAATCAATATATTCTCCAGTTATTATATCAAGGCAAAGCATATATTGCAAGGACTTTTTTTAATTTTCTGCCAATTATATTTTATTAAATAGAATCTAAATTCACTTTACTGCCAACTGCATATTTAATCAGCAGCAGCTATTACAGGATAAACTTATCTACATCCTCTTCGTGTATTTTCTCTCTGAATTTTTCTCTCACATATTCCTTGTCTATGACAATTTTCTTCTCATCCATATCGGGAATATTAAAGGACAGATCTTCAAGCAATTTTTCCATAATCGTATGCAGTCTTCTCGCTCCAATATTTTCCGTCTGTTCATTCATCATAAACGCCATAGTAGCTATTTCCTCAATCGCCTCGTCTGTAAAGTCTATTTCAACGCCCTCGGTTTCGAGCAGTGCCTTATGCTGCTTGAGCAGTGCGTTTTCCGGCACAGTCAATATCTTTACAAATGACTCTTTTGTAAGATTCTCAAGCTCCACGCGAATAGGAAATCTTCCCTGCAGCTCCGGTATCAAATCCGTTGGCTTGGAAGTATGAAAAGCACCGGCTCCTATAAAAAGCATATGGTCGGTCTTTACAGGTCCGTACTTCGTATTTACAACGCTTCCCTCTACTATCGGGAGTATATCTCTCTGCACGCCTTCGCGTGAAACATCAGCGCCGGAACGGTACGAATTG
Organism: uncultured Clostridia bacterium; assembly: GCA_944383465.1. GTDB lineage: Bacteria > Bacillota > Clostridia > Peptostreptococcales > Anaerovoracaceae > QAKD01. The sequence continues at coordinate 21,973 of CALWPQ010000039.1, forward strand.
CCCGACGCTATCTTGTCTATTTCATCGATAAAAATAATGCCGTTCTGTTCCGCATTCTCAAGCGCATCTTCCGTTACTTGATCCATATCAAGTAAATTTTGCGCTTCTTGCTCACGGAGTATTTTTCTCGCATCTTTTACCTTTACTTTCTTATTCTTTTTCTTTGCCGGCATCATATCGCCGAAAATATTGCCTATAGCTATGCTCATACCTTCATTGCTCATATCGAGAGCATTGCCCTTAGGCTGATCAAGCACCTGTATTTCTATATATTGGTCTTCGAGCAGTCCCTCTCTGAGCTGCTGCCGCACTTGCTCGCGCGCAAGCTCGACATCGCGTTCTTCGGGTTCCTCGGCTTGCATCTGCTCGTATTCCTGTTTCTGACTATTATTTGACAAATTTCCCATTATAAAATCAAACGGGCCTCTCGCGTTATTTTTGCTCGTCAAATTCTTTTTTTTGCCAGGAATGATAGCTTCCAAGATCTTCTCTTCCGCTATTTCATCGGCAACGCTGTATTTTTCAGCAAGCATACTCTGCTTTGTTATTCTTATAGCAGATTCCACGAGGTCTCTTATCATAGAATCTACATCCCGGCCGACATACCCTACTTCCGTAAACTTTGTCGCCTCTACCTTGACAAACGGAGCGTCCATAAGCTTTGCAAGCCTCCTTGCAATTTCCGTCTTGCCGACGCCAGTCGGTCCCATCATCAAGATATTTTTCGGCGTTATTTCTTCTTTCATTTCGTCGGAAAGCAAGCTTCTTCTGTATCTGTTTCTGAGCGCAACAGCCATTGACTTCTTGGCCTCGTCCTGCCCAATTATATATTTATCGAGCTCCGCAACTATTTCTTTCGGAGTCATTTTATAAAGCGTATTTGCCATCAGTCTCCCTCCTTAAAGTTTCTCTACCGAAATATTACTATTCGTGTAAACGCATATTTCCGAAGCGATTTTGAGCGCTTCTCTCACGATTTCTTCAGCCGTCATATCCGTATGCTTAAAAAGCGCTGTCGCTGCAGCATATGCATAGTTACCGCCCGAGCCTATCGCAACAAAATCCTCATCTGGCTCTATTACTTCGCCAGTCCCCGAAATGACAAGCATACTTTCTTTATCCGCTGCTATCATAAGCGCGTCAAGGTTTCTCGCAGCTTTGTCGGATCGCCAAAGCTGTGCGAGTGCAACTGCCGCTCTTCTCAGATTGCCTGAATGCTCTTCGAGCTTTTCCTCAAATTTTTCCGTAAGGCTGAACGCATCTGATACTGAGCCCGCAAATCCTGTCACCACAGAATTTTTATATATCTTTCTTACTTTTTTTGCGCCGTGCTTCATTATCGTGGTTTCGCCCATTGTCACCTGACCGTCTCCCCCAATGCAGATATCATCGGCACTCCTTCTCACTGCTACGATTGTTGTTGCATGAAATTGTACCATTTTTCTATCCTCCCTGCTTTTTTATTTATTCTTTATAATCGCACTCGCTGTTTGAGCACATATACTTGCTTCCCTTAAATTTTCTTTCTACAAGCAGACTGCCGCATTTAGGGCATTTCTTGTCAACAGGCTTATACCAAAACACCTGGCTGCAGTCCGGATATCCGCTGCATCCGTAGAAAATTTTGCCTTTTTTGCTTCGTCTCACTACAATATCTTTACCACAATTTGGGCATTTTACATCAACCTTTGTCACAATATTTTTCGTATTTTTACATTCCGGATATCCACTGCAAGCAATGAATTCTCCGAAACGTCCCACTTTTTTAACCATAGGCCTGCCACAGAGCTCACAAAGTTCGCCCGTCGGCTCGTCTTCGATCTTGACTTTTTCCATTTCGCTTTCGGCAATGTCAAGCTCCGCTTTAAAGCCGCCGTAAAAATCGCGCAGGATATTCTTCCAGTCATTGTCCTCAATTTCTACGAGGTCGAGTTTATCCTCCATATCTGCCGTAAACCCTGTATCAACTATATCCTTAAAATATTTTTCCATAAACTCATTTACAATAAAGCCGAGTTCCGTAGGCACGAGTGATTTTTTTTCTCTCTTCACATATTTTCTGTCGACGAGAGTTGTGACAATAGGTGCATAAGTAGAAGGACGTCCGATATTTTTTTCCTCTAAGTCTTTTACGAGGCTCGCTTCCGTAAATCTTGCCGGAGACTGAGTAAAATTCTGCTCTCCTTTTATGTCTTTCTGCACGAGCTTCTCTCCAGCTTCGAGATGCGGCAGCATCTTGCTGTCATCCTCGTCATCGGTGGCTTTATATACCTTGAGATAACCGTCAAACACTACTTTTGAACCGCTCGCTCTGAATCCATAACCATTATTGTCAATTTCCGCAGATACGATACTATGCACGGCAGGCGCCATCTGGCTTGCCATAAAGCGCGCCCATATAAGCTTATAAAGGTTGTACTGATCCTTTGTCAGAGAATCCTGTATTTCTTCCGGCGTAAATTCTATATATGATGGTCTTATGGCTTCGTGCGCATCCTGCACTTCTTTCTTTTTGTTACTGTAAAAATTATTGCCCCAGTATTGGCCGCCAAATTTAGCGGTAATATACTCTTTTGCCGCCATTCGCGCTTCGTTTGAAATTCTTACAGAGTCCGTTCTTATATATGTCACAAGACCTAAAGTGCCATGTCCTTTTACAGAAACCCCCTCGTAAAGCTGCTGAGCTATCTGCATCGTTTTTCTCGTGGAAAAGTTCAGGCGTGTCGAGGCTTCCTGCTGGAGTGAGCTCGTCGTAAAAGGTGCATAAGCTTTCTTTTTGCGTTCCTTCTCTTCTACTTTTTTAACGACAAAGCTGTCCTTATCTATCTTTGAAAGTATTTCGTCATTTTCTTTCTTATTTGTGATTTCAATTTTTTTGCCGTTATAATCTGTCAGCTTGGCAACAAAGCTCTTTGCCGTCTTTGCTTCCGATTTGCTAAGAATCGCCTGTATATTCCAATATTCCTTGGGAATAAACGCTTTGATCAGATTTTCTCTGTCGCAGATTATCTTCATAGCCGCCGACTGCACTCTGCCCGCAGAAAGGCCGCTTCTGACCTTGCGCCAGAGGATCGGGCTTATCTGATAACCAACGAGCCTATCAAGCACTCGGCGCGCCTGTTGAGCATCAACGAGTTTTATATCTATCGGCCGCGGATTTTTTACCGCTTCCTGTATGGCGTTTTTTGTAATTTCGTTAAATACAATGCGGCAGGGCTCGTTTGCATCTATGCCGAGAAGATATGCTAGATGCCACGATATGGCCTCTCCTTCACGGTCAGGGTCGGTTGCAAGATATATTTTATCCGCCGCCTTTGCTTCCTTTTTTAATTCCTTTATGAGATCGCCTTTTCCGCGTATGGATATATATTGAGGTTCAAAATCGTTTTCGATATTTATGCCAAGTTTGCTTTTCGGAAGATCACGCACATGACCGACGGAGGCCACTACTTTATATTTCGAGCCTAAGAATTTTCCTATGGTTTTTGCCTTTGACGGTGATTCCACTATTACTAAATTTTTTTTGGCTGCACCCATAATATATTTCCTCCTGAGAATTACAATGAAATAATTATATTTAATCTTTTTTTATTTTGCAATAAAAATTTTTCCTAAATGCGCGCAAATTATTCCTTTCATCTCCAAAACAGTCACAATTCCGCCTACTTTTCCGGGACTCTCACCTATCTTTTCACATATCAAATTTACCGTCGCTTCGCCGCTTTCTTCTATCGCACGTATTACAATTTTTTCTTCCTCAGACAATGTCGCGTAAAAATCACGGTCGACATCTTTTCGCGCGCCAAGATCCCAAAGCAGATCGTCGACTACAGCTATCGGACGAGCACCATCGCATATCAGCTTGTTTGTGCCTATGCTCATCACATTGTTTATGTTACCAGGAAGCGCATATACTGTCCTGCCCTGTTCAGCAGCAAGCTCTGCCGTTATGAGCGAGCCGCTTGCAAGCCCCGCTTCGATTACAATTACTGCTTCGCAGAGTCCGCTTATTATTCTGTTGCGTCGCGGAAATGTGAATTTTGCCGCCGGATATTCATTCGGATATTCCGATATGATAAGACCTCGCTTTTCTATTTCTCGCATCAAAGCTTTATTCGACGCAGGAAAGCATATATTTATTCCGCACCCGAGCACAGCTATTGTCCTGCCGCCTGCTGCAAGCGCTCCTTTATGTGCGAGCGTGTCGATACCGGCTGCCATACCGCTCACCACAGTAAGTCCGGCTTCTGCAAGCCTTTTACTTATTTTATACGCCGCCCACCTTCCATATTCCGTCGGTTTTCTCGTGCCTACCACAGCGACACACCTATCCTTTAAAAAATCTATACGTCCGCGGTAAAAAATCTCCTTTGGTGCATTTTGTATTTCTTTAAGCAGCGCCGGGTATTCTGCCGATTCATCCGTTATTTTTCCGCTTTTTAATACACAATTGGTTTCCGGCATGCTGCGCGCATTTTTGTAATGCTGCATGCTGATATCCGCTTTTACCTCACTTTTTCTTTCCTTTCTATAAATTGATTCTGCCATTTCCTTTTCCATTATACACCTTTCTTTTAATTCCTGTATATCCTGTCGAGTACTCTGTAGCCGAGTGCCTCCGCTATGTGAAAATCGCGTATGTTTTCTTCGCCTTCGATATCTGCTATAGTCCGAGCCACCTTTATGACTTTTTCATAGGCGCGCGCCGAAATACCGAGCTTTTCATACGCGTTTCTGAGAAGCTCCTTTCCTGAACTGTCAAGCGGACAGTACTTTGCAACAAGTCTGCCCGTGAGCTTTGCATTTGTAAGAAGCGCATCGCTTTCGTTTTTATAGCGGTCTTTCTGCACATCAAGTGCATAAGATACAACCTCACGCATAGCCGCTGAACTTCTTAAACAGTCACTTCTACCCATTCCTGTATTCTCTATAGTGGCGCTTCTTGCGCTATTTTCCGCAGCGCCGATTTCCCCGCGCATTTCCAGCTCCTCTGCCTGCGCCTTTTCCACAATAACCTGAATATCTATCCTATCTGCAATCGGGCCGGAAAGCTTGCTCTGATAGTTGCGGAGTTCGTTTCCGCTGCATATGCACCTATGCGCGCTGTCTCCGAAATAACCGCATTTGCATGGATTACCTGCTGCAACAAACATAAACGAGGCCGGATACGTAACTCTGCCATCCGCTCTTTCCACCGACACTTCTCCTTCCTCCATCGGCTGGCGCAGCAGCTCGATTATTTTCTTATCGAACTCAGGGAATTCATCGAGAAACAGCACTCCGCAATGCGCAAGCGAAATTTCTCCAGGCTTCGGTATATGCCCTCCGCCAAGCAAAGCTGCAGGCGTTACCGCATGGTATGGCATACGAAACGGCCTTTTTTCTATAAAAGGCTCATTTTCGCCGAGAAGTCCTGATATACTATAAATTTTTGTGAGCTCAAGCTTTTCTTCATAAGAAAGCTCCGGCATCACTGTCGGTATGCGCCGTGCCAGCATTGTCTTTCCCGATCCCGGTGCGCCCGAAAGATATATTCCGTGTCCACCGCCCGCTGCCGCTATCATAATTGCGCGCTTTGCGGCATACTGCCCCGCCACATCGGAAAAATCCATATCAAATTTATCTTCATTTTTAACAATTTTTTCATTATTATATATGATGATTTTTTTCTTACCCATTAAGTAGGCTACCACCTCCGACAAATTATAGGCAGGAATAATATCAAGACCATTTACCATTGAAGCCTCTGCCGCATTTGCTGCCGGAAACACTACACGCCTGACGCCGCTTTCTTTCATACCCATAGCAAGCGGCAGCGCTCCTTTGACCGCTATCAGTCGTCCGTCAAGCGAAAGCTCCCCAAAAAAGCCTGCATCCTTGAGATTGCTGCTCTCTATGCTCCCGTTCGAGGCAAGTATACCAATTGCCATCGGCAGGTCAAAATGGCTGCCTTCCTTGCGTTTGGCCGCTGGAGACAGATTTATCGTAATGCGCTGCATAGGAAAATCACAGCCCGAATTTATGAGCGCCGAGCGCACTCTCTCCCTGGCCTCGCGTATAGTTGCAGATGGCAGACCGACAGTATACATAGCCGGAAGCCCGTGCGAAATGTCCGTTTCTACAGTCACCGGATACGCGTTGATACCTGAGATGGCTGCTGTATAAACCTTCGACAGCATCGCTATGACACCTCTCCAAACGCACCCTTTATGTGATTCACATATATACCACTTGCAAGATGCAGCATTTCCACAACATCCATACGCAGCAAGCAATTTTCATATTCGCGGTGGCACAGCATATAGTACTTAGCCGCAGCGCACAGCTTTCTCTGTTTCCTGCGATCCACTGCTTCTTTTGGCAAGCCAAAAGCGCATCCGCGCCTCGTCTTTACTTCTACAAAACAAATGATACCGCCACGCTCCTCTGCCGCCACTATATCTATCTCCCCTGAACGGCATCTAAAATTGCGCTCTACTATCCTGTATCCACAGGTTTCAAGGTAAGCGCAAGCTCTGTCTTCTCCCTCTTTTCCGAGTTTACCCCTTTCGTTCATTTCTTTTCCTTTCTGTTTTTGTTTTTCAAACATTTTTTGTTATATAATTTTACATTATTTTCTCATATTTCCAGTTAAATGTCAATAATTTTTACATAATATTCATATTAAGTTATAATTTAATATTGCTGTGCAAACAAAAGAAGCCAGCAAATCAAACAAAATTTGTCGGCTTCTTTTATAAATAACTGCATTTTATTCAGGCCAAAGCACCGTCACTTTCGCCTCTGCTTAAGTACTACCGATATCAGGCACCGCCACAGCGGCAGCAAATAGAGGTAACACGCAAAAATAACTGCCTGCGTCGGCGCCCCAATCGAAGACAGCGGTACGGCACAAGCTATAGACCACGGCACAAGCGCCGGTACTATCACCGCCGTATCCTCCAGATCATTTGCAAACTCGTATGCATCCTCTTCAAGCTCCCCGCACAGCTGCTGCGTAAGCATAATCGCCAGCGTCTGATTGCAAACTGCCATAGATGTAAGCACAGACGTAATGAGCGACGCTATATAGCTCGTCGACACATTTGCAAGCCTATGCAGCGCAGCTTTTATATTATCGAGCAGCCCCGTTTCCTTAAAAATACCCGAATATGCTGAAGAAATACAGACTATACCGGCTACCTTCAGCATCGAAACCACACCGCCGCCGCTAAGCATTGCATCTGCCTGCGCATTTGCAGCGCTAAAACCGCGCAGCATATAAAGAGCCGTATCGCCCCACGAAGCACCCTGAAGCACAATGCACAGAGGCACGGCCGCAAGTATGCTCGCAGTCATTGAAAGTTTTACATTTACACGGACAAGCGAAAGCACAAGAATTACAACCGCCGGTATCAGCGTCAAAGGGCTAAGATTAAATTCTCTCTCAAAAACAGCTTTAAGCGCCGCTGCCGAACCGCCGGCATCCGCAGTAAAAACAAAGCCGGCGGCTGCATAAACCGCGCAGGCAGCTGTAAACGGCAGGACAGAGGAACGAATCATCCTCTTTATATTTACAAATATATCGGTATTTGTCAGCTCAGCTACGAGCAGCGCGCTTGTAGAAACAGGCGAGCACCTGTCGCCAAAATATATTCCCGAAAGCACAGCGCCGCCGCAGACGGCTGTGCTGATACCGAGCGCATCCGCAAGCGTCATACAAACAACACCTATTGTCGCCGCCGTTCCAAATGAAGTGCCTGTCAATACGGATACAGCGCAATTAAGCAAAAACACCATAATCAGAAAAACAGGCAATCGTATAAGTCCCGACGCATAAAATACGATTACCGGAATGGTGCCAGCCGCACGCCATATACCCGTCAGCATACCTATCAAAAAAAACGTTATCAAAATATTTTTGGCAGTAAGTATTCCATCCACCGCCATCTTTGCAAGAGCGTAAGCCGAAAATCCTTTTGCTCTGCCATAAACAAAAAATATCAGAAGCCCTGCAAACAGCGGATACAAAATGGAAATCCCCAGTAAAACGGAAACCAAAAGCCCGCTGCAAAACAGACTCAGCACCAACCATTCCATTTTTATTTTCCTTTCAAAAAACTATGCGCCGTCGTTCGGCGCACTTCGTACCTTCTCATCTTAAATTTGCCCCTTCGATCTTAAAGCGCAAACTTCTCTACCGCAGCTCCAACTCCATCATGATCGTTGTCGTCGGTAACAAAATCTGCGATCTCAAGCACCTCCGGCACACTGTTTTTCATCGCTACAGCAATTCCAGCAGCGCTAAGCATCGCAAGATCGTTAAGACCGTCTCCGCACGCCATCACGCGCGAATGCTCAACCCCAAGCATATCAGCAAGCGCCAGCATCGCGTTTGCTTTGCTCGTTGTGCCGCCGCCAATTTCAAGGTTCTGCATAAACGAGCTCGTTGCCGTAACATCTGCGCTTCTCTCAAAAAGCTCCCACAGCGCTTTCTTATCGTCCGACTCCTTTAATCTTACATTTATATTCTCTATCTCTTCTATATGTGCTTCCATAAATTCAAAGAGACCGCAAACAGGCCTCCGCGTGTTCATAACATAATCGGCAGAAAGCCCCGTAATACCATATTTTTCAAGATTTCTCAGCTTGCCCGCCTCCGCATATGCCTGACCGTCTATGAATATTTCCACAACGTTCGGCAGTTTCTTTAGAATCTCTGCAATGCTGCGCGAAGCCTCCGGTGCAATACAATTTGAATAAATTATCTCCTTATCTTCAAGCCTCACTATTTTAGCGCCGTTTGATGTTATCGCATATTTTATACCTTCGACTGCAAGCACCTCTTCCGGCAGCGAATGAAGCGACCTGCCAGTCGCTATAACCACATGCACGCCTCGTTTTGCTGCTTCCGTAAGTGCAGCTTTCGTTCGCTCTCCCACTCGCCTGTCCGAGCGCAGCGTTGTACCGTCAAGATCAAGAGCTATGAGTCCAATTTTGCTTTTCCCGCTCCTTCTTGCTCCTGCCCCGGACTTGCTTGCTCCAGAGCTGCTCTCCATGCTGCCTCTATCCTTTTTCATATCTTCCATAGCATTATCCCTAAAACTATCTACATAGATTCTCATTTGCATCTCTGCGCATTTATGCACCATCTCTTAATCCATAGCACAGATATGATTGCACTTTCCTGCTATAATTTTATCACATACTTGCTCATAAAAACAGTATTTTTCATACCCTAAATGGTTTAAATATATTATATTGCAATTGTTTTTTTATTTATCCTTGTCAATAATATAAAGAAGTGATACAATAATTTGGAATTTATATTCGTTAAGAAAGGCGACAATATGAAAATTGCAATCGTAGGCGCCGGCAAGCTCGGCTTTAAGGTCACCGAAGCTCTTCTCGGAGGAGACCATTCCGTGACCGTCATAGACACTAACGAAAGCGCTCTCAACAAACTGATAACGCAAATGGATATAATGACAGTAAACGCCAACGGCAAAGAAGTTCGAGTGCTCGAAAGTATCGGTATCAGCACTTATGATTTTCTCCTCGCCTGCACAAACAGTGACGAGCAGAATATCATAATCGCCTCATTTGCAAAAAAACTCGGCTGCTCGAGGACTGCGGCAAGAGTGCGCGACCCAGAGCATATGAATCAGCTCGATTTTATACGTGAAACGATGAATATAGACTATCTCGTCAATCCGGATCTTTCGATTACGCTTGAAATATACAAATATCTTATAGAAAAATATGCTCTGAGCAACGGTATTTTCACGAGCGGCAAAGCATCTCTGCTCGAATTTAACGTCAGCAAATTTCCCAAGCTCATAGACCTTGAAATGTCCGAGTTCAACAAAGTGCTTCCTGGTATGCTCGCCGTTGCCATATCGCGCAACGGCAAGGTTATCGTTCCCCGCGGCAACACTGTTATCAAGAAAAATGACAGTATCTATATAATGGGGGAAAAAGAATCAATTTCCGCTTTCGGCTCCAAAGTACGCACCCGCGGCAAATACACGGACCTCCAGAAAGTCATGATTATCGGCGGCGGAAAAACGGGATTTTATCTGGCACGTAAGCTTTCGGAGTTCGGCATCTCAGTTAAAATTGTCGAAGCAAGTAAAGAACGCTGCCACTATCTCTCCGCCAATCTCGACGATGTTATGATACTTCACGGCGACGCTACGGACATAGCATTCCTCGAAGAAGAAAACTTAAACGAAATGGACGCTTTCGTAACGGCTACCGGTTATGATGAAGAAAACCTGCTCCTCGCCCTTATGGCAAAACAGCATGGTATCGAAGATGTCATCGCCAAAGTAAGCCGCGAAAGCTATAACGGCATCATCGAGGGCATCGGTATAGATATGGCGCTGAATCCTCTCGATATCGAAGCCAGTCATCTGCTCCGCTTCATACAAGGCGCAAACCGCGTAATATCATCGCAGCTCATACAGGGACAGGCGGAAATTCTTGAAATTGTAGCCAACGATCATATGGCAATTATGGATAAGCCGCTTAAGTCGCTTGACATTCCAAACGGAATAATCATAGCTGCTATCCACCGCGGAAACAGCGTAATAATTCCGAATGGAAGCACTATCATCAGAGAAAATGACCGCATCATAATTCTCTGTCTGCTTTCAGAAATTCCGGAAATGGAAAAGCTGTTCAGAACAAAAAAATTCAGCTTTCTCAAATAAAATCCTCGCGTAAGGAGAATAACTATATGTATCTTAATTACAGAGGAATAGTCCGTGTAATTGCAATATTTTCTGCCGTTATGGGAATAGCTATGCTGCCGTCGGCGCTTGTAAGTCTCGTTTACAGGGAGTTTGATACCGTGCTTTCATTCACGGGCGTCACCATTCCTCTCTGCATTTTGGCCATATTAATATTAAAATTAGTCAAGCCTTCCCCTGTTCCGTTCAAGATCAGGGACGGCTTTCTTATTGTTTCGTTTTGCTGGATAGCGGCTTCGGCAATATCATCGCTCCCATATGTTATATCAGGGACGATTCCGAATTTTATTGACGCTTTTTTTGAGTCAGCTTCCGGTCTTTCCACTACCGGATCATCCGTGCTTTCCAACATAGAAATTCTGCCGAAAGGCATACTTTTCTGGCGCTGTTTCACGCACTGGCTCGGAGGACTTGGCATCCTCTTTATAGCCATCGCTCTCCTTCCTGCACTCGGTTTTGATGGCCAGGCTGTTGCGGCGGCAGAGCTCACGGGCCCTACATTCAGCAAGATAATGCCGAAAATAACAAACACTGCGCGCGCAATGTATGTCATTTACATCACATTTACACTCACAGAAACGGTGCTTCTCATGTTTGGCGGCCTAAGCTGGTTTGACGCGCTCACTCATTCTTTTTCGACTATCGCCACAGGCGGATTTTCTAATTATAACAGCAGCGCAGCTCACTTTGACAGTGCATATGTGGACGGCATAATCACCTTTTTTATGATTCTTGCAGGAATCAATTTCAATCTTTATTATCTCGGAGTATCGCACGGTATCAGAGAAATTACACGCGACCGTGAATTTCGCACATACATTTCAATCATCGGAATTTCAACGGCTTTGGTAACAATCCACACATATTTTTCGGGAGTGTTTTCAACCATCGGCGAGAGTTTCCGCTACTCAATTTTCCAGTGCGTCTCAGTTCTGACGACAACGGGCTACTGCACGGCAGATTTCGACCTTTGGCCTGCGTTTACAAAGATGATTCTGTTTTTACTGTTCTTTGTCGGCGGATGCAGTTCGTCAACCGGCGGCGGTATCAAGGTTATACGAGTTCTCGTAGTGTTCAAGCTCATAAAGCGCGGTATACTTGTAAGGCTTCATCCGAACGCTATAGTAAAAGTTAAGTTCAAGGACAGAATTTTGTCAATTGATACGGTACAGTCGATAGCAGGCTTCGTATTTCTCTATATGTTCATCCTCACTTTAACTACCGTGCTCATAACGCTCGGCGGTCACGATTTTACGACAGCTCTTACCGCTGCGGCATCGTCGATCGGAAATATAGGGCCTGGCTTCAATGCTGTCGGTCCGACTGTGAATTACGGCTTTTTTCAGGCGCCTATCAAGCTGCTGCTTTCATTTGTTATGATTGCAGGCAGACTGGAGATTTTTACACTGCTAATGCTTCTTTCTCCGCGTTTCTGGAATCCAAACCGTTAAAAAGTTTAAGCTGCTAAGGAGTTTTATATAATGAAATTAACGCTGAACATAAAACTTATAACAAAAATCTACGGTTTCATCGGGCTGCTTATCGGCGTCGCTATGCTCCCGCCCGCCGTTACTGCATTCCTATACCATGAAACCCACATAGGCAAAACTTTTATTTGTACTGCTGCTGCCGTTGCTTTTGTTTCGCTCGTATGCATTTTGGGCGTAAAACCAAAAAAACATCACCTAAAAACGCGCGATGGATTCTTTATCGTCGGTGTCGGCTGGATTATCGTAATTTTAATCGGCTGCATTCCATATCTTGCAAGTGGATATACGCACTCGTTCTGCTCTGCTTTTTTTGAATCGACAGCCGGATTCACAACTACGGGAGCAACCGTGCTCTTTGCCGACGACACCCCCAAGGCCTTTTTGATGTGGAAAGCTATATCGCACTGGCTCGGCGGTATGGGTATCCTTGTATTTACAGTGTCACTGCTGCCAGCGCTCGGCGCAGGCGGGCACAAGATATTCAGAGCTGAAGTGCCGGCCTTAAGTATGGACAAAATCGTAAGCAAAATTTCAGATTCCGCTAAGATACTTTACCTTATGTATATAGGCTTTACAGTGCTCGAATTTATACTGCTTGCTCTAAGCGGTATGGATGTATTTGACAACATTATCTGCACACTTGGCTGCGTAAGCACCGCTGGTCTCGTGTCTCATTCGATAGGCCTTTCATATTTCAATAATTTATATGTGGAAATAATTGTCTTATTATTTACCGTATTCGCATCTATTAACTTTTCGCTCTACACTTTAGCGGCCAAAGGAAATTTCAAAGAAATCAGACGTGATACGGAACTGCGCACATTTCTATCGCTGCTTATTATTTCATCGCTTATGATTTCTGCCTGCCTTTACTTTACCGGCACATACAGCACTATTGGCGATTCCATACGCTACGGCTTTTTTCAAGCGGCGTCTTTTTCGTCCACCACAGGATACGCGCTTACAGACTATTCAATGTGGCCGCCTTTCTGTATAGCTATCCTATTTATGCTGATGCTCGTCGGCGGCTGCGCAGCGTCGACATGCGGTTCTGTCAAAGTAATACGTGTAATCGTAGCCTTTAAACTCGTTGTACGTTCTATATACAGGAGAATTCACCCACGGGCAATTGTTTCGGTAAAAGTCGGAGGCAAGACGGTATCCGCTGAAGTTGCTGCACAAATAACATCGTTTTTGCTTACATTTTTCGTGATACTATTGATCGGTACACTCATCCTGTCACTGCAGGGCTTTGATTTCCTTACAAATATAAGCGCGGCAGCGTCTGTGATGTCAAACACGGGTATTTTCTTCGGCGATGCCGGCGCCAGCGGAAATTTCTCGATTTTCTTGCCGCCGCTGCAGCTCGTACTGGCGCTCCTCATGGTAATCGGCAGACTTGAGATATTTACGCTGCTCGTTCTTCTTTCGCCTTCGTTCTGGCATCCGGACAGAGCAATTGACTAAGATGCAGCACCTTTTATTTGCTTTTTTGCCCTGTATATTTAAAACAACGCGCGGGCAAACTATGCGAAAATCACGAAATATGAGGTGAAAAAATGCGAGTCAAAGAGCTTATGAGTACGGGAATCTGCTGTGTGCGCCCTGACACATCCATTGCTGAAATAGCAAGGCAGATGCGCAAAACCGATGTCGGTGCTATCCCCGTATGCAACGATAAAGAAGAACTGCTCGGAATAATAACCGACCGCGATATCGTACTGCGGTTTTTAGCCGTCGAAAATCCAAACAGTATAGCATTTGCAGATTCCGCAAGCATAAATGCAGACGATGATACATTATGTCCATCCGCAGCCTCGAAAGAACAGCAGCGCAATCTGCATACTGTAAAAGCAGCCGATATTATGTCTACAAATATGATTACGGCACCAGAGGATATGAACATCCACGACGCCGCTCTGCTGCTTGCGCATCACCAAATTCGCCGCCTGCCGATAACTGCAGGCGGGCGGCTTGTCGGTATGCTTACGACAGCCGATATTGCCCGAAGACCCATTATGGCCGACGAAGCTGGAGACATACTGCAAGCCGTTTCACGGCCTGCAATGTCATAACAAACAAATACAAAATATAATAAGCGGAAGCGCCTTTTATTTAACCGGCACTCCCGCTTATTTAATACTGCCCGCCTCAAGCAGTTTATATATTTATTCTGTCATGATTACATTATGATTCTATACTGATTTCATAGATCGCATCACCGCTATCACCCGCTTTGTTAATAAGCATATACCGGTAAACTAAACTCAGCCTTGTCTTTATCATTTCGCCGTATTGTTTACCGTGCCGATGTCGTTGCGATAATGCATCCCTTCAAAACTGATGCGCTTTGCATTAGCAAAAGCACGTGCGCGTGCTTCATCATGAGTCGCACCGAGCGCCGTAATGCCAAGCACTCTGCCGCCGGAAGTCACAATCGCACCGGAGCCTTCCGCAAAAGCTGTCCCTGCATGAAAAACCTCTACACCGTCGTCCACATCAGCAAGTCCGCTTATAACCTTGCCCTTTTCGTAGCTGCCCGGATAACCGCCCGAAGCCAGCACGACGCATACGGCCGTCTCTTTTTTCCACTTTATGTCTATGTCCGCAAGTTTGTTATCAATGACCGCATCAAAAATTTCAGCAAGGTCACTGTCAAGACGCATCAGCACTGATTGCGTCTCCGGATCACCGAAGCGATTGTTAAACTCTATGACTTTTGGCCCATCCGCGGAAAGCATAAGGCCCACAAAAAGCACACCCTTAAAATCAAGCCCATCCTCTTGAAAACCTTTTAAGGTTGGTAAAAGTATCTCATCCATTATTCGCTTTTCCAGCTCCGGCGTAAATACAAGACTCGGCGAATACGAACCCATTCCGCCCGTGTTCGGACCTTTATCACCGTCAAATACTCTCTTATAATCCTGTGCGGATTCCATTGGCACTATCGAATTTTCATCGACAAAACAGAGCATTGACGCTTCAACGCCTGTCAGATATTCCTCTACCACTACCTTATCGCCTGCGTCTCCAAATATGCGTGCCCCCATCATTTCCTCGACAGCCTTTTTCGCATCCGCTTCATTTTCCGCGATGACAACACCCTTGCCTGCCGCCAGTCCGTCAGCTTTTATTACCATCGGATATCCATAGATGCCTACAGCGTCAAGCAGCTCCTGCTTATCCGTAAATTCCTTGTATCCCGCGGTCGGAATGTTGTGGCGAGCAAGAAACGCCTTCGTAAACGACTTGCTCGCTTCGAGCTGCGAGCATTTCTTGTTCGGACCAAATACGCGGACACCTTTTTCGCTGAGCGCATCCGTAATGCCCATTGCCAGAGGCACTTCCGGCCCGATAACTGCCATATCTACTTTGTTTTCGACAGCAAAGCGGCAGATACCATCTATATCTTCGGCTCCTATATCCACGCACTCAGCCACGCCCGCTATACCGGCATTGCCCGGCGCGCAGTATATCTTATCAACTTTCTCGCTCTGAGCGAGCTTCCAGCAAACAGCGTGCTCACGCCCGCCGCTTCCCACTACTAATATCTTCATATTTTCCTCCTATAAATGCTCAGCATTCAAACCTTTTATCATTCTGCTGCTCCGATCCATTTACACAGGTCTCTTTCGCTCCTCCCGCTTATCCTCAAATTGCTGCCTATCCGCTTTTAATTTTTGCTTAAAACTGCAACTGCACATCGGCCTTCCTAATGATGGAACAGGCGCATACCAGTGAACGCCATCACCATATCGTACGCATCACAGGCCGCGATGACATTGTCGTCGCGCACGGAGCCTCCGGGCTGCGCTACAAAGCTTACGCCGCTCTTTCTCGCTCTTTCAATATTATCGCCAAACGGGAAAAATGCGTCGCTGGCAAGCGAAACACCCGTAATGCTGCTTAAATACGCTTTCTTTTCCTCAGCAGTAAACGGCTCAGGCTTCTCCGTAAAATACTGCTGCCACCTGCCCTCGCCAATAACATCCTCGTATTCGGATGACAGATATACATTTATCGCATTATCTCTGTCTGCACGGCCGATGCTATCAAGAAACGGAAGCGCAAGCACTTTTTCACTCTGTCTAAGATGCCACAAATCCGCCTTGTCGCCCGCAAGCCTCGTGCAGTGTATACGTGACTGCTGACCGGCTCCCACGCCGATAGCCTGTCCGTCAACAGCAAAGCACACCGAATTCGACTGCGTATATTTGAGCGTAATGAGCGCGATTATAAGGTCGCGCGCTGCATAGTCAGGCAGCTCTTTGTTCTTCGTTACGATTTCACTAAGAAGCTCGCGTCCTATATGGAAGTTATTTCTGCCCTGCTCAAAGGTAATGCCGTACACCTGCTTCTTTTCCTGCACCTGCGGAACATAATCCTTATCTATCTCAATGATATTGTAATTTCCTTTTTTCTTGCTTTTAAGTATTTCGAGCGCCTTGTCGCTGTAGCCGGGCGCAATGATACCGTCCGACACCTCCCTTTTTATAATGAGTGCCGTCGTCTCGTCGCAGACGTCGGAAAGCGCAATAAAATCACCGAATGATGACATTCTATCCGTACCCCTTGCCCTCGCGTAGGCGCACGCAAGCTGCGAATTATCGAGTCCCGGAATATCGTCAACGAAGCACGCTTTTTTCAGCGCCTCGGAAAGCGGCAGCCCGACAGCTGCCGCAGTTGGGCTCACATGCTTGAACGATGCTGCGCATGGCATATCAAGCTCGGCATTTATTTCCTTTACAAGCTGCCAACTGTTAAAAGCGTCGAGAAAATTTATATATCCCGGTCTGCCGTTAAGTATTTTTATAGGAAGCTCACTGCCATCTTCCATATAGATTTTGGCAGGCTTTTGATTGGGATTGCACCCGTATTTCAATTCAAATTCTTTCATTTTAATTCCTAATCTCCATTCAGATCTTCCAATTTATTTATTTTTATTCACAATTCTGCTCGCAAATTTTCCGCTTACGAGATCGATATATCTCACATACAGCGCCACCTTGTTGTCCTCATCGAGATTCGTCCAGATTTCGCCTGTAAATTCGTCTATATCGTCCGGAATCTGAACCCTCTCAGGCTCTCCCGTAAACGTCGGAATCGGGTCGCCGTCGCAATTGTATGTATGAATATAGTGCCCGAGCCCCGCCACCGGCGCATAGCTGAATGTATATCTGTTGCAGACAGCACCATCCTCCGTTCCGCTTTTGAGAATGCTCAGCTTGTACTTAAAATCCCTTCTCGCTACCGTAAGCATTCCGCTTATTCTCGGCGTCAGATTCGGTGCATCAGGCTCAAATTGGCGCGTCTCCAGCGCCTCTTCAAAACTCTTTCCCTCAGTAATAAAATCGTAAATCGTATCAGTCTGATCTCCGTTTGTCACAATAGTATGACAACCCGATACTTTAACAGGAGAATAGATAATAAGCGTAGGATCGGCGAGCTTACTCGGATCATACGCATTTATTACGACCTCATCTCCGCGTTCGATAAATACCCTATTCCTGCTGTTCTCACTCCTGCCCATTATAAAATACGCGATGACGGCGTTTTTTCCGTCTCCGCTCTTGCCTATCACTATGCCCCTGCCTCCGTAGCTGTTTCCTGCAAGTACTGTTCCTATATTTTCTGTCTTATAAACACTCATATTTTTCTCTCCATTATTAAGTTTGCTACATATTCACAAGCCGCCGGAAGCAGTTTCCACTCGGCTTCTTCCATAACGCGCCTTTGCAGCGTCTCCGCTGTGTCCCCGTCTTTAATTTCTACTGCCTTTTGGTATATAATAGAGCCGCCGTCCGGCACTTCGTTTACAAAATGCACCGTAGCACCCGTCACTTTTACGCCATATGCAAGCGCCGCTTCGTGAACCTTAAGCCCGTAAAAGCCCTCGCCGCAGAACGACGGAATAAGAGACGGATGTACATTTATGATGCGGTTTTCCCATTTTGATACAAAATCCGCTGATAAAATGCGCATGAATCCGGCAAGTACTATCATCTCAATGCCCGCAGCCTCAAGCGCCGACTGAAGCTCAGCTTCAAACTTCGCCTTTCTCGCAGTTATCTCAAGCGATTTGTCTGCCGCAATCACCAAAGTGGGAATACTCGCTTTCTCTGCGCGCGTAAGTCCGTATGCTCCCGCCTTATCCGACACTACGAGCGCAAGCTCTCCGCTCTTAAGCCCGCCTGACTTCGCAAAATCTATAATCGCTTGCAGATTGGTACCGCCGCCCGAAATGAGCACGGCTATCTTGGTTTTCAGCATATCACTACGCCGTCCTCTCCGCGCACGATTTTGCCGAGCACATAGGCATCCTCGCCGCTATCCTTAAGCACTGCCAGCGCTTTATCCGCATCAGCAGGATCAACTATAACTGTCATACCCACGCCCATATTAAATGTATTGAACATATCGCGTTCCGGAATACCGCCTGCTTCCATAAGCAGCTCAAACACAGGCAGCACTTTTACATTCTTTCGCTCTATTCGCGCTGAAAGTCCCTTAGGAATGCTTCTCGGAATATTCTCATAGAAGCCTCCTCCCGTAATATGTGAAATACCCTTGACATTTACAGCTGCCAGAAGTTCCAAAATCGGCTTCACATATATTTTCGTCGGCGCCAGCAGCGCTTCTCCGAGCGTCCTGCCGCCGAGCGCTTCAGGCCGCAGCGAAAGATCCGCATTTTCTACATCGAACACCTTTCTTACAAGCGAATAGCCGTTTGAATGGAAACCCGACGACGGAATCGCGATGATTATGTCGCCCTCTTTTACCTTTTCCTTATCTATTATCTTATCTTTATCGACAACACCCACGGCAAAACCGGCCAAGTCATACTCGTCCTCAGAGTAAAATCCCGGCATTTCAGCTGTTTCTCCGCCTATGAGACTCGCGCCCGACTGCACACAGCCCTCCGCCACTCCCGATACGATTTCCGCTATCTTCTCTGGATAATTCTTGCCGCAGGCAATATAATCGAGAAAGAAAAGCGGTTTTGCTCCGCAGCATATAATATCATTTACGCACATCGCCACGCAGTCGATACCCACAGTATCGTGTTTATTCAGAAGAAACGCCATTTTAAGCTTCGTTCCCACGCCATCCGTACCGCTTACGAGCACCGGATGCTCGATACCGTCTATATCGAGCTCAAAAAGCCCGCCGAAGCCTCCGATATCCGATACTGCACCAGAAGTTACCGTGCGCGCTATATGGCTCTTCATCAGCTCTACCGCCTTGTAGCCCGCGGTAATATCAACGCCCGAAGCCTTGTAGCTCTCGCTCTGACTCTTCATTATTCGTCCTCCTTTGCTCTCTCGCTCAGCTTGCGCTCAAATCGGTTCTTGCCTGCTGCAATCGGCTCTCGCGTCGGATACTTGCCGCTGAAGCAAGCGTCACAATAACCCTCGCATTCCGACGTGCCTATCAGCATCGGCAGATGTTCAACATTTAGATAGCCGAGACTGTCAGCACCAATTATATCTTTTATCTCTTCTATAGAATGATTGCAGGCGATGAGCATATCGCGCGAATCTATATCCGTACCGTAATAGCACGGATTGAGGAATGGCGGCGCGGAGGATCTCATATGCACTTCCGTCGCTCCCGCTTCGCGCAGCAGCTTAACTATTCTCGCACAGGTAGTGCCGCGCACTATGGAGTCATCGACGAGCACCACGCGCTTGCCCTTTACCGTCTCCGAGATCGGATTGAGCTTTATTTTCACCTTGTCCTCGCGCACTTTCTGCCCCGGTGCTATAAATGTCCTTCCTATGTATTTATTCTTGATAAATCCGATACCGTAAGGAATACCCGACTGTCTTGCATAGCCTATCGCAGCATCAAGCCCGGAATCGGGAACACCGATAACGACATCTGCCTGTACAGGATGTTCCATAGCGAGACAAGCTCCTGCCTTTACTCTCGCGTTGTGCACCGACTGCCCTTCGATGACGGAGTCGGGACGAGCAAAATAAATGTATTCAAAAATGCAGATTTTGTGAGGCTCTTTTCCGCAGTGATCCCTGAGTGAACGCACTCCGCTCTTCTCAAACACCAAAATTTCGCCTGGGTCAAGATCTCTTATAAACTTGGCTCCTACCGCATCGAGTGCGCAGCTTTCGGAAGCAATAATATACGCGCCGTCCTCTGTCTGCCCGTAGCAGAGCGGCCTGAATCCATGCGGATCGCGCGCCGCAATAATCTTTGACGGTGACATAATAACGAGCGAGTATGCGCCTTCAAGGCTGTCCATAGCATTGCTTAAGGCCTCTTCAACAGAGCTCGTATTTATTCTCTCACGCGTAATTATGTAGGCTATTACCTCCGTATCGCTCGTGGTGTGGAATATCGAGCCCTTAAGCTCGAGCTCACGGCGGAGCTCATACGAATTTACGAGGTTGCCGTTATGGCTCACTGCCATTTTACCCTTGATATGATTTACGACTACCGGCTGAGAATTAAGCCTGTCGTTGTTACCGGTAGTACCGTATCTTGTATGCCCGACCGCCATATTGCCGTTTCCGAGGTTTTTAAGCACATCGGGTGTAAATACATCGTTTACAAGACCTACGTCCTTGTAATACGAAAATACGCCGTCGTCGTTTACAACTATACCGCAGCTTTCCTGTCCGCGGTGCTGAAGCGCAAACAGACCGTAATAGGCCGTGCTCGCAACAGGAGATGATTCGGGTGCAAATACCCCGAATACTCCGCATTCTTCATGTATTTCGTTCTTCATCATCTATACTCCCGTATTTTTTATTCCTGTACTCTTCTAAAAACTTCCAAATAAGTTTCTTCAACATTGCCAAGGTCGCGCCTGAAACGGTCCTTGTCCATCTTTTCATTAGTCTCAACATCCCACAATCTGCAGGTATCAGGCGAAATTTCATCTGCCAGAAGTACCTGTCCATCTGCAATGCCGAACTCAATCTTAAAATCTATGAGCTTTAAGCCTCTCTCAAGAAAAAATTCCTTGAGCACATCATTGACCGTATAGGCATATTTTCTCACAAGTTCAAGCTCTTCAGGCGTCGCAAGCTCGAGCGCAAGAATATGATCGTCGTTGATAAGCGGATCGCCGAGATCATCGTTCTTATATGAAAACTCAAGCACCGTCTTGGCGAGAGGCTGCCCCTCCGGCACGCCGTATCTTTTGGAAAACGAGCCTGCCGCCACATTTCTGATGATAACTTCAAGCGGTATAATCTTCACCGCCTTTACAAGCGTTTCTCTTTCTGAAAGCTGCTCTACCAAATGCGTAGGCACTCCTCTTTCCTCTATTTTCTTAAATACTATGTTTGTCATAGTGTTGTTGACAACACCCTTTCCCGCTATCTGACCCTTTTTCTGCCCGTTAAATGCCGTCGCATCATCCTTGTAATCTACGATATAAAGTTTAGGGTCGTCAGTCTTATATACTTTTTTAGCCTTGCCTTCATAAATCATTTCCAGTTTCTGCATTTCGTTTACCTCCCGTTTCCTTTCTCCTTTATCTTCTTCGGCGTTTTTTTGGTCCGCACGCGTCTCACTTATATGTTTAGCCGCTCTCCATTTTTACTTTTTATTGTCTTTTCTAAATTCGCAATCAAGCGCAGTTATCTCTTCTTCCATACGCTTCTTGTAAGCTTTTATTGCCTCGCGGAGCTCGGGATATTTAATGCTCATCATTTGAATTGCAAGCAGCGCCGCATTTTCACTTCCGTCTATCGCCACCGTGGCAACCGGTACGCCCTTAGGCATCTGCACCGTCGAAAGCAGCGAATCGAGCCCATCGAGTGTGCTCGATTTAACAGGTATGCCAATTACGGGGAGCGGACTCTGTGCCGCGAGCACTCCCGCAAGGTGCGCAGCCTTTCCTGCAGCCGCAATTATCACTTCAAACCCGTTTTTTTCCGCATTTTCAGAGAAATCTTCGGCTGCCTTTGGAGTTCTGTGCGCTGACATTATTCTCGTTTCGTATTCTACACCGAATTCATCGAATATCTTTTCGGCTTTTTCAATTACGGGATAGTCCGATTTACTTCCCATTATTATTGCCGCTTTCATTATATCAAGCTCCTTTCCTTTTTTACTTGAAGTAATTTACACCGGATGAGAATATTCTCTGATCCTTGCTGCCCGTCACATTTTTATATGCATTGACGCTCCAGCGCTCTGAATGTCCCATCTTGCCGAATACTCTGCCGTCAGGTGAAATAAGACCTTCCACTGCCAGCACCGAACCGTTGGGATTATGAGCTATATCCATTGTCGGCTCACCCTTTAAATCCACATACTGTGTCGCTATCTGCCCGTTCTTTATGAGTTCGTCCATCATTTCCATACTGGCGATAAGTCTTCCTTCGCCATGAGAAATTGCCACTGTATGAATATCGCCTACATTTACACCGGCAAGCCATGGCGATTTTACCGAGGCTATTCTTGTGCGTACAAGCCGCGACATATGTCTTCCGATCCTGTTATATGTAAGCGTCGGGCTGTCATCCGTCATATCGGTTATCTTGCCTGCGGGAAGAAGTCCGAGCTTTATGAGCGCCTGAAATCCGTTACAGATACCGAGCATAAGTCCGTCGCGTTCTTCAAGAAGCTCTGTCACTGCATCCTTAATGCGAGGATTTCTGAATACCGCTGTTATGAACTTAGCACTGCCGTCAGGCTCGTCACCGCCTGAGAAGCCGCCTGGCAGCATTACTATCTGGCTTTCTCTTATCTTTTTTTCCATTTCTTTTATAGAATCCTCAAGGTCGTGTTCCGTCATATTTCTAATGATATGAACGTCAACGGCCGCACCTACACCGCGGAAAGTCTGCATCGATTCCACTTCACAGTTTGTACCCGGGAACACAGGAATGAGTACACGAGGTTTCGCAATCTTAGTCGCCGCACTTATCTCCGTCCTCTGGTGGCACGAAATCTTAGGCACTATGGTATCGTCTTTTTTGCGTCTGAATTCGGCTGTTCTCGTCGGGAATATACCTTCGAGCGGCTCGCACCAGTCCTTTATAGCCTGACTGAGACCAATCGTTACACCCGCGCAGTGTATATCGATCAAACCTTTTGCTGTAGTTCTTCCAATTACCTTATACGTCGTTTCTGCGAAAGCATCTCTTATATCCTCTTCCGCCGCTATTTCAAGAAGAAGTCCGCCGTAGTCCTCACATTTTAATTCTTCTTCTGTAATGTTGTCTATTTCCACGCCTATCGAGTTTCCTGCCGCCATCTTAACCAGCGAAATGAAGATTCCGCCTTTGCCGATGACATTTGCAGAAAGGATATTTTTGCTTATTGCCAGTTTCTTAACGCGCTGCATATTTGCTATATAGTTGTCGAAGTCGATGATGTTGTTTTCATCTCTGCCCGGATAAAGCCATACGATACTGCTGTCCTCACGCTTGAATTCAGGCGATATTACGATATCTGCATTCACCGTTCCTACTGCAAATGAGATAAGTGTAGGCGGTACGCTTATATCCATAAACGTTCCCGACATACTGTCCTTACCGCCGATGGCCGCGATACCGAGCTTTTTCTGCGCTGTGAGCGCACCGAGAAGTGCTGAGAAAGGCTTGCTCCACACAACAGGATTATCCGTCATCTTTTCAAAAAATTCCTGGAACGAAAGCCTTACTTTAGAAATATCTCCGCCCATAGCCGCGATCTTCGTCACCGAATCTATTACCGCATACATTGCGCCGTGGTAAGGGCTCTGCTTTGAAAGCTGCGGGTCAAAGCCGTACGCCATAAGCGTTGCTGTCGTCGATTCACCGTTCAGAGATGGGATCTTGGCTGCCATTCCGCATGCCGGCGTCAGCTGATTTTTACCTCCGAGCGGCATCAATACCGTGTTTCCGCCTATCGTGCTGTCAAAGCGCTCTGTAAGTCCTTTCTGGCTGCAGCAATTTAAGTCCAAGAGATAATCCTGCGGTTTGATGCCGGCCGGGCTTGTGAAGAGTTTATCGACTTTATCGTTATTTTTTACAAGCACCTTCGTTTCCTGCTTCACTCCGTTGGTGTTGAGAAAATCTCTCGAAAGATCGAGTATTTTCTGCTCCCTGAAATACATTCTGAAGCGTCCGCTGTCCGTAACTTCGGCAACAGCTGTCGCTTCAAGGTTTTCTTCATTCGCATAACCTATAAACTGCGCGGCGTCCTCTTTATCTACAACTACCGCCATTCTTTCCTGTGACTCGGATATTGCAAGCTCCGTACCGTCAAGGCCTTCGTATTTCTTAGGCACTGTATCGAGCTCTACATCTATACTGTCCGCCAGCTCTCCAATGGCCACCGAAACACCGCCTGCACCGAAGTCATTGCATCTCTTTATCATCTGCGCCACTTCCTTGCGCCTGAACATTCTCTGAATGCTGCGCTCAGTAAGCGCATTTCCTTTCTGTACTTCCGAGCCGCATGTCATTATCGACTCTTCCGTATGCTCTTTGGAAGAGCCCGTAGCGCCTCCGCAGCCGTCGCGCCCTGTCCTTCCGCCTACAAGTATGATGACATCGCCCGGTTTTGGCGTTTCCCTTCTGATATGATCGGCGGGAGCTGCGCCTATTACCGCACCGACCTCCATTCTCTTGGCCACATATCCCGGATCATATATTTCCGTCACCTGACCTGTAGCAAGACCTATCTGATTGCCGTATGAGCTGTAGCCCGCTGCCGCCTCAGTCGTTATTTTTCTCTGCGGCAGCTTACCCGCAAGCGTCTTGTTTACAGGCGTTCTCGGGTCGGCTGCACCTGTTACGCGCATTGCCTGATATACATAAGCTCTGCCTGAGAGCGGGTCTCTTATAGCTCCGCCAAGGCAAGTAGCTGCACCGCCAAAAGGCTCGATTTCCGTCGGATGATTGTGAGTTTCATTCTTGAACATCACTATCCAGTCTTCACTCTCACCCTCAACTTCAGCCTTAACCTTTATGCTGCACGCATTTATTTCATCGGACTCATCGAGGTCATCAAGCAGACCGTGCTTTTTCATATATTTTGCACCTATGCACGCGAGATCCATAAGACTCACATCTTTCTCATCCTCACGCTCTCCGTATACTTCGCGGCGCATTTCAAGATATTCGTCAAAAGCCTTTTTCACAATATCACCGTAAGGGCCGTCTTCAAACTGCACATCCGTAATCTTCGTATTAAAAGTGGTGTGGCGGCAGTGATCGGACCAATATGTATCTATTACTTTAAGCTCCGTAATCGTCGGATTTCTCTTTTCGTCATTTTTAAAGTATGATCTTACGAACAGGATATCGTCTCTGCTCATCGCAAAGCCCATTTCCTTTCTGTATGCGTCGGCCTCTTCATCCGTCATCTCACAGAAGCCTGTGACTTCCGCTACAGGAGCCGGCGGCTGCATCTCCATAGCGAGCGTATCCGGCTTTTCCATCGAGGCTTCGCGCGAATCTACCGGATTTATAATGTAATTTTTTATGGCGTCAAGCTCGTGCTCCTTGATATCGCCGGTGAGCGCTATTACTCTTGCAAATCTCACCGTTGCTTCCGCGCTCGGGTCTATGAGCTTGATGCACTGCGCTGCCGAATCTGCTCTTTGGTCATATTGGCCAGGCAAAAATTCAGTCGCAAAAAAAACAGATACCGGACCCTCGGGAAGCTGCTCGTCACACACTACATCTACGGCCGGCTCTGCAAACACCGTGCATCTCGCCTTCTTATATGTGTCCTCCGATATTCCCTCAACATCGTATCTGTTGACAACGCGCACATTTTCTACGCTCGATATGTGAAGATTCTCTTTAATATCGTTCAAAATTCCTATCGCTTCGATATTAAAACCTTCTTTTTTTTCTACATAAATGCGTCTTACCATTGTTATACCCTTCTTTCTGAACATTTGTAGCGTTTCGGTTTAATATTGTTCGTGTTTTTAGGCTTGATTGCAATTTTACACTTATATATTAACATAAAGTCCGCATCGTTACAACCTGATACGGACTTTATTTTAATTTTTATTGTCAAAATATCGAACATTTTATTGAGATTTTCGTTTAATTATTCGAGTTTGACCTCTTTGGGTTTCCAAGCGATTTGTATTCACGATAATAAAGTCGATTTCGCGCGTATCTTTGTCAGCCCGAACGACCTTTACCGTCACTTTCCTGCCTATGCTGTATGTGTCTCCTGTGTGCGTCCCTATGAGGCTCTGACGGTCTTCCTGATAAGAATAATCATCATTTTCAAGGCTTTCAATTTTCACAAGTCCCCTTATCGTGTTAGGCAGCTCGACATACATACCAAAGCTTTTTATGCTGCTCACTGTACCCTCAAATATTTCGCCTACATGGCGCTCCATATATTCGGTTTTTTTGAGGCTTTCGGCTTCTCGTTCAACTTCTATCGCCTTTCTTTCATTTACCGATGACATATCGGCTGCAATGCGCACTTTTTTGGTGAGTTCCTTTAGGCGCTCACTTGATGGATAGCCGTGCAGGGTTTCCTTTATTATTCTGTGAATGATAAGATCCGGATACCTTCTTATCGGCGATGTAAAATGGCAGTAATATTTCAGTGAAAGACCGAAATGTCCAAGACATTCCGTATCGTATTCCGCACGCTGCATCGTCCTCAGCATAGCTGTACTGACAGCATTTTCGTAAGGTTTGCCCTTTACTTCCTTTAATATTACGGCAAGAATCTGCGGATGCACGCTGTCCGCATTTGCTTTAAGATTTATGCCAAAGCCGTAAAGGAATCGCCGCAGCTCTTCCAGTTTGGCGGTGTCTGGTTTTTCATGTACTCTGTATACGAACGGTACCTGCATAAAGTTAAAATGTTCAGCCACCGTCTCGTTGGCTGCGAGCATAAATTCCTCTATTATATTATGGGCAATGCCTCGCTCTGCTCGTTTTACATTTACGGCGGCGCCGGTTTCATCGATTTCTATTTCAGCTTCCGGCAAGTCAAAGTTGATGCTGCCGCGCTCCTCTCTTTTTTTGGCGAGCAGCGCCGCGAGGTCTCTCATATTCATGATTGTGCGGTAAAGATGCGGGTGAATTTCCTCGTATTTTACAAGATCACCTTCTATTATCTTTGATACTGCACTATAGACAAGCCGCTCTTTGGATTTTATGACGCTTTCATAAATGTCGTAATTCACTATTTCTCCGCTTTTCGTTATTTCCATATCGACCGTGAGTGTAAAACGGTCTCTGTTAGGGCGCAGGCTGCAAATATTGTTCGATAATTTTTCCGGCAGCATCGGCACTACCTGATTTACAGGATAGATGCTCGTACCGCGTTTAAGCGCCTCCCTGTCAAGCGGCGTTCCCTCCTCAACATAGTGACTGACATCAGCTATGTGCACTCCGAGCAAATAGCTTCCGTTTGGCAGTATTTCCACCGAAACTGCATCGTCAAAGTCTTTGGAATATTCACCGTCTATCGTGACCGTCATCTTCTCCCTCAGATCCTTTCTTTCGCCCTCCTTTATCTTGGGAATGCGCGCGCGTATAGCGTTTGTCTGGTTTTCGACCTCTGCCGGAAATTTTTCCGCAAATCCGTGCGCATGGACGATAGTCCTTATGTCGCCGCCGGGTTCACCTTTCCTGGCGATAATCTCCGTAATTTCACCTTCGGCTCTCTGCCCATCCATTGGGTACATAAGGATTTTGCATACTACCATATCCCCGTCCTCGGCGCCGTTTGTATTGCGGGCCGATATGAATATGTCACCGCGTTTTTTAGGACCTTCAGGACGCACAAAGCTAAAGCTGCCTTCTTCATAAAAAGTACCTGCCACTTCTGTAGTGCAGCGCGTCACGATTTTTCGCACGCGCGCTTCCGGTCGTGTACCGCGCCACAAATGACGCGGCAGGAGCTCCGCCGAAACAGCGTCTCCGTCCATCGCGTCTTTCATATCCTTGCCGGCTACAAATATATCTCTATTGTCGCCATCTTTAAACAGCCGCTCTCTGTCCTCACGTATTTCAATAAAACCGAAGCCTTTTTCGTATTTTCTTATCACGCCAATTACAACCACTGGCTTTTTGCGCCTGGCTCTCGCTCTCTTTTTATTTTTGCTTTTAGCGTTCGCTGCGCCTTTATCCGCACTTCTTATTGCTGTGCTTTTTTTATTTGCACCGCTCTTGCTATTTCCTCTCTTGCCTCCTGAATTCTTTTCTTCGTTTTTTATCCTGCTGTCTATTTTACTTGCTTTCGTTTTTTTCATATATTCCTTCTTTCCTTAATTTGTCTATGTATATTATACCTTGTACTGCAATATTGGCGCAAGCTAATTGTTAAAATTTTACTATTACTTTGCCTGCTTCTGCGTCCGTATTTAATCCCGGCGACCGAAACGCCTAATTGCAATTACAAAATTTCCGGCGCGAAGCCGCATAGAGCAGGCTGCAAAATAAAATGCAAAAGGAGCAGCATCTGCCGCCCCTTGCTACCTGCTTTTATTGACCTTTAAAGAATATCGTTTGAAACAGCTCCGTTTGAAGTTCCGTAGTCGCTTCCGCGGCCATCATTTTTGATGCTGCTGTCGTTCCAGCTTCTTCCGTTTCCTGTCGTGCCTGTACCATAATCATCATTTCCATCCATATCGTCAATGACGCGGTCCACGCCGTTTTCGACATCGTCTATACCATTTCTAAGCATTCCGGTGTCTCCGTCTCCATTATTGCTGCAAGCGACAAATGCAAACATAGTAACAATCAATAAAAGACAAAGAAAAATTTTTGATTTCATCTCTGAATCTCCTCTCTTTTCTTCGTTTTTAGTATTGACTTTTTTCGCAATTTAATTCATGCGGTAATTTTTTCATTTATTATTGATTTTTCTGTGGTTTATAATATTGAAATAATTGCCTGATGCAGCAACACAGTTTAAAATTTAAAAAAATTTTTTATATTCTGCAAGTTTTTTTCTATAGGCTTCCCAACAAACAGATTTTTGTCTATACGCTTAAAAAACGATAAATTGGCATTTTAAAAATCAAAGTAAAAAACGATACATTCAATAAATCTAAATGTATCGTTTATAATCTTTAAGTTTTTGAATTCAGGACTATCTTTGACTAAGAAAAACTAAATACTTCTTGTCGCGTGCTTTAACCACTCTGCCTCTTCCTCTGTAAGAAGAGGTGCTACAGTATCATAAACGCGCGTATGGTATTCGTTCAGAACCTCTTTCTGCTTTGGCGTCAGCATCTCAGGTATAACAGCATCGAGATCAAACGGCACCAGCGTCAGCGTCTCAAAATACAGCATCGGCTTTTCCGATATGCCGCCGCATACAAGCTTTTCGCAGCAGAGCACGAGCGTTTCAAGTCTTATGCCGTGGCTGTTTTCTATATATATACCCGGTTCGTTTGATGTTATCATTCCCGGTTCAAGTTCCGCGCTTTCCGTTATGCTGTCCATAACCGTCTTTCTTATCGAGTTTGGACCTTCGTGAACATTGAGCATATAGCCGATACCGTGCCCCGTACCGTGATTGTAATCACAGCCGATTTCCCATATCGGCCGTCTTGCAATCGCATCGAGATTAAGTCCGCGCGTACCGCGAGGAAATTGCGTCGAGCCAAGATCGATGTTGCCTTTGAGCACTGCCGTATAGTGTTTCTTTTCCGTATCTGTAAGAGGTCCGAGCGCTATCGTCCTTGTGATATCAGTCGTACCGCCCATATATGTGCCGCCAGTATCAATCAGAATTAAACCTTTATTTTTGAGCGTTTTGTTGCTTTCCTCCGTAACGCCGTAGTGCACTATGGCGCCGTTTTCGGCGTAGCCTGCTATTGTATCGAAGCTTGGCTTTATGTAGCCCTCCTGCTCGCCGCGCAGTTCTTCTATCTTGTCTACGATATCCATTTCCGTAAGCTTGTCTTTTTCCTCCCAATGCTTGAGAAAATACATCAGCTTCGTAATCGCAGCGCCGTCCTTAATATGAGTCTTTCGCATATTATCTATTTCAACTTCATTTTTCACCGCCTTAGGAAGCAGCGTCAGATTTGTTCCAAGCACCACTGAGTCCGCATCGGCAGCAAGAATACTCTTTACGAGCTTGTAATTTGCCTTGTTCGGATCTGCAAATACTCTGCCCTTTACTGTTTTTACATACTCATATACGCTGTCATATTCCCTGAAAGTAACGCCCGCCGCAGTCAGCTCTATCTTGGCGTCGCTTGCAAACTTCGATTCGTCGGTAAAAAGAATCACGTCGGCTGCCGTAATAACTGCGTACGCAAGCACCACTGTATTGCAGTTCACATCGCTGCCTCGGAAATTGAGAAGCCAGGCGATATCATCAAGCGATGTCAGCACAAATACGTCCACGCTTTTATTTTTCATTTCATTCCTGATGAGTGCAATTCGTTCTTCTCTCGAAGCTCCCGCATATTCTACCGAAAGCAGCCACGCCGGATTTTTTGAAAGCGGAGGCCTGTCATCCCATATCATTCCCACGAGATCCTCTTCATAAGCGATTTTTATATCTTTTTCCGCCAGCAATTTTTCCAGCCGGCTTGCCGCAGAGTAAACCATAGTGCGCCCGTCAAAACCGATTACAGATCCGCTTTTGAGCTCTTCAAGCAGAAATTCCTCAATCGTCAGTACTCCCGGTTCACCCATTTTATAAAGATCTATTCCGCTCCCCGCAAGCTGCGCTGCGCCCTGTAAAAAATACCTGCCGTCTGTCCAAAGTCCCGCTTTGTCCTTCGTCACTATCACGGTACCGGCAGATCCGGTAAATCCCGATATAAAGGCTCTGCATCTGAAATACTCTCCGACATCCTCTGATCCGTGAAAATCGTCCGTCGGGATAACGTATGCGTCTATATTTTTCTGCGCCATAAGCGCTCTCAGCTTTTCTACCCTTTCTTTTATCATAATCATATCCTCCGTATTTTGGTATTAAAATCATTATACCGTAAATCTGTCCGGGCGGCAAATCGCGTTTCATAAGTGTGATAAAATTTGACAAAAGTTTATATTCTCTGATGATGTTTTTTTAATGCAAAATGTGAATTTCCGATTCGTGTTAAAAGCAGAAATATGAGGACAGATATATGATGGCTTTATGTTTGACACTTTCTGCACTTATTTATGCGGCAGTTACAGATTCAGATTGCAGAATTATTAAAAATATCGCGCCTATTTATTTACTGTTACTTGGAACATTAAAATTAGTATCTTCTATATAGAAGATACTGCATTTAAAGCAGCAGCGCTTTCCTGATATGTACCTAAAATCCTGGACACATATCACAAATAATCAGGCTTTTATTATTTGTTTCGTATATTATCCACTAATTTTTGAAGCGCAGCTATATCTTCCTCTGATAATCCCGAAACATCAATGCTGCGTGTGTTTGAAACACCCAGAAGGAAATCTGTTGAAACATGATACAATGCCGCCAGCTTAATCAAAACCTTATATGAAGGATAACGCATTCCAGATTCATAAGCCGATACTGCGCTTACAACGACACCGGTTCTTGCGGCAACTTGTGTTTGGGTTAATCCCATTTCTTTTCTAAGCATCTTTAATTTTTCGCCCATATTCACCAATAGTATCACCTGCTTTCACAGAGAGTGTACCAATTATATTTTCTCTAATGGTGAAAATTAATATACTAAAAATCAAAGACAAGGAAAATTGTATGCGCAAGTATCTTTTAGCAAGTTTAAAAAGGCTGAGAAATAGTTTTTCTATATACCCTCAGCCTTTATTACGTATAG
Source organism: uncultured Clostridia bacterium (assembly GCA_944383465.1). Taxonomy (GTDB): domain Bacteria; phylum Bacillota; class Clostridia; order Peptostreptococcales; family Anaerovoracaceae; genus QAKD01. Next base: position 53,911 of record CALWPQ010000039.1, read on the forward strand.
TATCTGATAACTTTTGCAGTACAGCTATATCTTCCTCTGATAATCCCGAAACATCAATGCTGCGTGTGTTTGAAACACCCAGAAGGAAATCTGTCGAAACATGATACAATGCTGCCAGCTTAATCAAAACCTTATATGAAGGGTAACGCATTCCAGATTCATAAGCAGATACCGCACTTACGACAACGCCAACTCTGTTAGCTACCTGTGTTTGAGTCAGCCCCATTTCCGTTCTAAGTGTTTTAAGTTTTTCGCCCATATTCACCAATAGTATCACCCGCTTTCACAGAGAGTGTATCAACTTTGTTTTCTCTTTTGGTGAAAATTATTACACTTAAAGTTGATTTTTCATTGAAATGCTCCGTGAAATAGTTTAATCTATAAGAAAAAAAGGTTATATTGGAGAAAGGAAATTTTAATGAGAAAGAATAAAATATATGAAACAGTTCCCAAAGAGGTATTTCAATTTTCAAAAACTTTATGCGCTTTAATCAGAGTTACTATACCTAACGCCATACTAATAGATAATGACATTCCAGATGGTGAGTGCGCAGTATACGATTCGCATGACGACATTATTTTTATTAAAAAAGGATACAGAGACGGAAAACTAAGCGTCCTTGACAGTATGCCGTTTGCAATAGCTCATGGGCTTAACGAAAAACGCTATTATTTACACCCAGAAGAGAGAAAAAAAGATAAAGAAATTGTGGATAAACTTTACAGAATTGTAGCAGAAACAGAAAATAAAGTTGAAAGAAGGAGACGCATTCATGATGCTATATTTACTTACTGCGAAAAATAATTTTTTTGTTAATAAACATTTTTACTGCACTTATTGTTAGGCAAATACATCTAATCTTGTGTCAGTGCCTAATAAAAAATGACTACTGTAACAGCGGTGCAAAATACATTTAACATGAATCTGTCATCCAAGGCAAAAATGATATATAACTATCTTGCCTTTAGACCAAATTATAAGGATATTAATTGCTTTCCATTTCTTAAAAGAATGAGCAAAAGAATATTATATGTACGTATCGAAAGTGCAGCGTTAACTAAATAAGCTATTTTTTGCAGGGCAGAAAGCAAATTGTCGCTTGAATAGTGGACAAACATCTAATATTCATATTATTTAATCTTTTGCGTAAGATTTGTAGCATAAAGCAGATTTATCTGCTATAATCTAATTTATTCAAAGCATAAATAAAATGTAAAATTACTTGGAGGGAATAAAAATGTCAACCATATCTCAGAAACTCTATGACACCGCTTTTAAATATGAAGAGAATAACGGCGGCTGCTGTCAGTGCGTTCTTGGTTCCGTAAAAACAAACCTCGGCAATATAAGCGATAATTTATTTCAGGCAGCTACCGCAATGGCCGGAGGCGTTGCGGCATCAGGAAACACCTGCGGTGCCTGCACGGGCGCAATTTTAGCGCTCGGAGCTTTTAAAGGCCGCGATTGGGAAAACTTTTCAACATCTGAAGGAAATGATATTAAAAACGAAATGACTATGGTATCGAGAAAAATCCTTGAACGCTTTGAAAACGAATTCGGCTCTTTTAAATGCTCCGAAATTCAGGAAAAGCTTCTCGGCAAAAGCTACAAGATGTATGTTCCCGAGGAAAAAGCCGCTTTTCTTGAAGCCGGAGGTCACGGTCCTGACGGCTGCACCCGAGTTGTTGCTTTGGCCGCAAAGTGGGTTGGAGAAATACTCGAAGAAGAAGGCCTTATGAAATAGGCAGGCCTGTTAAACCAACATATCGTCAAATTTAATCAGTGTTACAGTCTCACTGCTTCCGTATTTGTTTTCACACTCGTGGAGGGGAAAGCCACTTTTTGAAAAAAGCATATATTTTCCCCTGAAAAAGAAATTTTTTGCTTTTTTATAATCGACAGTTCCGTAAGCGATTTTATATACTTACTGCAAAGCGATGCCGAGCGGCCTGTTTTAGCCGCAATTTCATTTATCTTTGAGCTTATTCCCGCTATGGCCTAATAGCATTGTACAAAGCAGGTTTTCTCGGTTCCTGCTTTAAAATGTTTGAGGGCTTTTCAAAAAATAGAACATTGTCAATTGCCGTATCAGGAATCTTTCACTAAATACGAAAAGTAAAATGCTCTCGCCTAAACTGCGAGAGCATTTTACGCCATAATTCATTTTGTTTCTTAGGAGACACTTAAAGCCATGCCTTTCGTGCTTCCAATTTAATTCTATAAATTAAATATTTGCTCCGCAACTTATAAAAAAGTCTATTTGTCTAAATTAGTGACACTTTTCACATATTGTCATTTTATTTTTTTTGCTTCTCGCATTTCCGTTATATAGGAAAAACGCCCCGGCACAAGCTGCCGAAGCGTTCTCCGTTAATGCAATATACTTTTTCGTTATTACTCTATACCCGAAAGGTTTAATGTTTTCTTTCCCTCACGGCACTGCTTGTCAAGTCTCTTAGCCCAGAATGCGTTGAGAATACCTACTACGCAGATAACGATGAGCGTTGTAAAGATCATTGTATAACCTGCGTTGCCGTGCTTGTCGATCCAGCCGCCGAAGAGTACCGGCCATACACCGTCTACGAAGGTTCCGGATGTCGAACTGATACCGATTGCAGTACCTGCTACCGTTGCCGGAATGTGCAGCTCTCTCAGAATTGAGTAAGTTACTGAGTAGAGTGCGAAGATTACGAGCGACGGCAGTATCGAGTAGATACATACGAGTGTTACGTTCGACTCTGGTGTGAAGAGGAACGGAATAGCCCACATTACGCCTGCGATTGCAAACGCTACGATGTACCAAGTCGATGTCGACTTGAATACCTTGTCTGCCATTATTCCGCCGAGCGGTGCAACTACCATTGCTCCGTACGATCTGATTACCGAGTATACCGACGATGCATCCGGATCGATTCCGATTACATCGATAAGGAACGGATTGAAGTACGATACATTAGAATAGAGCGTATATGTTGTAAAGTAAGCTATAAAGATGATATATGTCCCCGGCCATTTGAGTACATACGGGATATGCTTAACTCTGGTAGGCTCGTCGCCCTTGAGCTGAATTCCTCTCTCTGCAAGCTGCTTTTCGTCCTCGAGGAAGAGCCATACGAGGATTGTAGCTACGAGCGTAATAACTCCGTAAGTTACAAGTATGCCGCGTAATCCGAGGTCAAACTTTGTAACAAGCCAGAGCGGGAATGCATTGCCGAACGCACCCGAAAGTCCGTTGATGAGGTAGTACATACCGAACGAGTTACCTGCTTCCTCCTCACCGCCGAGGTTGTTGATGTACTTAACGAGACAAGCCCAGTACGCCA
>CALWPQ010000040.1 GCA_944383465.1 uncultured Clostridia bacterium
TATGGTATAATAATTTGATTGCAGAATTAAAAGCCAAGAGCGGGTTAAGCCGCTTGCAGAGGGGGTGTTAATGTGAAGAGTGTGAAGCCGGGGCGCGGGCCGTCGATGATGAATGCGGCAGGTTCAATTTTTGCGATACTGTTCGGAATTATATGGACTGCAATTGCAATGTCTTCGGGAGCATCATTCTTTTTTTCGCTTTTCGGCATTTGCTTTATAGGGCTTGCGGTAGTGCAGGCGGTGTATAATTTTAAAAATGCGACGGGGAAGAACAGATATTCAGCGTTTGATATAGTAGATGAGGATGAGGAGAATGATCCTCTTAATGAAAGATTTGGCGGCGAACGTGAAATACGCGAAGCAGTTATGAGAGAGCGTGCACAGATTGCGGAAGCAGCAAAAACCGCGAATGCGGCACAAAATGTAGAAATGCAGGAAAATATAAAGGCAGCAGATGGGTTTTGTCCTTATTGCGGGACGGAAGCGGAGAGCGATTTTGAGTTCTGCAAAAAATGCGGAAAACGGTTGCCGAAAGATTAGTTATACGAAGGGAGATAAGCGGATATGGGAATTATTAAAATTGTATTTGTGGGGCTTTGTGCCGTTCCGTTTGTTTGTCTTGCAGTATTTCTTATTTCAAAGAGCATAGATGATGTGCTGAAAAAATAAATTATTAGGACAAATTATGAAAAACGGACTTTTTATTTCAATAGAGGGACCGGATGGGTCGGGTAAGTCGACGCAGATAGAGGTGCTCAGGAAGTATTTTGAAAAGCAAGGTATTGATGTTTTATTGACGCGTGAACCTGGCGGAACTCCCATAAGTGAAAAGATAAGGGAGATAATACTCGATAAAAACAATATGGAGATGGACGATATGACGGAGGCGCTTCTGTATGCGGCTTCGAGAGCGCAGCATGTGGCAGAGGTGATAAAACCGGCGCTTGCGGCGGGCAAGATCGTTATCTGCGATAGGTTTATAGATTCGAGCATAGCTTATCAGGGCTACGGACGAGAACTTGGCGATTGTGTACGGGTGATAAACGAGTATGCGGTGCGCGGCTGCATACCGGATATGACTTTTTTGATGAAAATGGATCCAAAAGTTGGTAAGGAACGCATAAGTGAAAGCGAGCAGGACAGGCTGGAACAGGAAAAGCTTGATTTTCACAGGAGAGTATTTGACGGATACATAGAGATGGAAGAGCGTTTTGACAGAATTATCGGTATTGATGCGGAGAGGAGCATCGATGAAATAAGCGCTGATATTATTTCTCATATTGAACGTATAATTGGAGAAAACGGGCGAATTTAGGTTAAAACATCCGATAGATTAGGCCTGAAAAAGAGAAACAAAACTTTAAAAGGCAGAAGGACAGGTAAAAGATGACCTTTGACGATATAAAAGGGAATGAAAAGATATTTGCAGGATTAAAAAGAGCGGCGCTTACTGGGAATGTCGCTCACGCATATATAATTGAGGGCGATGCGGGTGTGCAAAAGGATATGGTAGCTAAGGCATTTGCCAAGGCTATTCTGTGCAGAGAAAAGCGCGGCGCAGGCTGCGATGAATGCGTTATATGTAATAAGATAGAACATGATAATCACGAAGATATTTTTTATGTGAGAAAAGACGGTAATTCGATAAAAGACGAGAATATGTCAGCTTTGCAGGAGCGCCTTAAAAACAAGCCTCTGGGTGAGCGAAATATTGCGATTGTTGAAGATGCTGACACGATGACGCTGAGAGCGCAGAACCGTATTCTTAAAACACTGGAGGAACCGCCCTCAGGAACGGTGATAATCCTCCTTTCGGAAAACACTGAAAGTCTGATACCGACGATTTTATCGAGGTGCGCTGTCATAAGGCTTGCCCATACGGAAGATATAGAAGATGCGGAAAGCGCGGAAACGGCCAAGCGTGTTGCCGATAGCCTGATAGATGGAAAACCGTTTGTCGAAATAAAGAAAATGCTCAGCAGTGTAAGTGAGAACAAGGACAAAGCGTATGCTTTTCTCGATGCGCTTGAGCATTTTTATGGAAATATGGCGGTGCGTGATGATGAGGCGAGCAGAAATTACCCGAAAGAATACATTTACAGCCGTGTTGGGGATATTGAGGAGGCACGGCGCGACCTAAAGCGCAATGCTGTAACAGGTTATGTTATAAAAAGTTTTGTGCTCAAAGCGATGAATTGAAGCATTATCAGATTGAATAGGGAAATATAATCTGCAAACTGCGGATTGATGATATATGAAAATAGAAAAAAGCAGGGATGAGAAAAACTCTGCGCAGTGCATAATGTAAGGAGAACAGAAATGGTAAAAGTAGTAGGAGTGAAGTTTAAAAGCGTCGGTAAGATGTACTATTTTGATCCGGATGATTTTGAACTGCCGCTCGGAACTAATGTAATAGTGGAAACGGCGAGAGGGATGGAGTTTGGTACAGTGAGTCTTGAACCAACGGAAGTGGATGAATCGGAAATTGTCTCGCCGCTTAAAAAGATTATAAGGAAGGCAAGCGAACAGGACAAGGCGCAGCACGAAGAGAATATCAAAAAAAAGGAAAAAGCGCTTCAAATTTGTCAGGAAAAAATAGACAAGCACGGGCTCGTTATGAAACTGATAGATGTGGAATACACATTCGATAACAGTAAGGTGATATTTTACTTTACGGCGGATGGAAGGGTTGATTTCAGAGAGCTTGTGAAGGATCTTGCCGCTGTTTTCAAGATGCGTATAGAGCTAAGGCAGATAGGTGTGAGAGACGAGGCTAAGATGATGGGGGGCATCGGTGCTTGTGGAAGAAGTCTTTGCTGTAATTCGTGGCTTTCCGGTTTTGAGCCTGTTTCTATAAAGATGGCGAAAGTACAGAATTTATCGCTTAATCCATCAAAGATATCGGGCATATGCGGCCGGCTTATGTGCTGTCTGAAATATGAAAACAGCACTTATATGGAGCTTAGGCGCGGTATGCCTGATGTGGGTGAGAGAATAAAGACGCGGGATGGTATAGCCGTAGTTGTTGAATCAAATATACTTGAAAATAAGATAAAGACAAGGCTTGTAGTTGAGGAAAAGCAGGGCGACAGGCCGGAAAAGCTGAGCACAGAATATTACACATATAAAAAACAGGAAATTAAGAGACTTGAAAAAGGACATAAACCTAAGAAAGAAGACTTGTTTGAAGGACTTGACGGCGAGCTTCTTGAAGAAATCAAAGATTTGCTTAAGGACTGAGCGATATGCGAGATGATGCCTTTATATTGGAGGGGGAACGCCTCGACAGCATAGGTTTCGGAGATCTCAGGCTGATTCAAAAGCCTGAGGAGTTTTGTTATGGTATAGATGCAGTGATTCTCGCGGATTTTGCGGCGCGTGGTTTGCTGGAAAAGGGACGCGCGTATAAGGATGGTATAACGGTCTGCGATCTCGGCACTGGAACGGGAATAATACCGCTCATTCTGAGTCATAAACTGCCCGATTCTGCACAGATATTCGGAGTGGAGGTGCAGAAGGACAGTTTTGAGCGGGCAAAGCGAAATGCGGCGCTTAATGGACTTTCAGCGCGGCTTCATATGGTCCTTGGAGATGTCAGTGACAGTATGCTGGACGAAGAGCTTTGGGATATGATGAAAGAAGTGAAAAAAGGAGCGCATTTTGAGGGTTTTGATATTGTTACGACTAATCCGCCTTATACGGAGGGCGGCCGCGGCATAGAAGGGAAAAATCCAGCCAAAGTGATAGCGCGTCAGGAGACGAGCGGCACGCTTGAGGATTTTATACGTACGGCTTCCGCGCTGCTTAAAGAAAAAGGCGATTTTTATATGGTGCATAGACCGTCGCGTCTTACTGATATTTGCTGTCTGTGCAGGAAATACAGAATAGAGCCGAAGACTCTGCGCTTTGTTAGTCCGAGGGATGGCGAAGCGCCGAACATTATGCTCGTTCACGGCGTGCTTGGCGGTGGCAAGGAGCTTAAAATGTGTGCGCCGCTTGCTGTTTATGATGGAAACGGCAGATATACTCAGGAAATAAGCATGATATACGAGAGATAGACAGACGCAAGTACGCCTGCAATATAGCCAATAACGCCTGCGGGAAGTGCGTGGCGCAGTTTTTTTACGGAAGTGACGCCGTAGTAAAGTGCGAGCACGTAAAAAACCGTTTCACACGAGCCTACCATAACGCTGGCACTTGTGCCGACGAGGCTGTCTGTGCCATATGTACGCATAAGCCTTTCGGCGAGCACGATAGAGCCGCTTCCGGATACGGGGCGGAGAAGTATGATCGAAGTGAGTTCCCGCGGAAGCCCGATGAGTTCCATAAAGGGACCGATGAGTTTTTGAAAAAATTCCATTGCGCCCGAGGATGTTATGGCTTCGATACCTATGAAAATAGCTATTATAAACGGAATCATTTCAACACAGGTTTTAAGCCCGTCTTTTGCCCCGGCCGTGAAATAATCATAGACGGGGGCTTTTTTGTATATGCCGTAGACGATTACGCCGATGATTATTATCGGTATGAAAAGGGAAGATATTTCGTTTAATAGTGATGACATTTGCGCATTCCGCATCAGAGATGCGGCTCCTTCCATTCATAGAATTTGCATACTGCGATAGATACAGCCATAGAGATGAGCCCTGCAAGTATTGATGGGATTATAATAATGCCGGGATTAGGTGAACCGAGATCAGTACGGATTTTTAGTATTGTAACCGGCACGAGCTGTATCATTGACATAGATACCGCGGTGAACATACACATTGTGTTGCTGGCAAGGGTGCTGTGCTTATTTTGAGCGTCCATTCGTTCCATTGCTTTTAGGGAAAACACGGTAGCGCTGTTGCCGGCACCGAAAATATTGGCCGTAAAACTCATAAGGATAAACGCTATCGTGTCCTTATCGCGTTCCTTAGGGAAGAGAAAACGCATAAACGGCGCGGCAAATTCGGCGAGTTTTCCTATGAGTCCGCTTTTGCTCGCTATTTCCATAATACCGCTCCAAACAGCCATAATGCCTGCAAGACCTATCATAAAATTCACGGCTTCACCGCAGCTTGCCATAAGACCATCAGAAAAGGACGAAAGATTGCCGTTTGCAGCTGCGAATACTGCTCCGATTATCAGCATACCTGCCCATAAATAATTCATCATAGTAATAAAAGCCTCCTACTCTAATAATACTATTCAGGGAAGGGAAAAAGATGTTGCTATTTTTGTGCAATTGAGGGATAATATATATACGGACAAAAAAAGGAGGTATCGGCAGATGCAGATAACAATAACGATACAGGAATTAGTACTGCTCATACTTGGAATAGCAGGTATTGTATTTGTATTTTATCTCATAGGTCTTGTAAAAAATCTTACGGAGACTGTAAAACATACAAACAGAGTGCTTGAAGATACAGAGGTGATAACAGGCATCGCATCTAGCAAGGCAAAGGATATAGACGCTGCTGTTGACGGAGTAGTGGAGGCTGTAGGCATTATATCTGAGCTTATAAAAGGTAATCAAAGTGCAGTAAAAGCGGCGACAAATGTTGTGAATTCGCTGGCAGGCTTTAAAAATATTATTAGTCCTAAAAATAAAAATCAAAAAGAATAAAAAGTGCTTTACAGCAATTTACAAAAATAGTAAGATGAATATAGAAAAGATATTGCTGTAAGAAATTGTTGTAAAAACAGGAGGATTATAAAATGAAAGCTACAGGAATAGTACGAAAAGTAGATGAACTCGGCCGCATCGTGCTGCCGATAGAGCTGAGGAGAACTCTTGATATCGAAATAAAAGATCCGATAGAAATTTTCGTTGATGACGAATACATACTTCTCAAGAAATACGAGCCGGCTTGCATATTCTGCGGCAATGCAAAGAATGTAAGACGCATCAAAGAGAAGAATGTATGTGAAGATTGCCTTAAGGAACTTAAAAATATAAAATAAAAGCAGATAAATAGGTATTCGGTGCAGGCCATATACCTATTGCTTTTGAGCGGAGGAAAAAAACGAATGATACAATTTGATATTATAAGCAGGACGGCTCCCGATGTAGCAGAGGCGATGAAGGCGGAGCTTAAAAGACAGCGCGACAATATAGAACTTATTGCATCGGAGAATTTTGTTTCGGATGCGGTGCTCGCGGCTATGGGAAGTCACCTTACAAACAAATATGCAGAAGGCTATCCGGACAAGAGGTATTACGGCGGCTGCGAGTATGTGGATATTGTAGAAAATATTGCGCGCGACAAGGCCTGCGAGCTTTTCGGTGCGGAGCATGCCAATGTCCAGCCGCATTCGGGAGCAAATGCTAATTTATCTGTGTATTTTTCGCTTCTTAAGCCGGGAGATACGATACTCGGAATGAGTCTGTCGCATGGAGGACATCTTACACACGGAAGTCCTGTAAATATGTCGGGAATGTATTTTAATTTTGTATCTTACGGAGTAATGCCGGATACAGAAATGATAGATTATGATAATATAATGGAAATAGCGAAGAAGAGTAAGCCGAAGATGATTGTTGCCGGGGCTTCGGCATATCCACGCGCGATAGACTTCAAGAAATTCCGCGAAATAGCTGATGAAGTGGGCGCGCTTCTAATGGTGGATATGGCACACATTGCGGGTCTTATTGCCACAGGTTATCATATGAATCCCGTGCCTTATGCGGATGTTGTAACTACGACCACGCACAAGACACTGCGCGGACCGCGCGGAGGGATGATACTTTGCAAAGAAAAGTATGCGGCGGCAATAGATAAGGGTTTGTTCCCAGGTACGCAGGGCGGTCCTCTTATGCATATAATAGCGGCGAAGGCTGTGTGCTTTGAAGAGGCGCAGCGGCCTGAATTTAAAGAATATCAGAGCAGAGTTGTTTCCAATGCCAAAGCGCTTGCAAAGAGCCTTATGGATAACGGCATCAGACTTGTTTCAGGTGGTACTGATAATCATCTGATGCTTGTAGACCTCGGGACGGACGGTATTACGGGAAAAGAGCTCGAGAAGCTGCTTGACAGAGTGCATATAACAGCCAATAAGAATTCTGTACCAAACGAGACGAGAAGCCCGTTTATAACGAGCGGACTCAGACTGGGAACACCGGCAGCGACTACGCGCGGGCTCAATGAAGAGGATTTCACTAAAGTGGGCGAGTGCATAGCTAAGATGATAAAAGAAGGCGAAAGCGCTGTTGACGAGGTCACGAAGGCAGTCGCTGAAATAACAAAGAAGTATCCTTTGTATCCTGAATCAATGTAAAACAATTTCGGGAGGATTTAAGTGGCGAAATTTTTAGTAAGAAACAGCGGTCCGCTTATAGGTGAAGTGACTATAAGCGGTTCCAAAAATGCTGTGCTTCCTATAATGGCAGCGAGCCTGCTGACAAATGAAAAGTGTCAGATAATGGATGTGCCGCGGCTGCGAGATGTCGATGTAATGTGCAGCATTCTGAGCAGAGTAGGCGCTGAGGTTGAAGAAGACTACGGCAACAATCAGCTGTATATAGAAGCCGGTGATATTTTAGAAAACGAAGCTCCTTATGCGCTTGTAAACAAGATGAGAGCTTCAGTACTTTTGATGGGACCGCTCCTTGCGCGAACTGGACGAGCTAAAATGCCGCTTCCGGGTGGCTGTGCAATAGGAGCAAGGCCAATAGATTTGCATCTTAAAGGCTTTGCGGCACTCGGAGCGAAGATAGAAGAGACGAGCGATTATGTTGAGGCAATAGCAGAGAACGGACTCAAGGGCTGCAATCTTTATCTTGATTTTCCGAGTGTGGGAGCTACGGAAAATGTGATAATGGCGGCCGTGCTGGCGGAAGGAACTTCCATTATAGAGAATGTGGCAGAAGAGCCTGAAATAATAGATTTGGCAAATTTCTTAAACAAGATGGGGGCTAAAATAAAAGGAGCGGGGACAGATACCATCAAAATAGAGGGTGTGAAAGAGCTTTTCGGCGTGCGTCACAGTGTAATTCCCGATAGAATAGAAACGGGAACTTTTATGGTGGCGGCGGCGATAACGCGTGGAAATATACTCATAAAGAATGCACTTCCAGATCATGTTAAGCCTGTGATAGCAAAGCTGAGAGAATGCGGTGTTGTTATAGACGATTATCTCGACGGACTTATGGTGCGCGGCGATGTAAATCCGCTTATCGCGACGGACATAAAGACTTTGCCGTATCCAGGTTTTCCGACGGATATGCAGTCAATATTTATGGCGCTGCTTGCAACGACGGAGGGTACGAGCAATGTAATAGAAACGGTATTTGAAAATCGCTTTATGCATGTGCTGGAGCTGGAAAGAATGGGTGCTAAGATAAAAACTGAGGACAGAAAGGCTACAATCGAGGGAACGAATGCGCTGAAAGGTGCGAAAGTGCTGGCGACAGACTTGCGTGCGGGTGCGGCAGTAGTGCTTGCAGGTCTTGCTGCCGAAGGTGAAACGGAAGTGTCGGAGATATATCATATCGAGCGCGGCTATGAGAATTTTATCGAAAAATTCAGGTCGCTTGGAGCGGATATAGAGAGAGTAGAAGAGAAGATAAAGGATATATAAAAGACATAAGGATATAAAGACATAAAAATAATAGAAAACTCCTTTAGCGGTTTTATCCGTTAAGGGAGTTTTCATTTTTAAGGTACAATAGGGGCTTATCTGGTATAAAATAAAGCTGCATACGCGTTATTCGATGATGACGCCGGTATAATAATGCGAAAGAATTTCTCGGTAATTATATCCTTTTTTTGCCATACCATTGGCGCCGTACTGGCTCATGCCTACGCCGTGACCGTAACCATTTGTTGTAAAAGTAACATAATCGCCATTTGCGCTTATATCAAAGGTTGCAGAAGCGAGGCTCAGGGCTTCACGTATTTCGCGTCCGCTGTAAGAGGCGCTGCCGACGGTGAATTCGGATACAGTTCCGCCTTCGGTTCTGGATTTTATTTTTACATCGTTTGCCGTAAAGTTACCGGTATAACGGTCTTTATACTTGCCGTTCAGCCTTTCTGCGAGGTCAAGCAGCGAAATGGTAACTTGCTCGTTTTTGTGCGTGGCGTCTTCTTCGTAAGGGCTGTCGACGCTGCGGAGGTAGGGTACAGCGCTGGCAAACACATCTTCTGAATTTTCGGTGCGGCCGCCGCTCGATGAGTGAAACAGCGCTTGAGATACGAGCTCACCGTCGAAGTACATAAGTTCTCCGCGGGTGCTGTCTACTGCTTTTTTAACTTTTTCATAGCCGTTTTTCATCCATTCTTCGCCCTTTAAAGCGGCGAGAGTTTCTTCGCTTCTGTACACTTGACAGTGAACATCGTCGCAGAGCGGTGCGCTTGGATGAGCTTCGGGAAAACCGCTTTCTCCGGAGCGCAGTACTTTTGACAGGCTATAGGTGCGGGCGGCTACGGCCTGAGCTTTCAGCGCTTCGTCTTCAAATGAAGAGGGCATTTCGCTGGCGACAACACCTGTAACATAGTCTTCAAACGCTATTTTTTTGGTTTCCCCTGTAGCTGTAATATAGACGCTTATCTCTTTGGGAATGTCCGCTTTGTTAATGCGCGGTCTTAATGCGCTGTTTACACCTGGAATACGCGAAACCGCAGAAAAAAGTCCGATGATGACAGCCGGAATTATGATGAGTGCAAGCAGGTTGACTGCAAGAGAGCACCCGCTTGCTATGAGAGCGTCTCTTTTTATTTTCTTCATAAGTATTTACCTCCGCATATGTATGTAAATCTCTATGATAAAATATATGCGGACAGGCTGCCTGCTTATGCGTTTTTTACACTTTTAAAATATTAAAATCGCTTTCGAGGATGGCGCGTCCGCCTTCAAACGGCGGCATAATGTTCCATATGCTGATGCCGGCAAAGCCGTATTCGCTCACGAGATTGAGCTTGGCCTGCCAGCTTCTTTCGTCTTCAAACCAGACTACATGCTCGCGGTTTTCTTCGTCGTAGTAGTAATAGTAAGGCGATTGATATTCTTCGTTGTATTCGATGGCGACTCCGTAACGTGCGGCTCTTGCAACAGCTTCGCCGTTACTGATTTTTTCGGCTCGTGATTCACCCTGCACAAACGGCAGAGTCCAATCGTAGCCGTAGTTTGGCATACCCATGAGTATTTTGTCTGGCGGAATTTCCGATACGCCGTAATCGAGTACGCGGCGCACGGATGGCAGCGGTGCGACTGGCAGCGGCGGCCCGTAGGTGTAGCCCCACTCGTAGGTCATAAGCAGCACAAAGTTTGCAGCCTGACCCATACCAAAATAGTCGTGGCCTTGATAGAGAAGTCCGGGCTGGTCTCTTGACGTTTTTGGGGCGAGAGCGACTGTGACGATAAAACCTGCCTGATTGCAACGCTCTGTAGCTTCTGCGACGAGCGCGGTGTATTGGTCTCTGTTTTCTGCGAGTACATATTCAAAGTCGAAATCTACGCCGAAAAGCTCTTTTTCGTAAAGTACATTTATGATGTTATCTATGAGATTTTCGCGGGCAGCGGGATTTTCAAGAAGCTGCCTGGCGAGCTCGTTGCTGAAAACACCCTCTGAATCGAGTGGAGTAAGCACCATGAGATTGCCGACGCCGCCTGCTTCCTGTGCTGCACGGATAAGATTTTCATCGTCGAGGTCAATTATATCTCCCTCGGGTGTGAAGCCGTAGCTAAAGTTTGAGAGAAGCGTGAGAGATGGAAGCCACGAGGCAAGCGAATCGGGGTCGATGCTTGGATAGGCATAGCCATTTACTATGATGGTTTCTTTTTCATTCATAAAAACACCTCCAAAACAATATATGCAAAAATAGCAGTTACTTTCAAAGTAATAATATGTTAAAATTAGATTAACAGCTTTACTTTGAAAAAGGAGTGACAATGGACAACAATTTACGATATTTGCAGCTGCTCGCGAAGGATTATCCGAATACTATGGCGGTGTTCAAAGAAATAATAAATCTCAAGGCCATACTTGCGCTGCCGAAAGGGACAGAATATTTTATATCGGATCTTCACGGTGAGCACGAGGCTTTTATACATATGGTTAGAAGTGCCTCGGGCGTTATACACGCCAAGATAGAAGAACTTTACGGCAGAGTGCTCTGCGAGGAGGAAAGAGACAGCCTTGCAGCACTTATATACAATCCGCAGGCGGAAATTGCACGCAGGAAGAAGTCGGAAGAGGATATGAGTGTATATTATAGAAATGTAATTTTCAGGCTGATAGAGGTCTGCCGCTCGGTATCTACGAAGTACACGCGCTCAAAGGTGCGTAAACGACTTCCTCAGTATTACGATTATATAATGGATGAGCTGCTGCACGCGGATGATGAAGCGAACAGGGCTTACTATTACAGTGAAATTATAAATTCTGTCATTTCGCTCGGCATAGCCGATACATTTATATCGGAGCTTGCGGATTCGATAAGCAGGCTGGCGGTGGATCACCTGCATATAATAGGCGATATTTTTGACAGAGGAGCGCACCCCGATGATATTATGGATTTTCTCATAGAATTTCACGATGTTGATTTCCAGTGGGGCAATCATGATGTCGTGTGGATGGGTGCGGCAGCGGGCAACATTGCCTGCATAGCAAATGTGCTGAGAATGAACATAAGTTATAACAATTTCGATATGCTCGAAATCGGCTACGGCATCAATTTGAGGCCGCTGACAACATTTGCGGAGAGATTTTACGGAAACGATCCGTGTGAATATTTTAAGCCGAAGGTTTTTGACGAGAATAAGTACGATCCGGTAGGAGCGCTGACAGCGGCAAGGATGAATAAGGCTATTGCGATTTGTCAGTTTAAGGCAGAAGGGCAGATGATAATGGCGCATCCCGAGTACAATATGGAGGAACGGCTTCTTCTCGACAAGATAGATTATGAAAACGGAACGATTGCAATAGACGGCAAGACTTACGAACTGCGCGATAAAAATTTCCCGACAATAGATCCGCAGAATCCATATGAATTTACGGAAGATGAGAAAGACCTGCTGCGTCGTCTCAGAGCCTCGTTTGAGCAGAGTGAGAAGCTGCAAAAGCATATAAGGTTTCTCTTTAGTCACGGTGCGTTGTATAAGGCGTACAACAACAATCTTATGTATCACGGCTGTGTTCCGATGACGGAGAACGGCGAGTTTGAAGAGGTGACAATCTTTGGGAAAACGATAAAGGGCAAAGAGCTGTTTGATTATCTTGATGAGCAGGTGCGGGCGGCATATTTTACACCTGAAAATGCTGATGGAAAAGAAGATGCGACAAATCTTATGTGGTATCTCTGGCTGGGCAGCAAATCTCCGCTTTTTGGCAAGGATAAAATGACGACGCTTGAGCGCTGTTTTGTGGCGGACGAGAGTACGCACAAGGAACGCACTGTGCCGTATTATTCACTGATAGAGGATAAGGCGATATGTGAAAAAATTTTGGCGGAATTCGGACTAGATCCGGAGAGCGCGCATATCCTGAGCGGTCATGTGCCTGTCAAAGTAAAGGACGGCAAGAGTCCGATAAAGGGCAAGGGCAAGCTGTTTATAATTGATGGGGGAATGTCAAAGGCATACCAGAAAGACACTGGCATTGCCGGTTACACATTTATATATAATTCGCGATTTATGGCACTGTCGGAGCATAAGCCTTACAGTCCGCTGAAGAGCGATGGTACACAGGAGTTTCATACTTCTACTATGCGCACGGTGGAGCTGTTTAAGAAGAGAATAATGGTGCGCGACACGGATCAAGGCGATGTGATTCAGGGTCAAGTGGATGATCTTATGCAGCTTGCGGAGGCGTACAGGAAAGGCGAGATAAAGGAAGTGTATTGATATGTGCGGTGAACGCTGTTTTGCGCTTGTAGTTTGCCGCTCAAGGGTCAGCTCTTTAGTTTTAATTTCGCGGAAAAAAGGTAATTTGTGAAAGAATATCTGTAATCCTGATAGCTTTTATTTGAGTTTTATGGTTAAAAAGATAATTACAAAAAAATTGGAACGTGTTTTGCAATTTTTTGTGTTAGGATTGTTATGTTAACAGATAAAAGCAGGCAGTAGAAATGCTGCGGGTATAATTAACAGGTGAAGCGTTCGCAAAAAGCCGGGAAAAGTCGGGAAAATCAAAAAAATATATTAAAATCAGAAAAAATAAAAGCCTTGAAATTATTAAAACTTCAAGGCTTTTTGGTGCGCGTGAGGCGATTTACACAGGCGCAATGCTGCGCCTGCCGAGCTGCGGCTCCCCATTCGGTCGCCTTGCTCCATAGCCTATTCAAACATCCACCGGATGTTTTCATAAACGGCTATGCACTTGCGTGTTCGAATCGCTTCATTCATACAAATAAAAATGTGACTGGGAAAATCCAGTCACATTTTTTGGTGCGCGTGAGGCGATTCGAACACCCAACCTGCTGATTCGTAGTCAGTTACTCTATCCATTGAGCTACACGCGCAAATATATGTGTACTTTAATGGTACGGATAATATTATACAATCTTAAGTATACTTTGTCAAATAGAAATTATGAAAACAATTTAAATACATATTTTTGTCGGGAATGTAAATACTACAAATATAAAACTGTGTGGAGGAAAAGCTATGCAAAATGACATAGATATGCTTAATAATATAAGAAAGACAACGGAAATGGGACAGTACGGCATAAACTCCGTGATAAATTACGCAAGTGATACAGAGCTTTACAGGGCTTTGAAACAGCAGCAGACTGAGTACGATAAGATATGCGACGCGGCTGACCGTATGCTTAAGGCGCGCGGAATTTCCGGCTCTCATGTAGGCGCGATGGCTAAAATGTCGACGGATATGTCAGCGGCGATGAATATGATGATATCACCCACTGCATCTAAAATAGCGGAAATGATGATAAAGGGCAGTACTATAGGCATTACCAAAAATATAAAGAATATACACAAAAGCGGTGAGCTTAGTGATGATATCAAGTATCTTGCGGACAAGCTTGTTGCGACTGAGCAGGATAATATAGAACAGATGAAGAAATTTTTATAAATAGCTTGACACTTTGCGCAGATGCGATTTATATTAGTAAGGTGCGTAGAGCAAGCGGGACAAGCCGCCCGACAAAAAGATAAACGGGCGGCGATATGTTTGACAGATTATTTAACTGAAGAAGAGGAGTATGTATGCAGTACATAGGATTGATAGTTGGATTTGTATTACTGATAAAATGTGCTGACTGGTTTGTAGATGGCAGCAGTAACCTTGCAAAGGCTCTGGGCGTACCGACGCTCGTGATAGGACTTACTATAGTTGCGTTTGGGACAAGCGCTCCGGAGGCTGCCGTTTCTATTTCGGCTTCGGTTTCGGGGCAGAATGAAATTGCGGTGGGCAATGCGGTAGGAAGCAGCATATGCAATTTGCTTCTTGTGCTCGGTGCGAGCGCAGCGGTGTTTCCGATGGCGGCGCCAAAGAGCGTGCTGAAAAAGGACTATATGTTTGCGGTGATGGCGGCATTCGTACTTATTTTTGTGACGGGAGATGTATTTTTAGATGGCGGTCTCGGCACTTTTGCGGATATGTTAAAGAATTCTTCGAGTATGCCGGTAATTTCTTATGTGACGAGAAGCGAGGGGCTTATACTTCTCACTTTTGTTATAATATATGTGTACTCGCTCGTTATAGGGGTGCTTGAAAAAAAGGACGGAGAGAAGGAAAAGGGTAAGTTCAGCTGGAAGGACCTTTTGATGATTATCGTTGGAATGGCAGGAATTATGCTCGGCGGCGATATGGTAGTGGACAGCAGTGTAAAAATTGCGGAGTCGTTTGGGGTAAGCACGCAGCTCATTGCGCTGACGGTGGTAGCGCTCGGGACATCGCTGCCGGAGCTTGTGACGTCGATTGTGGCGGCGAGAAAGCGAGAGACTGATATTGCGCTTGGAAATGTAATAGGAAGCAATATTTTTAATATATTTTTTGTGCTCGGCTCAGCAGCCGTAGTGAGTCCGCTTACGCTTAATGCTACGGCATTTGTCGATATTCTCATAATGACGGCGGTGTCGATAATTGTGCTGGCTTTAGCGAGCTTCAGAAGCAATATCAGCAGGCCTAACGGAATATTTATGCTGATGATGTATTTCGCGTATACGGCGTATATTGTGATGCGTTAGTTATGGCGGTAAGAAAATGCGGTGAAAAAACATATTGACAAAAGATTTTTAAATGGTATAATAGTTTCAATTACCGATTGTGGATTTACTGCATAGGTCATTAAAAACTTGCAGAAAAACGGTGAGTTTTGATGCAAGTCATATACAAAGGCTGTGACGAAGAGGGCTTGACATTTCTTGTTTGCAGAGAGTCGGCGGTTGCTGAAAGCCGATAGCGGGGGTGTCTTGCAGCCTATGGCTTCTGAGCCGGAGGTTCGAAAGTGCAGATTGAAGTGCGGAAAACGCACGGCTGGTATAGCGGTACCAGCCGCGCAAGTCGAAATTTCTATGCGCCGGTAGGCTCCTCCCGTGATTGCTGCGTTAATGCATAGGGCTTGATGGAGCCTGAGAGGTGGCATATTTTTATATATGCAATTTGAGTGGTACCGCGGGTATTTCCCGTCTCAAAGTTTATTTGAGGCGGATTTTTTATATTATGGGATATTTTTGCAGTTAAAATATTTAAATTTAATTTTATATCAAGGAGGTAAAAAATGAGTAATTACAGAATCGAAACGAAGTGCGTGCAGGGCGGATATACACCGGGGAACGGCGAGCCGAGACAGATACCTATCGTTCAGAGTACCACTTTCAAATACAGTACGAGTGAGGATATGGGCAAGCTGTTCGATCTTGAAGCGGAGGGCTATTTTTATTCACGTCTGCAAAATCCAACCTGCGATCTCGTGGCGGCGAAGATATGTGAGCTCGAGGGCGGCAGCGCGGCGATGCTGACATCTTCGGGGCAGGCGGCAAACTTCTATGCGGTATTTAATATCGCAAACTGCGGTGATCATGTGGTGTCTTCGTCAACAATTTACGGCGGAACTTTTAATCTTTTTGCAGTAACGATGAAAAAAATGGGCATCGACTTTACATTCGTGGCGCCTGACTGCAGCGAGGAAGAACTCGCAGCGGCATTTCGACCAAACACGAAGGCTGTATTCGGCGAGACAATAGCAAATCCGGCGCTTACGGTGCTCGATATAGAGAAATTCGCTAAAGCGGCGCATGATCACGGCGTACCGCTCATCGTGGACAATACTTTTGCGACGCCGATAAACTGTCGTCCTTTTGAATACGGAGCTGATATTGTGACACATTCTACAACTAAGTATATGGATGGACACGGCGGCGGTGTTGGCGGCTGCATTGTTGATTCGGGTAATTTCGATTGGACAGTGCATGCGGAAAAATTCCCGGGCCTGTGCACACCGGATGATAGTTACCACGGTATAACATATACGGAAAAATTCGGAAAAGGCGGAGCCTTTATAACAAAGGCAACCGCGCAGCTTATGAGAGATTTTGGTTCTACACAATCGCCGCAAACGGCGTTTATCTTAAATTTAGGGCTTGAAAGCATGCATGTGAGAATGGCGCGTCACTGCGAAAATGCGCTCGCAGTCGCAAAATTCTTAAAGTCGCACGAGCAAATCGAGTGGGTTACTTATCCGGGGCTCGAGGGTGATAAGTACTATGAGACAGCCAAGAAGTATATGCCAAATGGTACCTGCGGCGTTGTAAGCTTTGGCGTCAAAGGCGGAAGGAGCGCGGCGGAGGCGTTTATGGGACATCTTAAAATAGCGTCAATTGCAACGCATGTAGCTGACGCAAGAACCTGCTGCCTGCACCCTGCAAGCTCCACTCACAGGCAGATGAATGATGCAGAGCTTGAAGCAGCGGGAGTATCGGCTGATCTTGTGCGCCTCTCCTGCGGGCTTGAAAGCGCAGAAGACCTTATAGAGGATATAGCACAGGCGCTTGCTGCGGTAAAATAGGGCAGGGCACAGCGCATAAACTGAAAAAAGGCAGTGCGACATTAAAAATATGACAAGAAAGTGGTGAAAACTTATGCCTATAAATATACCGAACGAGCTTCCGGCAACTAAAGTGCTGGAAGCCGAGAATATATTTGTTATGAATGAAACGCGGGCGACGACTCAGGATATACGACCGCTTGAAATCCTAATTTTAAATCTGATGCCGACGAAAATAGATACGGAGACGCAGCTTTCGCGGCTGCTCGGAAACACGCCGCTGCAAATAAATCTCGAGCTTATGCACACGAGCACGCACCAGTCGAAGAATACATCTGAAGAACACCTTTTGGCGTTTTATAAGACTTTTGATCAAATAAAGGACAATTATTACGATGGTCTTATCATAACTGGGGCGCCTGTGGAGAAAATGGAATTTGAAGAGGTAGAGTACTGGGAAGAGCTCACGGAAATAATGGAGTGGAGCAAGCATCATGTTCACAGCACATTTCATATATGCTGGGGTGCGCAGGCAGGCCTTTATTACCATTATGGCATCCGCAAGCACGAGCTTGCGGAAAAGATGTTTGGAGTTTTTCCGCATAGGCTCGAGCGCAAGCGTTCGATTTTATTCCGTGGTGCGGACGATGTATTTTATGTGCCGCACTCAAGGCACACGAGCATAGCGCGTGAGGACGTAGAAAAGGTGCCGGAGCTGAAAATACTCGCATCGTCTGAGGAAGCGGGCGTGTACGCGATATCCACAGACGGCGGTAGCCAGATATTTATAATGGGGCATTCCGAATATGATGCGGACACGCTGAGAAAGGAATATGAGCGTGATAAAAACGCTGGACTTGAAATAAAAATTCCGAAAAATTACTTTCCGGGCGACGATGATACAAAGGAGCCTCTTGTCACCTGGAGAGCACACGCAAACTTGCTGTATTCCAACTGGCTCAACTATTTTGTATATCAAACGACGCCTTACGATATAACAAAGATACAGAAATAAGAGGTCATAAGCTGCGGAAACAGGCGTATTTTGCCTTATAAAAATATTTTGAAAAAATCTTATGTTTAAAAATCCAGTGTTTTGCTGATAAAACATTGGATTTTTATAAGCATAGAGTAGTGAAAAATCCAATATTGTGCTAACATATGTTTATTTGCACGGCAGTTTGTGGTATACTAACGGTATGATATATGTAAATGAGAAGTATAATACAGAAGTAGAATTTCCACGTATATTGGCTCAGTATTTTGAAGGTCTGAAAATCGGTGTGTTTGATATAGAGACTACTGGATTGTCGCCGGATTACTGCGCGTTTATACTCGGCGGGCTGGGAACGGCAGACGGCAGAGAGCGTTTGCCGGGCGCAGGTACAGGAGCTGCCGGGGATGGATATGCTCAGGCCGGCGCGGACGCCTGCAAAGAGACAGCGCCTGAGGGCGTGATGAAGATAGAGCAGTTCTTTGCAGAATCGCGCTATGAAGAGGAAGCGGCGCTCGATCGGTGTATGGAAGCTCTTTCAGGGCTCGATGCAGTGATAACATACAATGGAACTCGTTTCGATATGCCTTTTGTGAAAGCGCGCGCGGCACGGTACGGACTTGACTCGATGTACGATACGCCTCATAATCTCGATCTTTATCATATTATCAATAAATTTTCTGAACTGCGGAAGGTGCTGCCGAATCTCAAGCAAAAGACGGTGGAAAACTTTTTTGGGCTATGGAATACGAGAACGGACGAAATAGACGGCGGCGAAAGTGTGGCGCTTTACGAGCGCTGGGAGCGGCGCGGCGAGCGCGATGTGCTCGAAAAAATCCTGCTTCACAACAGCGACGATGTGAGACAGCTTACGAGGCTTACGCCTATAGTAAAAAAGGCCGATGTACATAGAGCAATGTCTAATATAGGATTTCCGGTAAAAAGTCTTTCGGTAAAGGGCATCCGTTTTGAAATTGGCGGCAGTGCGGCAGATTTGAGTATAGGCAGCGGCGGTAGGCTTACGGTGTCGGGAGTGCAGAGGAAAAGGCCGCTTAGTTACTATTCATACGATGCAGATGGACGGAAGGGTGACATAGCATTCGATGACAGGAGGGCGGAATTCAGCTTTACAGTACCGCTTAGGCGCGTTGGAGACCTTACGGTCATAGACCTCGACAGGGTACTTCCGGATCATGCCGAGCTTTCCGAATCACCGTTTTACGAAAGCGGTTTTTTGGTAGTAAAGCAGGGAGAAGAATACAAATACGCGGAAATCAATCATTTTATCAGACTGTTCTTGACGAAAGTATTGGAGGAATTAGCTTAATGCGTACGGTAAACAGACTTGAAAAGGTTTATCAAAACGCCTGCTGCATTGATTTTGACGACAGTTCAAAATTCGTGTTTTTCAGCGATATACATCGCGGTGATGACGGACTTTCTGACGATTTTGGCAGAAATAAGCACATATATAACTTCGCTCTCAGCGATTACTATAAAAAGGGGTTCACTTATGTGGAGGTCGGCGACGGCGATGAGCTTCTTGAACGTCCGAAATTCGAGCACATAAGGAATGCGCATGCCAGCACATTTAACAGGCTCAAGAGGTTTTACGATGATGGACGATTTTATATGCTTTTCGGTAACCACAACATAAAATTTGCGGATCCCGAAAAGGTAAAGGACACGCTTTACAGAGTCTATGATGAATACGAGGGCGAATACGTTGATTTGTTTCCCGGAATTACAGTATATGAGGCGCTCATTCTCGTTCATTCCGAAACGGGGCAGAAAATATTTGTCGTGCACGGGCATCAGGGGGACTTGTTTAACGATCAGCTCGCACCGCTTACGCATTTTGGTATCAGATTTTTCTGGCGCTTTATGCATCTCGTCGGCTTTCGCTATGCGGCAAGCCCTGCGAAGAGCAGGCGCAAGAGACATAAGGTTGAGAAAAATTATACCAAGTGGAATAAAGATCACGGCGAAATAATAATATGCGGACATACTCACAGACCGAGATTTCCGAGACCAGAGGAAGGCTCATATTTTAATACAGGGTGTTGTATGCACCCGCGCGGTATTACCTGCATAGAGCTTGAAGGCGGCAAATTATCGCTTGTAGCGTGGCGCGTGCATACAAGCGATGAGGGTACAATGTATATAAGAAAAACTGTTCTTATGGGGCCTGCGGACATACGCGACTACGACGGCAAGATAAGCGCCGGCGCAGGTACAGAGAAAAAATAAATATTTTCGGCATAAAACGTTACAAAACAGCGGAAAACAGAAAGGCGGAAAACGGCATATGGATTACAGAGAAACGGCAAGAGCGATAAAGCAGGACAGCGTGAAGCTCGGCGCACTCGGATGCGAGGTCAGAAACGGTGCGCTTTATGCGATAAAAAAAGCGCTCATTGAAAATAAAGAGGCAATTTTTGAAGCAAACAGAGAGGATATGGAGCAGGCAAAGCGTGAAAGCCTGCCGGCACCGATATTAGGACGTTTAAAATTCGACGAACATAAGCTTGACGATGTGACAAGCGGCATAGAAAGTCTTATTTCCATAAAAGATCCGATAAAGCAGACGGTATTTCGCCGTGAGCTTGACGAAGGGCTTGTGCTCGAAAGAGTGACCTGCCCTATAGGTGTTATCGGCGTGATATTTGAATCACGGCCGGATGCGCTTGTGCAGATATCGGCTCTCTGCATTAAAAGCGGCAACTGCGCCATATTAAAAGGCGGAAGCGAAGCGGCAAGGACGAACAGAGCTCTGTTCGATGTAATACGAAGCGCAGGGCTTGCTGCGGGTCTTCCTGACGGTTTTATAAATATTATAGAGGACAGAGAGGGAATAGATGAACTTCTCAAATGCGATGACTCGGTGGATCTCATAATTCCGCGTGGAAGCAACGCCTTTGTGAAATACATAATGGACAATTCGCGTATACCTGTAATGGGGCATGCTGACGGAATCTGCTGCATCTATGCGCATGAAGATGCTGATGTGGAAAAGAGCGTGAGGATAATAATGGATGCCAAGACGCAGTATGTGGCGGCGTGCAATGCGGCGGAGACACTGCTTGTGCACCGAAACGCGGCGAATAAGCTGCTGCCTGCGCTTGCGAAAGCGGCTGAAGGAAAAGTTGCGCTCAGAGGATTTTCCGATGTAAAAAAAATAATAGAGTGTGAAACGGCAAAGGAAGAGGACTGCAAAACAGAGTATCTTGATTATATACTGACAGTAAAAATCGTAGACAGCATAGAAGAGGCGATAGAGCACATAAATAGATACGGCTCGCATCATACTGACTGCATACTGACTGAGAGTGACGAAGCTGCGGAAAAATTTATGACTTATGTGGATAGTGCTGGAGTTTACAGAAACTGCTCGACAAGATTTGCAGACGGTTTTCGTTACGGCTTTGGAGCAGAGGTGGGGATTAGTACAGGCAAGCTGCATGCGCGCGGACCTGTCGGTGTTGAGGGACTCGTGACGTATAAATACAGGCTTACGGGAAACGGACAAATAGTTGCAGACTACGCAGAAGGGATAAGTACGTTTAAGTTTAGAGAACTCTGATATAGTTTGATGGAAAAACAAAAGACGCCTGAATTTTAATGTGATTTAACAAATTTTAAAAATTCAGGCGTCTTTTCATGTAAAAAGCAGCAGTTTTTTCGATGCGGCAGAGGTTTAGCAAGTGCCGAACAGGGCTATCCTCGTTTACGTCCGCCCGCGCTTATGCATCTTTGCCGTTTGTCTCTATGTATCTTTTGATTTCGGCAACAGCATTGTCTATGTGCTGGCTGAGTGAAAGCTCATTTATGCTTACAACATGTATGTGGCAGCGGTTTATAGGAAGCAGTACTTTATAGGCGCTGCTTGATCCTATAGCTGTAGCCATTTTCGGTGTGAGTTCGCCGAGCATCGAGTTGGCGTTGAGTATGGCGATTACTCCGCAGATTATGTCGATTTTTGGCATATTGTGTATTATAGCGTTTTCACCTGTGGCGCCGTCGTCTGCTCCGCCTCGCATCATTTGGCCTGTGGCGGCGGAGTTTGTGCCGAGGGCGAGTATTGACTCATCCGGC
>CALWPQ010000041.1 GCA_944383465.1 uncultured Clostridia bacterium
TATGGAGGTGCAAGATGATATTTATGAGTAATGACCCTGTAAGGGATGCAGAGAACTATTACAATTATTGCGAAACTCACAGAGTAGAAGAAAAGCCGAAGTGTCCTATCTGCGGTGAAGAGGTAGAACATTATGGCGACAACTGCGAGGTATGCGCGAGTATTATTGACGCTGCGCTTTCTATGGCGCTTGACAACTTGCAGCATATGCTTATGGTAGATAGGAAAAAGGCAGAAGATATCCTTTGTGACAGGGTGAGTGAATGGTAGGAGGTACATATGGAGAAGAATTATTTTCAGATTTTAAACGATATAAATGTGAATGATAAGACGGAGCAAAAGGGAAATCTTACATATTTATCTTGGGCGTGGGCTTGGAGCGAGGTAAAGAAGCTTTTTCCTGATTCGACATATACGATTTATGAAAATGATTTGGGGTGGAATTATCATACGGACAATCATACTTGCTGGGTAAAAACGGGTGTTACGGTAAATGGAATAGAGCATATTGAGTATCTTCCTGTTATGGATTTTAAGAATAAGTCTATACCTCTTGAAAATGTGACGAGTTTTGATGTTAACAAGGCTATTCAGAGAAGTCTTACAAAGGCGCTTGCGAGGCACGGTCTTGGTCTTTACATATATGCGGGAGAGGATTTGCCGGAAAGTGACCCGCAGCGTCAGAAAGAGGAGGCGGCGAAAAGGGAGCCGATAACGAAGGCACACGTGGAGGCAATAAGAAGTAGAATTGAAAGCCTTGAGGGGTTGACGGAAGAAATGGTACTGAAAAAGTACAATATTAAAGGTCTTGAAGAAATGCCGAATGCGCTTCTTGCGGTTTGCAATAGGGATTTGAATGCTTGGGAGGCAAAGATAAAAAACAGGAGTGAAGCAGTATGAAATCAATAGTGCAGGAACAAGCAGATGAGAAGAAATGCTTTATATGCGGGCGTACCGACTTGGGAGCCTGCTTTGAGGAGCATCATATCTTCGGCGGGTCAAACAGGAAGAACAGTGAAGAATACGGATTGAAAGTAACTTTGTGTCACAACTGTCATAACGAGCCGCCGAGGGGTGTGCATCACAATGATGTGACTATGAACTATCTGCATAAGGTTGGGCAGAAGGCGTTTGAGAAACACTGCGGAAGCCGCAGCGACTTTATGAAAATCTTTGGGAGAAATTATTTATGAAGTTAAGAGACAAGCCGAGGATCAATCCGATGTACGCGGGTCCCGAAATAGTAATTCCGCTTGAACGCGGCGAAGCTGTATATGTTTCAGATGTATTCCCAAATATAGACGACATCGACATAAGCAAAGATATAGAGCTTAAAATATCGGTTAAGAAGAAAAAACGCTCGCTTGATGCAAATAGGTATATGTGGCACCTTTGCGGTGAGATTGCTATGGCGCTTCATACTACAAGAAATGAGGTTTATATAGGGGCTATAAAGGAGGCGGGTGTATCGGAGCTTCATCTTGTTATGGATGAGGCTGTGGCTGCGATGATAGAGAGATGGAATCAGATGGGGCTTGGATATATTGCGGAGGTTGCGTATAAGTCACAGAAGAATCCGGGTAGTACAGCGGTGATTCTTTGGTATGGATCATCTACATATGATACGGGGGAGATGTCGCATCTTATTGACTATGTTGTGGGTGAGGCGAGGGAGCTTGGGATTGAGACGATGACGGCTGATGAGCTTGCGGAGCTTAAAGCGGCGTGGGATAATCGCTGACAAGCTCATAGTAAGTTTTTAAAGGGCGCATTGAGTAATTTATCGACAAATGTATTTTCTCGCTATGGCGGGGAGAATAGGAGTTAATAATGCTAAGGATAGACAAGGAGAACGGGTACTATATAGATTTCTGTGACAGCAAATGCATTGCGCTGATGAAAAAGACCGTAACGCAGAAAGGAAAATTGAAGGGGCAGGAAACGTTTGCTCTTTGCGGATATTACGGGAATTTGGTACATTTACTTCACGGTTATGTCAATGAAATCGGAAAAGAGCCTGCGGGTTCTATGAAGGAAATAATAGAGAGGCTTAAAAAGGTGCAGAAAACCATAGACGAGATAAGTGAAATGACAAGGGCAGATTTTAAGGAACTTATGATAGATGAAGGAAAGAGGGTTAAGAGTTATGAATAATGTTATTTTGGTAGGCAGGCTTTCAAAAGATCCCGATGTACGCTACACACAGTCACAAATGGCTGTTGCAAGATTTACGGTTGCGGTAGACAGACCGCCGAGAGGAGACTCTCAGGGCGATCAGCCGACGGCAGATTTCATCGATGTTACTGCTTTCGGCAAAACGGCAGAGATTATCGAGAAATTCTTTGCAAAAGGTAAGTGGATAGGTGTTCAGGGGAGAATCCAGAACAACAACTACACCAACAAAGACGGCGTAAAAATATACGGATATCAGGTAGTAGCTGACAGGATAGAGTTCATCGGAAATAAGGACGGAATTGTACCGCCGCCGAGAAATAATACAAACGTGCCACAGGATGTGCCGGAAGGCTTCGCTGCACTTGATGAAGATATGCCATTTTGAGGAGAGTAGGATATGCAAGGCGGACTGAACGGATTTATAAAAATCCATAGAAAATTGATCGAGTGGGGCTGGTATTCAGACTGTGTTGTGAAAGATGTTTTTATCCATATCTTGATAACGGCGACATTCAAAGAAGGAAGTTATCTCGGCTATAAATTAAATCCTGGTGACGCGATTATCGGGACAAAAAAGCTTGCGAATGACCTCGGCTTCTCTGTTCAGAAGATAAGGACGGCACTCAAGAAGCTTGAGAGCACAGGCGAAATAAAGCTAAAATCAACAAACAAATTTACGATTGCAACCGTTATAAATTGGGCGTTTTATCAATTTGAGACTGAGGAAGTAACAAACGAGCAACAATCAAATAACAATCAAATAACAAACGAGCAACAATCAAATAACAAACGAGCAACAAACGAGCAACAACATCTTAAGAATGTAAAGAATGTAAAGAAGGTTAAGAATGTAAAGAAAGATAATAATATAGCGCGCGATGCATACGGCGAATTTGAGAATGTCTTTCTTTCGGAAAGCGAGCACGAGAAACTGAGGAAGCGGTTTCCACTCGATTATCAGGAGCGCATAGAAAGGCTGTCCGAGTATATGGCGAGCAGAGGCAAGAGATACAAAGACCATTACGCGACTATACTTGCCTGGGCGAGACGTGATGGGAGGAAAACGGATTCAGAAAGGCCTGTAAGTTTTATGGAATTGTAGGGGGTGTGGATAATGACGAGAGAGGAGACAAAACTTCTTATGCAGATACTGTCTACGGCATATCCGAAGACATACAAGGGTATGGGCAGAGAAGAAATGCTGGATCAGCTTAACTTGTGGGAAATGATGTTTTGTGGGTACGATTTTGCAGTTGTAAAGCAAGCTTGCACTGATTACATAAAGGCGAATGAATATCCGCCGACGATTGCGGGACTTAAGCGGCATATCGACTACCTGCTGCCGAAAGAAAATGCTACGGAGGCGTTCGAGCTTATACGGAAAGCTTGTGGCAATAGCACGTATAACGCAAGGGAGGAGTTTGATAAGCTGCCCGAGAGCTGCAAGAAATGGGTCGGCAGTCCGAGCGCTCTTCGAGAGCTTGGACAAGTAGAAACAAGCATATTTAACACTGTAGTCAAGG
>CALWPQ010000042.1 GCA_944383465.1 uncultured Clostridia bacterium
CATATCGAGTCCCATCACTTTATCGAATTCACTGTCCTTTGCTGTAAGCATAATAACGGGAACATCCGCTGTTTCCGATTTTTCTCTGAGTTTTTTTAATATTGACAAACCATCTTCTTCCGGAAGCATAATATCAAGCAGCACAAGCTCAGGTATATTCAATTTTATTTCCTGCCAAAATTCCGCCGGAGTCGAAAAGCCTTTGGCCTCGAATCCATCTTTGCACAGGGCATAGCTCACGAGCTTTCTTATATTATCATCATCCTCAACCAAATAAATCATCTTCCTACCCTCCGCTGCTTTCATTATAACCTTTGCGAATTACGACTTCAATCATTTTGTCCGATATCAATATGCTGTCCTGTAATAGAAAATATAACCCATTCAGCAATATTTTCAGCATGATCACCTATACGCTCAAAGTATTTTGCTATCATAAGCAAATCTATCAGCGCTTCCGCACATTCAGTCGGCTGCCGCAGCGTCTCTATAAGCTCGTCTTTTACTTTATTGAACAACTCATCTACATTATCATCCTGTTTTATAACATCCGTCGCAAGCTCAATATCCTTTTTAACAAATGATTCTATGCTGTCTGTTACCATTTTGATGGTCTCCTTAGCCATAGCCGAAATATGTGTATCACCATCAATATTCCTTCTGTCAATATGCTTTACAATTTCGGCTATATCAGAAGCCTGATCACCTATGCGCTCCATATCGGAAATCATTTTCAGTGCCGATGATATAATCCTAAAATCCGTGGCCACCGGCTGCTGCTGTATAAGCAGCTTCATGCAAAGCTGCTCGATATCGCGTTCCTTTTGGTCTATCTGCTTTTCTACCTCTATTACCGCCTCTTTCATCTCGCTATCGCTATTAAAAAGATATTTTACGCAGCCGCTTATTGCTTCTTCACAAAGCGCTCCCATTGTAATAAGCTCATTGTTAAGATGCATAAGCTGCTCCTCAAATTTGTTGCGCATCATCCGAACCTCCCTGTTATATAGTCTTCCGTTCTTTTATCTCTCGGAGAAGAGAACATTTTTTCTGTCTTATCAAATTCAATAATTTCTCCAAGCAGGAAAAAAGCCGTTCTGTCAGCGATTCGCGCCGCCTGCTGCATATTGTGCGTTACTATCACAATCGTATAATTTTTACATAATTCTGTCGCCAAATCTTCAATTTTAGAAGTTGAAGCAGGATCGAGCGCTGAAGTTGGTTCGTCCATCAAAAGTACCTCAGGCTCAACTGCAATAGCTCTGGCAATACAAAGCCGCTGCTGCTGTCCTCCGCTCATTCCAAGCGCACTTTTTCTCAGTCTGTCCTTGCATTCATCCCATATTGCCGCTTTTCTCAGCGAGCTTTCCACTATTTCATCAAGCTTAAGCTTCGATTTTATCCCATGTATTCTCGGCCCATACGCTACATTATCATAAATGCTCATAGGAAAGACATTCGGTTTTTGGAACACCATACCGACGCGCTTTCTCAAAATATTGACATTGATATCCTTATAAATATCAGTACCGTCCAGATATACGCCGCCCTCAATCCGGCAGCCCTCAACCAAATCGTTCATACGGTTTAATGTCTTTAAAAAGGTCGATTTACCGCAGCCCGAAGGGCCTATGAGCGCTGTAATCTGTTTTTCCTGTATTTCCGCATTTATATTTTTTAAAGCCTGATTCGTGCCGTACCATAAATTCAAATTTTCCGTTTTAATAATACCTGCCATTTTATTTTCCTCTTTTTCGCTTCAAAAATTTTGCCGCACATTTAGCCGATAAATTGATAACAAATGTCAGTATGAGAAGGATCGCCGCTATCGCAAAAGCTGTATCAAATTGTCCGCGCTCTTTTGCATACATATAAAGCGCAACTGTCAGTGTAGATCCGGCGTTTCCAGGTTTAACGGCTTCAAAAATGCTGAGTACCTCGTTTGCCATTCCGGCTGTAAAAAGCAATGCGGCACTTTCGCCCACGATTCTGCCCACAGCCAAAATGCAGCCTGTTACAATTCCGTCAATCGCAGACGGAAGTACAACTGTACGTATCATATACCATTTGCCGGAGCCAAGCGCGAGCGCACCTTCGCGGTAGCCATCCGGAACTGCTTTGAGGCTTTCCTGCGTCGTTCTTATTATCGTTGGCAAGGTCATAATCACGAGAGTAAACGCGCCCGCAAGTATGCTTGTTCCCAGCGAGAAAAACTGAACGAAAATCAGCATTCCGGAAAGACCATATATGATTGAAGGTATGCCTGAAAGCGTCTCCGCAGCAAACTCAATCATTCCAGCAATCTTCTTATTTTCCGTATACTCAGTGAGATAAATCGCTGCACCTGTTCCTATCGGAAGAACAAAAATCATTGTTATAAATATAATGTAAAGAGTGTTAAGTATATTCGGCAGAATTCCTTCCGTTCCTCTTATAAGGCTCGGCTTTGATGAAAGAAATTCAAAAGATATATACGACAATCCTCTTTTGAATATATAGCCGATAATGCCGATTAGCATAAGGCATATAAGCCCTGCCGATATGTACATTATAATGTTTAGCAATGCACATTTGACTCTGCGCTTTGTCGATATTCCTTTATTCATTTCTTCCGCCTCGCTTTACAATGAGATTGAGCACCAGATTTATTATCATAATGAATATAAAAAGTACAAGTGCGATTGAAAAGAGAGCTTCTCTATGCAAGCCCGCAGAGGCGTATGACATTTCGCTTGCCACCGCAGTCGTAAGAAAACGTACGCTTGAAAAGAGTTTCGGCATATTTCCCACATTACCGGAAACCATCATTACCGCCATCGCCTCTCCTATCGCTCTTCCTACGCCCAAAATCACAGCTGTAAGTATGCCGCTTTTGGCCGCAGGAAGTGTCACCTTAAAAATCGTTTCCGTTTTTCCAGCTCCGAGCGCAAGAGACGCTTCCTTATATTCCTTCGGTACTGCCCGCAGCGCCGTTTCCGATACGGAAATTACTGACGGTAAAATCATTACCGCCAGCACGATGATTGCAGAAAACAGATTGGCTCCGTCCGGAAGATTAAATACTTCCCGCACACAGGGTACGATTATTATCATACCTATAAGTCCATAGACAACAGAAGGTATTCCCGAAAGCAAATCCACTGCTGTGCGCACAGTGCTTGCCACACCTTTGTTTGGCATTTCGGCAATAAATACAGCACACATAATTGCCGGCGGCACACCTATTAATATTGCAGCCAAAGTTCCGTAAAGCGAAGTAAGAATAAAAGGCAAGATGCCATAAGCCGGCGGGTCGGCTGTCGCGGCCCACTTAGTACCGAACAAAAAGTCCGTTATCCCAATTTCGCATACAGCCGGTATGCCGCTTATTATGAGAAACAAAGTGATGACAAGTACAAATATGACAGCAAGAAGTCCGCACAGAGTAAATATGTAGCTCATTATCTTCTCGAAAATTTCTGCCGATTTTCTGAGTTTAATCATCGCTTTATCTCCATTATTTCTTAACCGGTACTGCACCAGCATCTGTTATAAGGCTTTCTGCATCTTCGCTTACCGCGAAATCAAAGAACGCTTGTGCTGCCTCCGAAAGCGGTTCATCCTTTGGAGTTACGAAAACAAAGTTACGCTGAATTTTATATTCTCCGTCCTGTATTGTTTCCTCTGTAGGCACTACTCCTTCTACCGCAAGCAGTTTTACCGTATCATTAACAGAAGCAACCGATGCATAACCTATCGCATTAGGGTTTGATGAAACTGTCTGCACAACATCTCCGGTCGAAGTAAGCTCCTGTGTATATTGACACAAATCTTTTGTGCCGGTTACCTCTTCAAAGCCATCGCGCGTTCCCGAAGCCGCTTCTCTTCCGATTAAGACGATCGGTGCATCGTCGCCGCCTACTTCATTCCAGTTTGTAATTTCACCCTTGTATATAGCGCTGATTTGCTCTATCGTCAGGTCGCTTACCGGATTCTCGTTGTTCACAATTATGCCTATTCCGTCAATAGCAATCACTGTCTCTGTCAGGTTCTGCTTTTCCTCGTCGGTTAAATTACGGCTTGAAAGGCCTATATCGCATCTTCCTTCAGCTACAGCCTGTATGCCCGCACCTGAACCGGTAGGATTATATGTTACCTTTACGTTCTGGTTTTCTTCCATATAGCTTTCGCTGAGATATCCTATCACCTTCTCCATCGATGTCGAACCATCCGTCGCCACCGTCTGAGACTCTGATGATGCGCCTCCTTCATCAGCATTTCCGCAGCCTGTAAATATTCCCGCAAATAATACTCCGATTAACATTACTGCTATAATCTTTTTCATTGAAATTATCCTCCTTGTTATTTTCCTTTTATAAGCAGAGTATATCAAAGCGTATGTTAATTCCGAAAGTATATTTATGTTAATTGTATGTTAACAAAAAATGAAAAAAACCGCTGATTTCAGCGTGTATAAGTTTGACGAGGGTGTTTTTGTAAAACTTGGCAAAAATACAGTAAAGTCGAGGGGTTTTAAGCGCAGAAAGTGCGCTATATCGCGAAAAATTGGTATCATAGCTAAACATCATTATGCCCGCTTTTGCAAGGGCATAGCCGCAGCAAGCGTGACTTTCCGCGGAAAAAGAGCAACCGCGGCGCAGGCGACTGACTTTTTATTACATAAAAAAGCCGGAACAAGCTTTACTTGCTCCGGCGTGGTGCGCGATAAGGGACTTGAACCCCTACGGTCGCCCGCCAGATCCTAAGTCTGGTGCGTCTGCCAATTCCGCCAATCGCGCATAATTTCATATGCTGCATCGTAAATAATCCGCGATACAACATATGTAATTATATCGGATTTTTTGCAAATTGTCTATTAAAATTTTACATATTTTTTAATAACCAATATATCCGCCGCGCACGCTCTACTTATATATAACTGCCTGCCACGGCTCAAGCCTATAAAGATCATTTCCTGGGCCCAATGCATTATCGAGCACCGGCTCAAGTCCGCAGAAATCTATACTTTTATCGAGACTTGCCGGTTCATCCGACATATTTACAGCTACGAGCACTCTTTCATCTTCAAAACGACGCTCGTACACCATAGCGTGCTCACAGCCGCTCTCTATTCTCACAAAATCACCAAACAGCAACGCCGGAGTACCAGCTCTTAACGCTATTGCCTTTTTGTAAAAATTAAATACCGAATTCTCATCAGCAAGCTGAGCCTCTGCATTTATCTCATCCTTGTTTTTATTCACCTCAATCCACGGTGTACCGTCAGTAAATCCCGCCTGCTCGCTTGCATCCCACTGCATCGGCGTACGTGCATTATCGCGCGAACGGTAACGCAGGTTAGCAAGCGCTTCTTCCTCACTGAGACCTGCTTCATTTATCGCATATTTATAGTAATTAAACGCATCGACATCGCGATAATGTTCCATCGAGTCAAAGCCTGCGTTCGTCATACCGAGCTCCTCACCCTGATATACAAAAGGCGTAGCCAAAATAGTAAACTCAATAGCCGCAAGCAGCTTCGCCGAACGCTCGCGGTACTTGCCATCGTTTCCAAAACGGCTTACGGGACGAGGCAAATCGTGATTGCCCCAAAACCAGCTGTTCCAGCCACCGCCGGCAGGAAGCTCAGTCTGCCAACGCTCTATAACATCGAATAGCTGTGCTGCCGTAAAAGGTACAATATCCCATGCGCCTCCCGGTCCAAAATCGAGCTCATCATGCTCAAACATATGATTCATACTGAGCTCATGTCTGTCCTCTGCTACCATCAGGAGCGTTTCCTCTATATCTGACGCCGAGCATTCTCCGACCGTCACGATACTTCTTGGCGTAAATATCCTCTCATTCATCTCCCTTAAAACATCGTGCATAGTCGGCTGATTGGTAAAAAACGGACGGCCTTTTACATAATCAGGCGCATCCTCCGGCGCATCCGGAAATCTCTGGTCTTTTCCGATTGTATTTATCGTATCCATGCGGAACCCGGCCACACCCTTGTCAGCCCACCACTCAATAATCTTATAAACCTCTTCGCGAAGTTCACGGCACTCCCAGTTGAGATCCGGCATCGACTTCGTATAAAGACGAAGATAATACTGTCCCGTTGTCTCATCATACTCCCACGCAGGCTCATTGAAATAGCCGCGCCAGTTATTCGGAGCCGAACCATCCGCTCGCGGATCTTTCCATATATAGAAATCGCGATAAGGATTATCGCGCGATGACCTTGATTCTATAAACCACTTATGCCTGTCCGAGGTATGATTGAACACAAGATCCATCATTATTTTAATGCCGCGCTTTGCAAGCTCTGCGGAAAGCTCTTCCATATCTTCCATCGTGCCAAACTCAGGATTTATCTGATAATAATCGCTTACATCATACCCATTATCGTCATTCGGCGACGCGTACACCGGACACAGCCACACCATACCAACTCCAAGCTCCGCAAGATAGTCCGCTTTCTCTATAATTCCGCGCAAATCACCGATACCGTCACCGTTCGAGTCCTTAAAGCTCCGCGGATATATCTGATAAATTACAGTCGATTTCCACCACTCCGCATTCTTTTTATCTATCATATTTACCTCCCGACATCTGATTTTTATATAAATTTCTCTATGTCCATATTATCAGTTTTTTCTGAAAATGTAAATATTAAACCTCGATTGAAAGCAGCCTTCTTAAAATCATTTCTCTGTTATTTATAAACATCCTCGTTACTATATAACTGTCCGTATCCTCATATTCGCATGGGTGCACCGTTCCTTCATCGAAAGTAAGTATCTCCGCTCCCGGCAGTCCGAGCAAAATCGGCGAATGCGTGACTACAATAAACTGAGCCCCGTGTTTTGCGCACTCATATATCTCAGCAAGCATCGTAAGCTGCCTTTGCGGTGAAAGCGCCGCTTCAGGCTCATCAAGCAAATAAAGGCCACCGCCTTTAAAATACTTTTGCGCAAGCGCAAGAAAACTTTCACCGTGTGACTTTTCATGATATCTTTCTGACGGATGCGCAAAGTCCGAATACTCCTTTTCTTTTGTCGCCACATTATAGAAACTCTCTGCACGCAGAAAA
Source organism: uncultured Clostridia bacterium (assembly GCA_944383465.1). Taxonomy (GTDB): domain Bacteria; phylum Bacillota; class Clostridia; order Peptostreptococcales; family Anaerovoracaceae; genus QAKD01. The sequence goes on from CALWPQ010000042.1 coordinate 7,079, forward strand.
TATCCGCTTCCCGGTCTGTTATATCCGCGCACAAGTCTCACAGCGTCACAGAGCTCCGAATGCGAATCATATGTAGAAAAACTGTAATTCTTTGTTCCGCCCTCAGGATTAAACCCTGCGGAAACGGCAATCGCTTCCAGCAATGTCGACTTACCGCTCCCATTCTCTCCTACAAAAAATGTCACAGGTTTTTTGAACATAAGTTCCTGCAAACTGTTTAACGCCTCTATATTTCTCAGGTAGCTTTTTGCACCTATCAAGTTCCATTCTATCCTTATGCCCTGAATAAATTGCCCGTTCATTTACTTTTCTCCTTTTGCTTCCTTTCTCTGGCTCATATGCTTATGATACTAAACATAAAATATAAACTCAACATCGAGCTGCAATTTACTCGAAGACTCTATTTATTGACCTGCAAAAGATATTTATTTTCTCAAGAAAAAACGAGCGCCTCAAAGCGCCCGCATTTCATATATCATTATTTAATTTACGCTGCATTATATGCATTTTTTACGCGCGTTTTTCGCATATACAATATTCCGCCGATTACAAGCCAAACCGCAGCAAACACTATACCACCGATTACATAATGACCTATAGCATCCATTCCCGCACCTTTAAGCATAATATCTTTAAGCGGATTGTAAAAGTAGTAAAGCGGCCATATCGCCTTCATTACAGGAGCAAAGCCTGCGGGCATCATATATTCCGGCCAGCCATAGCCGCAGCACAGCATTGTCGGAATCGAAAGGAACATTGTAAACTGCGATGCATGTATTTTTTCCTCGAACACTGAAGCCACCACGAGCGACACCGCTAAAAGTCCGAGCAAAAATATAGCGTGCAGCAAAATCACATAAAACAGATTACCGTTAATCGGATATGCATAAACCAAATGAACTATAAGTATGCAGGAGAGAAGTCCAATAAGACTCAGTGCCGCATAAATAAGCAGCGTTCGTAAAAGCTCGCCAGAAAACAGCCTAAACACAGGCGCTTTCCCGCCGGCTTCATCGCACAAAGCACTGCCGCCTTCACGCAGCCTGTGCTTTTCATCTATCAGAAGCCCGGGCACAGTAGAAAGTATGGTCTGCTGCACGAATATCCCAAACAGTCCCGCAAACAGATAATATAGGTAACAGGTTTGCGGATTATAAAGCCTCCTGTCCGCAAGATTCATCGTATACACATTCTGCTCCGCAGCGCTCGGCTTCATATCACCCGATTCCAGATATTTCATCTGTACACTTGCATTTGCCATCATAAGAATCGTCGTGCTGTTAAGTTGCACATTACTGCAAACGAGAAAATTAGAGCCATCTACGAGCACAGTAGCCTCCGCGCCCGCCTTTCTCGCAAGATCATCGCCAAAACCCTCCGGAATTATCAGCGCGCCGCCAAGCTCACCGCCGATGAGCATATCCTCTATCTCCGCATACGAATCAACATCCTCCGTAATTTCAAATCCGGGGCAATCGTAAAAACTGTCGACAATCTGACGCGAATTTTCCGACTTATCCATATCATATACTGCAAATGGCACATGCTCGACAAATATCGGGCTCATAACATATCCGAACGCCAGAGTGAACAAAATCGGAACAAATATGAGAACTATAACGGGCTTTATGCGCATAAACCTTTCACTCATTACGCATTCACCCCGCTTTCGGCATTTTTACCGCTTTCTGCAATACCCAAAGAAAACTCCGCATCTACGCCCTCTCTGGAGCTCTTTCTGTGCAAAACCGCATACTTTATAATCGCCAGCACCAATACCTCGCATATGAAAAATGCAAAGAGAAACGCCATATCATCAAACAGATGATGCATCTTAAGCGGCTTCAGGCAAGTATTTCTGACCGTGTCGCTGAAATATGTAAATGGAAGCAGTTTTGCCACAAACTGCATCGCTTTCGGCATCGCAACCACAGGAAATATATATCCCGCAAGAATTGATGTCGGCAGCACCAAAATACACGATATCTGCGTACATAACAGCCTGTCTGGAAGAATTGAACCAACTATATATCCAAGACATGATATATCGAGCGCAAACAGTATTGTAACTATTGTAAATCCTATAAATGTTCCGCGAAGCGGCATTCCGTAAATTATCCACTGCACAGCCATAGTCGCAAAAACCGAAGCTGTTCCTAAAAGAGCGCACAGGGCAATATTCTTTCCGTGACCCAGAATTCCGATTCTTTTATCCCTCATCGCAAATCCAAACTCCGCACCGCCTATAGCAATCGCTATCTGCACAACACTGCAGAGCATACCCGGAAGTGCAAATACCCTGAAACTCCTCGTTGGATTATACATAATCCTCGTCACATTATCAATCGGCTGCACATAGTTCATCACCTGACTCGGCGCTATTCCCTGCTTACCCTCGTAAACATTCATCATATACGCAGACTTCACCGTCAATAGTATTTCCGTCATACTTGTCTTAGACGACACTATTACAGGAAGAGTCGAACCATCGTATATCGTGAGAATAACCGGCGCCTCACCTTCTATCACATCGGAATAAAAATTCTCCGGTATTATTATCCCCAGATACGCTTTGCCCTTATATATCATATCTTCAACTTCATCATAGCTGTCCACATATTCTTTTATATCAAAATACGCACTGTCATCAACATAATCGAGAAACATTCTGGTAAAAGAGCTGTCATCTGCATCCATAACAACAGTAGGCACCGACATAGCCACATCCGCTTTCATCTCATAACCGATAATCAAGCTCGACATAACAGGAATGATGAAAAACATAAGAATTATCATCCTAATATTACGCTTATGTTCCACTTTATGACCCCACTATCTGCTCTCAAAATCCACAACGACCGTCATTCCCGAATAAAGTTCCTCCGGAGTATCTATAAGCTCCACCTTAACGCCGTATGACAGTATATCAAACGCTCCGTTCTCATTGGTCGCACGCTTAGTTGCAAAGCTCGGTTTCTGACTTACATTTGTTATTTTTCCCGTAAACTCTTCGCCCGGATAAGCCGCAAATGTCACTTTTACCTCATCTCCGCGGTGCACTTTCCCAAGCTGCGTTTCTTCAACATTTACCTCCACCCACGGATTTTCAGGCGACGTAACAGAGGCAACAGGCATACCTGTAGAAATAAGCTCGCCTTTATCTACATTCACCGCTGAAACAATGCCGTCCATCGGCGCCTTTATCTCCGCGTTTTCTAAGTAGCTGTTTACTTCAGCTACCGCACCATCCGCCTGCGCCACAAGTGCATTCGCCGCTGCCTTATCCTCCGTGCGCGCACCTTCAAGCGCCATATCATATGTTTCTTTAGCCGCTATATACTGAGCTTCAACTTGGTCAAACGTCGACTGCGCTATCGCCTCTTCCTGAAGCAACACTTTCATACGTTCATACATCTTGGCGGCGTATTCATAAGCAGCCTTAGCCTGAGCTACTTCCTGACTGCGCGCACCCGCATCCGCCATATCAGCCTGGGCCTGTGCGGCAGACTGTGCACCTTCTGCCTGCATCAGCTTAGCATCCACGATATCACTTTTCATTCTCACGAGCACATCGCCTTCTTTTACCTCATCACCCTCAGAAACAAGCACTTCTTCAATCGTTCCCTCAAGCATCGAATTAAGTGTCGATTCAGTCATTTTAAGGCTTCCCTGCACCACGAGCTTATTTTTTTCGTGCGCCTGCACCGCCGCATAAATACCGCATAAAAGCACGATAACAAGCACAAGTACAATTACAGTCACAGTTACCTTTTTCTTTTCCATAATAATCTCACATTCCTTTTTTTATTTCATTTATATTTCTTCTTCACTCTCCGCTATTGCCATATCGCACAAATTACGATAAAATATTTATATATTTTTTAGCGGAGATTATTAAAATGTCACATAATGCAAAATCGGAACTAACCAAAAATGCTTTGGCCGATTCACTTAAAAAACTTATGATTTCAAAACCTATAAACAAAATCAGCATTCGTGAAATCACTGAAAGCTGTGGTTTTCAACGCCTCACCTTCTATTATCATTTCGATGATGTGTACGATCTTTTGCAATGGACGATGCGCCGCGAACTCATCATTCCCATTAAAGAAAGCGGGGCTTTTTCCACTTGGCAGGAATCAGGAATTTATCTGCTGCGCTATCTTAAAAACAATAAAGCCCTTTCGCTTTCCATTTTAAATTCCATAGGCCGTGAAACGCTCAAAAATCTCATTTCAAATGATACATACGAGTTGTGCATGTATTTCCTCAGAAATATCGGGGGCGACCTTGATATTTCCGATGAAGATTATCACACACTTTGTAACTTTTACTGCGTATCGCTCGCCGCACTGGCCACTAACTGGCTCGAAAGCAGCACCAGCGAAACACCGGAAGAAGCTATCGCAAAGCTCGAAACAATAATAGAAGGTACAGCACGGCACGCACTCGAGCGATTCGCTAAAAAAGACAGCCCCTCGCATTCATAATCATTTGTTTTATCCGTAAAGCTATTAAAACGGAATGCGCATAGTTCCGATGCCCTGCGCATCATTATACTCTATCACTGCAAGGTTATATGCTGCCGCAGCATTAGCTGCATTTAAATTTGATTGATATACTTTTACCTGCATCTCAAGAAGCTCATCCGGAGTGGAAAGACCCTCCTCATATGTGAGCTCGACGAGCCTTAGACCTTCGCTTGCGTACTCTTGAAGTGCAGCCGCAGCGACAAGCTCCGCCTTTTTATCGCTTACAACCGCCGCTTTATTTCTCACATCTATTTCTATCTGTACCCGAGCGTCATTTGCCGTCTTCTGTGCGGTTTTATAATTTATGTCCGCTGTCATACGCGTTGATGAGTTCTTTGGATATGCACTCACACTTCCTGCAAGAATTTCGTATATTTTCTCTGCAAAATCCGCTCCCTTTATCTCGTTTCTGTTTGCAAGCGCATTTTCTACCGCTGTTTCAACATCTGCTACCTCCGATGTGTCCGCACTTAGTTCATCTGTAAACACCACTTCCTGCATAGGATCAAAACCAAGAAGATAGTTAAAACTCATATGCGCATATTCCATCTGCGTCTCTGCAGCTCTTACATCACTTTCAGCATCCGTCACAGCACTCTTTGCTTCAAGTACATCCTTCTTTGAAAGTACACCGACATTTTTCTTAGCCGTAATATTCTTTAAAATTTTATTCTGAGCCTCAAGATTTTCCTGTGCAATTTTATAATTTTCCTCTGCAAGAAGTACAGTGTTATAAATATTCACCGTATCTTTTTTTATCTGGTTAATATCTGCTGTATAATTATCATCTGTATATTTTCGCGCAAAATCACGCCTTTCTTTCATAATATTCTTATTGGTATTGCTTACACCCGAATCTCTCGCCGCTTTGATCGAATCATAAATAGTCTGGTTCGTCACATTAGCGATGGTTGATGCAAGAACAAGATCTGTCGCGCTTGACGCGTTCAGGTGATACTGCATAATAATCTGCTGTGCCGATACGCTCTGCGAACCCGCCGCATCTATAGTATCAAGACCATCAGATATATTCTTGTAATTCTCCGAATATCCATTAGCAACAGCAGTATCCGACTCCTTATTGAGCTCCGCCGTTTCCGCTCTCGTGCCGCTTGTCGTCATAATCTCTATAGCATCATCAAGAGAAAGATATTTAACCTCTGTTACCGCGCTTTCTTTATCTTTTTCGCTTTCCGCGCCTGTGCTTTCCGTGCTTTCCGCAAAGGCCGCCGCCGGATATAAAACTGTAAGCATTGCCGCCAAAACTAAACTCAAGACCCTTTTTCTCACCATTTTTCAATCATATCCTTTCACTTCGAATCTCTTATTTAATCCCTGTACCAAATAATTTATAAATAATATTACCACTGAAAAACTAAATATTAACTATGCAAAAGCGTGTAATTGTATGTTTTTTATACATTTGCATTATTTTGTAGAAATTTAAACAGCAAATTCGTTTTATCTTGTGAAGAACAGCCTTAATAAGAATGTTTATCAATGAAAATTCCAATAAAAAAACACCTTTTGCAAGGTGTTTAAAATGGTGACCCCATCGGGAATCGAACCCGAGTTACCGCCGTGAAAGGGCGATGTCTTAACCGCTTGACCATGGGGCCATAAAATAAAAACCGGCAACGACCTACTTTCCCGGGCAGCTTCCCGCCAAGTATCATCAGCGCAAAGGAGCTTAACTACTGTGTTCGAGATGGGAACAGGTGTGACCTCCCCGCTATAGTCACCGGATTTACTTTT
>CALWPQ010000043.1 GCA_944383465.1 uncultured Clostridia bacterium
TACAATCGGGGAAACATGCAGCTCTCTCAGAATTGAATAGGTTACCGAGTAGAGAGCAAAGACTACAAGCGACGGCAGTACCGAATAAATTGATACGAGCGTAGGGTATGAATTTTCGGTGAAGAAAAGCGGAATCGCAAACATTACCGCTGAAATCGAAAACGCTACTATAAACCAGGTTGAAGTCGATTTGAATACCTTGTCGGCCATTATTCCGCCAAGCGGTGCAACTATCATTGCTCCGTATGATCTGATTACAGCATATACAGAGGATGCATCAGGATCAACACCGATTACATTGATGAGATAAGGATTGAAATATGATACATGCGAATACAGCGTATATGTTGCGAGATAAGTACATCCAAGGATCCAGAAGCCCGGCCACTTGAGTACGTATGGTATATGTCTGATTCTGATAGGTTCGTCTCCCTTGAGATAAATGCCTTTCTTTGCAAGAGCTTTTTCGTTTTCGAGGAAGAGCACCGCAAGAACAGTACCGAAAAGTGTCATAATGCCAAGTGCAACCATCGCGCCCTGGAAGCCGAAGGATCTTGAAACAGCAAGCGGAATAGCGTTTCCGAGTGCTCCCGAAAGACCGTTGATGAGATAGTAAGTACCAAAGCTTCTTCCTGATTCGTCTTCGCCGCCGAGGTTGTTGATGTACTTAATGAGACAAGCCCAGTAAGGCATCATTACGACTGGCTGAAGACCCCAGATAACAAGAGCAATATTATAATTAGATACAAACATTGCAAAGATAAAAGTGAGAACTGTTATGCCGCCGATTGCAAATGTAATAACTCTTTTGGCGTCTAATTTGTCCGCCAGATAAGGTCCTACGAGGAACAGCGCCAGCATTACCGATGATGATACCGTGTTGAGAAGACCCAGCTGTACGTTTGTGCATCCCATAAGTTCGAGCATCTGATCGTAGAATACGTATCTTATGTACATAAGACAGTAAATTGTTCCGCCTATGTATCCAAGTGTGAACAAACGGAGGAACTTCATAAGTGTACCCTGTTTTGTAATCATAAAAATCACCTTCCTTCTATCTATGATTAAGAGATAAAGCCGAGAACGACAGTTTTAAAACTGCCGACTGACTCCATTATACAATATAAAAAATATTTTAGAATTGTATTTTAGTAAAAGCATTTTTTCCCCTGTTACTTAAAGTAAATAGTCTGAAAATTCGATATAGGATTTAAAAAATGTGCTGATATTTAAAATACATAAAATAATATTAAAAATCAGACTTTTATAGCTTATGTCATTAAGAAAAAACATAGCCACACGACAAATGTATAAACTAAACTGCCAGCCTGCGTCTTCTTCAGCTTAATTTATTCATTTTCTTCAAGCTGTTTATTTATGTACTTCGCAGTTCAGCGCTTATTTTTTTCTGCCGTATCTATATGATATCCTCTGTACCAAAACTTTCTTTTATATACTTGTATTTTATGCCGCCGAATTGCTCATAGAGGGCTGTGCTGCTCTTTCCTATTGCAAGCCTCTTTTCACCATAGAATGCTTTTCTTCTTTCGCTTTCTTCTTTTGCGGTTGGCAGACCGCATACCAAGTTTAGAAAAAGAAGTCTTTTTGTTCAAATATATAGCTGCTTTTGAAATACCCGTCTGACGCGCGTTTTTTTACATACAATAAAACAAGGGCCCCTGCATATTTCATGCAGAGGCTCTTGTTTTGGAATGGCTTTATGTAAACACATCTTTCATTTAGATGTCTTATACAATGCGCCTTAACTTTGCCGTTAAGCTACAGGTGCTTCTGTTGTTTCGCTTGCTGCAAGCTTGCCGAGGTTCATTGTTCTGCCGTTCTTGCACTGCTTGTCGAGTCTCTTTGCCCAAAGAGCGATGAGAATACCGAAGACGCAGTTTCCAATTAAGAACATGAAGATATAAGTGAAGCCCTGGTTGCCAAACTTGTCGATCCACGAACCGAACATTGCAGGATATACCCCGTCAACCGGCATCGAAAGCTTGCCGCTGATACCGATAAGAGCACCCGCTACAATCGGGGAAACATGCAGCTCTCTCAGAATTGAATAGGTTACCGAGTAGAGAGCAAAGACTACAAGCGACGGCAGTACCGAATAAATTGATACGAGCGTAGGGTTTGAATTTTCGGTGAAGAAGAGCGGAATCGCAAACATCACCGCTGAAATTGAAAACGCTACTATGAACCAGGTTGAGGTCGATTTGAATACCTTGTCGGCCATTATTCCGCCAAGCGGTGCAACTATCATTGCTCCGTATGATCTGATTACAGCATATACAGAGGATGCATCAGGATCAATACCTATTACATTGATGAGGTAAGGATTGAAATATGATACATTTGAATAAAGTGTATATGTTGCAAGATAAGCGAGTCCGAGGATCCAGAAGCCCGGCCACTTGAGTACGTATGGTATATGTCTGATCCTGATAGGCTCATCACCCTTGAGATAAACGCCTCTCTTTTCGAGAGCTTTTTCGTTTTCGAGGAAGAGCACCGCAAGAATAGTACCGAAAAGTGTCATAATGCCAAGTGCAACCATCGCGCCCTGGAAGCCGAAGGATCTTGAAACAGCAAGCGGAATAGCGTTTCCGAGCGCTCCTGAAAGACCGTTGATGAGGTAGTAAGTACCAAAGCTGCTTCCTGATTCGCCTTCGCCGCCGAGATTGTTGATGTACTTAACGAGACAAGCCCAGTAAGGCATCATTACGATTGGCTGAAGACCCCAGATGATGAGAGCGATATTGTAATGAGATACAAACATTGCGAAGATGAAAGTGAGAACTGTTATGCTGCCGATTGCAAATGTAATAACTCTTTTAGCGTCTAATTTGTCCGCCAGATAAGGTCCTACGAGGAACAGCGCCAGACTTATTGTTGATGATACCGTGTTGAGAAGACCCAGTTGTGCATTTGTACATCCCATAAGTTCGAGCATCTGATCGTAGAATACATATCTTATGTACATAAGACAGTAAATTGTTCCGCCTACATATCCAAGTGTGAACAAACGGAGGAACTTCATAAGTGTACCCTGTTTTGTAATCATGCTATAAGTCACCTTCCTTTAAATAATATAAATGCAATACAGTCAAATTCAGAATTATTTTGAATTCGGAATTGTCTGTTAAATTTATTATAATAACGAAGAGAAATACTGGGAATTGCTTTTTGGTTAAAACTATTTTTACTCAAAGTAAATACTTTTAAAATTTTACTTATATATAAATATGATTTTTACCCATAGTTCAATTGAAGTATTTACACTGGACATTGAATGTACATTCAGTCAGCTTAGTGATACCATTAGCCGCAATAGCCGCTTGATCATTGTTTTACACTCGTTTTGCTACAAAGCTATTTTGTTTCAGAAAGTCTGCTATCCAGTTCTCAAAGTCCGTACCACTATAACAACTCAAGAATACGATATCTTCTGGCATGATGTATGCCTCTTTGCAGAAAGTATTAACTTCATCTTTGAAGTACTCTTCCTGCTAAGCTTGAGATTATTGGTGCAATAGATGGCTCAGAAGGGATATGATGTTCTCTGCGTCTTTAACGAAGTTAGCCGGTAACCGATGATTAATCACAGTGAAATTGATGATTTAACGGTTTTTTACCTCCGCTTAAATTTGATATTCAAATTTTATCTCTACGTACAAAAGCAAGATGTTCCAGTTAGCTACTATGCCTACACAAACGAAAAAGCACCAATAAGGGTGCTTTTTACATAAATATTTAAGTATTCTGTCTAATATTATTCACGCATTTAACCAGCAGGTATCTTTAAAAGGAACTAATTAAAAAAGAAATTCTCCATCGTTGTAAGTATAGTGTTTGATTATGCAGTTTCTGAGAGCTTCGGGCTCTTTATTTCTAAAATGCCTTACAATTTCGGAATGCTGAGCATTGTAAAGAGTGCACTGCTCAAAAAGCAATTCCTTGTTATCTGATACAGGAGTAAGTCGTACTAATGAATTTTGTAAATTAAAAATCATTTCTACAAGAAATTCATTATCGCATATCTGATAATACACATTGTGAAAAGCTTCCTGGGTATCGGTATAGAATTCATGATCCAGAAGTTCTATTGCAAGATGCATGCGTTTTATTAGTGATTCCATTTCGCTGAGATGCGTTTCTGTTATATGGGAAAGAGCAAGATCAGCAGCAAAGGCGTCAAGCTGTGCAATCAGCGCCCATTTTTTCAGAAGCTCTTCTTCTGTATTACCCTTTATTATAAAACCTCGCTTTTTGCCATGAACAAGAATACCATTGTTTACAAGCATAAAAAGAGCTTCTCTTGCCGTAGTACGGCTCGTATTAAACTGCTCAGCAAGTTTTGTTTCCGATACAGCATCTCCGCGTAGAAGTTTTCCGAGTTTAATTTGCCTTATTACATGATCGTATACTTGTTCGCTTAAAGACCTTAAAACTACTGCCATAAAATTCTCCGTATTTTTAATAAATTTATTTTTTGTAAACTTAAAAACCTAATTTTGATTACAAGTATACCCTTATCGAATATGTATGTCAATAATATAAAAGTTAAAAAAGAGACATTTTTATAAATGTACAAAAAAGACTATAAGTAATAAAACATTGAAAATTAAACGATTTTAAAGTATAAAAATATGTCTAAAAGAAACATAAAAAACAAATTGAATAAAAAAGACATATGTAATATACTTTAATTGCATTGATTAGCGGATTTTATCAAAAAACCGCTTGATGGTATGATATTGAAATTATTTATAAAACGGAGGAAAAGAAATGGAAAAAGAAATCAGTAAATTTAAACTGTATGCAACCATCATTTCGCTCGGCTTTACGGGTGGAGCAATTTTTATTATTCCTTACATCAAATTTGTATTTTACGATCTGCAGCTTCAGGTAACAGGAATGACAAATACACAATCGGCATTGTTGCTCACAGTATATACAATTGTGACGATCATAATAATGATTCCAAGTGGTGCCCTTGTAGATAAAATTGATGTTAAGAAAGGATTGATAATAGCACTTGTCGGAACTACGGCGGTAACGGCACTTTACGCGTTTACATTCACATCTTATGCAACATCGCTCGTTATATGGGCTATACTATCATTTTTAACAATGGGAATTTATTGGCCGTCATTTTCAAAAATTCTCAATGTAATCGGAGCTAAGACAGATAAGACAGGAAGCGGAAGATCGGGACTTACATTTGGCTTCTACTATGCCTGCAATGGTATCGCGGCAGCAATCATCAATTCGATTTCGCTTTGGGCTTCAACGCAATTTGAAGATCCGATTGCAAGCTTTAGAATTGCGGTTATTGTAGCGGGTGTATCGACTCTAATTGCAACGGTGCTCGTATTTCTGTTTATCGACAGAGACTTGATTACACCAACTGCAGAAATGACCAATGCAGTAGCCGGCGGAGAAACGGTACAGACGGAAAGTACAATCAGTATCATAGCTCAAGTAATAAAGAATCCGATGTCGTGGATGGTGGCGCTTATTGTTCTTGTAGGCTATACACTTTATTCACTTCAGGGATATTTTACACCATACCTAACGACTGTTGTAGGGATCTCGCCTGAAAGTGCAGGCATATTCGCAATTATTAGAACTTATGTGTTCCTTGTGCTGGCAGCTGTCGGCGGATTTATGGCTGATAAAGTATTTAAGAGTACAGCAAGATGGTTAGGCGTTGCCTTTGCAATTATGGCGGTTGTCGTAGCTGGCTTCTTCGTTATGCCTTCGGGAGTAAACATTATGTTTATAAGTGCATATACGCTTCTGCCGTCTGCATTTGTACAGATGACATATACAATCAAATATTCGGTAATCAATGAAATAGATATTAAGCCAGGACTTCTTGCTACGACAACAAGCGCGGTAACATTCTGCGCCAACCTCGTTGATCTCGTATTTTCACCTGCAATTGCAAGACTTATCGATACAAAAGGTGCGGCAGCATACAACTATCTGTTTGGCTTTCTTATTTTAATGCTTATCATCGGTTCGTTCGCATCGTTTACAGTAGTGGCGAAGAGAAAGAAAAATAAGGCTGCATAAAGCATAGCGCTATTTTTAAAAATGCAAGGAGACATTTAGATGATAGATAAAGTCACAGCTATTTCCGAAGCTATGAAATGTGTGAAAAGCGGAGATATTATAATGATCGGAGGTTTTACCCTTTCTGGGTCGCCAATAGGTCTTCTTCGCAAATTGTCGGAGCTTCCTATCACAGGACTTACGGCGATTTCCGAGGACTGCGGATATATCAGAGACGATGTAAAAAGAAAAAATGCGGCGGCGCTTTTCGATAATGGGCAAATAAAAAAGGTTATTGTTTCTTTTCTGGGAATGAACCCGACCGTACATAAAATGATAGCGGAAGGAACACTTGAGCACGAACTTGTTCCGCAAGGAACGCTGGCAGAAAGAATCCGCGCAGGCGGTGCGGGACTTGGCGGAGTGCTTACACCAACAGGTATAGGCACTATTGTTGAAGAGGGCAAGCGCATTATAGAAGTAAATGGAGAACCGTATATACTCGAGCTTCCGCTGCGCGCAGATGTGGCGCTTGTAAAAGCATATAGAGCAGACCGCATGGGTAATGCCGTATTCAAATATTCAGCGCAAAATTTTAATCCTCTTATGGCAACGGCGGCAGACAAAGTCGTGCTTGAGGTTGAGGAAATCGTAGAACCGGGAAAAATAAATCCGGAGCAGGTGCAGCTTCCAGGAGTATTTGTAGATTATGTGGTGCATTGTCCAGAAGAGGTGATTTTATAATGGCTGACGCAAGAATGATTATTGCGAAGAATATTGCAGATATGCTTAAAAACGGTGATTTTGTAAATCTCGGAATAGGCATACCGACAATGGTGAGTAAATTTATCGACCCTAAAAAAACAGTGCTGCTTCACGGTGAGAACGGTAGCATCGGTCAGGACGGATTAATAACGGGTAATAGAGACGAAATATATAAATTTGAGCTTACGTATGGGCGTGAAAACGGCGACTGGCAGAGAGGTCACAGAGATCTCTGCAACGCGGGCTGCGATTATATCACGCTCCTTCCGGGCGGCTGTTGTTTTGACAGTGCGATGTCTTTTATAATGGCTCGCGGCGGGCATCTTGATGCAACAGTACTTGGCGGGCTGCAGGTAGATACAGAAGGCAACCTTGCCAACTGGATGGTGCCTGGTAAGCGCGTCAATGGTATGGGCGGTGCTATGGATCTTGTCTGCGGGGCAAAGCGTGTTATTGTGGCTATGGAGCACACGAGCAAAGACGGTGAGCACAAGCTGCTCAAAAAATGTACATTTCCGCTTACAGCAGCGAAGTGCGTAAGTACAGTTGTCACAGAGCTCTGTATTATAGACTGCGAGAACGGTAAATTCATCGTAAAAGCGATAGTGCCGGGAATAACGCGAAAAGAACTGCAGGAAAAAACAGGTGCGCCGCTTACATTTGCAAATACTTTAGAAAAAATGCAGATACCCGAATAATCAAAACGCAAATAAATTTAATTGTTCAAGGTAGAAATTAAAAGGAGATAATATTATGAAAACAGCAGACAGACTTGAATCACTCGAGATGTCAAAGATCAGAATGCTTAGCGCAAAAGTGTTTGAACTTCAGGCGCAGGGGCGAGAAATGTATATGTTCACGCTTGGACAGCCTGATTTTCCAACGCCAAAGTACATATGCGAGGCCTGTAAGAAGGCAATTGACGAAGGATACACTACATATCCCGATTACAGTGGCACGCCCGCGTTCAGACAGGCGGTATGCGATAAGTACGAAAGAGAAAACGGGCTTAAATTTGACCCAATTCAGGTAATTTCAACCTGTGGTGCAGCGCAGGCAGCTTACCTTGTACTTACTTCATTTATAAATGACGGAGACGAGGTGCTTATCCCAGACCCGATGTACGGAATTTACAAGAATATCACAACTATATGCGGTGGTACGCCTGTTGCATATTCACTTAAAGAAGAAAATGATTTTCAAATAGACCTTGAGCAGATGAAAAATCTCATTACAGATAAGACAAAGATGATTGTACTTTGCTCGCCTAACAATCCTATTGGCGGTGTACTGACAAAGGAAAATCTTGAAGGGCTGTCAAGATTAGTTGAAGATAAAGATCTTATAATCTGCTCGGATGAAATATATGAGAGACTTACTTATGATGGTTTTGAACCTGTATCTCCCGCTTCGATTCCAAGTCTCAGAGATAAAACAATTATCATCAACGGTTTTTCCAAAGCATTTTCGATGACGGGTTGGAGAGTAGGGTATGTCATCACACCGATTCAGTATCAGGAAAAGCTTTATATACACGCAGGTTTCCAGATTTCAGGCATTCCGGCATTTGTGCTCGAAGCTGCAACAGTAGCTTTAAATGACGAAAGTAAGTACAATTCAGTAGAGACTATGCGCAGAGCTTTTGAAGAGAGAAGAGACTATATGGTAGCCGAAATAAATAAGACTAAACATTTTTCATGTAAGGTACCTAAAGGTGCGTTTTATATCTTTATGAATATCACAAAAACGGGCTTTACTTCGGAAGAATGCGTTGACTGGCTTCTTGAAAACTACGGCATAGCTATGGTAAACGGCGCTATATTTGGAAACGAGGGCGAAGGATTCCTGCGAATTTCATACGCGGCTTCGATGGATTCCATTAAAAAGGCTTGCGCTCTTTTACACAAAGCTGATGCAGATCTTACGGCAGCGGGCAAATAAAATGATAACTGATAAATATTAAAGAAAAGAGGAGTAAAGATGGTAAAAATCACTTATAATGCGGCAAGATGCAAAGGTTGTCACTATTGCGTAAATGCCTGCCCAAAGAAGTGCATAACACTTTCAGGTGATACTAACAATGCGGGCTATGAAACAGTAAAATTTAACGAAACTGAATGCGTTGCATGCGGGTCATGCTATACGGTATGTCCTGATTATGCAATAGTAATTGAAAAGGAGGACTAATTATGGCAGAAAGAGCAATAATGAAGGGTAATGAAGCTCTTGCTGAAGCAGCACTGCGCGCTGGCTGCCGTTTTTTCAGCGGATACCCGATCACGCCTCAGACAGAAGTACTTGAATATCTCTCGTGGAGAATGTATGAGGTAAGAGGACATATGATTCAAACAGAGGATGAGCTTACAGGGCTGCATATGCTTCTCGGAGCATCGCTTGGAGGAAACAGGGTGCTTTCGACATCATCTGGTCCTGGATTTGCACTTTTCCATGAAGGTATGTCTTACCTCTGCGGCTGTGAAATTCCTGCTGTTCTTGTAGATGTACAGAGACTCGGCGCTGCCTGCGGCGGCATAGGTGTATCACAGGGAGACTATGAAGAGGTAGTGCATGGCGGTGGCAATGGGGATTCACAGTGTATCGTGCTTACTCCGGCTTCAGTGCAGGAAGAGGTGGATCTTGTACAGGAAGCCTATGATCTTGCTGAAAAGTATAGAAACCCTGTAATTGTAATGACAGACGCTATCATTGGACAAATGATGGAGGGCGTAACGCTTCCTGATTTTAAAGAACATGACATCAATAAATATGACTGGGTATACAGGCCGCTCAAAACTAATGAAATGGGTAAGATAAATGCAGGCTGGCCAGGAAGAAGCTGGACAGAGCAGGCAAAGCATCTTAGAGAAAAGTTTGCTTCAATGCAGCAAAATGAGCAAAGATGGGAAAATGTACAAGTATCTGATGCAGATGTAGTATGTGTAGCTTATGGTATCAGTTCCAGAGTATGTAAGGAAGCTGTCAAGAAAGCAAGAGCAAAGGGTGTTAAACTCGGTCTTATAAGACTTGTTACAGCTTGGCCGTTCCCTGAAAAGGCTTTTGCCGAAATAAGCAAGGAGTGTAAAGGAATTCTCGTAGTAGAAATGAGTATAAAAGGGCAAACGGTGCCTGATGTTAAGCTTGCGACCAAGTGCGGTCTTTCGGTATACGGATATTTCAGCGTAGATATTGTTCCGGATGCGGACATAGTAGTTGAAATTGCAGAAGACATTATTGCCGGCACGGCACAGGAGGTATAGAAGATGGCAGCAAAAACATTTAATATTCCAACGCTTATGCAGGGACTTCCGCCTCATACTGCGTGTCAGGGATGTGGACACGGCATAGCAGGAAGAATTATATACGAAGTAATAGAAGAAATGGGTATGTCAAGTAACTGCGTTGCATTTCATGACCTTGCCTGCGGAGCAAATATGCTCTTTGCACAGAAAGGCAATGGATTTTCGGGCGCACACGGAAGGGCAATACCGACAGCAACGGGATTTAAAAGAACAAGACCGGATATGCTTGTATTCTCATATGCGGGAGACGGCGCGACTTATTCAATCGGTATGCAGCATACTATACATACAGCCTTAAGAAACGAAAATATTACAGCCATTGTAGTAAATAATACAAATTTTGGAATGACGGGTGGTCAGATGTCGCCGGCAACGCTCATTGGCCAGAAGACGACTTCGTCGCCTAAAGGAAGAACAGCCGAGCTTAACGGCAACCCTATCGACATCACAGAGGTTTATTCAGGAATGAAGATTGCATATCTTGCAAGAGGCTCCGTCGATTCGGTAGCGAATATCAATAAGACAAAGGCATATATAAGAAAGGCCTTTGAAAAGCAGATGGCAGGATGCGGTTTTTCGTTTGTAGAAATTATGGCACCGTGCCCTACAAACTGGGGAATGACGGCTCTCGGTTCAATTAAAAGAATGCAGGATGAGGTGTTGAAGCTTTATCCTGTGGGAGAATATATTGACGGAGGTGCAAAATAATGCTTAAAGAAATAATCTGCGCCGGATTCGGCGGTCAAGGAATTATTACGACCGGTATTCTCATTTCGCACTGTGCTTTTGAAACGGGTAATCAGTTTACATGGTATCCTTCGTACGGAGCGGAAATGAGAGGCGGTACGGCAAACTGTACAATTAAAATCAGCGATGAGGAAATCGCATCACCGCTCGCTAAAGAAATTGACATTCTTGTAGCTATGAGCGCTCCAGCTATTGATAAGTTCGAGGCAAACCTTCGGCCGGGCGGATATCTGTTTGTAAACTCATCGCTTGTAACAGACAGAAAATACAGAGACGATATAAACGTAGTTGAAGTTAATACAACGGCGCTTGCGGAAGAAGCAAAAAACCCTAAAGGGGCAAATATCGTAATGATAGGCGCGCTCATAAAAAGGACAGGAATAATGACATTTGAAGGTTGCTCGGACGCAATTGAAAAGTATTTTACAGAGCACGGCAAGGCTAAGTTTAACGATGCAAATCAAGCTGCTCTTAAGATAGGATACGAAAGATTTTAAAAAATAATGTGAACCCTTAAAAACTTTATCACGATTACAAATACAATACGAAAGTTTAACAATAACTTTAAGACATAACAAAAACTCCTTAAAAAGACCTTTATTGATAATAGAGGTCTTTTTGCTTTAATATGCAAATACATAAAAAAGTAAAATTTTCTTTTATAGATATAGGTCAATTATTATGAAAAAAAGATAATGTGAAATAAAAAGAAACAGTCTGAAAATTATTGAAAATTCCTTCTTTTAAATATATAATTGAGATATCTGAGGTCAAAGGTTTGGCCGACATTGTTACTGTTTTATATTATAAAGGAGGCTGTATTATGAAATATGTGGACAGATTAAATACGCATTCGTATAAATGGGATGCACTTGAAAGAGAGTTTGGTGCATCTGATCTTATTGCGATGTGGGTTGCCGATATGGACTTTGAGTGCGCGGATTGTATTAAAGAGGCGCTCCATAAATATGTTGATGATCCGCTCGGTTACTTTGCAACTCCGCAGGAATATTACGAGACGGTTATTAAATGGGAAAAAGAGCGTCACGGCTTTGATGTAAAAAAGGAATGGATTTGCATTACTCCGGGCATAGTACCGGCGCTTTATTGGGCGGTAAAGACATATGTAAAACCGGGAGAGGCTGTGATAATAAATACGCCTGTTTATTATCCGTTTAAGAACGCAATCCTTGCAGGCGGCTGCAAGTGCATCGAGTCTCAGCTTGTGGAAACGGGCCGTACATATACTATAGATTACGAAAAATTTGAAAAAGATATCGTTGAGAATAATGTTAAACTCTATATACTCTGCAATCCGCACAATCCTGTAGGACGAGTATGGACTGAGGAGGAGCTGAAAAAACTTCTTGAAATATGCCGCAAACACAATGTTATTGTTGTATCGGATGAAATCCATCAGGATATTGTGGATCCTAAGCTCGGACGCAAAAAGGTTACGGCTGCAACTGTGGACGGGGGCGCATATCAGGATATGATTATCACAATGGCAGCGGTAAGCAAGACCTTTAATATTGCTGCTGTACAAAATTCATTTATAATTATTCCTAACCCTGAGCTTAAGGATAAATTTGAAAGCTTTTTAAGTGAATATTCGCTTGACGATGTAAACGGTTTTGGCCACATAGCGACTATGGCCGCTATGGAAGGCGGAAAAGAATGGCTGGATGAGGTCCTTGATGTCATCTACGGAAATTATCGCTATATGAGAGAGCGTTTTGATACTGAACTTCCTGATGTGAAAACTTTCGATCTTGAAGGAACTTATCTGCCTTGGGTTGATTTTGGAGCTTATGTAAAGACAAGGGACGAGCTTGAAGAGCTGATTCAGGGCAAGTGCAAACTCGCTATTGATTACGGAGAATGGTTTGGCGGTCCCGATTATGCGGCGTATGCAAGATTTAATCTCGCGACTAAAAGAGAGTACATTGAAACCGCATGCGATAGGATCATCGCTGAATTAAAGAAATAAAAAACTGCGGAGCGGCATAGCCAAAAACTATGCCGCTTTTCTTTTTAAAATGGATTTGCCTTTAAATAATCTTTTAAGATATATAGACCGCGCTCTAATTTTTTTGTGCTTTCAGCAGAACACATAGAAATACGAAGAAAATTTTGACCTGCATTCCCGGTAACTGCAAATCGTTCTGAATGATAAACGCGGACTCCTTTATTCAGCAAATCATTTTCTACTTCGCGAAACGCCTTCGAGGTGTTAAGCGGAAGCCATTGATAGTAGCTTATTTCTTCATATTTATCTGTAAAGTCCTGAAAAATTTTCGCATACAGCAGGCAATTTTGTTTTGTCCACAGCCGTTTTTTTGCGGCAATTTTGTATGCGTTTGCATTTAAAATCAATTCTGTAATGATTTCTGCGTCAAACGAAGAGGTTTTTATATTCACATTGGAAAGTCCATGCAGAATAATGTCTTTGAATTGCTCGCCAAATGCCATATAAGCAATGCGGAGCCCCGGACACAGGCTTTTTGTCATACCGCAGATGTATATGCTTTGGCCGCCTAAGATATCAAACATAGATGGTAAAACCTTTCTGTCTTCGGCAATAAGCCATGTGGATATGTCATCTTCCACTAAAATTAAATTATTTTTTCTGATGATTGCAGCAAGCTCTTCCCGGCGTTTTAAAGGAATAGTAATCGTCGTTGGATTTGCGCAGGTTGGAATTAAATAAATACCTTTTATCCTGTTAATCATACAATTTTTTTGTAATTCTTCAGGCAGCATACCCTTTTCATCTCCCTTGACGGGAATTAGCACGAGATTAAGCAGCTTTGCCAGTTCAATAAAGTTTGAATATGTATATTCATCAGTTGCAATCTTATCTCCGGGAGAAAACAAGGATAAAAATGCCACTGTCAGAGCATTTTGTGCTCCTGCAAAAATTGCGGTATGCTCAAAATCCGTATGTATTCCAAGCTGTTCCATCCAGCGCACGCCTGCGGCAAGCTGATGTGGATGCCCTGCAGGATAGGAGTATTCGTAAAGATTTTTCAGGTACCCTTTTTGAATGACCGCTTGCGTTGCCTGCTCCACAAGTCCGCTGTATTGGCTAAAACCGTTGATGTCGCCAAGCTCAATATATTCATTGGAGGCAGATGGCGACATAATAGTAATGTCTTCCGCAGAATGCGGAGAAACAAAGGTGCCCTTTCCCTGCGTTCCGTAAATCAACCCTTTCTTTTTGCATATTTCATATACTCTGGTAATCGTTGTGTAGTTTAAATCGAGATAATCGGCAATTTCGCGCTGCGGTGGGAGTTTTGTTCCTGCTTGCAGCAATCCGCTTCTGATTTTACCTTCTAAATCTTCCGCCAGTGATTTATAATATGGAGGTTTTAATTTTTCCTTTTCGGGTTTCCATGTAAGAGGATAGCTGTCAAATGAATTTACCGGCATAGTATTCATTCCTTTCATCAAATTGTTGTACATACAATTTTAATATTGTATTTATTCTATAATATACTTACAATAAAAGCAAGCAAGATGAAAGGAGTGAGCAAAATGAAAGTAATGAAACAGTATGTAGTTGACGCCTTTACAGATAAAGTTTTTGCCGGAAACCCGGCGGCGATCTGCATTATGGAGCAATGGCTGCCAGACGAAACGATGCAGAAAATCGCGGTAGAAAACAATTTGTCGGAAACCGCTTTTGCAGTAAAGGAAAATGAAGGATATCATCTCCGTTGGTTTACCCCCGGCGGCGAAGTAGAGCTCTGCGGCCACGCTACCCTTGCAACCGCTTATGTAATTATGCGGTTTATAGAGCCGGGGTGCAGGCAGATTGATTTTCAGACATTAAGCGGTGTACTAACCGTAAAAGGAGAAGATGATTTGCTGATTATGAATTTTCCTTCCTTTTCACTCACGCCTATTGAGATAACAGATAAAATCATACAAGCAATTGGCATTAAGCCTGTGCAGGCTTTTATGGGTGCGGATATGGTTTGCGTTTTGGAAAGTGAAGAAAAAGTGAGAGAGATAGTTCCCAATCTTGACGTTATCTGTGAACTGGACGGCGTATGTCTGCATGTGACCGCAAAAGGAAAAGAATATGATTGTGTAACCCGCACATTTGCTCCCAAGTGCAATGTGGCGGAGGATCCTGTCTGCGGGCGCGGACATTGCCACGTGGTGCCTTTGTGGGCGAAAAAATTAGGAAAAAAGGACTTAACCGCATATCAGGCATCGAGCAGGGGAGGCGTTTTATATTGCAGCTATGAGAAAGAACGAACGGTTTTATGCGGAAAGGCAGCTCTTTTTTCCGAAGCGCAAATTTATTTTGATGAAGTTTGATATGCTATATAGGCGTTTGCTGTTTAATAGCTAAAAGCGTGCAAATAATAAAAAGAGCCAGTTGCTTTTAAAAGCAATTGGCTCTTTGTTATTTTTACTCCAGCTCAAAGGCTCCTGTGTAGAGCTGATAATATGTGCCTTTCTCTGCTATAAGATCATCGTGGCTGCCGCGCTCAATAATGCGTCCGTGGTCAAGCACCATTATCGCGTCGCTGTTCTGAACAGTTGAAAGTCTATGCGCGATAACAAATACGGTGCGGCCTTTCATAAGAGCGTCCATACCGCGCTGCACGAGAGATTCGGTACGTGTATCTATTGAAGAAGTCGCCTCGTCGAGAATCATAACAGGAGGGTCGGCAACGGCAGCTCTCGCTATTGAAAGGAGCTGTCTCTGGCCTTGCGACAAGTTGGAGCCGCCGCCGTCCAGCATAGTGTTATAGCCATTAGGCAGACGCATAATAAAACTGTGCGCGTTTGCGAGCTTTGCAGCTTCTATACATTCTTCATCTGTAGCGTCGAGCTTACCGTATCTTATGTTGTCCATTACTGTTCCCGTGAAGAGGTTGACGTCCTGAAGCACTATTCCGAGGCTTCGGCGCAGGTCAGACTTTTTAATCCTATTGATATTGATGCCGTCATAGCGTATTTTGCCGTCTGCAATATCGTAAAAGCGGTTTATGAGATTGGTAATAGTTGTTTTGCCCGCACCTGTTGCGCCGACAAAGGCAATTTTCTGCCCTGGCTTTGCAAAGAGCGATACGTCGTGAAGTACAGGTTTGCCTTCTTCGTATTCAAAATCAACTTCGCTGAAGCGTACATCACCAGAGACGCGGACGAGCTTAGGACTGTCAAATTCTTCTGTAGCAGGATATTTCCAAGCCCAAATACCTGTGCGCTCTTCACATTCTACAAGGCTACCGTTTTCTTCTCGACAGTTTACGAGAGTAACATCGCCGTTATCTTCTTCCGGAGCCTCATCTATAAGTGCGAAGATACGCTCGGAGCCGGCAAGAGCCATTGCCACAGAGTTAATCTGCTGTGATACCTGGCCTACACTTCCCGTAAATTGTTTTACCATACCGAGAAAAGAGGCAATAACCGGTATTGAAAGTGCGCTTATCATATTTCCCGTGCTGAAGAGATTTTCAAGAGAAATATTGGGAATAAAGCCGCCCGATGTCACCATAAGGCCGCCGATAAAGGCGATAAGAACATAGAGCATATTACCGATGTTGCCGATAATCGGCATGAAAATATTGCCGTACTTGTTGGCAGTTGTCATATCGCTGCACAGCGCTTCGTTTAATTTATCGAAATCTTCCTGAGCTTTTTCTTCGTGGCAAAATATTTTTACGACTTTCTGTCCGTGCATCATCTCTTCGATGTAACCCTCTACCGTACCGAGAGATTGCTGCTGACGAATAAAGTATTTTGCGGAGTTGCCGCCTACTTTTTTGGTAACAAGCGCCATAAAGAAGATGCCGACGAAAACAACCAGCATCAAAGGAATGCTGTAATAAAGCATTACAGCAAGCACGCCCACAATTACAAATCCCGAAGAAATAAGATTTGGAAGACTCTGCGAAATGAGCTGACGCAGTGTGTCGATATCATTTGTATAATGACTCATGATATCGCCGTCGTTTTTCGTGTCAAAGTAGCGTATAGGAAGCTTCTGCATGCCCGCAAACATACGCGTACGCATTTTGTGAAGGAAGCCCTGTGTTACACGTGCCAAAACCTGCGACTGCACCGTGGAGCTTATAAGGGCGACTGCATAAAGCGCGACCATTATGATGAGAGTATTTACAATTTTGCCCTGTACGCTGCTGAAGCTCGAAGCAAGACCTTCCTGAATATATCCCGTAATGGTCTTTATATATACCGAGGGTAAAATTCCAATTATGGAGGTCGTAACTATACAGATACCTATGACGCAGAGCGCTACAGGATAATCTTTAAAGAGAAATTTCAGAAGTCTTTTAATCGAGCTGCCGCTGAGCTTTACCGCCGGTTTTTTTTCTTTCTTACTCATTATTGTCACCTCCCATATTGTTCTGCGAATAATATATTTCGCGGTAAATATCGTTGTCTTTAAGGAGTTCTTCGTGCGTGCCCATACCGTCAATTTTGCCGCCGTCCATTACAATAATGAGATCGGCGCTATCAACAGATGATATACGCTGAGCAATAATTATTTTAGTTGTACCCGGTATTTCTGTCCTGAAGGCATTTCTGATGAGAGCATCGGTTTTCGTGTCTACAGCCGAGGTAGAATCATCGAGAATGAGTATTTTCGGTTTTTTAAGAAGCGCACGCGCTATGCAGAGACGCTGCTTCTGACCGCCGGAGACGTTGTTGCCGCCCTGTTCGATATGCGTCTCGTATTTATCCGGGAAGCTCTGAATAAATTCGTCGGCCTGTGCAAGCTTACAGATACGGACAAGTTCTTCGTCTGTTGCATCGGGGTTGCCCCATCTCAGGTTTTCGCTGATAGTGCCTGAGAAGAGCACGTTTTTCTGAAGGACAACGGCAACCTCGTTTCTGAGTACTTCAAGGTCGTAGTCGCGGACATCCCTGCCGCCGACCTTTACCGTACCTTCCGTCACATCGTAGAGACGGGATATGAGCTGAATAAGCGTTGTCTTACCGACACCTGTGCCGCCAATTATGCCTACAGTCATTCCGGAATCTATATGAAGGTTTATATCCGTAAGCGCTGATTTTTCGGCTTTTTCCGAATATTTAAAGCTTACATTTTCAAAGTCAATGCTGCCGTCAGCAACTGACATAACAGGATTTTCGGGATTGATTATCGTGCTTTCCTCTTCGAGGACTTCGACGATACGTTTGGCCGAGGCCGCTGACATTGTAATCATTACGAATATCATCGAAAGCATCATCAGGCTCATGAGTACCTGCATAGAGTAAGTAATCATACTCGTCAGACTGCCGATATCGAGGTATGCGCCGCCGCTGCTGATTATGAGCTTTGCTGCAAAATAAGAAATAAGTATCATAGAAGTGTAGACGCAAAGCTGCATCAGAGGCGTATTAAACGCAAGTATGGATTCGGCGCGCGTAAAATCGCGTCTGAGCTGGTTTGAAGCTGAGGAAAATTTTTCAATTTCATAATCCTCGCGCACGAAGCTCTTAACAACGCGTATAGCTTTGACATTTTCCTGTACCGATTCATTAAGATTGTCGTATTTTTTAAATACCGACTTAAAAAGAGGCATTACCTTTGCCATCATTATTATAAGACCGAAAAGCAATACCGGGATAATGCCGACAAAGATCCACGCAAGCTTCTTACCCACAATTATGGACGCGGCAAAAGCAAAGATGAGCATAAGCGGACTTCGTACCGCTACACGAATAATCATCATATATGCCATCTGTACATTGCTCACATCTGTTGTAAGTCTCGAAACGAGAGACGCGGTTGAAATTTTATCTATGTTGGCAAAAGAAAACTGCTGTACCTTTTCAAAGAGGTCACGACGCAGATTTTTGGCGAAGCCCGCAGACGCGATGGCGCTGTAATGTCCTGAAAGAACGCCGAATAAAAGCGAAAACATTGCGAGGACTATAAGCGCAAGCCCGTATTTTATGATGATATCCATACCGCAGCCGCGGCTAATGTTATTTATGAGCCCTGCGGTAAGAAGCGGTATGATACATTCAAAAACAACCTCTCCTGCAACGAGAAGCGGAGAAAGAATACTAGCCTTTTTATATTCGCGTACAGATTTTAATAAGCGTTTTATCATATATTATCATCCCCTCTTTATTTCAGATAAATAGTCTACACGTATATTGTCGGCTGCCCTCATTAAAAACAGATAAAATAGATTTGCTTCATCCTCGGTAAATCCTTTGAGCATTTTCTTCTCAAGCTCATCAAAGATCTGAAATGAATATGCGTGTGCTTCCTTCGCCTTCTGCGTAAGAATGACGCGTTTAAGGCGATGGTCGTTTTCGTCAGGAACAAACTCTATGAAGCCGCTTTTTTCAAGCCTTTGAAGAATACCGGAAACTGTTGAATTCTTAAGTTTAAAGTGTTTTGCCAGCTCTTTTGCATGAACGGCAACACCTTTTTTTTCATTAAAAGAAATAAATCCAAGAAAAACTGACTGTGCATTCGTAAGCCCCTGAGTAGCCAGACTATGATTTATTGCCTGTTCAAAAGCAATGCTGAGATGCTTTATCTGCTGACCAAAATGAGGACCTGTGTCCATAATAAAATTGTAACCCCCTTTAACAAAAATTAAGAACGGACTGCAAGCAGCGCCGCGACAAAATATGTAGCACGCTAACTATTATAGTAGCATAAAATTTATATGTCAATAGGGTAAAAGTGAAAAATATGTGAAAAATACCCCGATTTTTTAAAGAAACGCTCTTTATTTCAACAAGGTTTGTAGTCTGTTAAAAGCAACTGAAATACATATGCTTTTACTAAAAATTTAAACTTACTGAATAAAAAGTAAATAGACTCTGTCAAAGCAGAGAATTACAATGATATCAAAGAGCTCTTATAAAAAGAGTTTGTATTTATGCGAAAGAAATTATTCAAGTTAAATGAAATAACGCTTTTCTTTTAATGCATCATAATGACTTGAAGCGGACTGGTGTTTTTCAGGAGCTGTTTTAAGAAGCAGGATATATGCTTAATCAATAAGGAGACATATATGGAAGAGAAAAGTTATATTGAATTCGGCTCGACACTTTACAGGGGTTTTATCAGCGACAATCTTTATCACGACAAGAATCTCGGAGAAGTTCATTTCAGTTCATATATTCCGAAAAGCTATGATGGAAGTAAACCTTACGCGCTGTTTATAACCATTCCCGGCTGGGATGGTTGGCTTTTTTGGGGAGCAGGGGCAAATCTTGAGTTTCAGGATTTTGGCATTGAAGCCCAGAAATATAACAGCGAAATGCTTGTGCTTTCACTTCAGTTCAACGCATGCGATGAGCTCACAGCAAAGCAGACAGTAGCAATTACGGAATATTTCCTCGACAGAGGCTGCAAGCGTTACGATCAGCATGGCGGCGGTATGTCATTTGCGCATGATGAGGAAATTATGGGCTGGCTTTTTGCTCATTGATTAGATATCGTTGATATAATAATAAATGGAGGATATAATATGTTTTATGATTTTAATTTAAACCATCCGGTCAATATTCATTTTGGAAAAGGTGCTTTAAACTATCTTGCTGACGAAATTAAAGTAGCCGGCAATAAAGCAATGCTCGTATATGGCGGCGGCTCAATCAAGAAAACCGGTGTATATGACAAAATCACAGGTGTTCTTAAGGAAGCAGGCATCGAATGGGTAGATTTCGGCGGCTGCGTCAAGCCTTGGTACGCAGATATCTTAAAGGCTGTAGATATCTGCAAGAAGGAAGGTGTTGACTGTGTTATCGGTATCGGCGGTTCAACTTGTATGGACATGGCGAAGGTCATCGCTGCGGGCGCCGCTAACGACGGCGATCTCTGGGAATACATTAAAGGCGCTCCAAGAGCAAATAAAGGACTTCGCATCGGCGCTATTCCTACATATCCTTCCGGCGGTTCAGAAACAAGCCGCGGCGCTGTAGTTGATGATCAGGAAACCGGCGGAAACGGTACAATGTACGGCGTTATTCCTGATTTTTCAATCATCAATCCGGAATACGCGTATACTCTCGATGCAAAGAATACTGCATACGGTGCTGTAATCGCATTTATGCAGATCAGTCTTAACTATTTCACGGGAGACAGCCCTATCTCAGAAAGACTTATCGAAGGGCTTCTTGATACAATTAGAGACAGCGTCAAGGTTTCGATTGAGAAGCCGGAGGATTATCAGGCAAGAGCAAACCAGGCGCTCGCTTCAATTTACGGCACCAATGTAATGCCTTCGCTCGGCAAGTCGCGCGAGTGGGTTTACAATGTATATGACTATATCGGAATTATAAGAAGACAGCTCGGCATCTCATATCGTGAGACTTTTTCAATCATATTCCCTTACTGGCTCAAAGCAGAAGCTAAATATCACGGTGATGAGATTAAGAATTACATGGTAAAAATCTGGGGCGTGGACGCAAATCTTTCTGAGGAAGAAGCTGTGGATGAGGGCTCAAAGAAGATTATCGAATTTTATGAAAGCATCGGACTTCCGATGAAGTACAACCTCGTTGCAAAGACAATGCCTTCAAAAGAACAGCTAATCAAGGCTACAGAAGCTGAATACTATGATGGCATGATGCCGATGAATGAAATCGTACAATTATTTGAAGCATGCATGGAGCTCTAATAGTAAAATTCTATGTATTATTGCGAATACAGCTTTTTTGATGCGGCCTGCTGATACATTTTCGGTGAGCTGCAGCAAGCTGTTATGACAGCAAAACGCATTTTGAAAACAACAAAAAGGCACTTTTGTAAAATTATGCATTATGCATATTACGATTGCAGAAGCTATGGATTATGGCGCAGTATAAAAAAGCCCGTCTGTTTTTAAAACAGACGGGCTTCTTTGCATGTATGAAGAACATTTGCCATTGTTGCTTTTCCTGTAAATTGAACTGAGAAGTATGACAAAATGCGTAGATTCTACTTTGCTTTGAAAAAGCCGTTTTGCGATTGTATTAAAGCTGAAAGTACAAGGGAGTTTATTCGTACCTAAGTGCTTCAATAGGATCGAGCCTTGCGGCCTTTCTTGCCGGAAAGAAACCGAAGCAGAGACCGACGCCTGCGGAAAACGCAACGGCGAGCAATATACTCTGCATGTTGAGAGCAAGAGGCGTACCGGCAACGGAAGTGCCGAGCGCCGCAACACCGATGCCGAGCGCTGTACCGATAATACCGCCGATGACTGCAAGGATCATCGCTTCTATCAGGAACTGTGTAAGTATATCCTTTGTGCGCGCGCCGAGAGATTTTCTGATGCCAATTTCGCGCGTTCTTTCCGTAACAGATACGAGCATTATGTTCATAATACCGATACCGCCTACGAGAAGCGAGATAGCGGCGATGGCGCCGATTGCGAGTGACAGGTAACCGAGCACCTGGTTGATGGCAACGAGCTGGTCTTCTGCGGACTGATAAATGTAAGTGTCCTCATCAAGCCTTTTTATACGTTCAAGATAGCGGCATATTGTCTCTGCTGTCTGCGCGACATCCTTATCTTCATCTACATAAAGTTCAAGATTATCAAAGTATTCATCACTTCGCATCATAGACGAATACGGTACATAGCAGGTGTATCTTGTACTTGTATCGAGGCTATTAAATATTGAAGGCGGTATGTCGTATACGCCGACGATAGTAAAGTCGGTGGAGCTTCCGAAAGCTTCAGCCGGAAGTGTTTCACCTACTGCGTTTTCCTTGCCGTACAGCCTCTTCGCCGCTTCTATCGGAATGACAATGCTGTTAAGAGAGCCTTCCACATCTCTTTCGTTTACCATACGGCCGTAAACGATCTGAATTTGCGTGGCAAATTCGTTGTAATGAGCGTTTACACCCATCATCGACAGGGTCGCATCCGTTCTTCCTACCTGCGTTTCACAGCTGCTGTAGGCATAAGGCGCTGCGTATTTTATATCGTTTGGAAATCTTTCCTCTAAAGCTTCTATATCATCCATCGTAAACATCATATCGCTTGTCATAGTATCGAGAGTGTACCAGTTAGGCATAAGGTATACGTAACCCGCGCCGACGCCGTTAAACTGTTCCTCAACAGCTTTCTGCGCGCTTGCTCCTATCGAAGAAATAGCAATAACGGAGCTGATGCCTATAATTATGCCGAGCATTGTGAGAAAGGATCTCATTTTATTTATTTTTATCGCGTTTACAGCGAGCTTGATATTTTCTATAAGAAGCATTTATATACCTCCTTTCCGGAGGATCTGCCTTTTTCGGTGAGCTTATCCTCTATGATTTGACCGTCTTTAAAAACAACGACGCGGTCTGTAAATTCGGCTATATCGGGCTCATGCGTTACGATAATAACGGTATTGCCTTTTTCGCGGTTAAGCTGTGTAAATATCTCCATGATTTCGACAGATGAACGCGAATCGAGATTTCCCGTAGGTTCGTCTGCAAGAATTATAGGAGGGTCGTTTGCGAGTGCGCGGGCTATGGCTACGCGCTGCCGCTGTCCGCCTGAAAGCTCATTTGGCATATGTTCGTATCGTTCTCCGAGACCTACGCTTTCGAGAAGTTCAAGAGCACGGGCGCGGCGTTTATCCGCTGCTACTTTGCCGTAGACCATAGGCAGCTCTACATTTTTAAGCGCTGATGTACGCGGTATAAGGTTAAATGACTGAAAGACAAAGCCGATCTGCTGATTTCTGATGTACGAAAGCTCGTCGTCCGACTTTTCTCTTATATCAATGCCTGTGAGTCTGTACTCACCCTCTGTTGGTTTATCGAGACAGCCGAGTATATTCATAAGCGTGGACTTTCCTGAGCCGGAGGTACCCATAATAGCGACAAATTCACTCTGCCTTATAGTCAGATTGATACCTTTAAGCGCCTGTACTTCAATGGCTCCGTTAGCGTAAGTTTTTATCAGATTTTTTACGCCTATTACTTCGGGATACTTTTCAGTATTTTCAGAGCCGGCATTTATGTTTTCGTTTATTATTTCACTCATTGGAAAACCTCCCGCGCTGTTACATTACGGTAACGGCCATTCCGTCGGCAAGCTCATATGACGGTGCAAGCACTATACGGGCACCTTCTGTTAAGAGAGCGCTGCCGCTTTCATCCGCCGCGGAAATTTCGGTATCAAAATCACCCTCAAGACCGATATTTACAGGAACCTTAGTGAGAGTGTCATTTTCGGAGATAATAAATACGGATGTTTCTCCTGTTGACGGATCTTCAAAGACTGCGTCAATTGGAACTGTAAGCACATCTGCCACTTCATCAATTAAAATTGTGGCTTTGGCGGTAACGCCCGCGATGAGATTGCTTTCACCTTTGTCTATGTCGATAACAACAGGGATAACCATTTCGGAGCCGCCTGCGTCGCGTGCTTCGCCGGTTGGCGAAATGTGAGAAACGACGCCCGTTACAGAAACATCTCCGAGAACTTCCGCAGTAATAGTTGCGCTCTGTCCGACTTTGATTTTTCCAATATCGTATTCGCTTACTTTTACTTTCATCTGCAGATTGTCGAGATTTTCGATTACGAAAAGAGGCTCGCTGCTGCCGCCGGAGCCGCCGTTTGCAAGCTTGCCGACTGTAGCGTTTACTCTTGTTACCGTTCCTGCAATAGGGCTTGTGACGTTGGCATTTTCCGTAATGTTAAACGAGCTCAGAGTAAGAGCGCTTGTATCATATGCAGCTTTTGCTTCCAGATAATCTGACTGAGAAAGCGCGCCTTCTTCGTAAAGCGTTTTTGAATTATCATAATTTCTCTTTGCTTCATCGTAAGAGATTTTGGCTTTGTTGTATTCGTCTGTGAGATCATCAGCATCGAGTCTGGCAAGAATCTGGCCTTCCTGCACGACATCGCCCTCCTTTACGGTGACGCTGTTTATTCTGTAGTTTGCGGCAGAAAAAACATTAGCCGAATCAGAGCCCTCAACAGTACTTTTTATTGAGATCGTCTGAGATAAGTTGCCGCGTGAGACAGTACCGGCGGATACGAGCACACCCTGAGACGCGTCGCTTTTCGGTTTTATGAAGCTGACAATAATGCAAATGACAACTATACCGCCGATGATAATTAAAGTTTTCTTCTTTTTAGATACATTTTTTAACGGATTCTTCATTATATCTTTACTCCCTTTAATATTATTTTGTATGAAGCCAAAGCGAAAAAGTAAAACTCCGCTTATTTTTCAATCAATATTATACAGGGCAAAGTAGTAAAAATATATGAATTCTTTATTAACAATTTATTAAAAAATGGAAGTTTTGGCGAAAATTCAATGAGAAAATAGAAAAACAATAGGAAATGTGTTAATATTAAAAGATAGAAATACAAAATGCAGCTGCTGAAAGTGTAAAACACGAACAAAGCTGTGAGAAAGAGGAAAAAGTGTACGAACTTATTCGGGTGGGAAAAAGTACATATTATATAAACTGTCCGGCTAAAATGGGATTTTATGTTGATGACGGCGGAGCTTATCTTATCGACAGCGGAAATGATAAGGATGCCGGCAGGAAAATTGACAAACATCTTAAAGAGCAGGGCTGGAAGCTTAAAATGATTATAAATACGCATTCAAATGCTGACCATATAGGCGGAAACAAGGTGCTTGCGGAAAGATGGGGCTGTCCCGTTTTTGGGAAGGGTATTGAAGCGGTGTTTACTGAGTATCCCTTGCTCGAATCTTCGTTTTTGTTTGGAGCGTATCCGCCGAAAGAGCTGCGCAACAAATTTCTGATGGCGCAGGCAAGCAGCGCGTTCAATATGATGGCCAAAGGATGTGATACGTCTGCGGGAGATGGCGGAAGAAAAGGCAGAGGCGGAAAGACGCTGATTGATGCAGGCGCACCGAGGATAATCGCATCTGAGGAGTTTACGGATGAATTTAGGTCTTTGCTTCCCGCAGGGATGGAGTTTGTAAATCTTCCCGGACATTTTTTCGATATGGTAGGAATAAAAACACCGGATGATGTGTGGTTTATGGCCGATTGTGTTTCAAGTAAAAATATTATGGAAAAATACCACATATCGTTTATTTATGATATACGAAGATATTTGGAAACGCTGGGTTTTATTGAAAAGCTTAACGGAAAACTGTTTGTTCCTGCACATACGGAGCCGCAGGAAACTATGAAGATGCTGGCAGAATTAAATCGCGATAAGGTAAATGAAATATGCAAACTTATATGTGAATTTTGCTGTGAACCTGTGCATTTTGAAAAACTGTTGGCGATGATTTTTGCACATTATGATTTGGTGATGGATTTTAATCAGTATGTACTTGTAGGGAGCACGGTAAAATCATACCTTGCATATCTTGCGGAAGAGGGCAGGGTTGAAGCATTTTTTGAGAATAATATGCTTAAATGGAAGAGCAGATAGAGAAGAAAAAAAAGATAAGAAGAAAGGGGCTTTGCTTGGAGAAAAGCTGAAGTAGAAATGATGGGAAAAGCAAAAGCGAGAAGAAATGAGAAAAAAAGGCGCGGGAAAAAGTCGAAGTTAAAATCTCTGCAAAAAGGAGTATTTAGCGGGCTGGCGTTTTGTCTTGTGCTCGGCGTACTTGCAGGGTATGACAGTGCAGGCAAAAAGAGAAAGTCAAGAGTTTTCGATTTTGTGGCGGATGAAGAGGAGGCCCTGCGCAAAGCCGCGGAAAATGCAGACAGCGTTGATTTTGTAAGCGCTATTGACAGCATCGGCACGCTCGAGGTATCAGCGGAAGGCGAAAGCCTTGATATTGAAAGAGAGTCGGGAGGTGTAATTAAATTTCGCTGTGGCAGCGAGGCAGTGTCATCTGCCAGCTGCGAATGGGGATTTTATTACAGCCCCAAAGATACTCCTGTCAATTTTTACGACGCGGCTTGTGACGCGGCGCTTATGGAGGATGGAAACGGCTATGCGTTTTCAGGCAGCTATGACTTCTATACGGAAAAAATCTGCGATAATTTTTGGTATTACAGGATAAGCGATTAGATCTTTGCAAATGTTTTTAAGGCTCCGCTGCTGGCAGAGCCTTAATTTTACGCAAAAGGTTTTGAATTATATTATGAAAAAATTACGGACAAGTATGTAACAGAAAATTTCAAAACGAGAGGACTAAATGATGAAAAAAATTCTAAGACTATTTAAATGGCTGGCGGCGGGATGCGGACTGCTTTTGGTAATTGCGCTGGCAATAAATTTTTATATTATAAAAAGTACGGAAGACCTGATAATAAATGCGGAAGGAATAGATGTTACTATTATGGGAACGATCGGAAGTGAAGAGGCAGCAGAGTTCGAGGCCGACTGTATTCTTGTGCTGGGTGCAGGGCTCAAGCCGGACGGTACTCCGAATTTTATGCTGCAGGAACGGCTTGACACAGCGCTTGCTCTTTATAAAAACGATATAGCGCCGAAACTGCTCCTTTCGGGAGATCACGGACAGCAAAAATACGATGAAGTAAATGCGATGAAAAAATATATGGAGGATGCGGGTGTTTCGCCCGAAGATATCTTTCTCGACCATGCGGGATTTTCTACTTACGATTCGATGTACAGGGCTGCTGAAATTTTTGATGTGGAGAGGATGCTCGTTGTTACACAGAAATACCATCAGAGCAGAGCTTTATATATAGGAAAGAAGCTGGGAATGGAGGTGCGCGGTGTCGCTTGCGACAGAAATGTTTATGCGGGACAGTTTTTTAGAGAGGTGCGTGAAATTATCGCGCGCAATAAGGACTTTTTTAAAGTAATGCTGAAGCCTGAGCCAAAGTATCTTGGCGATATCATACCGATAAGCGGCAGTGGTCTTAAAACGCGCGACTGATAACTGCTCTTTCTGTGTTTTACGGTATGAGTTCCGGCTCTTGCTTTGCAAACGGCGTGATATATGGTAAAATATGAGATGTGTCAAAAATGGGTTTGGGGTCCATATTTTATTAAGGAGAAAATATATGACTAAAGAAGCTATTTGCATTTTAATTACGATAGTGGTTTATCTTGGGATTGTACTTGCTATCGGCTTTCATTTTGCGCGTAAAAATGAATCGTCTTCTGATTTTTATTTAGGCGGCAGAAAGCTCGGTCCGCTCGTAACGGCGATGAGCGCGGAGGCAAGCGATATGTCAAGCTATTTGCTTATGGGTCTTCCGGGACTTGCATATCTTTCGGGAGCTGCCGAGGTGGGCTGGACGGTAATTGGACTTACATTAGGTACATATCTCAACTGGTTGTTTACCGCAAGGAGGCTTCGTAGATATACGCATGAAACAGGCTCGTTTACATTGCCTCAGTTTTTATCAAATCGCTACCGCGATGAAAAGCATATACTTACGATGATTGCGGCGCTTATTATAATCATATTTTTTATTCCGTATACCGCATCGGGTTTTACTGCCTGCGGCAAGCTGTTTTCATCACTTTTCGGTATAAATTATATGGCAGCAATGATAGTATCGGCAATAGTTATCGTAGGCTACACGGCGGCGGGCGGATTTCTTGCCGCATCTACGACAGATTTTATACAAAGCATTGTTATGACGATAGCGATCGTTTTTGTACTTGGATTTTCAACATTTACGGCAGGCGGCATCGACGCAGTTATAGAGAATGCAAGAACGCTTCCGGGATATTTGTCGTTTACAAATACATATATAGAAGAGAACGGCGCCAGCGCGCCTTATACTTTCCTTCAAATTATCACTACGGTGTCTTGGGGGCTTGGATATTTCGGAATGCCGCATATATTGCTTAGATTTATGGCCATTGAAGATGAATGCAAGCTCAAGACATCACGCCGTGTAGCGTCTGTTTGGGTAGTTATCGCAATGGCAATAGCCGTTATGATAGGTATAGTAGGAAGAACACTCAGCGCAAAGGGCTTTGTAGAACAGCTCTCTGGAAGCGCCACGGAAACGATTATAGTGCGTATAGCGGATATGCTTTCGAGTTACGGTATTTTCCCTGCGCTTATGGCAGGTCTTATTCTCTCGGGAATACTGGCGAGTACGATGTCGACAGCTGATTCTCAGCTTCTGGCGGCGTCCTCGAGTGTATCGCAGAATATCCTTCAGGAAACGCTGCATCTCAATCTTTCAAATAAAGCGAGTATGTTTGCAGCAAGGCTTACAGTTGTCGTCATTGCGGTGCTTGGCGTAATTATAGCCAGAAATCCTGACAGCTCCGTTTTCGGTATCGTATCGTTTGCTTGGGCAGGGTTCGGTGCCAGCTTTGGCCCTATTGTGATATGTTCGCTTTTCTGGAAGAGGACGACGCTTCCGGGAGCCATTGCAGGGATGATAGCAGGCGGCGCATTTGTCTTTATTTGGAAATATGAGATTAAACCGCTCGGAGGCGTATTTGGTCTTTACGAGCTGCTGCCTGTATTTCTGGTAGGAATTATTGTAATATTTATTGTAAGCCTTGCAACAAAAGCTCCGAGTAAAGAAATTACAGACGAATTTGAACGTGTAGCGGCAAAAATATAAAAAGCTTTTGTAAAAAATGGAAATTACGAGTTCTGAATTTAATATTATGGATAGAAAAGAAAAATCCGAGGCGTTTATCGTCTCGGATCTTCCTTGTGAAAGTGTGTATCAAATAAAAGAAGGAAAGTGTGTAAGTTAATATACCCCTTATCTTACATACTTAGTATACTCAAGTTTTGTGTTCGTTTCGTGTAGAAAAAATAAAGAAATCAAAAAGAAGTATCTGAGAAATTGACAAAATTCCATTCTATACTGTCGCCGTCTGCAAGCTCGCATTCATCGGCCGCTTTCCATATTTCTTCGCCGTTTACCGTGTATACCCAGCCGGAAACATCTCCAAAATCATTTTCAGCCACACCGCCTATTGAGGTTACATATGAAGAAGTCACTGTTTCAACGGTAATATCGATGCCGTTTATTTTGCAGAAAATATTGAGTGCATCGAGCGCCGTATGGGCATTTTCATAAATTGATGCTTCGCCGTTAGCGCTTTCGAGGCCAGATTCTTCAGGATAAACTATCGAAACGGTGACAGTACCTGTGACATCGCCGTAGTCGTCACCTGTATCGATGGAGTAATCATCATCGGCTTCGTTGGTAAAAAATAAGACAGGGAAAAAATCTGAGCAGGCGCTGAGCGAAAATGCAAGGATAAGCACCACAGCAAAAATAGTTATAAATTTACGTTTGCGCATAAATGACCTCCTATAGTAAAGAACCTCCGGAGGTTTTCCGAAGGCTTTGGTAAATAGTTTAGTTGTTTTACCCTTATGCCAGAATGGCGACTGGCTATGTAATATGTTTTATAAAAGGAGTTTTACAGATACTAATATACACATTGACACCGGTGTTGTCAACGATTTTTGTTCAAAAAACACAAAACTTTTTTAAATTTTTGTGTTTTGTAACATATATGTAACAAACTTGTTATAAAACAAAAGCGAAAACAGTTTTTTTTGCGGTAAAAAAAGAACTTGACATATTAAGACTACAAATGTAAACTAAAACTGTAGGACTACAAATGTAATCAAAAAGAGGGGATTATATAAATTATGAAAAATAAAAGCATAAGCAATTCCGAATGGAAAATTATGAAAATTTTGTGGCAAACACCAAAGTTAACGCTCAGGCAGATATATGAAAAAACAGGAGCTGCCGAGGGCTGGAGTTATACAACTGTGAGAACGCTGGTAACGAGGCTTGTGGAAAAAGAGGCTGTGGCGGCTGATAAAAGCGGTGCCAATTTTAAGTATTACCCGCTTCTTTCTGAGAATGAGTGCAAAAATAGTGAAGTGAAAAATTTTATTGACAAAGTATTTGACGGCAAGAAATCAACACTTATGGTATCGCTTACCAAAGACAGCAAGCTGACGGAGGAAGAGACAAAAACACTGATGTCGCTGATAGAGAAGATTGACGGTTAAGTCGGAGGTGAAATTATGACAGGATTACTGCTAAACCTTAATTTTGCAGCAACAGCAGCTTCTTTACTTATACTTATTGTAAAGTACATATTAAGAAAAAAGACCACACCGAGATGGCAGCTTTTAATATGGGCGGTGCTTGCAGTGCAGCTTATTGTTTTTCCATTTGCAGAAAAGCTGCCGGAAAGCGGACTTTCGCTCAGAAATTATCTGCCGAAAGCATCAGTTTCTGAAAATGCAAGCCTAAATGCAGCAGAATTGAAGGAAAATATAAACGATGTAAATGGCGGGATAAAGATAAATGCCGACGCAGGGAATACAGAAGCGGTACAGGCCGACAAAGTTTTGCCTGGCAGAGGAAATGGCGAAACCTCTGAAACCGGCGGCGGGAATATAAACACTGGGCGCGGGTCTAAAGACCGCATAATTGCGGTTGAAATGCCGCAGGGGAAAAAAGTGTCCGTGAGCGGAGCTGTTGATGCTGCAATAACCACAATATGGATCTGCGGCATTGCGGTTACGGCTTTTATACAAATTGGACGCTATATAAGATGCAGAAAAAGCGTAAAGGAGCTTAATGTATGTGAAAATGAAAAAGTGCTTAAGACTTTTGAAGAATGTAAAAATGCGCTTGCAATAAAAAAGGAGATATCAATTTATAAGGGTGCAGATATGACAATGCTTATCGGCATTTTTAATCCTAAAGTATATATAAATGAAAGTTTTGCAGAGAATGAACTAAAATATGTGCTGATGCACGAGCTATGCCATTATAAAAATAAAGACGTACTCTGGAGTTTGGCGGCTGCCGCATACACCGCAGTTTTTTGGTTTAATCCTGTGATTCTCTATTCGCTTCGCGTATTCAGAAGAGATGTTGAGATTTACTGCGATGACAGAGCTATTGCTGCGGTCTCTGCGCTTGCCGAGGATAATGGTTTGACTGCGAGCGGCCGCCGTGAATACGCGCGCGTTCTTATAAAGTCAGCTGCGGGACAGCAGGGATTTGTTCCTGTAACTACGTCTTTTATTGGCAGCGAAAAAGAGGTAACGGCAAGAATAAAGCGTATCGCCGAGTTTAAAAAGCCGCGGGTGACATTTGCGGTTGTTTCTGCACTGGCAGCACTGCTTATACTTGCAGCTTGCACCACGGGAGCACGCGGAAGCAGCATGCCGGAAACGGAAAGCGTACTTATCGGTATGCATGTGCAGGCTGATGTTCCGTCGTCCTGGCTTTATGATATGGATAAAGATGTGAGCCGTATAGATTATGCAGACGGAATGAGCGAAGACGCAAAACAGTTCTTTGATAGAGAAGGAAATCTTTTTGCTGAAATCTATGTGCCGGAAGAAATGTTTACATTTGAAGAAATGCAGACTTTAAATGAATCTTCCTATATGAGCGATGAACAAGTACAAAATGCGATAATACGGCACTTGGAAAGCCGCGGCTACTTGGAAATTCGTGAAGCTGAGGCAAATACAAACGATATGCAGACTGAAGAAGGTATACGGTATTATGCCTTTACAGCAAAAAGAGACGGGAAACAATATAACATCGCCGTAAGGACAGGATATTCATTTGCAGTAGCCGCCGCTGAAACCTCGATATCAGGGCTCATTTCGTGTCTTGAAAGCGTACGCGCATCATACATATGGGATGTTGAAGAAACTGCGCTGAAAAGCGTCCCTGAATTTCAGCAAGGAAATTATGAGCTTACAGATTCGCAATATGAAAAATACGCCAGCGCTTTGCTTGAACAGGCATTTGAAATCTTTGAGAATGAGGATGTGCCTGTCGAATGGAAAATTAAAGAACACCATATAAATTCAATTGCTGAAATTAAACAGCAGGCGGGCAGCAGCCCCAAAAAGCCGAATGTTTTTCTCGGAGCTTTTTATGACGATGTAAAATGGGATGTCATATATCCTAAGGCAAAGGCGTATGAAATTGATTATGAAATAACGCCGTATATGGAAGAATATTTTGCCGGTAAAACGAAAGAGAAAAGAATTGCCTTGTTTGCAGTAAATGATTACATTACTGACGCAGAAGAAGCTGACGGCGAAGCACAGATTGGCGAACTATACTTCTTAGGCTTTGCGGACAGCGAAGATATTGATTTATTTGGAACGGATTCGGTGCTGCTCGATATGCTCGATCGTTGGTACACGGGGATAAATCCGGGCTTTCCTGCGCATTATACGACAGAATATATAGGAAATGCGATGGCGGTGGGTAAACTTATAGCCTCTCTGCCACTGCACGAGTATATAGATATGAGCAGCGGTACGTTCAGCGATAAGGCGCTTGTGCTGCAAACTGCGGAAGAGCCGTATGGTCTTACGGTAAATTATGATTTTACGAAAGAATCTCCGCTCGATATGACAGATGAAATAGCGATGACACCGATTGATACGAGAAGCAGACAAATCCTTTCTTCCGGCTTAAATGCCTATGTGGTGCGGCAGGTATATACAAATATGAACAGATTGTTTGACGGCATCGGCAATCTTGGAATTCTTACGGTAAACCTGCAATATACCGAGGACGGTGAAATTCGCACCGAGACACTTTCTTTTACGCGCGATGATTTTTGGTTATAAAATTAAATATAAATATGTATTTGCAGCGGCTCCTTTAAACAGGGAGCCGCATATTATATATAGATAATATAAATAAACATAAAAATCGGAGGCAAACTAATGCTTTATCCTGAAATTTATTACAAAGTGGAACCATATATTTTATCGGCATGCGACGAAATGACAAGCTTTGGAAGCGATATGCCTTCCAAAAAAGCGATTTCGGCAATGTCAGACAGAGTATACGCGCAGATTATGGAAGCATATCCTGAACTCAGAATTTATGAAGTGCAGAGTGCAGGCGCAGGCAGCGGCAAGGGCGCGGCAGATAAAAATACGGCCGGCGATAAGGTGACTGCCGCGCGCAGAGGCGGACTTCTCGGAGATTTTCTCGATGTTCTCCTCATATATGAGCTCATCGGCCGCCGGCGCAGATAAAATATTTACTTGCAATAAGGGGCCTGCTATGATATTCTTTAGATAAGAAAAGGACTAATCGCTTTTGAGACGGCGGTCAGTTCCCTAAAAAGGGTGTCCGCCTATCTTTTGATAGGCGGTCAATTTATTTTTTGCTTCGAAAGAACGATGCATAAAAGCCGATGATTACAAAGATTTAAATTTGCAAACATTTATTTACAGTAATTTTATTCAAGGAAAGAGAAAAATGGAAGAAGATAGAATTGAAAATAACTTTGGTAAAATGTTAGAACAGTTTCGGGCGCAAAACAGCGAAGCAGCGGAGAACAGTGGCAGCAGCGTAGGCAATGCGGCCATAGCCGCTCAAGAAGCCGGAGCTGAAAATATTGAGATTGAAAGACCAACAGTAAAAGCCGAAAACCTCACAGATGATGAAGAGGAAGAAATAAACGCCGAGTGGCTGGAGCTTCTCAGCGGAATGTATTTTTAGAGAGCTTTGTATTATGTGACCAATGCGAGACTTGTTATAAATTGATTTGAAAGTATGAATATTTACGCGAGTGTTCTCCCTTTTACCTTTTGTGTTGATGAATTTCCACTCCGTCGATGCCACCAGTCGCCGTTATTGCGGGCGGTTCAGCATTATGATATAATGAGTTCGATAAATCGGAATTTATACAGTGGGTTGATACAAATCAGATAAAATGAGATAATACCCGATTTAGCTTATCTGCCAGATCTGAATCGGTCAATTTTATGTTTCCTTTTGCCCATTCAAACAGAACATTAATAAATCCTGCAACAATAAAAGAGGCTTCCACAAGGTCATATTGTTCATCAAAATTAATATCTGCTTTAGCAGGCAGAGGTTCATTTGTATAAGCAGATATCTGACTTTCCATTATTTGTGAGAAAAAATACTGGGTGGATGTGTTGTTTGCGATAATCTGAAATTCAGTCATATTCTCTTTTACATAATCAATGATATTGTAAGTGAGTTTAGCTGAATTTTCTTTTATATAGGTTGGCATTGCATCGCTATATATTTTAAAGATATTAGAGATATGTTCCTTTGTAATAGCACTAAACAATTCATAAATATCCGTGTAGTGCAGATAGAAAGTGCCTCTTCCGAGAAATGCCTCTTTTGATAATTCAGTAACAGTTATTTGAGATAAATTCTTTTGGGAAAGAAGTTTAAAAAATGCATCCCGGATTGATTTTTCAGTTCGTATATAGCGTAAATCCTGCATAGATAATCTCCCGATAATAAACAATTTATAAGCATCTGTTCAATATCCTACAGGTTCATTAAATTTGCCGATAGGATATCCACACCACTTATTGTATAATACAAAACGCAAATAATCAACAACTGTTTATTAGGGAGATTGTCTATGAAGAAATGGAAGAAAATATGTTGCATTGTAGTTTCAATGGTATTAATGATTGCGATACTCTGTATCGCAGTACTTCATAAACAGATTAAATCGGTAAACAGCATAGAAAAGGTTACCGATGATTTTTATATCATGAATTATTACGCTGATTATAAGTTAGACAACATGCTTGAACAGGGAATTAGTACAGAAGAAGAATTGGAAGATTTTTTATCCGCTAACATCTTCTTTGGATATTCGATTTCGGGTAATGAAAGCTATTATGGCGGAGGCTGTACTGCTTTTTCGGTTATGACACCTGAAGGCAAATACATATCCGGTAAGAATTTTGATTATGACCCGACAGAAATCCTGTTAGTATATACACACCCAGAAGACGGATATGCATCCTATTCCATGGTAGACCTTGATATCATGGGTGTTGGAAAAAAGAATGATGTATCTTCTGATTCATTGTTTGGTAAAATAACAATGCTTTCCGCACCGTATCTCGTCTGTGAAGGAATGAACGAGAAGGGCGTTTTTATAGGTATTGAGGAACTTGAGACGGAGGCAATACATCAGGATAACGGAAAAACGGATTTACTGCTGTTTCTGGCTGTGAGGGCAATGCTTGATAAATGTGTAACAGTGGATGAGTGTATTTCTTTATTAGGGAATTACGATATACATACGCAGTTTGATACTCCATTTCATCTGCTTATCTCAGATGCTAATGGAAAAAGCGTTGTGGTAGAATGGGTTGACAATCAGATGAATGTGCTGGATCATAATTATTGTACCAACTTCCAACTTTCCGATGGGAAAGATTACTGGGTAGGCATTGGACAGGACCGATATGAAACCGTTGAAAAGAAGTTAAAAGAAACAGAGAATATTTTAAGCATTGAGGATGCAATGAAGCTCTTGCACGATACCAGAATCGAATGGAATGGTGAGTGGGATACGGAATGGTCAGTTGTATATAATCAGTCTGATTTTAGCGTGGATGTCTGCATAAGGATGGACTATGATCATGTGTATCGTATAAGTAGAGAATATTTTAAATAATGCGTAAAATTCCAGCTTATCGGGCAGCTCCTTTGGGGCTGCCCATTTTGCATAGGCAAAGGTTGTGCAAAGTGCCAAATGAAACCGGAATATGCACAATATCAACACAAAAGGTAAAAGGGAGCGAGTGTTTCTTTTATTGCGAAATTGTCAGAATTGTGATAAACTTATGGTAATTATAGGTATAGGTTTATCGCTTTTTTGTTTGCCTGTAATTTGAGCAGGAAAGGAGTTTTTATGAAAGTTGCTTTATTATCGCTGTCATTCCGCCGCTATCATCTTGATAAGATATTCGAGGTGGCGGGATATTTCGGTTATGATGGTGTTGAAATCTGGGGCGGCAGACCGCAGGCATATCCGTATGATATGGATGAGGCTCGCTGCGCGCATGTACTTGAGCTCAAGGAAAAGTACAATCTTGAAGTACCGATGTATACACCCGAGGTGCTTGGTTATCCGTACAATATTTCTACTCCCGATAAAAAAGAAAGGGAAGAAACGATAGATTATCTCAAAAAAGCTATCGATGTGGCAAAAGCTATCGGTGCGCCGCGAGTACAGCTTGCGTGCGGCCACGCGGGATACCA
The DNA here is from genome assembly GCA_944383465.1 of uncultured Clostridia bacterium. Classification (GTDB taxonomy): domain Bacteria; phylum Bacillota; class Clostridia; order Peptostreptococcales; family Anaerovoracaceae; genus QAKD01. Next base: position 36,793 of record CALWPQ010000043.1, read on the forward strand.
GACAAACCGCAAACAGAACTATCAGAATGTGCTTACCGTAATGCGCGCGCTCACCGAGCATGCGGAAAAGGTCGGTGTAGATCTCATAATGGAGGCGGTGACCCTTATGGAGAGCAACACAATTATTTTTCTTGATGATCTCGTAGAACTGCTCGATGATCTCGGCAGTTCACATGTAAAGACAATGATAGATACGGTGACGCCGATGGTGCATAAGGAAGTTTTCGGAGATTACTTTGAAAAACTCGGCGATAAAATGGATTATATACATTTTATCGACAGCGACGGCGTGAGCCCTACTCATATGCCTGTCGGCAGCGGCATTATTCCGATGGAGGCACTTATGGCAGTACTTAAAAAATACGGCTATGATGGCTGGCTCAGTTCTGAGCTTGTGTCGTATGCAAGCGAGCCTGAGCTCTCAGCGGCAAGAGAAATAAAGAGCATTCGTAAGCTTATAGAAGGATAGTGTGTGGACGACGATAAATAAACGCAAAAAACAACAGACGGAGGAAGATAAAAATGACTACAATCAAAGAAGTTTTCGGTACTGATAAACCAATTATAGCACTCCTGCATCTGCGAGCTCTGCCAGGTGATCCGCATTTTCCCCACGGCGGCAAAATGGGTGATGTACTTTCCGCGGCAAGGGCGGACCTTAAAGCGCTGCAAGATGGAGGTGTAGACGGCATTCTCATCTCAAATGAGTTTAGCCTGCCGTATCTTGACCATGTTGATATGGTAACGCCAAGCGCTATGGCCTACATAATTGGTCAGCTCAGATCAGAAATAACTGTACCTTTTGGCGTGCATGTAATAAGTGACGCGGATGCGACAATAGAGCTTGCAGCTGCAGTTGAAGCACAATTTGTAAGAAGCGTTTTTACGGGAGCATATGTCAGTGAGATCGGTATTAGAAACAGAAATGTAGCGGAAATGATAAGGCGCAAAAAAGCGCTGGAGCTCGATGAGCTTTTGATGTTTTATATGATAAATGCGGAGTCCGACGGAGACCTTTCGGGGAGAGATATAGCTACCATTGCAAAAGCGGTACAGTTTAAGTGTCATCCTGATGCAATGTGCGTATCGGGAATACAGGCTGGCCACGGCGTGGACAGCGCTCTTATCGAAACAATAAAGGGAGCTGTTCCGAATGTGCCGGTATACGCAAATACGGGTTGTAAGGCGGAGAATATCGCGGAAAAACTCACATACTGCGACGGCGCATTTGTGGGCACGAGTTTTAAATACGACGGAAAGTTTGAAAATGACGTTGATCCTGCACGCGTAAAAGAATTTATGGATGTAGTAAGAAGCGTAAGGATTTAATAAAGCGGAAATAGAAAACGGGTAGTATGACGGACAGTGTGAATAGATAAGCCCGTGGCAGCACTAAAGCAAGAAAATGAAAAAGTGAAAGGAAATGAAAATGGCGAACAAATATTTTCTCGGTGTAGATATCGGAACATTCGAGAGTAAAGGACTTATAATGGATGAAAACTGCGAAGTAGTGGCGATGCACGCAGAAAAGCATGCTATGGAAAATCCAAAGCCGAATCATTTTGAAATGGATGCGGAAGAGATATGGTGGGGAGATTTTTGTAAAATATCACATGCGCTTCTCGAGAAAACAGGCATTTCTAATGCCGATATCAAATGTGTGGGCGTAAGCACGATGGGCGCGGGACTTGTACCTGTAGATGAAAACTGTATGCCAATGATGAAAGCCATACCTTACGGCATCGATGCGAGAGCGAGCGCGGAAATTGCGTATATGAATGAAAAATACGGAGAAGAGGAAATACTTAAATTTAACGGCAGACCTCTCTGCGCCAACGATGTGCCGCCTAAAATCCTCTGGATAAAGAACAATCTGCCGGAGGTTTACGAAAAAGCGCATAAGTTTCTTACAGGCTCCTCCTTTATGACGGCTAAGCTCACAGGCAAATATGTAATAGACAGATTTCTCGGTTACGGCGGCTTCACACCGCTTTACGATCCGGATACAGGCAAGATAAACGAAAAATATGTAAGAGATTTTTGCCGTCCGGAGCAGCTTGCGGAGCTGCACGACAATACTGATATTGTAGGTACGGTGACGGCTAAGGCGGCAGCTCAGACGGGGCTTTTAGAGGGAACACCGGTTATTACGGGCGCTGACGATTCAGGTGCAGAAGCTGTTTCTACGGGTATTCTCGAAGTAGGCGACCTAATGATACAGATGGGTTCGACGCTTTATTTCATCGGTATCGCAGATCATTTAGTTCATGACAGCCGCATCTGGAGCGGCGGCTTCCTCATTCCGAATACCAACAGCGTGCAAGGCGGTACGAATGCGGCTGGCACGCTTACGCGCTGGTACAGAGACAATCTTTTCTTCGATGCGCTCGAGCTCGAAAAGGCGGGTGGTCCTGATGCGTACGAAACGATGATGAAAGGGCTTGAGGATATTCCTGTCGGCTCAGACGGGCTTATTACGCTTCCGTATATTGCAGGTGAACGTACGCCGATAAACGATCCTAAAGCTAAAGGTATGATATTCGGACTCAGCATGCAGCATACGCGCGCGCATATCTATCATTCGGCGCTTGAATCTATCGGCTACAGCATTGCAAATCATCTGGCGATATTTCGTGAAAACGGCGCGGCGCCAAAGAGAATATTTGCTGCGGGCGGAGGTACGAAAAATCCGATTTGGATGCAGATAATTGCGGATATTACGGGTGAAGAAATTCATACGGCCAATGTAACGATAGGCGCGGCTTACGGCGATGCACTGATGGCAGCCATTGCTACGGGACATCTTTCAAAATTTGCTGATATCAGAAATTATATAACAGAGGGCGTTTCGTATAAACCAAATGCAGAAAACCATGAAAAATATCAGAAATATTATAAAATATTTAACAGGCTTTACGAGGCGACAAAGGATATGATGCATGAGCTGTAAGGCAAAACTGACCGCGTGACCCGGATCTTACTAAAAGCGGCAAGGATAGTAATAGTCCAGATGTTATGATGACAGTGCAACTATAAGCTAATAGACAGAAAATGCCGAGACTATCAAGTATGCAGGCAGGATTAAGCGGCTTCTGCGACAACAGTAAGACCTTTGCGTATGTATTTAGATGAGCAAAAATAAATCAGATAAAAAAAGAGCAATGCAGGGAATAATGCCGAGCATTGCTCTTTATATGTTTTTGTTACTCTACGAGTTTTGCGATTGCCTGAGCGTAAATTTTTGTAATTAGAAGAAGATCATCAAGGTCGATAAACTCGTTTTTCTGATGCTCCGTCATCGGTCTTTCCGGAAGAAGTGCGCCAAAGGCGACCGTATTTGGAAATGCGCGCGCGAATGTTGCGCCGCCGATTGCCAGCGGTTCTGATTCAGTATCGCCCGTGATTTCGCTGTATACGCTCATAAGAGTTTTTATCATTTCGCTGTTCTTATCCATAAATACTGATGGAGTACAGCCCTCGCCTGTGAGGGTAAGGCCGTAAGGAGTGATATGCTCTTTCATCTTTGCTATAACATCGTCAGGGTTAAGAGTAACCGGAACACGCATATCTACGCCGAGGACAATTTCATCTCCGTCAACAGCTGCGGTGCCGATATTGCATGTGAATCTGCCGCTGTCGTCTGTTACATCAAATCCGAGGTTTTCTCCGTAGTAACACATTCCAAATTTGTCGTGATAGAATGCTGCGATAGGACAGTTTATTTCACCGCTTTCGTGCTTGGCATAAAGCTCTTCCATAAGCTTCGAGATTGCGTTCTCTCCGAGGTGCGGCAAGCTGGCATGAGCGGCAACACCAACAGTTTCGACCGTAATTTTATTTCCGTTTTTATCGAGGACAACTGCTTTACAGGCGTCAGGCACTGCATTTGTTGCTGTACCGCCGCTGATTTCTTCAATGCCGGAGGCTTTCCTGTTCATTCTCAGCTCAAAACCGAGAAGAGCCTCTTCCGCAAAAATAACAGGGAAGTTTGCATCAGGCGCGATGCCGCAGGTAGGAATTTCTTCACCTGCTGCCGCATAATACTCAACATCTCGCCAAGCAGTTTCTTCATCGGCGCCAAATATAATGCGTATACGCTTATTCGGCGCGATGCCCGCGTCGAGAATGGATTTTACAGCATAAATACATGAAACCGCAGGTCCCTTATCGTCGATAGTACCTCTTCCGTACATTTTATTGTCTACAATAGTTGCGCTGAAAGGCGGATAGAGCCAGCCGCTGCCCTCAGGCACTACATCGAGGTGAACTACGATGCCCAGCATCTCTTCGCCTTCTCCTATTTCGGCATAACCTACGTAATTATCCATATTCTTTGTGCGGAAGCCGAGACTTGCGCAGAGTGCAAGCGCGTTTTCGAGAGCTTTTGCAGCACCTTCACCGAACGGCATCCCCGGCTTTGGATCGGAGTATACGCTGTTTATACGGATAAGTTCCTGCAAGCTTTTTACGAGCGCGTCGTTATTTTTTTCGACAGCTGCGTCGATTAAACTGTTCAAGCTCATTTTGTTATCTCCTTTCATTAACATATAAACTATTATACCACAAATCTAAATATCTTATGGTCTTGCTGCAAGATAATTTATGATTTTGTTATATCTACTGAAGCTCGATACCCCACTGCGTGATAGTAGCAAATGTAAGGATCAGACAGATGGCAACCGAAAGAATGACAAACAGCGGCATAAAGAACTTATACCATCTTCCGAGAGGAATCTTTGAAAGTCCGCAGATAATAGCAATACTGTTAGTAGGCCAGAGAAGCTGTGCATATCCGTGTCCTAAGCTGTATGCGAGGCAGGCTGTCTGACGGGTAACTCCCGCGAGGTCTGCAACCGGCGCAATGATAGGCATTGTAGTTGAGGCCATACCGCTTGCCGACGGCATAATAAATCCGAGAAGCAGATGCAGGAAGTAGAAGCCGGATGCTGTCGCCCAGCTTGGGAGATTGCGTACTAAGAGGTACAGGTAGTATACGATGGTGTCGCTCATACCGGATGAAGTGAGCACGATGTTGAGACCGCGCGCCATACCGATAACAAGACATCCCGAAGCCATTCCGTGGAACGAATCAACGAGATAACCGATAGCCTGATCCATATTGATTTTATTTATGATGCAGAGAACTATGGCAAGAACAATGTAAAGACCTGAAATTTCACTGAAATACCAGCCAAGCTTCTGACATGCATAAACAACCCAGAGGATCATTGCCACAAACAGGATAAGTGAAATTTTGTTCTGCCATGTAAACGGAGCGCCTTCATCCGACATATCCGATGCGATATCGCTGAAATCGAGATCGTAAACGACACTTTTGCTCGGGTCTTTTTTAATCTTGCGGCAATATACGAGTGTGTAAGCGATCCAGATAACAACTGTAATTGCAAGAACAATGAGACGGAAGCCGAGACCTGAGAAAAGCGGAAGCCCGCTTACAGTTTGAGCAATACCTGTATTGTAAAAGCTGATACCGCCTACATTAAAACCGATAACGGCGGCAACCGCGGAAATTACGATACCTACAATAGCGTCATAACCGAGCGCAATACACATTCCGATAAATACTCCGATTAAAGGGTAAAGACCTTCCATTTCGCCCTGGAAACCATCGAGGGCATAAACGGCGATAAAGCCCGGAATAAGCAGCGCTGTCTTTGTCTTGAGAGCTCTTCTTGCGGCATTGATAAAGCCTGTAAACGCGCCTGTTTCCGTGAGAATAATAGCTACCCAGCATCCGATAAAGATGAGGAATATAAGATCTGCGGCGTTTACAAGTCCGTCATAAATGTCGACGAACATCTGAAAAGGACCCTCTGACTGAGGACCGTCCGGGTTAGACGCATCCCTGTCCACAAAGTGGAAAGATTCAACATCGATGTTTACTATGCCCGTTTCCGGATCTTCGATACGGTCAAAGCTTCCTGCCGGTACTATGTAAGTTAATATTGAAAGAATTATAATCAATATTAACATAAGTACTGGAGTGGAAGGGGCCTGAAACTTTTTCTTTTCTTTCATTTCTTTCCTCCTAAAAATTTAGAAATAATAGTAAAACATTTTCGTATATAATATATTGAATATTACGAAACACGGGAACTATTATATCTGAAAATATCAGTACTTGCAATAAGTTTATAAAAAAATTTTTTTGTGCCTGTTTCAAGAAAATTATGTTTATTTTCAGAAAATTAAGTTGCAAAAGATAAAAAATTTGGATATACTATTGTACATAAAGTTTTTGGTATAATAAATACAACCTTTAAAGAATGGATGGTACAACATGATAAAAGCGACACTTGCCGAACAGGCATACCATTATATAATAGAACAGATTAAATATGGTAATTTGAAAGAGGGAACAAAGGTAGATGAATCCGAAATTGTTGAAGAGCTCGGTATAAGCCGCACTCCGGTACGAGAAGCGCTCCTGCAGCTTGCCTCTGATGATGTTATCGTCAATATAGCAAGAAAGGGATTTTTCGTAAGAAGCTTTGGTAAAAAAGAAAAGTCTGATGCCTGCACGGTACTTGGACATCTTGACGGGCTGTCGGCAACATATGCAGCGCCGTTCTTAAAGGAAGAAGATTTTGCTGTGCTCGAGCGTATGGTAGACGATATGGATGAATTTATCGCTAATCAAGAATTTGAGCGCTATTCAAATATGCAGGAAGAATTTCACGCCTATTATCAAAAGCTGTGTCCTAATCATCCGCTGCGTGAAGTAATAGATTATGTAAACAAAAAATACGTACTTTCTACTTTTTATATAGATGCGCCGCAGCTTTACAAACATCTGGCGATAGCAAACGATGATCATAGAAAGATGGTTGAGCTGATGCGTGAAAATAAAAAGGACGAGCTTTATAAGCTTATTTCCAGTCACTGGGGATATAAGATTTATGAGGATTGATGATTGCGGAAAAAAAGGTATTTTTTTATGTTAAAGCTGATGCGGCTTCGGATTTGAAGCCGTTTTTTATTTATTTGTAAAGCTTTGCTAAAAAAATTAAAAAAAAGTATTGACAATTAGGTTAGCGTAAGGTAACATATAAACCGAGGTTAGCAACAGCTAACATATTTGCATATCATAAAATTGTATATAAATGAAAAAAGTAAGACGCAAACTGAAAGGATGGTGGATATGATGCCCCTGACAATGGCTGCAAAAGGAGAAACAAACTATATTAAAAAAATTGGAGGAAAAGAAGAAACGAAAAGGTTTCTTGAAAACCTTGGTTTTGTTGCGGGCAGCGCGGTAAGCGTGGTTTCAGAAATGAACGGCAATGTGATAGTCAGCATTAAGGATGCGCGCGTGGCCATAAGCAAGGAAATGGCAAATAAGATAATGATATAAAAAGGAATGGCAGGAGTTCTCCGCATTTCGTAGTATATAAAAAAGAAAGGAAAGATGCAAAATGAGTTTAGAAACAAGCGGAAAGACAACTTTGAGAGATGTTAAGCACGGACAAGCGGCAAAAGTTTTGAAGCTTTACGGCGAAGGCGCAACAAAGAAAAGAATCATGGATATGGGAATCACCAAGGGCGTTTTGGTAAATGTGAGAAAAGTAGCGCCGCTCGGTGATCCGATAGAGCTTACCGTAAGGGGATATGAACTGTCCATAAGAAAAGCCGATGCGGAACTGATTGAGGTTGAATTAGTGGGCAAGGGTGCGACGGCATAGCAGAGGCACGCCGGTTTAAAAACAGGCAAAGCTCTGCATTTTTAAAGGCCTTGAGTTAGCTAAGGCTAACGAACGGGAAATTTATTTTAATATTTAAAGCAAAACGGAATTATGAAAAATTTTCGATTATTAGGAGGAAAAGAAAATGTCGACTAAAATAGCTCTTGCCGGAAATCCGAACAGCGGCAAGACGACACTTTTTAACGCTCTCACAGGATCAAACCAGTATGTAGGTAACTGGCCGGGCGTAACAGTGGAGAAAAAAGAAGGAAAACTCAAAGGAAATAAAGATGTAACGATAACAGACTTACCGGGTATTTACTCGCTTTCACCATATACACTTGAAGAAGTGGTAGCGAGAAAGTATCTCATAAACGAAAACCCGGATGCAATACTCAATATAGTAGACGGTACAAATCTTGAAAGAAATCTCTATCTTACAACACAGCTTGCAGAACTCGGAATTCCGGTAGTCATTGCTGTAAATATGATGGATGTAGTCGAAAAAAGGGGCGACAAGATAGATACAGGAAAACTTTCAGCAGAACTCGGATGCCCGGTATATGAAATTTCCGCATTAAAGGGAAGCGGTATTAAAGAAGCGGCGGCAGCGGCAGTTTCAGCTGCGAAAGGAAATACAGCACCGAAAAAGATCTTTGCAGCAGAAATTGAAGAGGCGATAGAGAAGATATCAGAACTGCTTCCTTCACAGATTGCTGCTAATCAGAAGAGATTTTATGCGGTTAAGATCTTTGAAAGAGACGAAAAGATTATGGATATGCTCGACACGGGCACGGCTAAAAATCTTGCAGCTAAGGCCGAAAATATCATAGCAGAGGTTGAAGCTGCGCTGGATGATGACGCCGAGAGCATTATCACAAATGAAAGATATGTATACATAGGAAAAGTAATAGGAGGCGCATATAAGAAAAAGAACAAGGATGCGCTCACTACATCGGATAAGATCGACAGAATTGTTACAAACAGATGGGCAGCACTTCCGATTTTTGCAGTAGTAATGACAATTGTGTACTATGTATCGGTAACGACACTTGGAGGCGTGCTCACAGATTGGGCAAACGATGGACTGTTCGGTGAAGAATGGCATCTCTTCGGGATAGAAAGTATAGTAATTCCGGGAATTCCGGTATTTTTCGAAAATGCACTGAATGCTATAGGATGCGCAGATTGGCTCAGTAGCCTCGCGCTCGATGGTATTGTAGGTGGTGTAGGAGCTGTACTCGGATTTGTTCCGCAGATTCTGCTTCTCTTTATATTCCTTGCGATACTCGAAGGCTGCGGATATATGGCGCGTGTAGCATTCATAATGGATAGAATTTTCCGTAAGTTTGGACTTTCAGGCAAATCGTTTATTCCGATGCTCGTAGGTACAGGCTGCGGCGTTCCGGGAATAATGGCTTCCCGTACAATTGAAAGCGACAGAGACAGAAAAATGACTATAATGACGACAACTTTCATTCCTTGCGGAGCAAAGCTGCCGATTATAGCACTTATAGCGGGTGCGCTTTTCGGAGGCGCATGGTGGGTTGGACCAAGCGCATATTTTCTTGGAGTAGCATCCATTATAGTGTCAGGTCTTATCCTTAAAAAGACACGGATGTTTGCTGGAGATCCGGCTCCGTTTGTAATGGAACTTCCGGCATATCATATTCCGACAGTTGGCAATGTCTTAAGAAGTATGTGGGAAAGAGGCTGGTCGTTTATTAAAAAGGCCGGAACAATCATTCTCCTTTCATCAATAATTATTTGGTTCCTCTCGAATTTTGGATTTACAGACAGTGGATTCGGTATGGTAGAGGATATGAACGACGGACTTCTTGCAGCTATCGGCGGCGCTATCGCCTTTATCTTCGTACCGCTTGGATTCGGTAAGTGGCAGTATGTATCGGCTTCGCTTATGGGACTTGTAGCCAAGGAAAATCTTGTATCAACGCTGGGTATACTCTTTGGATATGCTGAGGTTGCTGAAGATGGCGCAGAAATCTGGGGTGAGCTTTCAGCGAGCCTGACTCCTGCGGGCGCATATGCACTGCTTGCATTTAACCTTCTCTGCGCACCGTGCTTTGCCGCAATCGGAGCAATAAGAAGAGAAATGAACAATCCTAAGTGGACTTGGTTTGCGATAGGTTATCAGACAATATTTGCTTATCTCGTAGCGCTTATGATATATCAGTTCGGAACGCTCGTAACCGGCGGTGGTTTTGGCATAGGTACTGCTGTAGCTATCATAGTTGCAATAGCATTTATATATATGATAGTTCGTCCGAACAAGTATGAAAACAACACTCTTAATGACAAGAGAAATGTTCTGTCGGTAAACGCGTAAATACAGCGCAATAAATATTGTTTTAATTCTGCGCGGTGCGCACAAGCTATGCATCTTACTTTTGCGCACTGCGCGATTAAAAAAGCCGAAAATGGGCATAAATAAATTAAGAAAGTAAATAATGAAAGGTAGAGCTTGCAATAGGCAAGCCAAAGATCAAAATGGGACCTGAATTTGTAGGAACGGCGATAGTTGGTGTAATATTGGCGGCAGCCGTAATACTGATAGTCAGAAAAATGATAAGAGATAAAAAAGCAGGGAAAAGCAGCTGTGGATGTGGATGCAGCAGTTGCCCGAACTCCGATTTTTGTCATAAGCACTGAATATTTGAAAGGTGCTTACCCAATATTGAAATTCGCAAAATGCAACTTGCTGAATTTGCTCATTAAATAAATCCTTAAATAAGTCAATCAAAAGTCTGGGCGGGGAAATTTCTCCCGCCCGTACTTTTTTTGCCATTATCAGGAAAGGATGATATAATAGGCTTGAGTAGTAAGGGGCGGGGCGCTTAAAAAATTGTCTAAGATTTGGAAGCTTAAAAGGAGCAGTTATGAGAGAAAAGAAATTAACAAAGATAGAATTGTTTGAAGAACTTGCAAAGCCCGATGAAAACGGAGTCAGCAGATGGGTCGGTGTAGATGAGTTTACGGGAAGATATGAGTTTCTTCGCTTTGGAAATGGAGCAGATTGGGCGCGCGGCGATAAGGCTTTTGGCCGTAAATACATAATAGAAAAAGATAAAACGCGTACACCTGGAAACAGGATAGATGCCATTAGAACAAATGGGTTTGCCGTCGATAATTCGTATTCGTCTTACATAGATCCTCAAATTAAAAAACGCATTAAAGGGATGAGGAGTGTAATCCTCGGAACTTCAAATCCCGAATGCGATCATAAAAACGGTATGAAAAACGAAGATAGGGTAATGCAGAATCAAGAGCAGAAACTATCGGATTTTCAGCCGCTGAGCAAAGCTGCCAATGACGCAAAACGGCAGTTCTGTAAAGAATGCAGACGCACAGGAGTAAGATACGACGCAAAGCAGTTGGGATATCCGATATCGTATTATGAAGGCGCAGCATATCATAATAATGAAGAGAATGCTTGCATAGGATGCTTTTGGTACGATCCTATCGAATTCAGAAAGCATTTGCAGGAAAAGAAATAAAAATTATTTTATTAGACAATGCAAATACTCTGTCGTCTGAGCGGCGGAGATATTTCTATTCATATCTTTATCAGCCTTAAATCTTTTGTAATCCTGTGTATAGCAAGAGTATGAGCCGTATTTTGACATAATTTCTTTGATAGTGTCAAGGCTCATAAGTCCTTCATTGTTGTAGCTTAAAAATATATATTTAAATTTTGCGTTTATAATCAGGTCTTCAAAGACTTTGGCGACTGTTCGCTTTGAACAAAACGCACTTTTTTGATCCTGATAATCTCTAAGACCAGTTTTTCCGATCAGGACAGGATTATCGTATCTTGCGATTGTTTCAAGCACATGATAATTCGTGCAGTATTGTCTGGCATTGTAAGGCGGATCGAGGTACAAAACATCGCCGGAAATATTCCTTATAAGCTTATTGACATCTTCGTTATATACTTCTCCTGTCGGGCCGTCGATAATCGGCAGGAGATTGAGCTTGAACTCTTTTTGCGCCGATTTTTTTATATGCTTCAAAAACGCTCCGTATACGGAAGCGGTATTTGCATATTTATCTATAGAATTTATAAGGCTGGCCAGAAAATAATAATATACCGCATTGTCAATTTCGCCGTTTTGATGCAGTTTTTCAAGTTCTGTCCTTACAGCATCGCATTTTTTGCCGTTGATATCCGTAAAATAGTTTCTTCCGGAGCCGGAGCCTTCGCAGTAATTATTAAAAATGAAGCCTTCAATCCCCGGAAGATTGTTTAAATATTCCAAAAGGGCAGTATCAATCGGCGGAACATTTTCAATATAGTGTTTATTTAATATGTAACTGTAATATTGTATATCGTTTGCAATAACTTTGCAGCCGCCGGCTTTATAAGCGGCGCCGACAACACCCGTGCCCGCAAATAAATCTGCGAAGACATAGCTATCGCTTTCTTTATAGCCTGTCGCAGCGCTGATAGATGCGCGCAGAAAATCGAGCAGGGAAAATTTTGAGCCTATATAATTCATAATGTTCCACCGTAAATTTTAGCCTTCTATCAATTTCGCCACCTCTTTGAGATTTTCGATTATCGAAAGATGCTGCGGGCAGTGTTCTTCACATTGGCCGCACTCGATACAGGAAGATGGCATACCGTGATTTTTCATAAGTGTTACCGAATAGTTGATTGTTGCTGTTTCCTGATTTTCAGGGAATCTCTTGTAATTATTGTAGATGGCAAAAACTTCAGGAATAGCAATTTTCTGCGGACAGCCGCTCGTGCAGTAATGGCAGGCTGTACAAGGAATAGCGATCGACGATTTAATGATATCGGTAACCTTTGCAAGGACTTCGCGCTCTGCATCTGTGAGCGGCACAAAATCAGTCATATATGAAAGGTTGTCGTCGAGGTGTTCGTCGCAGGACATACCGCTGAGTACGAAATCTACAGCATCAAGTGAAGCGGCAAAGCGGATTGCCCAGGAAGCAGGGGACATATCAGGATGCATTTCTCGCATAAGCTTTTCGGCTTCCTCAGGAATATCAGCAAGTGAGCCGCCCTTGAGAGGCTCCATTACCATTACGCGCTTGCCGTGCTTAACTGCGGTTTCGTAGCACTTGCGGGACTGGATGTTTTCGTCCTCCCAATCTATATAGTTAATTTGAAGCTGCACATATTCTATCTCCGGGTGCTCTGTCAAAATAAGGTCGAGGACTTCTGCGGAGTCGTGGAATGATATGCCTATATGCTTGATTTTGCCCTCGTCTTTTTTTCTCTTGAGAAAATCAAAGGCATTGGCGCGGATGGAGCGCTTGTAGCTGCCCATATTGAGCGAATGCAGCCAGTAATAGTCAAAATAATTGACGCCGCAGAGTTCAAGCTGCTCTGTGAAGATCGGCTCAAGACGCTCCTCTTCCTTTATCATGAACATCGGCATCTTGTCCGTAATCGTGTAGCTTTCGCGCGGATAACGCTTGGCAACCGTTTCTCTGAAAGCTATTTCACTGTGCTTGTCATTGTAGACATAAGCGGTATCAAAGTGCGTGAAGCCGGCCGCTATATATTTATCGACGAGTTTTTCGACAGCGTTTAAATTTATGCTGGTTTCGTTGTCGGGATTGTCGAGCGGCAGACGCATAAGGCCAAATCCTAATTTTTTCATAAATTTTATCCTTTCTTTATAAATAAGTTTAACAGTTATAAACAAAAATAAAGCATTTCTGATTTTAGGCGGTTAAAAGTGCCTTTATACAAATTTAACAATGCGAGGCTGCTTATTGTCAAGTAATTTATAAATATTTATTTAATATTAAATGACTGCTGTTAAATGCTTTAAATACCGTTATAGGAAGGGGAGATATACATTCTGGCAGGGCCGTCGCTGTCGTTTACCATCGTCAGGAATTCCCAGCCGTAGCGTTCGTAAAAATTCGTGTGATCGGTAATGAGATAGAGACGGTCGAAACCCATTTTAGACAGATCGCTGCGGGCGTGCAGAAGGAGCCTGCCTGCAAGGCCCTGTTTTCTATAATTTTCTTCAACAAAAAGCGCACAGAGATTGGGCGTCAGATCTGGACGGTCGTGAAAGTCATTGGCAATGACGCCGGCGCCGGCTATTATCTCATTTTTTTCGTTCATAACTATATACCACTGCGGGACGCCGGGGGTATCGCTGGTTTGGTTATCGAGGCACTCCTGCATACTTTCTTCGTAAGCGGCAAGCGGAACGCGCCATTTACCTGCAAACCATTTCGCAGCAGCATTAAGATATTCGGGCTGTTCGCGTAAATTTATGATTTCATTTTCCGCGCAGTTTGTATTTCCGCGGCCGTCATTAGAGGCGCCGGCGGCGCTGCTTTCATTAAGGCAGTCTGCACCTGCAAAGCTGGGCTCATTGCGTTTGCCGCCTGAGCTGACACTTTTTAAGTCGTTTTTGAAATCTCTGTAATATGCAGCGGTTTTCAGCTTTTCTAAATCCTCAAAATACAAGGAAATCTCGCCGCATTCAGGACATATTGCTACTTTAGGGGTATCGAGCTTACTGAAAGGACGGTATTTTTCATTCCGCGTAATGGCAATACCGTAGGATCCGTGCATAACATTGATACCAAAGCCTTCAAGCATGTCCGCGCCGCATCTCAAGCATTTTCGCATAAATCTGCCCTCCTTTGTTTTTGAAGTTCCTTGCTGCTTCTATGTTATCATAACGAGGCCGCTTTCGCAAGGGAAGCGGGATATTCAAGATGCGGCTGATGCGGCGGATTTCAATTTCCGGGCGGAATTGGCCAAAAGATATCTTTTTTATGAAAATTAAAAGAAAAAGGTATTTTTGAATTTGACAGGGTCGAGTGGAGTTGGTAAACTTAGTATATAAAATTTTATAAATATGAAGTGTTCTTCCCGAGCTTTCAGGCGGTTTTGATGGTTTTTAAATATTGCGGGCCTATGGGGTTTTGAGTTTGTAGTGTGATAGAATCATAGCTTTGCAGGGTTTTAGGTGCGTAAACTGCGAGCATCGGGGAGCTAAGAGGGAAACGGGTTAAAATCCCATGCGGTCCCGCCGCCGTGAGCGAGGAGCCGAAGCCCATAGCCGGACTGAAAAATTCAAAAAATAAGCGCAGGCTGAAGAAAGCAGACTGTAAAGCGCAGGATGCGCAAGATAAAGTACGGAAAACGAAACGTGCATGACAGGATGCGGAGATCAGAAAAAGTGAACCACAGCGTGAAATGCAAAAAATAATTTGAGTTTTTGGCGAGGCAGCCACTGAAGTCAAAATAGTTATGCAGGTATGCTTTTGCAGAAATACATTTGCAAAGGCAAAAGACAGCGGTATTTTGCAGGCGTGCAGACAAGACGGCGCGCAAAATGCCGATGATACAGTGTAAGTGTGAAAAGGTATTTTGTGCTTTGGGAAGGCGGGGTCAGGCGATGATACGCAAGCCGGAAGACCTGCATTTCATATGCTGTAATCCGGCGGTGCACCGGAAATTACGGAAAGAGAGCAGATAAATACGGGCTGCGGTTTTTGCCGCTGCTTTTTATTTTTCCGGAGATTTGCGGCGCGCCGAGGGATAATGATACTTTAGTCGAGGAACAAAGGACAGAGAAAATGAAAGAGAAGAAGAAAAAAGGAAATGTGCAGGGAAAACAAAGGAAGGGCAGAATCGTGCGTATAATAGCAAGTCTGCTCGCAGTTGCAGTTACGGTGACTTCAGCGGCGCCGTTTGGCATACGGATTAAAGATACGGAGTCCGTATATGCAGCAGAAACAGAAGGTCAAACGTTAAATGCCGATGTGACAATAGTTTCACAGTTAAGCGGCGGATTTTTGCATGACAGAGAAACGGTGTCTGTGAATTCGGGTCTTGCCGAAAAATATGATTATGCGGATGCAATTGACAGCGCAAAAGCTGTTTCCGCACTCGATGTGCTTGTGGCGGCATATGAGCTTGTGCTTGGAGAAGAGTTTAACGAAGAAACCGCGAAAGAGTATCTCAGCTTATCAGACGGTTTTGTAGACAATTTTTTCGATGCCGGCAAGGGTAATTTCTCATTTGCGATCAACAAAGCGCAGCCAAATAACGGCATTGAGGGTCAGTATGGATACAGCGGTACGGCAGTAAATCAGACTGTAGTGCATTCGGGTGATACGGTAGAATTTTTCGCATATGCCGATCCGTACTATATGGATTATTACACTTGGTTTGAGACAGACGGAAAGCAAGTAGATACCTTGTATATGGAAACGGGCAATGAAGCAGAGCTTATGCTGAAAGGCTATTATTTTGCCTGGTACGGAGCTTTTGCACCGAACAGTCTTGAGTCTTTTATTGAAGCGATAAAAGAAGTTGAAGTATACGCCGGAGATGAATTTATAGATGTTACGGACGATGAGGGAACGATTACCGTGTCATTTAGTAAAGCGGGCGAGTACATATTGTCTGTGCCGTCTGAGGACGATTACGGAATGTATTATCTGATGCCGAATCTCAAAATAATTGTAGAAGATGAGCTTACAGATAGCATGAAAGCGGAAAATGCCGCGCAGATGCTTAGCTGGGGCGATATAAGAGATGAAAACGGCAGCATATATAATGTGAGCACTAATTTGACACTGCCGACAAGCGTAACCCTTGTAAACGGCGATACAGCAGAGGTTACGTGGAAAAGCAGCGACACAGAGCTGATCGGAAATACGGGAGAAGTGTCGCTTGATAATATCAGCGAGGATACAGAGGTAACGCTCAGCGCTTTTGTGACTGTAGGCAGCTCCTCGGTACAAAAAGATTTCCATCTGCAAATATATGCTGGTGGAGCGAAGGATATAACCGAGTACAGCGATGATGAACAAAAAGCTCAGGCTGAGGAAATAACGGCGGCTTTGGCGGTAAACGAGACGGTTGCCGGACTTTTGCCGGACTTATTTTTACAGGGAGATTTTCTGATAGGTTATCTTGCGTGCGGCGGAACGCTTACCGCGCAGCAGGAAGAGGCTGTGCTGAGAAAGGTGCAGGTGGATGCGAGCTCAGATATGACAAGCAGCGTGCTTGGCACTCTTGCCAAAGACGCACTTGTGCTCTGCGCAATGGGCAAGGACCCTTGCAGTGTAAAGATATACAGCGATACCACCGGTGATGCGGGAGATGAAGCAAGCGCAAAGACGGTGAGCCTCATAGATATCATTGCTAAAGCACCGGCTTCAAACCTTTCAATTTACAATGCGCCTTATGTGCTGCTGGCGTATGCTGCAAATGACAAGTGCAGTCCAGAGAGCTCAGCAACAGCAGGAGATAAAAGCGATGCTGTGCTGACACAGGACTTTGTCATAAGGTATATACTTGATAATCAGGAGATAAGCGGCGATAAGGCCGGCAGCTTTAAGGGCACATACGATGTAGGAGATACGGCGTCGGTAGTTCTCGGGTTTGCGGGCTATCAGGACTATGAGAGCGAAAGCGTGAGAAGCAGCGAAATAACAGATGCGATTGAAGCTGCGTTTGACTATATAGTGCGCAAAACAGGAGGACTTGCGGATTTTGGAAGTTCTAATTACAACGCGTATATAGTGCTTGCAGGCTCGATGCTCGCAAAAAATCCGCAGGAGATAACAAAGGGCTATGGATATCCCGATGTTATAGATGCGCTGCTTGCCGATTCGCTGGGAACGGGCAAAGGCTTTAGATATACCGGCAATACAGTAAATCTTATGGCGACGGCAGATGCGATGCGCGCACTGACGGCATTTAAGAATTACTTAAATGATGAGAGCGCAGTTAAGGGAAATATTTATGATTTTACAGATAAAGTACTTGTAGAAGAAGAGAATTGGCCAAAGGGCAAAGTTCTTACCGATTTATTTATAGCGCCTCCGACAAAGCTCGTTTATGAAAAGGGAGAAGAGCTCGATACAGCGGGAATGACAGTAACGGCTAAATACAGTGACGGAACAACAAAAATACTTACAGAGGGTGAGTATAAAGTAGGAACCTTTGCCAGCAGCACAGCGGGTGAAAAAGAAATAAATGTCACATACAGCGAAACATCATACGGAATTACAGAAACAAAAAGCGCAAGCTTTGCCGTTATTGTTGCGGACGATTCAGGAAGCACGGGCGGCGGTTCTCAGGTATCTGAGCCAAAGGTAAGCACCGTTGTCAAAAATGCAAACGGCAAAGTGCTTGCAGAAGGAACGACAGTTATAAAAAAGAACAGCACAACAGTTATCAGTGTACTCAAACAGGTGCTGGCAAGTGCCGGCATAACGGCGACTATAAAAGACGGAAACTATGTTGTGAGCATAGACGGGCTCAGTGAATTTGATATGGGCGGCAATTCCGGCTGGATGGTGCGCGTGGACGGTACTCTTATAGAAACGAGTGCGGCGCAGTATAAGCTTAAGGGCGGCGAGGAAATAGAGTGGTTTTACACGAAGGACTGGACCAAGGTGCCGGGATCGAGCGGTATTAAGGACGCAGCTGCGGTGCCTTTAACGGAAAAGAATAAGGAAATAAGTGAGGCGGCATTAAAAGCAGATGAATTTATACAAGGTACAGAGGGAAAAGGAACGTCTTATCATCACGCTCTTTTTGGTGAGGAATGGTTTTTAATCGGAAGAGTGCGCGGGGAAAACGGCGAAAGAGTACCAGCAGCTTATAAAGAGGGATATTATGAAGAGGCGCGGGCAGCGATAGCGGAAAGCGGCGGCGTCCTTGACCAGAGACGGGTTACAGAAAATGCAAGAGTTGTAATTGCGCTTACAGCTATCGGTAAAGATGCATCTGCTATAGGCGGGCAGAATTTGCTGCTTTCGCTTGCCGATATGCAAAGAGTGACAAACCAGGGGTTAAACGGAGCAGTGTGGACGCTGATTGCACTCGACAGCGGTGATTATGATATTCCGCAAAGCGATGAGCTGCAAAAGGCTTTAGCTGCCGCTTCTTTATCAAACGCGGGCGATACGGGCAATATAGATATAAGCGGTACGGCTTATGGTAAGCGCGCTACAAGAGCGCTTCTTATTGATACAATACTTAAAGAAGAGAAAAGCGGAGGCGGATTTGCACTGTCCGGGGAAGAAGCTGATCCCGATATTACCGCTATGGCGCTTACAGCGCTCGCACCTTACAAGGATGAAGAAAAAGTGAACGAAGCGATTGAAAGAGGTATTGCTTTGCTCAGTGAAAAGCAGAACAAAAACGGTGGATACACAAGTTATGGAAGCGAAAATTCAGAAAGCACGGCGCAGACGATAATCGCGCTTTGTACCCTCGGTATTGATCCTGATTTGGACAAGCGTTTTATCAAGGACGGAAAGAGTCTTATAGACAATCTGCTTTCATATCAGCTAAAAGACGGCAGCTTTGAGCATACAAAAGGCGGAGGCAGCAATATTATGGCGACGGAACAGGCTCTTTGTGCGCTTGATGCATATTACAGATTTACAAACAGTTTATCGCCATTATACGATATGACTGATGTTGCGGAGGTTGCAGAGCGTTTAGAAAGAGTCGCGGTAAAGGTTACCATCGACAATAAGCAAGTAGAATTCACATCATATACTGGCAGGCCTTTTATAGATCACGCAAGCCGAACGCTGGCGCCTATAAGACAGATAACGGAAAATCTCGGCTGCGATGTAAGCTGGGATAATTCAGCAAAACTTGCGGTAATTACAAAGGACGGCACAAAAGTGTACATTACAGCAGGATCAAGCGAAATAAAAATAGAAAGAGCCGGCAGCACGGAGACTGTTTTAATAGACACGGCGGCACAGATTAAAGAAGACAGAACATACATACCGCTGCGTGCTGTTGTAGAAGCTGTGGGTGAAAGTATAGACTGGGACAACAGCAGCAGAACAGCAGTAATAACAAGACAGTAAACGCCTATCGCAAATAAACGATATAGCTGCGTGTAAAAGTATAACTCACCGGAGAATATCAGAGAATATCGGAGAATAAAAGTGGCAGATAAAGATACGACGGTAAAAACAAAAAAAAGCACGGCATCTGAAAGCGGAAAAGGGAAAAACAGAGTACGCTTTAAGAAATTTGTATTGATTTTGACAGTTGCTGTGACAATAGGGCTTTACGGATGCAGCGGCCCCGAAAATTACAATGCGGATTTAAATTCGGCAGGTGTTGAAAGCGGTACAGAAATGCAGACACCAAACGATGAGAGCGGGGATTTATACAGCGAGGACGAAAAAGCGGATGAAACAGACAAAAAATCGGACGCACAAGGCAAAAAAACAGATACGGCAGACGAAAAACAGGATATAGCGGACGAAAATTCGTCCGGTGCAGGGGAAAGCGCAAGCAGCGCATATACCTGCACCGTATCCATAAAATGTGATACCCTGCTGGAACATATGGAAGAAATCAGCAGCGGAGTAAGGGAAATAATTCCTGAGGACGGCATTATCCTTTCTGAAACAGAGGCTGAATTCGATGAAGGCGACAGTGTGTTTGATGTGCTCAGCAGCGTTACAAGAGAAAATAAAATACATATGGAATTTGTAAACACACCTGCATACGGAACGGCATACATAAAGGGAATTGCTAATATTTACGAATTTGACGGCGGAGATGTTTCGGGCTGGATGTACAGTGTAAACGGACAGTTTCCAAATGTGGGATGCAGCAGCTATGAGGTGAAAAGCGGTGACAAGATAGAATGGATTTATTCCTGTGATCTTGGCAGGGACATAGGTAAAGATATATAGGAACAGGATTTTGCTAAAATAGTCGATAATGAATGAAAAGAAAGGAGACGGTGCTGTGAGAGACAGTTTTTCTGATTACCATCCTACAGTAATTTTCATATATTTTGCAGGCGCGATAATATTGGGAATGTTTTTTATGCACCCTGCACTCCTTTTAATATCGGCGGGCAGCGCATTTTTATATTTTACTTATCTTGGCGGCAAAAAGTCGGCTGCTGCCGGCTTGAGCATACTGTTTGCGGTGACATTAACTGCGGGAGCAGTTAATATGCTCTTCAATCATCGCGGAGTTACAGTTTTGTTTTATTTGCGGGGAAATCCCATAACACTTGAGGCGGCAGTCTATGGTATTCTGGCGGGACTTATGATAAGTACGATGATTATCTGGGGTGCATGCGCATCTAAAGTACTTACAAGCGATAAAATTATGTATCTTCTCGGACGGAGGCTGCCGGTATTTGCGCTCCTTTTTTCTATGATACTGAGATTTGTACCGCGTTTTACGGCAAAAGCGCGGGAAATATCCGAAGGACAGAAAGCCATAAGCGGCAATGTAATCGGAAACAGCGCATTGACAAACGCTGCAAACGCTGCGGTCAGACGTCCCAAAAATCGTCCCCAAAATCCCGTTTTTCGTACCAATGTAAAATACGGACTGCGGACGGCGTCCATACTGATAACCTGGGCGCTCGAAAATGCCGTTGACACAGCGGATTCTATGAAATCGCGCGGCTATGGACTTGCAGGGCGCACTTCATTTTCGGTTTATCGTTTTGACAGGCGCGACGGTATGGCGGTAATTTGGGAAGCGGTGCTCATAGGCACAGCGGCAGCCTGTGCAAAGACAGGTGCGGGCGCTTTTCAGTGTTTTCCGATGATAAAAACGGCAGAGCTTACGGGTATAACAGCTGTACTTATGACGTCATACGCGCTTTTATTACTGCTGCCTGTTATCATAAATGTGCGGGAGGAAATTAAATGGCACTATTTACAATCGAGAATTTAACATTTACATATCCTGCCGCCGCAGAGGCAGTACTTAAAAATATCAATCTCACAGTAAACAATGGAGATTTCGTAGTAATATGCGGAAAATCAGGTTCGGGAAAATCGACGCTTCTGCGCCATTTTAAAACGGAGCTTACGCCGGCAGGAAATCAAAGCGGCAGAATTTTTTTCTGTAACAAATCTCTTGATTCTGTTTCGCAGCGCAAGCAGGCGCAGAGAATAGGATTTGTTATGCAGAATCCAGACAATCAAATAGTTACGGATAAGGTGTGGCATGAGCTTGCCTTTGGGCTTGAAAGCCTGGGAACGGACGAGGAGACAATACGCCTGCGCACAGCCGAAACAGCGAGTTTTTTCGGTATGCAGAATTTGTTTGACGCAAGAGTGGATACTCTTTCGGGAGGCCAAAAACAACTGCTCAATTTAGCAGCCGTGATGGCGATGCAGCCGGAGGTACTTATACTCGATGAACCAACAAGCAGACTTGACCCGATAGCCGCAGGTGAATTTTTGGAAGCAGTAAAGAGAATAAACAGAGAGCTGGGGACAACGGTAATAATAGCGGAGCACAGGCTTGAAGATGTGCTTGCAGCTTCCAATAAAGCGGTTGTAATGGCTGGGGGCAAAATAATAATAGACGAGGCACCGGAAAAAGCAGCGGCGATGCTTGCGGCAAGCGGCAGCGAGATGTTCACATCTATGCCCGTCGCTATGCGCGTGTACGCAGAGCTTGCAGCAGACGGGATCGGACAAAGCTTTCAGTGTCCGATAGATGTCAGAAGCGGTAGACTGTACCTTTCCAAGATTTTTGAAAAAAAAGCACCGGAAATAACAGAGATTAAAGAAGAATTAGAAAAGCCCGCTTGCATTAACGGCGGAGAATGCTTAAATACAGTGTCAGGCGGTGCAGGCGATATTAAATCAAAGAGTAAAACGCAAGCATTGCAGTTAAGGGATGTGTGGTTCAGATATGAAAAAAACGGGCGGGATATAATCAAAGATTTTTCGCTCGATATATATAAAGGTGAGTTTTTTGCCGTTATCGGTGCAAATGGTACCGGTAAGACGACGCTTCTCAGATTGATTTGCGGACTTGCAAAGCCGTACCGCGGAGCAGTACGGATATGTGAAGACAGCATAGCGCACATTTGTCTTTTGCCGCAGTCTCCGCAGACTGTTTTTTCAGAAAATACGCTGCGAAAGGATTTACTGCGCGCACTCGATGAAAGAGAGCGCGCGTGTCAAAAAGCAAGCGAAAACAGGAGAAGCGAAAATACGGACGCATTGAAAAGTAAAGAAGGAAGGCTGCTTGAAATTACAAAACTAACGGATACGGAAAAGCTGCTCGATATGCATCCATATGATCTTTCGGGCGGCGAGCAGCAGTGGGCAGCACTCGCAAAACTGCTTGTTTACGAGCCTGACATATTGCTGCTCGATGAGCCGACAAAAGGCATAGATAATTATTTTAAACAGCAGCTTGCAGAGATACTTCATAATCTGTGTCAGCAGGGAAAGACAGTAGTTATTGTATCGCATGATACGGATTTTTGCGCGGAACACGCTGACAGATGCGCGATGATATTTGACGGCCGCATAATGAAAATTTCTGCGCCGCGTGAATTTTTTTCAGGAAACAGTTTTTATACGACTGCGGCAAACCGCATGTCGCGTCATATATTTAAAAATGCTGTCAGCGTGCGCGATGTTGTGACCCTTGTGCGTGTCAATTTGCAGGGTGAAAAGTTAAATGATGCAGATTTGAACGGCAAAACAAAATACAAAAGTGAAATAAAAAATGCGGGGGCAGCAAAAAAGGAGCAAAAGCAAAAAAATACCTCTGAAATGGTGAAAAGCCGGCAGGAACAAAAAAGCAATGCGGAAGTTTCAAAAACCGTGCCGGCACTGATAACGGCACTGGCGCTTCTGCTGGCGGCGTCGGTACCTTTTTTAGGCATTTATCTTATGAACGACAGAAAATATTATATTATAAGTTTTGCCGTCGCTGTTTTAGCGATTGTTCCTTTTGCAGTATCGTTTGAAAGGAGAAGGCCAAAAACGGGCGAAGTGATGATAATAGCGGTGCTGACGGCAATAGCTGTCTGTGGACGGGCGATATTTTTTATGACGCCCAATTTCAAGCCTGTAAGTGCAATTGCGATAATTGCAGGTGCGTTTCTCGGCCCGCAGGCGGGTTTTCTTGTAGGCGCGCTGAGCGGATTTGTTTCTGATTTCTTTTTTGGGCAGGGTCCGTGGACTCCGTGGCAGATGTGCGGCTTCGGTGCGGTAGGCCTTATCGCGGGAGCGCTTGGAAAAAGCGGACTGATTATGCGGCGCCGCGCAGTATTGGCAGCGTTTGGAGCAGTGATCACTTTCTTTGTGTACGGAGGTATAGTTGATTTGTGGACGCTTTTCGGGTTTTACGAAAGACCGACGCTGGCGGCGGCAGCCGCGGTATACGGCGCCGCGGTGCCTTTTAATCTGGTGCATGCAGCGAGCTCGGCGGTATTTCTTTACTTTCTTGCCGAGCCGATGGGACAAAAGCTCGAGCGCATAAAATTAAAATATGGGCTTGGATTTGCGAAAGGAGCACGCCTGTGATAAAATAGCGATAGATATATTTCGGATAATACGATGCGAGGAATTTATATAAATGAAAAGGAAGTTTTTGTGTATGGCTTTATCGGTGATTTTGACATCGGCCGCGCTTTGCGGCTGCAATAAGGCAGGCGGTGCTGACCGTGCAGAAGCTGCGCATGAAAGAGAGCCGCTTACAATATGGACTGCGACTGATATTCATTATCTTTCACCGGAGCTCACAGATGACGGTGAGCTCTTTAGAAAGGTGATAGCAGACGGCGATGCCAAACTCACGGAATATTCGCAGGAGATAGTGGACGAATTTTTGCGTGAAGTAATTGAAGCAAATCCGGATGCGCTTGTGCTTACGGGTGATCTCACTTTTAACGGTGAAATTTTAAGCCTGCGCGAGATTGCTGAAAAGCTTGAAGCTGTGCAGGAGGCGGGCATTCCCGTGCTCGTTATCCCGGGCAATCACGATATAGATTCGTACAGGGCATTTTCATATAGCGGTAACGATGTTGCCTATACAGATAATATTTCTAAGGAAGATTTTCGCGAAATATGCTGGAATTTTGGGCCGGCGGACGCGCTGTCCTGTGCAGAGGATTCGTTCAGCTATGTATATGCGCTTACGGATGATGTCTGGCTCATAACCATTGATGCCAATACAAAAGGCGCAGGCCGTGTAACAGATGAGACGCTGGCGTGGGCTAAAAAGCAGCTTGAAAAGGCGCGCGAAGAGGGCATCGAGGTGATAACTGCAACACATCAGAGTGTACTTCCGCAGAATAAAAGAATGGTATTCGGATTTATAATATCGAATCACGAAGAAGTGGCGGAAATGCTCCGCGAAAACGATGTAAGGCTCAATCTTTCGGGTCATATACATATGCAGCATATTGCGTCGGACGAAAAACAGGATAAAACGGACGAAAATTCGTACAGCATAAAAGGAGCTGGACTTACCGATATAGCAACAGGCAGTATGGCGGTTGCAGTGCTCAGATATGGCATAGTGGAGATTGACGAAAACCGAGATTTCATATATACGATGTCATCTGTAAATACTTTGCGCGAAGAGGCGAGGATGCGTTTTGACAGCCGCACGCGCGCGCAGATAGATGCCGCGCTATTTGAGATAGAAATCCCCGATGATATACGAGCGCAAATGACAGATTTTGCAGTGGATTTGAATTTTCGATATTTCACTGACGAGCTGGAAAATGATTTTATTGAAAATAATAAAGATAATTTTGCTATTTGGGAAAAATATGCGGGGGACACCTTTTGGGGCAGCTACATAGCAAGTATGCGGGAACAATAAGTAAAAAAGACGATAAAAGCTGCACTGACAGCTTTTATTTTTATGTGTTTTTGCATTGACATAGTATACAATATATGTTAGAATTGTTTTGTCGCTAACGAGCTACTGCGTTAATGCGATAAAGTGAAAAAGCAAGATTTAATTTATAAAGCTTAGAATTTTTATGAAAGGGAGTTTTTAAAATGAAAATTAAAACGAAAGCATTTAAAAGGACAACATCAATTTTGCTGATACTCGTAATGACGCTTGGAATATTTGCGCTTGCGGGCTGCGGAGGAACGGATGATAATAATGGCGATGATGCTGCAGACGGGGAAACATCCGGCTGGGCGTACATAGAAAATAACGGCGAACTTGTTGTCGGACTTGACGATACATTTGCACCGATGGGTTTCAGAGATGAAAACAATGAGCTTGTCGGTTTTGATATCGACCTCGCAAATGCAGTGGGAGAACAGCTTGGAGTTAAAATAACTTTCAGGCCGATAGACTGGGATGCTAAGGAAATGGAACTCGAATCGAAAAATGTTGACTGCCTTTGGAATGGTATGTCGGCTACTGAGGAAAGACAGGAAAAAATGTCACTCACAAATAAATATCTTAACAACCGCATTGTAGTAATGTCGCTTGGAAGCGATGTAAATATTACGAGTGCGGAAGACCTTGCCAATTATAGCATCGGTACGCAGGTGGACTCGGCGGCGCTCGAGGTAATGCAGGCATCGGACAACTGGGATGCTTTTGCGGAAAACGTAAATGAGTTTCCTACATATGATGAAGCGCTGATGGCGCTTCAGGGCAAGCGCGTTGATGTGATCGTTGTGGATGAGGTGCTCGGCGAATACAAGAACGCACAGCTTGGCGGTACGCTCTTCGTATGCGATTTTGACTTCGGCGACGATTTTTATGCTATCGGCTGCAGAAAGGGTGAAACCGATGTAGCAGACAAGATTAACGAGGCCATAAAGGCGCTTATAGATAATGGCAAAGCTGCTGAAATCAGCGAAAAGTGGTTTGGCAAGGACATTGTAATTTTTGAGGACTATGAGTAAGAGGAATTTCGGAAAAAATGATTTCGGACTTTATATCTAGTTTTATAACTGAATTTACCGATTTGATGGATTATGTGGGCATTCTTATGCCCACTCTTCTTGCCGGGGCTTGGGTGATGGTGCAGCTTTTTTGCTGGACGCTTTTACTTTCACTGCCGCTGGGACTTCCTATTGCGCTTGGAAGCAACGTAAGATTTTGGCCAATAAGGGCTTTTTGTCGTTTTTATGTCTTTGTTTTCAGAGGAACACCGCTGCTTTTACAGCTTTATTTTTTCTATTTTTTGCTGCCGATACAGTTTGATATAAGACTGCCGGCGCTTACGACATCTATAATTACCTTTGTCCTTAACTATGCCGCGTATTTTGCAGAAATATACAGAGGCGGTATAAACGGTATTGATCGCGGGCAGTATGAAGCGGCTAAAGCGTTAGGACTGTCTAAGATGCAGACGATGGTAGGAATTGTGCTGCCGCAGACGATGAAAATAATCCTGCCGCCGGTTTCAAACGAAGCGATAGTGCTCGTAAAGGATACGGCGCTGGCTTCTGCTATCGGACTCGGCGAGCTGATGAAGGCATCAAAAGGCGCGGTAAACAGGGATGTAGATCCGACCGCGTATTTTGTGGTAGCGGTTATCTATTTGATGTTTACGTTCATACTTACTCTGGCTTCAAACAGACTTGAAAAACGCTTTAAGCGCTATGACGAAAGGGCGGTGAGCTGATGGCAGGAAAAAAAGCGAGCGGCAGCGCCGTAGTCAGACATGAATTAAAAGAAAATTTGCAAGCAGGAGATACGATACTCGAAATGAAGAACATCGTCAAGAAATTTGACGGTGTCACGGCCGTAGACGGGGTATCGTTTTCGATGAAAAAAGGTGAAATCGTAGCTATAATAGGGCCGTCGGGCTCAGGTAAGAGCACGCTTCTGCGCAGCATCAATGGTCTTGAAAACATTACGGATGGGGAAATAGATTTGTACGGCACGACGGGAATGGTGTTTCAGCATTTTAATCTTTTTCCGCATATGACTTGTCTTGGAAACATCACTTATGCTCCGATAAAGGTTAACGGCGTAAAAAAGGCGGATATTGAAAAGCGTGCTGAAGAGCTGCTTGAGCTTGTCGGCCTTGTGGACAAGCGCGATGTTTACCCAGGACAGATATCGGGCGGTCAGAAGCAGCGCATTGCCATAGCGCGGGCGCTGGCAATGGATCCCGATCTGATGCTTTTCGATGAGCCGACATCAGCACTCGACCCTGAGATTACGGGTACGGTGCTTTCCGTAATGCAGAAGCTCGCTGAGCAGGATATGTCGATGATAATTGTAACGCACGAAATGCAGTTTGCAAGAAATGTTGCAGACCGTGTGCTTTTTATGAACAAAGGAAAAATTGTAGAAGAAGGAACTCCGGAAGAAATATTCGGAAATCCGAAAAGTGAAAGACTGCGCGACTTCCTTAAAGCAGTGACAAGCCGCTGATTGAAGAGCGCGTCTTTGCAGACATGCAATTTTGTATGATTTTTAAATAAAAGGACTTAAAACAGCAAAAGTTGTATTTTTACCATATTTTATGATTAAAATACAACTTTTTTAATGCTTTTAAAACCTTTATATTTAAATTTTGTTATTGTCAAAGCAGATTTACAGGAATTTGATTAAGCATAATGGTATTGATGGCGTTTTTTTACGAGGAAAATGGTCGTAACTGTAACTGCCGCAAGTTCTGCGATGATTATGCAGCCCCAGAGTTCGTCAAGTGCGTTGAGACCCATAAGCTCAAAGAGATACGGAATGAGAATTACACTGCCGCATTCAAATACGAGAGTACGCAAAAATGAAATTGTCGCGGAAATAAGACCGTTGTTGAGCGCTGTAAAAAATGACGAGCCGAAAATATTGATTCCCGATAGTATAAAAGAAATCGAATAAATGCGCATACCGTGTACTGTCATATCGCAAAGTGCAGGGTCATAGCCGACAAAAATGCTGGCAAGCACTCTTGCGGAAAGAATAGAAATCACCATAAGCGTTATGCCGCCGACTGCGTTTATACGCAGACTTTTCCGCAGTATGTTTTTAAGCTCAGCGTAGTTTTGTGCGCCGTAGTTAAAGCTGGTGATGGGTGCACAGCCAACAGAATTAGCCTATGGCGCCGTATGCGGCAACACCATTCTCGCCGACGAGACGCAGGAGCTGGAAATTATAAAGCATAACAACAACAGAAGCCGCCGAGTTTACCATAAATTCAGATGAGCCGTTGGTGCAGGTTTTAAGTAGCACCTTACCGTAAAAGCTTGTCTTGCCAAGCTTTAACAAGCTTGTATTTTGGTGCGCAAAATATATGACAGGCAGCACTCCGCCGATAAACTGGCCGATGCCTGTGGCAATGGCTGCGCCGGCTATGCCAAGATCAAGCACGGCGATAAACAGGGCGTCAAGCACAATGTTTGTGCAGCCTACGGCAATGGTAAAAGTGAGGCCGAGCTTCGGCTTTTCTGCTGTTACGCAGAATGATTGAAACAGATATTGCAGCATATAGAGAGGAAGGCAGAGAAGAACGATTCTGCTGTATATTATGCAGTTTTCGAGAAGCTCGCCTTCGGCGCCGAGAAATTTTGAAACCTGCGGAGCGAATATGGCGCCGATTGTTCCAAAGGTAATACCTATGCCGATTGTTACATATACGATGAGCGAAAAATAACGGTTAGCGTCATCGCGGCGCCCCTCACCAAGGGTTTTTCCTACGATAGCCGCGCCTCCTGTACCCATCATAAAGCCAAGCGCTCCGAGAATCATCCAAAATGGATAAATGAGATTTATAGCTGAAAAAGGAATTTTTCCTACATAATTTGAAACAAAAAAACCGTCTACTACGCTGTATATAGATGAAAAAGTCATCATGATGACAGATGGAAGCGTAAAGCGAAACAGCTTACCGTATGTAAAATGATCCGATAATTGAATTTTCATATTTTTAATAATCTGCTATCCTTTCTCAAAAATAGGCCGCTCATATTATGGTATATGAACGGCCTTTTTTTGTCAATATGTCAATGGAAAAAACAAAATTCTGTTTATATCAGCGCACTGCAATGCGGCTAAAGATAAACCTTTGGAAGTCTCTGACCGAAAGCGCAGAGGATTTCGTAATTTATGGTGCCTGTGGCAGCAGCAATATCGTCGGCAGAAATTGTCAGGGTGCCGTCACTTCCCATTATTATTACCTCGTCACCAAGCTTTACACCGGGTACATCTGTTACATCTATCATACACTGATCCATACAGATGTTGCCGGCAATCGGCGCCAGCTTGCCGTTTACTATGACTTTTGCGTGTTTCGAGTAGGGACGGGGATAACCGTCTGAATAGCCGAGCTCAATTGTCGCGATTTTACTCGGACGCTTGGCGATGAAGCTGCGGCCGTAGCTCACGGAAAAACCTTCTGGAACATCTTTGAGGTGGACGATATTTGCCCTCACAGACATAACAGGGCGCAGGTCTATAAGGCTTCTGTCTACTTCGCCTGACGGGTAGCAGCCGTAGAGAATAATGCCGGGCCGTACGAGGTCGAAATTTACGGAAGGAAGCTCTGTAACTGAGGCGCTGTTGGCTAATGTTCGCAGCGGTATGGCGATGCCGGCATTTTTGAGAGCGCCGTAAAAAGCGTTGTATTTTCGTTCCTGCTCGCGTGAAAATGTCTTATCGGCTTCGTCGGCCGTTGACATGTGTGAGAACAGGCCGGTAATGCGAAAATTAGGGAGCGCAAGCATCTTTTTGATGTCAGCTATGGCGGTATCAGGGTCGTCTGCCAGGTAGCCGATGCGCCCCATACCGGTGTCAACGGCTATGAGTGCGGAAATGGGTCTTGCGCCGCTAAAGGCGTCCTGTGCAGAGAGGCAGTTTGGAACAGGCTGCTGTGCGGCAGCGCGCTTTTGCATAGCTTCTGCGGCGTCGGAAAAGGCACGCGCATTTTCGCTGTCGCAGCAGACAACAGTGAGGCCGTACTCGGCTACGATATCGGCGTACATATTAGGTATAAGGCCTAATACGATGATTTCTTCGCGCGCGCCGCATTCGCGCAGCTTTACAGCTTCGGCAAGCGTTGCGGTTGCAAATGTCTTGATGCCGCATTTTCTCAGCACTTCTGTAATTTTTACGGCACCGTGACCGTAAGCATCTGCTTTTATGACACCTGTAATTTTTTCTGCGCTTCCTACCTTTTCAATTATTTGTTTTACATTATGCTCAAGATTATCGAGACTTATTTCTACCCATGCGGGTCTCATAGCTTCCTTATACATATTCGGAGCTCCTTTCGTAAAATGTAAAATGTGTGTCGCTGCTTAGGATTTGGTAATAGTTATTGTATATTACAATTTTACTGCGGCGGCTGCGCTTTATGCAAATTGAAAATATGATATTTATTTGTGGCTTTCTTTTAATATCTCATCAATTCCTGCATTGGCAAGTGCATCCGCACGGTTGTTCATTGCCGTTACGTATTTAAAATCTTCAAACGAAAAATTGGTGCCGTTCCATTCTAAAAATTTTTGATAAAGTTTATCGAAGTCCGTTGATTTGCTGTTGAGATTAACATGTCCTTTTACCCGGTAAAAAGAAAACGATTTATGGTGCGCAAGATGTACGAGGAGCTTTTCCCACAGGTCTTTATTTTCAACAGGCTTTTTAGCTGCTGTCTGCCAGCCGTTTTTCTGCCAGTTTTCATACCATTTTTGACGAAAGCAATTCATCAGATATGAGCTGTCGGAAAATACTTCAATTACAAGGCCTTCTTTTTTCAGCGCGTTCAGTGCTTCGAGCAGAGCTGTCATTTCCATGCGGTTATTCGTCGTATTTAATTCGCCGCCATAAAGCTCTTTTCGATAGTCGCCGTATTCGAGCACTGCTCCCCAGCCGCCTGTATTTTCATCTTTTTGATTGCCGCGGCAGCCGCCGTCGGTATATATCTTTATTGAAGCCACAAAAATCCCCTCCGTTATTTTAGACCATTATAGCATATATCTGGATTATTAACAAACAAACAAAAAGTATCGGATGATGTATTTCAGAAAATATTTTTAATTTTAAATTATTTGTAAAACAATTTGACAAATCGAAGAAGGCAAAGTAGAATAAATATTGATTGGTATTACCATTATACCAATATGCAATGATATATATTACAGGAGGTTATCTTATGCAAATTAAAAATGAAAAAGTGCGTTATTGGCTTTCGCTTCTATCTCTTGGATTTATGGGCGGCACAATATACATTCTTCCGTATATTAGATATGTATTCTACGATCAAATGATAGGAACAATGCAGATAACAAATACTCAAATTGGATTATTAAGTACCATATATGCAGTAATGGTAAGTCTTTCGGCAATTCCGGGAGCGTTTATGGCAGATAAAATTGATGCCAAGAAAACGATTCTTGTTTCGATAGGTGGAACAACAATACTTGCGTTTATCTATGCAGCTTTTGTAAATTCATATCAGGTAGCTATTATTATCTGGGCTCTTTTAGGTATAACAACCAGTACGGCATACTGGCCTTCGCTCATTAAATATATCAACAACCTTGGAAGCGCGGAAAGTGCCGGAAATTCGTTCGGTACATATTATCTTGTAAACGGGTTTTCGGGAATGCTCGGAAATGTACTTCCTCTTTGGGCGAGTACTCATTTCGGTTTCAGAGGCGCTATGATATGCGTTGGTGTTATAACGACTGTGGCAACGATACTTGTATTGCTTTTCCTTGAAAGCGAAGCTGCCAAAAAGGCGAGAGGCGAAGCTATGGAGGGGGATGATGAAAATATCAAGATTTCCGACGTAAAATATGTGCTTAAATGGCCTGGCTTTTATTTATTCTATATTCTTGTAATTGCCACGTATTTCTTATATGCCAATGTATCATATTTTAACCCGTACCTTATAAATGTACTGGGAATTGATCCGGATTCATCCTCAGGCTTTGCAGTAGTAAGAACATACGGAGCTATGATGCTCGCGCCTGTCGGCGGCATTATGGCAGACAAAGTATTCAAGTCCACATCTAAGTGGTTTATAGTAGCGTTTTCAATACTGGCAGTATTGTTTGCGGGAACATTTATATTCAATTCCGAATCAAATGTTATAGTCGTATGTATTTACTCGCTGCTTCCTTCACTCGTAGCAATGCCGCTGCACTCAGTGACATATTCGATACTTAGAGAAATACATTTTCATCCGGCGCTTATGGGTACCGCGATAGGCCTTACAAGTGTGCTTCCTGTTACAGATGGATTAGTTCCTCCGATTTTCGGTCGTATACTTGATAGCTATGGGAACTACGGCTATAAAATCATATTTATGGTGCTCATTGGTGTTTGTGTAGTTGGTGTAATCACTTCTTTCCTTGTAAGAGATCATTCGAGAAAGTGTGAAGAAGGCAAGAGGGTAATGAAAATAGAATAAAGAAAAAAACAGCGCTGCGTTTTGGCAGCTCCGAATAAGCAGGTTTTTATGTAAGTTACGGTGTAGCCTTTGTAAAAGAGGTTACACCGTTCATAGAAAAGAGTTTGCTGGCATTTGCATTATCTATCTTTCTTCATCTATCATTCCTCATTATTGCTCTGTAAAAAATCAGTTAAGCGTTTATTTCTTCTTTTTATTGGGTTATTCCTTCGCAGATTGTTTACGGCAGGCAGAATCTCGAAACTACCGCCGGGTAGGCTTACCTTTAGCGGATATGCAAATCCAGCCGCAGCGCTCCATTCGGATTTTTGTCTGAATCGTTCGCTGTCCGATAAATCATATAAAAACAGCTGCATTTTTAAAATTGTAAAGGGGTAAGGCGAGTCAATATCTTCATAATAATTGGCTGACTCATTGAAATCAAAAGGCTGATTTAATGATAAAAGCACAGTCGCAATCTCGCCGCAGTCGATATCAGGGATTACATTTTCCCAATAACAATATCTTGAACGAAGGAAGCTGCCATGATAATCCATAGAGTGAACAATATAATCAAACAGCTCTTCCGAATTTTTTTGGGTTAATATTGAAGCTATATTTTTATAAAGTTCGTGTGTTTTCAATTCTTATTGCTCCATATTTTAAATTTCGGTAAAAGTCCCCGCGCATTAGGAAATTTTTCTATCCTTTGGCTTTTATAGATTGCTATAATATCATTCTTCCGTTAATAGGCTTTCCGGCTCGTTTTTGATTCTTTGCCAAGTTTTTAATTCCTCAGCCGTGAGCGTTTCTTCTAAGACGATTGGCAAACTCTGCTGCTGCACTTTCCAATACAGGGTATCCGTAATGCGGCAGTCTCCGCAAGTTCGGGGGCCTAACAGGCCAAAGGCGCCTATTTGGGGAGGGTAGTCCCAGCCATCGTCAAAGGCGTCTTTGGCAGAAATGAATGCTTTTTTGCCGCATGATTCGCAATAGTGCCAGAAAGGCCGATTATTCATGCTTTCGATTAAAGCTAACTTCGATCTTTTCTTTTCTTCTTCTTTGCACATTCTTTCTGCTTCTGCCAAAAGTTCCTTGCGAGCCGCAGCGACAATTCCGTAGTTAGGTGCGTCCATTTTTAATTGGATATTGTTATCTGCGACCTCATAAATTAAGTCGATTCCTTCACTTGGGTTTGGAAATTCAATCTGCGCGGCAATATTTTTATAGCTCTGCAACGTGCCGTATAATTTTCGTTGGGCAATATACGATTCCCAAAGCGCATCGCTCGGGCGCATTACATAAACATGAATATTAACATTTTCTATAGCCTGCCTAATTTTATCTGTGTATGCAATTCTACGCTTAGCTTTAAACAGCGTTTGCTCTACGACAATATTTTTACCCTGCCGCAATATGTTTATAATATCTGTCAAAAGCTTGTCATTCGCTTTGTATAAGCATTTGAATGCTTCTCCAAAGGGAATTTGCCTGTTAAAACCGGCTTCTTTATAGGCTTTTTGCTGATAATCGTAAACATCCAAAATGACTGCCTTATTATCAGAAAAATGATTTTTTATGAAGGTGCTTTTGCCTGTTGCATTAGCCCCTATAACGAAAGTTACTGTTAATTTCTGCATCCCAAACTCCTTTATATATCAACCTTATTTTGTTTCTGTAAAAAT